>NZ_CP042241.1:600000-1200000 GCF_007833275.1 Salarchaeum sp. JOR-1 | reverse complement strand
GAGGTCGCCGGCGGCGTCGAGTTCGCGGTAGACGCGGGGTGCGTGCGAGCGCCGCACCATGTCGTGGACGCTCGTCACGCCCCTCTCGTGGGCGTCCCGCTGGGCGGCCATGAGGAGGTCTGCGGTCTCCGCGGGGCCGGGTTCGACGGCGTCTCGGACGGCTTCGGCCGCGTCCTCGACGACGACACCGGTGGGGTCGCCGTCCGCGGTCTGTACGTCCCCGTCGGGGAGGCGGTCGCGGAGGCGGTCGAGCGCGACGCCGTTGAGAGCGGCGGTGTGGAGGTCTTCGCGGAACGCGACGACGGGTCTCTCGGTGCTCACGCGGTCGAGGTCGTCGCGGGTGAGGTAGCGCGACTCGACCCAGGTGGACTCGTCGAACCCGAAGCCGAGAATCCACTCGTCGCCCGCGTCCGAGTCGCGGAGGACGTCGACGGCGTCGTCGGGGGAGGTGGCGTCGCGGAGGTCGGCGCGGAGGCGGTGGCGGCCGACGGTCTCCATGTGGACGTGCGCGTCCACGAACCCGGGGAGGAGAACACGGCCGTCGAGGTCGATTTCGCGGGTCTCGACGCCGTTCAGGAAGTCGATTTCGTAGTCGGAGGCGACGCTGACGATTTCGCCGTCGCGGACGGCGACTGCCTCGTAGGTCTCGTCGGGGTCGGTGAGCGTGTGCACCTCGCCGTTGGTGAGGACGAGGTCTGCGGCCGCTGTCATACCACGGAGTGGGGCGGCCGCGGGCAAAGACGTTCGGGAACCGGGTTACTCGCCGCCGTGTGCGTCGCGGCCGAGGTGGTGTTCGACGCGGTCAACCTTCTCGTCGGCGTCCAGGGTCTCCTCGCGGTAGTGGTCGATTTTCAGGGTCGTGCCGACGCGGGCCGCGTCGACGGCCTCGTGGGCGGCCTGCGCGGCGGCGAACACCTCGCTGAGCGACTCTGCCTCGATGGTCGTCTCCATCGGGTGGGTCTCGTAGCGCACGTCGAAGTCGTCGAGGGCGTCGACGGCTTTCGCGATCTCTTCGTCGAACTCGACGTCGGGGCTGTCCACGGGCGACACCGACAGCATCGCGGTCACGGTCATACCGCATGAGTACCGAGCGCTATACGTCACTGTTTGGGTCACGCTCGGAGAGTGCGGGCGACGACGAGGCGGGCGACGACTGCGGTGGCCGCGAGGTAGGCGACGCCCCACGCGAGCGCGCTCCAGTTCGGGTCGGCGGAGAACGCGGCGTCCATCGCGGCGACGCCCGCATACCGACCGGGGAAAGCGGCCGCCCAGGTCGGGGGGTCGGTGGCGAGCGGCGAGTGGAAGAGGAACAGGTCGACGGCGGGCCCGAACAGCAGCACGTAGACGCCCGCGAGCCGGCTCGTGAGGACGCCGACGACGGCGCCGAGGAGGCCGTACGTGACGGCGAGCACGACGACGCTCGCAACGAACACGACCGGCTGGTCGGGGGCGACGTGGAGGGCGAGGACGGCGGACGCGCCGGCGGCGGCGAGCACCGCGGCACCGGTGAGCGCGAGGGCGCGCGCGACGAACAGCGTTCGATCGGGGAGGCCGGCGAGCGAGAGCCAGCCGTCCGCGTCGAGGGTGTCGACGGTGAGGAAGAGCCCGGCGATGCCGGCAACCATCGCGGCCGCGAGCGCCGCCAGCATCGGGAGCGTTCCGTTCACGAGGGTCGTCCGAGCGGTCAGTCCCGGGACGTGAACCGCGATGGGGGCGTCGGGCAGGACGTACCCGAGGAGGCCGACGAAGTACGCGGGGAGGCCGACGAGGAGCGCGAGCAGGGCGGGCGTGCGGCCGAACTGCTTGACCGTCGCGGCGAGCGCGGTGGTGGCTCGGGTCACGCCGACCACCCCTGGTCGGTCGCCGCCGCGTAGCCGACGCCCGCGGCCGTGAACAGAACCGCGAGCGCGGCGAGCGCGCCGAGGGCGTCACCGGTCGCGAGCGTGCCGTCGCGGACCGCGGACGTGAACAGCGCGTGTGGGTAGTGGAGCGGCATCGCCTGAACGAGGACGGTGCTCACCTCGAGGACGTCGCCGGAGAGGAAGGAGTCCATGTCGGCGAGGAAGACGAGGACGAGCGACCCCTCGAGTTCGCGCGGGACGATGGCACCGACGACGACGCCGAGGAGGCTGTAGAGCACGCCGGCGAGCACGAGCACGCCGAACGCGGCGAGAGGCGCTGCCACCGTGGTTCCGAACCCGAGTAATGCGGCGAGGGAGACGGCGGCCGCGGCCGCCGCGACGCCGACTGAGACGAGGACGCGCGTGCCGAACAGAACGGCCGGCGCGTAGCCGGAGAACGCCAGGTATCGGTCGGCTTGCGCGGCGCTGACGGTGCCGAACAGGCCGACGAGCCCGGAGAGGAACGCGGTGGCGAACAGCGCGCCGCCGATGCGGCCGTATGCGGCCGCCGAACCCTGGAGAAACGCGACGTCTGGGAACGACGACATCGCGGCGCCGTAGACGTAGACGACGAACGGCGGGAGCAGTACGAGGAGCGCGAGCGTCGTCGGCTCTCGAACCGCCGTCTTCGCGTTCGCGCTCGCGCCGACGCGGAGGCTACGCATGGTCGCCCTCCGTCCGTCCGCGTTCGCGTCTCGTCGAGTCGGCCGCGCCGTCGACCTCCGCGAGGCGGCCGTCGGCGAGTTCGTAGATGCGGTCGAAGCGCTCCTGTTCGCTCACGAGGTGGGAGATGACGGCGACCGCGGTGCCGCGCTCGGAGAGGTCGGCGGCGAGATCCCAGAACGCGAGGTAGGTCTCCCAGTCGAATCCCGTGTAGGGCTCGTCGAGCAGGAGTACGTCGGGGTCGTGCATCAGGGAGACGGAGAGCGTGAGTTTGCGTCGGTTGCCGCCGGAGAGGCGGTCGACGCGGCGGTCGCGAAAGCGCTCGAAGTCGAGTCGGTCGGTGAGGCGGTCGGCCGCGTCCGCGATCTCGGCGTCGGTCATGCCGTGGGCTTCCCCGAACAGGCGGAAGGTCTCGTCGACGGTGAGGCGGTCGTAGAGGCGGTCGTCCTGCGGGCACCAGCCGACCCCGCCGGGCCGGGAGACCTCGCCGGCGTCGGGATCGAGCGCGCCGACGAGACACTGCATCAGCGTGGATTTCCCGCTGCCGTTCTCGCCGACGATGCCGACGACTTCGCCGGCGCGGAGTTCGAGGCTCGCACCGGTCAGGACGTCGACGGACGGCTCCCAGGGGAGGCGGGAGTCGTACGTCTTCTCCAGGCCGTTCGCGTGCAGTACGACGTCGTCGCGGTCTCCGTCACTCGCGGACCCATCTAGTATATTCCGCATATTCGGAATATTTCGAACGTTATGGTTTATACGTTGTGGGAGTGTATGGACGGGCATGACTGACGCCGACCCGGACGCCGCCCGAGAGCGCGTTATCGGGGGGTTCGAGCGCTCCGCGGAGATATACGGACTCAGCCGGAGCTACGGCCGGCTCTACGGCATCCTCTTCTTCGCCCACGAGCCACTCTCCCTGGACGACCTCGCCGAGAAGAGCGAGTTCGCGAAGTCCACCGTGAGCACGAAAATGCGGGAGTTAGAGCGCCTCCACATGGTTCACCGGCGCTCGCTCCCCGGCGAGGGGAAACGGGCGTTCTTCGAGGCCGAACGCGACTTCTGGCGCATCGCCCAGGAGTTCCTGAACCGCGAAGTACGCCGGGAAATCGAGACGATGACCCGCACGCTCGCGGACGCCGAAACCGCCCTCGAGAACGCCGACACCGAGCGCGCCCAGCAGGACCTCGAACGCGTCCGCGAGCTCAAGCGGGTCTACGACCAGTCCGAGCGATTCGTCGACCTCCTGACCTCGATGTCCGGCAGCCGCCTCCGAACCGCGCTCTCGAAGTTCCTCGACCTCGTCCGCGGCTAATCCCCGTTCGCCGCGTGCGGGAGTTACTCGACCAGTAGGGAGTCAGCCCGCACTCGGGGAGAACGGCAACCTTGAGGGGGTTCGCCGCGGACCTCCGGGTATGAGTGACGTTTCCGACCTCGCGGACCGCGTGCAGTCCGGCGAGCTCCGGCTGTACGAACTCGAAGACCACGCGGACGAGGCGACCGCGGCGGCCGCCCGGCGCGAACTCCTCCGCCGGGAGACCGAGAGCGACCCCGACGCAGTGGGTGAGTTCGCGTTCGACGCGGCGGACGTGCACGGGTCGAACATCGAGAACCTCGTCGGCGGCGTGCAGGTGCCGATGGGGGTCGCCGGGCCGGTGTCGGTGAACGGCGAGGCCGCCGACGGCGAGTACTACCTCCCGCTCGCGACCACGGAGGGCGCGCTCGTCGCGTCCGTCAACCGCGGGTGTTCAGCGATTCGAGCGGGCGGCGGCGCGACCGCTCGCGTCCTGAAGAACGGGATGACGCGCGCGCCGGTCTTCCGCGTCGCCGACGTGGCCGAGGCGAAGACGGTCGCGGAGTGGGTGCGCGAGAACGAGGCCGCGCTCGCGGCGGCCGCGGAGTCCACGACGAGCCACGGCGAACTCCAGTCCGTCACGCCCTACGTCGTCGGCGACTCCGTCTTCCTCCGCTTCAGCTACGACACGAAGGACGCGATGGGCATGAACATGGCGACCATCGCCACCGGCGAGGCCGCGGACGTGGTGGAGGCCGAGACGCCCGCGGAACTGGTCGCGCTCTCCGGCAACCTCTGCTCGGACAAGAAGCCCGCGGCCATCAACGCCGTCGAGGGCCGCGGCCGCACCGTCTCCGCGGACGTTCGCATCCCCCGAGACGTAGTGGAGGAGCGGTTCAACACGACGCCGGAGGCCATCGAGGAGGCGAACACGCGGAAGAACCTCGTCGGGTCGGCGAAGGCGGGCGCGCTCGGGTTCAACGCGCACGCCGCGAACGTCGTCGCCGCGATGTTCCTCGCGACCGGCCAGGACGCCGCGCAGGTCGTCGAGGGCAGCAACACCATCACGACCGTCGAGGCCCGCGAGGACGAACTGTACGCGAGCGTCAACCTCGCCAGCCTCGAAGTCGGCACCGTCGGCGGCGGGACGAAACTCCCGACGCAGGCCGAGGGCCTGGACATTCTGGGAGTGCGGGGCGGCGGCGACCCCGCCGGGTCGAACGCGGACGCGCTCGCCGAACTCATCGCCACGGGCGTGCTCGCCGGCGAGCTCTCCCTCGTGTCCGCGCTCGCGTCGCGGAACCTCTCCTCGGCGCACGAGGAGCTCGGCCGATAAGTTTCACGTTCACCGCGCGTCCGGCGCGACTCTAGGTTCCCGACGCCGGGAGTGGACGGTCTGCCGGAGAAGCCACCCACCAATAGCGGCGGCACCCCGCTCCCGGACACGCCGAGCGTCCGCTACCTCCGCGTGCTCAAACGCCCCCTCACCGTGCTCCTGCTCGCCGTGGCGCTCTACCAGGCGCTCACGGGCGCGCTCCTGTAGGCCCGACTGCCGAAGGCGTTATGGGAACACGGGGACGCGATACCGCATGAACTGGAGTCTGTTCGCGAAGGTGGTCGGCGTCTACGGCGTGCTCGCCGCCGGCGCGACCGCGGCCGTCCTGTTCGCCGTAGCGTCGTTCGCGGGCGTCGCACTCCCCTGGGTGTCTATCGGACTCGTGCTCGGCGGCGGCGTCCTCGTGGCGTTCTCGCTCGGCCGGACGGACGTGGGCGTCGACACCGCGAGCACCGCCGCTGAAACGGGGTTCGGCGGCGGGAACCCGACGCAGTACCGGCCGGACGCGCTCCCGATCGCCAGCCGCGTCGTGTTCGCCGTCTACTTCGCCGGCCTCGTTGCCTGGGGTGCAGCGACGTTCCCGCTTGTTACGTAGTCAGAGCAGTCGATAGACGCCGCGGCTCTCCGAGACCTCGCCCGAGCGCGCGAGCTTTTCGAGCGTCCGGCGCGCGTACTCCGCGCCCACGCCGTGTTCTCCGCAGTACGCGACGATGTCGTCCTCGGTGGGCTGGTCGAGTTCGCGAACCGCCTCGCGGACGCGCTCCTTCTTGCTCACCGACCCGCCGCTCCCGCCGGAGTCGGCGCGTTCGCCGGCCGCCGCGACCTCGTCGGGGTCGATGCCGGCGGCTTCGAGGTACTCGTCGTCGGACACGACGGCCTCGTCCGTGGCGGCGTCCATCTCGCTGAAGGAGTCGAGGTCGGCGAACGCGTCCCCGTACCCGGAGCGGTTCGCGAGCATCGACGACCGCACCTCGCGGGCGTGGTCTTCGTCCTCCGTCGTGACGAACTTCCGGCGCTTCGAGAACTGCCGCGTGGAGCCGCATCGCGGGCACTCCGTGGTCTCGGGGCGGCCTTCGAGTATCCAGAGCGCGCTGCACTCGCTGCAGCCGACGACGGCGTACACGCACAGAACTCCGCCCCCGCGGGGTTTGAACGTTAGGACTGACGCTCGACCCTGTGGGCCTCGACGGCGTCGACGTAGTCGGCGGTGAACTGGGGCGCGTCCGGGTGGTCGCGCACCTCCGCCGGACTGAGCCAGTGGACCGCCGCGACCTCCTCGGGGTCGCGGACACGGGCGGTTCCGGCGTCGTACTCCGCGAGAAACACGGTGTTGACGACGCGGTCGTCCGGCGTCTCGAACGCGCTGTTCGTCACGTACTCCATCGAGCCGACGGTGACGCCGACCTCCTCCGCGACCTCGCGGCGAACCGTCGCTTCGAGCACCTCGCGTCCCTCGGTGACTTCGACCTTCCCGCCGACGAGCGCGAGCGCGCCCGCGCCGTGTTCCTCCGCGGCGGCGCGTTCGACGAGCAGGTACTCGCCGTCGCGGTGGACGGCCGCCTCCGCGTTCACGACGTAGTGGGGTGCGTCCATACGCGACACCACAGGGGCAGATACTTTACTCGAACTGTTTTGTGCGTCGCGCAGTGAGAGGCGGTATGGAGACACACGACCTGTCCGCGGAACGTATCGTCGAAGCCGTCGAGGGCGTCTACCTCGCTGAACTCTCCGCGGGCGAGAACATGAGCGTCCAGCACTTCCACATCCAGCCGGGCGCGAGCGTGCCCGAGCACAGCCACCGCCACGAGCAGGTGGGGTTCGTGTACGACGGTTCGCTCGCGTTCGAGGTGGACGGCGAGGAGCACGTGGTGACGACGGGCGAATCGTACGTGATTCCGGCCGACGAACCGCACGCCGCGCGATCCGTCGGGGACACGCCCGTTGACGGTATCGACGTGTTCAGTCCGCCGCGAGAGAACCCCGACTGGAGAGCGTAGCGGCCTGGAAATCGCCCGCGAAATCGCGACCGCCCACGAACGGGAGGCCCCCGCCAGCGAGAGCGCGTCCGACCGGCCTACGCCTCGACTGAGAATCCGCGGTCTTCCAGTAGCTCCCGCACGCGCTCCGCGTGGTCGCCCTGCACCTCGATAGCGCCGTCGTTCACCGTCCCGCCCGCGCCCAGGTTCGACTTCAGCTCGGACGCGAGGTCGGAGCGATCCACGGACTCGTCCTCGAACCCCTCGACTATCGTCACCGGCTTGTCGTACGTCCGGCGCTCCACGCGCACCGTCAACTGCTGTTCGGCGCGCGCCAGATCCTCCTCGATACCGGGAACGTCCTCGAAGACATCGTCCTCACTCACACGCACGACTACGCGACCGAGCCTCAAGAAAAACGGGGCCGTCGTAGTCGACGCCGCTACCTCCGAGTCGCTTACGCCAGCTCGTGAATTGCACTGGAAACGAGTTCCAGCTAACCCACGAGTCGCTTACGCCAGCTCGTGGATGCGCTCGATGATTTCCTCGGCGTACTCGCTGGCCGCGAGCTTCTCGCCGCCCTCGACCTGGCGTTCGAGGTCGTAGGTGACGCGCTTCGAGGAGATCTGCTGTTCGACGGCGTCGTGGACGAGATCCGCGGCGTCCTGCCAGCCGATGTGTTCGAGCATGATCTTCCCGGACAGGATAATCGCGCTCGGGTTCGCCTTGTCCTTGCCGGCGTGCTTGGGGGCGCTGCCGTGGACGGGCTCCGCGAGGAAGCGGCCGTCGCCGATGTTCGCGCCGGGCGCGATGCCGAGGCCGCCGATCTGGGCGCCCGCGGCGTCGCTGAGGTAGTCGCCGTTGAGGTTCGGCATCGCGAGCACGTCGTAGTTCGTCGTGCGCGTGAGGAGCTGCTGGAGCATGTTGTCCGCGATGCGGTCTTTGACGACGACAACGTCCTCGGGGGCGTCGCCGTCGTACTCCTCCCAGAGGGTGTCCTCGTCGATGGTCTGCTCGGGGAACTCCTCCTCGGCGAGTTCGTAGCCCCAGTCGCGGAACGCGCCCTCGGTGAACTTCATGATGTTGCCCTTGTGGACGAGCGTGACGGAGTCACGGTCGTTCTCGATGGCGTACTCGATGGCCTGCCGGACGAGGCGCTTCGTGCCGAACTCGCTGATGGGCTTGATGCCGATGCCGACGGGACCGTCGTAGATGGTGGAGTCGAAGCCCATCTCGTCCTCGACGAACTCGCGAACCTGTTCGACGTCCTCGGTGCCGGCTTCCCACTCGATGCCGGCGTAGACGTCCTCCGTGTTCTCGCGGAAGTTCACCATGTCCATCTCCTCGGGGTCGGAGACGGGGGAGGGGACGCCGTCGAGGTAGTAGGTCGGCCGCATGTTCGTGTAGAGGTCGAGCTTCTTGCGGAGCGCGACGTTCAGCGAGCGGAAGCCCGCGCCGACGGGCGTCGTGAGCGGGCCCTTGATGGAGACGCGGTAGTCCTTGAGGGCCTGTACGGTGTCCTCGGGGAGGTTCTCGTCGTACTTCTCGCGCGCGGACTCACCGGCGTACAGTCGGAACCAGTTGATGTCGCGGCCGGTCGCTTCCGCGGCGGCGCTCAGTACGTCCTGCGCGACGGGCGCGACGTCTTTTCCGATGCCGTCCCCGTAGATGATGGGGATGATGGGGTTGTCGGGGACGTCGAGACCGGACTCCTCGTCGAACGTGATCTTCTCTCCCTCGGTGGGAGCGTCGATCTGGTCGTAGTTCATCTCGCCTGAAATCTGCCGGGGAGCGCGTAAAAGGACTGCTGTTTCCGCGCGACGCAGCGGTCTTCCGGAAGCCGACGGTTTATCGGGATTGCCGGGAAACCACTCCGTATGAAGGTCATCGTGCACGGGGGCGCGGGCGGCGCGCCGGACGACCCCGAGCCTCGACAGGCGGTCTTGGACGACGCGGCGGCGGCAGGCGCGGACGCGGACGACCCCGTGGACGCGGTGGAGGCGGCGGTTCGCGTCCTCGAATCCGACGAGCGGTTCAACGCGGGCGTCGGCGGCGCGGTGCAGTCGGACGGCATCATCCGCACCGACGCGGGCGTGATGGACAGCCAGAGAGAAGCGGGCGCGGCGGCGGGGATGCCGGGCGTCGAGCACGCGGTGTCGGTCGCGCGCGGCGTGCTGGAGGAAACCCCGCACGTGTTCCTGAGCGGCGTGCACGCCGTTGACTTCGCCGAGGACATCGAAATCGACACCGAGGTCGACCTCTGGACGGAGCGTTCGCGCGAGCAGTGGGACGACCTCGACAGCCACCCCGAGGGAACCCCCCTGGAGCACGTCGCGTGGCTCGACGACAAGTTCGGCGGGAGCCCCGACAACGCCGACAGCGACGACACGTCCGGGCGCGGCGACGAGCACGACCACGACACGGTGGGCGCGGTCGCGTTCGATGGCGATAGGTTCGCGACGGCGACCTCCACGGGCGGGCGGTGGCTCGCGCTCGCGGGCCGGGTCGGCGACGTGCCCCAGATCGGCTCGGGGTTCTACGCCGCCCCCGCGGGCGCGGCGTCCGCGACGGGCGCGGGCGAGGACATCGCGAAGGCCACGCTCACCCGACGCGCGGTCCGCCACCTCGAATCCGGACTGGACGCGCAGGCCGCCGCTGACCGCGCAATCGACGAGTTCGCGGAGCTCACCGGTTCCAGCGCGGGCGTCATCGTCCTCGACACCGACGGCAACGCCGGAGAATCCTATAATTCGGACGCGATGCAGACGAGCACGCGATAACGGCGCGACAAGCGGTTTTTTCCCTCCAGGTTTTGCAGTCGAACGAAGTGAGGCGGGAAACGGTGGCGATACAGACGAACGCGACGGTAGCCGACGAGCGGGTCTCGTTCACTCGCGTGTTTCGTGGTCGGAACGGTTGTCGTCGACCATGTCGGTGATGGCGTCGAGGATCGCGTCGTCGAGGATCGCGTCGGCGCGTTCGTCTGGGCGAGGTTCCTCCGAGGAGACGAGCGGGCCTTCGTAGTCTGCGACGAGGTCGGAGTCTGGGGGGTCGGGGGCCTCGCGACGCGCGCGATCCATGAGTGCGGTCTGGGCGTCGATTTCGTCGCCGTCGGGGCGCTGCTGGACGTAGGTGCCGTCGGCGTGGAGTTCCCAGGCGCGGCGGTTGTCCGAGAAGAGCACGTCGAGCACGTCGTCGAGGTAGTCGCGGAGGGCGGGGTCGGTGACGGGCGCGATTGCTTCGACGCGGTTGTCGAGGTTGCGCTGCATCCAGTCGGCAGACCCGATGAAGTAGGCGGGCGCGGGGTCGTCGATGTCTCCGGCGCCGTTCTCGAAGTAGAAGACGCGGGAGTGTTCGAGGAAGCGTCCGACGATGCTTCGGACGGTGATGTTTTCGCTGAGGTCGTCGACACCGGGGCGGAGTCGGCAGATGTCGCGGACGACCAGGTCGATGTCGACGCCGGCCCGGGAGGCCTCGTAGAGGTGCGTGACTGTTTCGGGGTCTTCGAGGCGGTTCATCTTCGCGACGATGCGCGCGGGGTCGCCGGCGTCGGCGCGTTCGATTTCGCGGTCGATGAGGTCGTGGAAGCGCTCGCGCATCGTGGTGGGGGCGACGAGGAGCGAGCGGAACTCTTGGGGCATGGAGTGGCCGGTGAAGAAGTTGAAGAGCGTGACGAGGTCGTAGCCGATGTCGGGGTCGGCGGTGAGCAGTCCGAGATCCTCGTATCGCTTCGCGGTCTCGGAGTGATAGTTTCCGGTGCCGACGTGCGAGTAGAGTCGGACGCCGTCGTCCTCCTCGCGGACGACGAGACTGGTCTTGGTGTGGGCCTTGTAGCCGAGCGTGCCGTACGCGACGTGGATTCCCTCCTCTTCAAGGCGGTCGACCCAGTGGAGGTTGTTCTCCTCGTCGAAGCGCGCCTTGAGTTCGACGGTGACGGCGACCTGTTTGCCGTTGCGCGCGGCCTCGATGAGGGACTCGATGACGCGGGAGTCGCGGGCGGTTCGATAGATGGCGGCCTTGATCGCGAGCACGTCGGGGTCGCGCGCGGCCTCGTCGAAGAACCGCTGGACGGTTCCGGAGAAGGAGTGATAGGGGTGGTGGACGAGCACGTCTCCGTCCCGGATTTCGGCGAACACGTCGTCGATTCCGTCGTGAATCCGGGGATGGGATTGGGGCGTCCACCCCTCGCGCTTGCGGTCGGGTCGATCCAAATCGAGGAGTGCCGTGAACCCGCGGAAGTCGAGGGGTGCGGGGAGTGAGAACACCTCGCGGTCGTCGAGGCCGAGTTGGTCGACGAGCACGTCCCGAATGGCGGCAGGTGCGCCGGATTCGATTTCGAGGCGGACGACGGTGGCGAACCGGCGCTGGCGGAGGACGCGCTGTATCTGGTTCACGAGGTCCTCGGCGACCTCCTGGTTCCGGCGGACTTCGGCGTTCCGGGTGACCCGGAAGGAGGCGTAGTCCACGACGTCCGTATCCGGGAAGAGGAGGTCGAGGTTCGCGGCGATGACGTCCTCGAGGAGGACGAACCGTTCGTCGTCCAGTTCGACGAGTCGCGGGCGGTTCCCTGGGACTTTCACGCGGGAGAACGTCGTGTCGTCGTCGCCGTCGTCCCGCGTGAGCACGGCGAGGGAGAGGCTCTGGTTCGAGATGAATGGAAAGGGATGGGCGGGGTCGAACGTCAACGGAGTGAGCGTCGGGAGGACGGACGACCGGAAGTACGCGCGGAGGTCGTCGCGTTCCTCGGACGTGAGGTCGGCACAGTCGAGGATCTCGATACCGGCGTCGGCGAGCGCGCCCCGAACCTCGTCGTGGTAGCATCGCGACTGCTGTTCGAGGAGGGGACGCGCAGTTTCCATCACGGTCTCCCACTGCTCGCGGGGCGTGAGGCCGTCCACGGACGGTTCGGTGAAACCGGCGTCGATCTGTTGCTTGAGGCCGCCGACGCGCTTCATGAAGAACTCGTCCATGTTCTGAGTGACGATGGCGAGGAACTTCGCGCGCTCCAGCACGGGGTTGCGGTCGTCGACCGCTTCGTTGAGAACGCGGCGCTGGAACGCGAGCTCGCTGAGTTCGCGGTTCAGGTAGCGGTCGGGGTTGGTGAGGTCGGTCATGTGACGATCTTCTCGTCGCTCCGGGACTGATGGGTTTCCGCGGCGGGGACGCTCACGAACGAGTCCCCGTGCACGTCGTACGCGGTGAGGCTGCCGCCGTACACGCAGCCGGTGTCGAGGCCGACCGCCCAGTCGGACGTGACGGGGTCGTCGTGGACGGTGTGCCCGAAGAACACGCGGGGCGGCCCCCGGTAGGTGTCGTACCAGAACGGACCGGCGTAGCCGTCGCCCTGGGGGGCGCGCATCGTCATGAGTTCGCCGGGGCGGTGGTCGGCGAGCGGTCGATCGGGGTGGACGCCGCCGTGGACGACGAGCGTGTCCGCCCACGAGATTGCGACGGGGAGCGAGGTGAGGTAGGAGACCGCATCGTCGTCGAGTTCGGGGAGGGTCGCGTCGCCCGTTCGGAGTTTCTCCTCGTTGTTCCCGCGGACGCTCAGGAAGTTCTCGCGGCCGCGGACGAGGTCGACGACTCCGGCGCTGTCCGGGCCCTTGCGGACGAGGTCGCCGACGAACACGACGAGGTCGCGCTCGCCGGGCGCGAGGCGGTCGAGGAGGCGGTCGAGGCTGGTTCGACAGCCGTGCACGTCGCCGACGACGTAGATGTCGTCGTACGCCGTCGCGTCGACGCGGTGGTGGTGCGGTTCGACGTCGTCGCTGAACTGGATTCCCGTGGACATAACTCCGTGCACGCAGCGGTGGCCGGCGTGCGTCGAACGAGACCACGCGCTCACCCACGTAAGCGGTTTATAATAGGCGTTCCGAGCGATATATAGGTCTCGGTGGAGGAAACGAGCGGGCGGCCGCCCGAAAACGCGAACGCACTCACTGATAGCGGTCTTTGTCCCTCCAACGTCAGCGCACCGCAAACGATGGCGATGCGGACGGCGATCGACTCGTAGCGGAGCGAGAGCCGCTCGCGGCGGTGCGGCCGCGGCGGTGACTCTCGGTTTCGTTCGGCGCGGCTTCGCCGCGCCGCCGTTTTGTCGCCAGAACGCACGGCGTTCTGGCTGAATAGCCGGACGCTCCGCGTCCGGCGATGGTGCAGAGTTTTGCTCAAGCGGTCGCGCTCCGCGCGACCCGCAGAGCAAAACGGTGGAGGCGCAACCTCTTTTCCCGTGTCACTCTAAGCGCGGGGTATGACGGATTCCGTCGAAGTCGGGTCGGAGGCGTACGAGAAGTACCAGGAAGCGGGCGACATCCTCGCGGACGTGATGGCGGCGGCGGCGGACCTGGTGGCGCCGGGGACGACGCATCTCGATGTTGCGGAGTTCGCGGAGGCGGAGATCCGAGAGCGCGGCGCGAAGCCGGCGTTCCCGGTGAACATCAGCGTGAACGAGGAGGCGAGCCACGCGAGCCCTGGCGCGGACGACGAGACGGCGTTCGCGGAGGGCGACGTGGTGTGTCTGGACGTGGGCGTGCACGTGGACGGCCACATCGCGGACGCGGCGACGACCGTCGACCTCGGGGACAACCGCGAGCTCGTGGAGGCCGCGGAGGAGGCGCTGGACGCGGCGCTGGACGCGGTGGAGCCGGGCGTGCACACGGGCGAGGTCGGCGCTGAGGTCGAGGACGTCATCGAGGCGTACGGCTTCAAGCCCATCGTGAACCTCACCGGGCACGGCCTGGAGGTGTACGACGCGCACACGGGACCGAACGTCCCGAACCGCGGCGTGGACACGGGCGTCGAACTGCAGGAGGGCGACGTGCTCGCCATCGAGCCGTTCGCCACGACGGGGAACGGGAAGGTCTCGGAGGGGCAGGCGACCGAAATCTACGAGGTCGTCGCGGAGAAGTCCGTGCGGAACCGGCAGGCCCGGCAGGTGCTGGACGCCGCCGCGGAGTTCGACGGCCTCCCGTTCGCGGCGCGCTGGCTGGACACGCCGCGCGCGGAGATGGGGCTGCGCCGCCTGGAGATGAACGACGTCGTCCGGAGCTATCCCGTCCTGAAGGAGCAGGCGGGCGAACTCGTGAGTCAGGCAGAACACACCGTCATCGTCACCGAGGACGGCTGCGAGCGCACGACGGAGTAGGGACTGGGCGGCCCTGCGTCGGTATGAATAATAAATGAGGGGGCGACTGGGAGTTTACAGACGCCGTTAGGCGTTGTTCATTCGCTGGCTACTCGTTTCGCCACACGAACGGCATTCGGTCACCCGGTAGGGTTCGCGCGAGAACTCGGCGTTCTCGGACTTCGAACTCTCGGTTCGAAGCTCGATGGAGACCTCGTGAGGGGTCTCCTGCCCACAGCACTCGCACAGTTCCGTCATGCCGTCGGAATGAGGTGTTTTACTCGCCATCGGAACCACCCTCGAATCGATACAGTCCCCCGGGAGACTTAAAAACACACCCTTAGGTTCGAGCCAGAACGTCTATCCGACGTGAGCCGGCGGACTCGGCGGAGAGCCGAACTGTTCTTCCCGACGGCGTCGTACTCCCGAATATGGATCGCGTGTTCGCGCCGTGGCGAATCGAGTGGGTGGAGAGAGAGGACAAGAACCCCGACGTGGAGGAGTGCGTGTTCTGCGAACTCCCCGAGCACGGGACGGATCGCGAGCACCGCATCGTCGCGCGCTCCGAGCACGCGTTCTGTCTGTTGAACAACGCGCCGTACAACCCGGGGCACGCGATGGTGATTCCGTGCGACCACGGCGGCGACTACGGCGCGCTCTCGGACGACCAACTGCTCGACCACGCCCGACTCAAGCAGGCGACGTTCGACGCGCTCGACGCCGCGATGGGGCCGGACGCCTACAACGCCGGACTCAACCTCGGCGGCGGGCCGGCGGGCGGATCCATCGAAGACCACCTGCACACGCACATCGTCCCGCGCTGGGAGGGCGACACGAACTTCATGCCCGTCGTCAGCGACACGAAGGTCGTCGTCGAAGCCATCTCCGACACCTACGACGCGCTCCACGACGCCTTCCGCGAGCACGACGCGGCGACGGGCGTGAGCGAGGCGGGCGCGGTCACGCTCTCATTCTAGGAGGTCGTACTCCCGGGGCTCGTTCTGGACCGAAATCCACTTCGGTTCGGTGAGTTCGTCGACGATCCACTCGCCGTTGTACCGGCCGAGACCGGACGCCTTCATGCCGCCGAAGGGCGCGTTCGGTTCGTCCTGAATCGGGTGGTCGTTCACGTGCACCATCCCGGCGTCGATGCGGTCGGCGAGTTCGCGGCCGTAGTCGGTGTCGCCGGCGAACACGCCCGCTGAGAGGCCGTACTCGGTGTCGTTCGCGACCGCGATTGCGTCCTCGTCGCTCTCGACGGGGATGACGGGCGCGATGGGGCCGAAGTGCTCGTTGCACGCCGCGGCGATGTCGTTCGTCGCGCCGGAGAGCACGGTCGGTTCGAAGAACAACCCGTCGTAGTCGCCGCCGGTCTCGACGGTCGCCCCCTCGTCGACCGAGTCCGCGACGAAGTCGGCGAGGTCGTCGCGCTGGCTCTCGTTCACGATGGGGCCGAAGTCCGTCTCGGGGTCGGTCGGGTCGCCCACCGTGAGCGACTCGGCGTGTTCGACGAGTCGCTCGACGTACTCGCCGTAGACGGACTCGTGGACGACGTGGCGGTTGATAGAGATGCAGACCTGGCCCTGGTGGGTGAACGAACCGACCGCGCCCGCGGCCGCGGCCTGCTCCACGTCCGCCGACTCGGAGACGACGAACGGGCCGTTCCCGCCGAGTTCGAGCGCGGGCATCGTGATGTTCTCGCCCGCGTTCTTCCCGACCGTCCGCCCGACCGCCGTGCTCCCCGTGAAGGAGAGGACGCGCGGCGTCGGGTGGTCGGAGAATCGGTCACCGATGTCGCTCCCGCGACCGGTCACGACGTTCACGACGCCGTCCGGGAGGCCGACCGCGTTCGCGATGTCCGCGAGCAGGAGGCCGCCCGTGACGGGCGTGTCGCTCGCGGGTTTCACGACGACGGTGTTCCCGAGCGCGAGCGCCGGCGCGAGCGCGCGCGTCGTCAGGTGCAGTGGGTAGTTCCAGGGGCTGATGATGCCGACGACGCCCACCGGTTCCTGGACGATGTGGTGTTTTTTCTCCGAGACGAACTGGGAGTCGCGCACGTCCTCGCCCTCGGGTTCGACGTTCAACGCGGTGCCGAAGTCCGCGAGGCTGATACCGACCTCGCCGGTCGCCTTCCCCATCGCGCTCCCGCTCTCTCGCGCGAGCAATCCGGCGACCGCCTCGTCGCGCTCCCGGAGTTCGTCCCGCATCGCCTCGACGTACTCGAGGCGTTCCTCGCGCGGCAGCGCCGCCCACTCGGATTGGGCGGCGTCCGCGGCCTCGTACGCGGCGTCGACGTCGTCGACGGTGCCCGCGGGAACTTCCGCGAACTGCTCGCGGGTCGCCGGGTTCGCCACGGGAATCGTCTCGCCGCTTCCGGAGTCTCGCCACTCGCCGTCGACGTAGAGGCGGTTCCACGCGCTCTCACTTGTCTGAGTCATACGCGGAGACACGGAAGCAGACAGTAAAGAGGTGGTGTCCGACCTACACGGGGTCGGCGAACGCGTACACGGTCGAGTGCCCCGTCACCTCGACCGTCGCGAAGTCGCCGGGTTCGAGGGCGTGCTCGGAGGCGTTCTGCACGATGATCTGGCGGTACGCGGAGTCGTAGCACTTCACGGAGTCGCCCGTGCCGTGCTCGGTGACGAGCACGTCGCGTTCCGTCCCGACCATCGACTCGTACGCCTCAGCGACGACCGCCATCTTCGCGTCCGTCATCTCCTTCGAGCGGTCTTTCTTCACCTGTCCGCCGAGGCCCTTCATGTCCGCGGCGTCCGTCCCGGGGCGCTTCGAGAACCGCGTCACGTTGATCTTCTCGGGGCGCGTCTCCCGGAGGAGCGCCATCGACATCTCGTGGTCTTCCGGTTCCTCCGTGGGGAACCCGACGATGAAGTCCGTGGAGAGCGTCCACTCACCCAGGTAGTCGTCGAACGTCTCAACGATGTCGAGGTACTGCTCGACGCGGTGCTGGCGGCGCATGTCCTCGAGCACGTCGTCCGACCCGGACTGGACGGGCGCGTGGAGGAAGTTGTAAATCTCGTCGTGCTCGGCGAACACGCCCGCGAGCTCCTCGCGGATGCCGTGCACGCCGCCGGGGTTCGCCATCCCCACGCGAACCCGGAAGTCGCCCTCGATGTCGGTGCAGATGCGCTCTAAGAGTTCGGGGAGCTTGCGCTCGCCGTCGTCCCAGCCGTAGACGCCCGTGTCCTGTCCCGTGATGCGAATCTCCGCCGCGCCGGCGTGGACGAGCGCGCGCGCCTTCTCCACGTTCTCCTCGACGGGCGGCGAATCGACGCGGCCGGTCGCCTGCTTCGTGATGCAGTACGAGCAGTTGCTCATGCAGCCGCGAGCGATCGGGAGGATTCCGATGACGCCGTCGAGGATGGGTTCGGCGTCCGGCGTCGTCGTCGGACACTCGCCGTTCGTCACCGCCTCCGGCACCTCGTCCCAGTGCAAGACCTGGGCGTCCACGTCCGCCTCGTGGAACTCCTCGCCCTGCGCGAGCGCCATGCAGCCCGTGACGAAGAGATCCGCGGTCTCCTCTGCGAGTTCTTCCGCCCGGCGGAGCATGTTGCGCTCCGTCTTCTCGACGACCGTACAGGTGTTGAGGATGGAGACGTCCGCCGCTTTCGGCCCGTCGACTTTGCGGTGACCGGCGTCCCGAAGCCGCTTCTCTATCTCCCGGCTCTCACCCCGGTTCGACGTGCACCCGTAGGTCTCGATGTGGTACCGGGCCATCACAACCGTGTACTGTCGGAGTCGTCAAAAGCCCCGCGCTTCAGGGCGGGTCTGCGCCCATCTCCTCGGCGGTGTCCACCTCGCCGGTCACGGGTTCGCCGAACACGAGCGGCTTGAGGAGGATGCGGACGGCCTGCACGGCGAGCACGAGGACGAGCGGGCCGAGGAACAGTCCGTACCAGCCGAACACCATGGTGCCGACGATGTACCCGAACATGACGATGCCGACGTGGGTGCCGCGGCCGGCGAGTTCCGGGAGGACGAACGTCATCGGGATGAAGTCGAGGAAGAGAAAACAGACGACGAGCAGGCCGACGGGGAAGAACAGGCTGACCTCGGGCGTGACCGCGGCGCTGTACCCGAGGTAGCCGACGAGCGGGAGGTAGACGATTTTCCCGACGACGAGCGGGATGAGCGCGGCGAGCCCGGTGGCGACGGCGAGCACGGTCGGGAACGGAATGCCGATTGCGGCCGGCGCGAGCGTGTTGTAGCCGTGGTAGACGACTGCGGCGGCGACGGCGATGACGAACACCATCAGGACGGTGCTGAAGTACATCGTTTCGAGGTCGCGGTCGACGGCGGTGGCGTACGCGTACGTCGCGGACGCGTCGCCCGCGAACCCCGCGAACCAGTCGCGGAGGCGCTTGCCGTCCTTGAGGAGGTAGAACGCGAACAGGGTCGCGAGCACGAGGTTCATCAGGACGCTGGAGAACAGGCCGAAGAACCGCCGGGTCTGTTCGATGATGCTGGTGACGGAGTACCGGTCGGGGTTCTGGAGGTAGGCGACGAACTCGTCGACGGGCTGCTGGAGGAGCGCGTCCACGTTCACGTACGGCTGGAGGAGTTCCTGGTAGCTCCGGAGGCGCGGGAGGAGTTCGTGGAAGCCCATCAGGACGAAGTAGCCGGCGACGAGGAAGAACGGGAGCGCGGTGAGGAGGAGCGTGACGACCGCGGCCGCGGTCTCCGGGAGGACGCGGTCGAGCCGCCGGAAGACCGGGCGGACGCCGTAGTAGATGAAGACGCCGAGGACGAACGTCCCGACGAAGGAGTAGACCGCGAACCCGACGATAGCGGCGAGGGCGAGCACGACGCCCCAGAGCGGCACGCGCTCGCCGCGGGACGGAATCCACTCGCTCGAACTCACCGCGGCCACCCGTGCATACGGAGTCGGTCGGGAGCCGGTGAGAAAAAAGGGACGGCTACTCGTCGCTCTCGAGGATTCCGACGCCGGAGCTCGCGCCGATGCGTTCCGCGCCGGCGTCGAGCATCGCGCGCGCCTCGTCGGCGGTGCCGATGCCGCCGCTGGCTTTCACGGGCAGGTACTCGGCGAGGAGTTCCACGTCCTCCACGGTGGCGCCGCCGTCCGCGAATCCCGTGGAGGTCTTGAGGTAGTCCGCGCCCGCTTCCTTCGCGAGTTTGCCGGCGGCGTGTTTCTCGGCGTCGGTGAGGAGCGCGGTTTCGACGATGACCTTCACGGGGAGTGGGGTGGCGGCGACGACGCCCTCGATGTCGTCGCGGACCGCGTCGTGTTCGCCGTTCTTCAGGCGGCCGACGTTGAGCACCATGTCGAGTTCGTCCGCGCCGTCCTCCCACGCCCGTTCGGCCTCGGCGCGCTTCACTTCGGGGTGGTGCTGGCCGTGCGGGAACCCGACGACGGTCGCGAGCGTCACGTCCGGCTCGTAGTCCGTTGCTTCCGGGACGTAACACGGCGGGACGCAGGCGTTCATGCCGTACTGTGCGGCGTCGTCGAGCACGCGCTCCACATCGCCGACGGTGGTTTCCGGGCCGAGGACGGTGTGGTCGATGGCGGCGGCGAGGTCGTCCCGATTCATGGGTGGACGTCGCGGCCTCGCCGCATAAACGGTCGGTGTTTACCGCGACGCCCGCTAATCGGGGCGGAGCGCCCCCGCTCTTTTTGCCCGTGCCGCGCGAAGGTTCGGTATGGTCAGCGACGCGGTCGCGGACACTGCGGAACGCATCGCGTCGATGGAGGTGCGAGGGGCGGCGACCATCGCGAGCGCAGCGGCGGACGCGCTCGCCGCCGAAGCTCGCGAGAGCGACGCGGACACGCCAGCAGACTTCCGCGAGGACATGACGACCGCGGCCGACCGCCTCCGAGAGACGCGACCGACCGCCGTCTCCCTCCCGAACGCGATCCGCCTCGTGCTCGGCGGGATGCGCGGCGGGAGCGTGCCCGCACTCCGGGAGAGCGTGGTCGCGGCGGTCGAGGACTTCCGCGCGGAACTGGACGCCGCGCAGGACGACCTCGGCGCGGTGGGCGGCCGGCGGTTCGCGGACGGCGACACCGTGATGACGCACTGCCACTCGACCGACGCGCTCGCGTGCGTCGAACACGCCGTCGACGCGGGGAAGTCGCTCTCGGCCTACGTGAAGGAAACTCGGCCGCGGAAGCAGGGCCACATCACCGCCGAGCGACTGCGCGAACTGGGCGTGGACGTGACGCTCATCGTGGACTCCGCCGCCCACCACTTCCTCCCCGAGGCCGACCACGTGCTCGTCGGCGCGGACGCCGTGCGCGCGGACGGCGCGGTCGTGAACAAGATCGGCACCGCGGGTCTCGCCGCGAGCGCGAGCGAACGCGACGTGCCCGTCACCGTCGCCGCGCAGACGCTGAAACTCGCGCCGCGGACACTCGCCGGCCACCCGATCGAGATCGAGGAGCGCGACCCCACGGAGGTTCTCGACCCAGACGACGACCTCGACGTGGCCGTCGCGAACCCCGCGTTCGACGTGACGCCCGCCCGCTACGTGGACGCCGTCGTCACCGAGCGCGGCCAGTACGCCCCCGAGAGCCTCGTCACGCTCATGCGCGACCGGTACGGGGACAGGCCCGACGACGTGTTCGGAGAGTAGGACAGCCCGTCGCGCGCCCCGGGCAGGCGAGCGGTCACACGGTGGCACGCGAGCGCGCAAAGCCGCGCGGAGGACGCGTTCTTCGCCGGGGCCGGTCGCGGAGCGGCAACGTTTTCCGGTCGGGCCGCGGGCGTCCGGTATGGTGTTGCCCGCAGGAGTCGAGGTCCCGCCGCTCCCCCACCTGCTCGCGGTGCTCGTGGGCGTGGCGGTGGTGGCGTACGGGCTTCGGGCGGCCCGCGTTCGCGTGACGCCGCGAACCATCGTCGCGTTCGCGCCGTGGATGGCGGTCGGGTCGACGCTGTACGTCACCTACCAGTTAGACGTACTGCCGGAACCGGTCGCGCCGTTCGCGAGTTCGCCGATCGTGTACGCGTCGACGTTCGTGCTCGCGGGCCTGTGCTGGATCGGCGCGAGTCGAACGGACGCGCCGTTACGGGTGCTCGCCGGCACCGGGTTCCTCGCGCTCGCCGCTCCGGTCGGGGTGGCGCTCCAGTACGGGTCGACGCACGGGGGCCTCGCGCTGGCGTGGCCGGCCGTCGGAGTAGCGGCCGGCGTGGTCGCGGCCGCGGTCGTGTGGGCGGTGCTGCGTCGAGTGCGGCCGGCCGCGGCCCGCGTGACGTGGCCGGCGGGCGCGCTCGTGGTGCTCGGACACGCGCTCGACGGCACGACCACCGCGGTGGGCGTGGACGTGCTCGGGTTCGGGGAGCGCACGCCGCTCTCCCGCATCATCCTGGAGTTCGCCGCGGGCCTGCCGACCGCGGACGCGCTCGGGAGCGGGTGGCTGTTCGTGCTCGTGAAGCTCGCGCTCGCCGCGGGAATCACGGTGTTGCTCGCCGACTACGTCCGCGACGACGAGGCCGGGGGGTCGCTCCTCCTCGGGCTGGTGGCCGCGGTCGGACTCGGCCCCGGGATGCACAACGCCCTGTTGTTCGTGGTGACCGCGCCGTGACCCGGCGCGTGCTCGCGGCCGGTCACGTGAACTGGGACGTGACGCTGCGCGTGGACGCGCTCCCCGACCCCGACGGCGAGGCGCGCATCGAGAGCCAGCACGCCGCGGGCGGCGGGAGCGCCGCGAACGTCGCCGCGTCGCTCGCCGGCCACGACGTGGACGTGGGCATCCTCGGGAGCGTCGGCGACGACGAGAACGGCCTGCTCGTCGAGCGCGAACTCACGGAGGCGGGCGTGGACACCGACCGTCTGCGCGTCGTCGACGACGGGGAGACGAGCGTGAAGTACCTCGTCGTCGCGGCGAGCGGGCAGGTGATGGTCCTCGGGAACGACGGCGCGAACGAGGCCGTCGGCCCCGAGGACGTGGACGACGAGACGGTCGCCGGAATCGACCACGTCCACCTGACGAGCCAGCGCCCGGAGACGGCGACCCGGCTCGCGCGGCTGGCCGCGGACGCGAACGCGACCGTGAGTTTCGACCCGGGGAGACGACTGAGCGCGCGGGATTTCTCCGCGACCATCGAGCGCGCGGACGTGCTGTTCCTGAACGGCCGGGAGGCCGCGTCCGTGCTCGGATCCGAGTACACGAACGCGCCGCCGACCCGGGGCGGTCTCGTGGTGGTGAAGCACGGCGCGCGCGGCGCGACCGTCCACACCGCCACCGGGAGCTACGACCACCCCGGGTTCGAGGTGGACGCGGTGGACACCACCGGCGCGGGCGACGCGTTCGCCGCCGGGTTTCTCGCCGTCGTCCTCGGCGCGGACGGCATCGACGCCGACCGCATCGAGCGCGCGCTGGAGTACGCGAACGCCTGCGGCGCGCTCGCCGCCACCAGCGAGGGCGCGCGCACCGCCCCCACCCGGCCCGAGGTCGAGGCCTTTCTCGACGACCAGTACTGACGGGCGGCGAACCGTTTTGGTGCACGAGTTCGTCTCCCCCATATGTTCGCCGCGCTCTCTGACCGCGTGCTCTCGCTCTCGGACGGCGTGAGTGAGTTCCTCGTCGGCGAGGACGTGCAGTGCGTCGCCGCCGGCGACCGCGGGGCGTTCGCGGGCACCGACGACGCCGTCTACCGCCTCCGGGACGGCGGCGCGGAGCGCGTCTTCGAACCGGACGTCGAGTTCGTTACCGCGCTCTGCGTCACGCCCGAGTTCGTGTTCGCCGGCACGGAACCGAGCCGCGTCTACCGCTCGCGGGACGGCGAGACGTGGACGGCGTGCGAGGGACTCAGCGACCTCGAGTCGAGCGGCGAGTGGTCGTTCCCGCCGCGGCCCGACACCCACCACGTCCGCTGGATTCAGTCCGTCCCCGACGCCGAGCGACTGTACGTCGCCATCGAGGCGGGCGCGCTCGTCCGCAGTCCGGACGCTGGCGAGTCGTGGACCGACCGCGTGTCCGAGCACCCCTTCGACACGCACACGATGGCCGTGCCCGCGAGCAATCCAGAGCGGGCGTACGCCGCCGCCGGCGACGGGTTCTACGTGACCGCGGACGGCGGCGAGTCGTGGATGCCCCGGGAGTCCGGGCTCTCGGAGACGTACTGCTGGAGCGTCGCCGTCCGCGACGACGACCAGGACGCGCTCGCCGTCTCGTCCGCGACCGGCCCGCAGACCGCCCACACGCCCGCGACCGCGGACGCGACCGTCTCGTTCTGGGGCGACGGCTGGCACGAGTGGACGGCGGGTCTCCCCGACCGCCTGCTCGCGCCGTCGCTGCTCGCGACGCCGGACGAGTGGTACGCGCTCACCGACAGCGCGCTCTACGCCGCCCCGGCCCGGGGCGAGCGCTGGCGGCCGGTTCGCGAGTGGGACGCGCCCCGACAGCGCCCGAACGGCCTCGTCCGGTGAGAACGCGGTGCTTTTCTCGTTCCCTCCTGAACTCCGAGTATGGCGAAACAGCCCCACTTGCTCGTGGCACCGGGCGACGTGAACGACATCGCGCTGATTCCGGGTGATCCCGGGCGCGTCGACCGCATCGCGAAGCAGTGCGAGAACGTCGAAGTCGTCTCGGAGAACCGCGAGTACAAGGTCGTGAACGCGACCTACGAGGGGACGCCCCTCACCATCTGCTCGACCGGCATCGGCTGTCCGTCCGCGGCCATCGCCGTCGAGGAGCTGGAGGCGGTCGGCGTCGACACGGTCATCCGCGTCGGCACCACTGGCGCGCTCCAGGAGGGCATCGAAATCGGCGACATGATCGTCGCGACGGGCGCGGCGAAGGACGAGGGCACGTCGAAGCGCTACGAGTCGGAGACCCTGCCCGCGGTTCCGGACTACACGGTGCTGTCCGCGCTCGTCGACTCCGCGGAGGCGAACGGCGAGGACGTGCACGTCGGCCCCATCGCGTCCGACGACGCGTTCTACGCGGAGACCGACGAGTACGTCGCCGCGTGGGCGGAGGCGAACATCCTCTCGGTCGAGATGGAGGCCGCGGCCGTGTTCTCGCTCGCGCGCCGGAAGGGCATGCGCGCCGGCGCCATCTGCACCGTGGACGGCAACCTCGTCGAGGGCACGCAGAAGGGCGCGACCGAGGACGAGGAACTCCCCGAGAAGGCGAAGAACAACGTCGAGCGCGCCATCGCGCTCAGCCTGAACGCCGTCACGAATCTCGCCTGAGGGGAACGCGAAAGACGCAAAAACCCCGAATGGGATGTGAGGGGTATGCTCGACCGGCTCCGTGAGCGCATCCGCGCGGCGCGCCGCCGAGCCGGCCGTATCGAACGCCGCGAGGTGAACGAGTTCCGGCGGTGGCTCGAAACCACGAGCAACCTCACCCGGGTCTCCGTCCTCCTGTTCGTCCCCCTCCTCATGGGGTTCGTCACGCTGCTCTCGCGGCTCGTGCCGAACATCTCCTTCCTCCTCTTCCCGCCGCTCGCGTCCAGCACGTACACGCTGTTCGCCGACCCCGAGGGCCGGTACGCCGAGCCGCGGCGGTTCGTCGGCGGCCTGACGCTCGGCGCCTTTTGTGGCTGGCTCGCGCTCGAAGCCACCGCCGTCGCGTACGGCGTGTCGCCGACGACGATGGACGTGCACGCGAGCGGCGCGGCGCTCGCCATCCTCTTCACGGGCGTCTCCACGTGGCTCCTCGACCTCGAACTCCCCACGGCCTTTTCGACCGCCCTCCTCGTCCTCCTGACGGGGAACGCCCAGCTCGCCTACCTGGCGGGCGTGCTCGTCTCCTCGCTCGTCGTCGCGGGCGTGTTCGTCGCGTGGCGACACCAGTTCTACGAGCAGCGCGCGCGCTACCTCTACCAGACGACGCAGGGCGACGACCACGTACTCGTGCCGATGCGGGGCGACCACGTGACGGAGACGGCGATGTTCGGCGCGCGAATCGCCGCCGCGCACGACGCCGCGAAGGTGGTGTTGCTGGACGTGATGGACGAGCGGGCGGCAGCGCAGGCGACCCGCGCGCGCCTGGACGAGGACGTGGAGAACCCGGAAGAGTGCGCGCAACAGGAGGCCGCGAGGGAGGCGGCGCGCGAACTCGAACGCCACGCCGCCCACATCGAGACCCGGGTCGGCGTCCCCGTCGAGGTCGTGGTGGCGGTAGACCGCCAGTCTCACGCGGAGACCGTCTTCGACACCGCGGAGCGCACGAACTGCGACCTCATCGTCACGCCGTACGAGGAAGAGGACGACGCCACGTCGCCGTTCGTCCGCACGATTCTCCGCGGCCCCGTGGACGCAATCGCGTTCCGGTCGGCGACCGGGAGCACGGCGTGGAAGCGCGTGATGGTTCCCGTGCGAACGGCGAGCGATCTCGCGCACGCGATGATAGACTACGGGGAACGGCTCGCCGGACACGCGGGCACGGTGAGCGTCGCCACGTGCATCGACCACGAGCGCGAGCGCCGGAGCGCGGAGTCGATGCTGGCGAACCTCGTCGAGACGACCGAGTGCCGCTCGGAGACCCGGGTGTCGCGGTCGAGCATCGAGTCGTTCATCGAGCGCAACGACGCCCACTACGACCTCGTCGTGCTCGGCGCGAGCTCGAACCGCTCCGCGGCGTCCCGGGTGGTGTCGCCGCCGACGTTCAGCCGCATCGACGACGTGGAGACCGACGTGGCGGTCGTCCACCGAACCTGACTCAGGCGGGTTTCCGGGCGATGATGCTCGCGGCGGCGGAGAAGTCGCTCGCGATGGCGGCGTAGCGCCCGCGGACGGCCCGGCGTTGTGTTCTCGCATCCAGTCCGTCCTCGCGCTCGCAGCAGTCGTCCGTCGAACCCATAAGGCGACCTGAACAGGCGTTCAGATGGCCGTTGCGTCGGCCGTCAGTCGTCTTCGAGGAGTTCGTGGGCGACGCGCTCCGAGTCCTCGTCGCCGAACGCAGACCGGACGAGGAGCCGGCCGCCGATGACGGCGGGGCTGACGACGCCGTCCGCTCCGGCGCGCCTGAGCTTCGGCTCGTTCTCCCGCTCGGTAGCGGCGGCGACGATGCGCACGTCCGCGTTCATCTGGCGGGCCGTCAGGACGACGAGCGCGTCCTCGCCGTCGTTGTTGGTGGCGGCGACGACGGCGCGCGCGTGGTCGATGCCGGCGCGGTCGAGGACGGCCTCGTCGCTCGGATCCCCGACCAGGACGGTGTCTTCCGGGAGTTTGTCCGAGACGCTGGCGTCCGGCGTAACGACGACGAACGGCGTGCCGTTCTCGCGGAGTTCGACGACGAGCGGTTCGGTGAGGTCGCCGTAGCCGGCGACGATGACGTGGTTTTCGAGGGCTTCGAGTTGTGATTGAGTCATGCGTCCGAGTGCGTTCGCGAACCGGGCTTCGATGGCGGGGCCGAGGAGCGCGCCGAGCGCGATGGCGAAGCTCGCGGTCCCGAGAACCAGCACGCTCAGCCCGAACAAGCGGCCGGTCTGGGTCGCGGGTGTGATGTCGCCGTAGCCGACGGTAGAGGAGGTGACGAGCGTGAACCAGAAGGCGTCGAGGACGGTGTCGATATCGGGGAAGTGCTCGCGGAGCGCGTACGCGCCGACCGTGCCGTACAGTTGGATGCCGGTGAGCGCGACGGCCGCGGAGAGCTGGGTCGTGGTGAGGGAGAGCGTGCGGTCGAAGCGGTCTCGGGTGAGCCAGACCACGGGAATGGAGACGAGGGAGAGAACGATGAGCGGCGTCGAGTAGATGCTCGTCTGAACGATGCCCTGAAGCGCCGTGAACGGTAGGAGGACGGCGGTCGAGTACCAGGCGGCGCGGAGGCCGCGGCGCATCCCGAGCGCGCTGAACACCATCAGGAAGCCGGTGAGCGCGCCGGTGAACCCCGCGGCCTGCTTCACGCCCATCGGAAGGTAGGGCGCGACCGGGCCGAACTGGCCGGGCTGGCTGATCTTGATCACGCCGGTGACGACCGAGAGCACGGCGACGAGCATCGTCAGCCCGACCGCGATGCGGCCGGTCGCCACGGACTCGCGCGAGACGACCATACTCGGATAGGGAGGGGGCGTCGGTATAAGCGGGGCGGTACTGGTAAGGCGGCCGCGCGTCCAGTCGGACTATGGCAGTGGAGTCAGGGTTCGCGGTGCAAGTACTCCGCGGTATCTACCTCGGTTTACTGGCGGGCGTCGTCCCGGTGCTGGTGTCGTTCGGGTTCGGGTTCGCGTTCAAGTACATCACCGGACTCACGATTCCCGCGCTCGGCGTGGTGGTGCTCGCGGTCGCCGTCGCCGGCATCAACGGCGGTCTGCTGGCGTTCACCGACCAGACGATCCTCCAGTCCGCGAACAGCACCACGGTTCTCACAGCGCTGTTGGTGATTCTGATGACGAGTTTCTACGCCCACGCGCAAGGCGACAAACTGGGCGGCACGCTCCCGAAGCGAATCAGCCTCAAATCCATTCGGGAGCGCACGTTCAGCCGCGACGTGATCGAACTCGTCGGCACGCGCGGGCGCGTCCGCGTCGAACTCGTCGGCGACATCGCGGACATGGAAGGGTATCCGCCGCTCCCCGAGACGCTGCGCGCCGAACTCCGGGCGGGTGAGTGGACGTTCCCCGCAGACCTCCCGGTGGGCGAGATAGAGACGCGCCTCGAAGACCGATTGCGGAGCGAGTTCGACCTCGCAGCGGCGGACGTCACGCTCGACGAACAGGCACGTGCGACGGTCGTCGCCGCCCCACCCGTGTCGGGCGTGTCGAGGCGCGTGCCGTCGGGGAAACGCGCGGTGTCCGTGGACGGCCTCGTTCCGACGGGCGTCGCGCGCGGCGACACGGTGACGGTGTTCGCGGGCGAAACGACAGCTACCGGCACGGTCGTGAGCGCGCGATCCGGTACCGAGAAGTCGAACGCCGCCGCGGACGGAGCGCAGGCGGCAGACGGCGGCACGGACGCCGTGGGTGGCGCGGCGACAGCGGGGGCGACGACCGGCGGCGAGGGCCGAGTGACGGTCGCCGTCGACCGCGCGGACGCCACGGCGTTGCTGGCGGCCGAGAGCGGGACGGTGGTGGTGCGGTCGCGGGGAACCCGCCGGGAGTTCGAGCTCGTGAGCCTCCTGCGGCGCGCCGGCCACCGCATCCGCCGCGTCAGTGTCGGCGCGGACAGCGACCTCGTGGGCCACACGCTCGCGGAGAGCGATATCCGCGCGGAACACGGCGTCGCAGTGCTCGCAGTACGCCACGACGGCGCGTGGACGATGGCCCCGCGGGGGAGCGCGCGCCTCACGGCGGGCGACGACGCGTTCGTCGCCGGGTCGCGGGACGCGCTCGAACGGTTCAGCGAGGTGATAGCGTGACAGCCCAGACGCTGTTCGGGGTGTCCGCGCTCGCCGCCGCCCGCCTGCTCGGCCTCACGGTGCTCGCGGGCGTCACCACGGGCGTCGTCGCGCTCGGCTACCGGTGGTACTTCCGCGACCGCGTTCCGACGGGCCTGGCGGTGCTCGCCGCTGTCGCGGCGGTCGCGCTCTACCTGAACACGAAATCCGCCGTGACGCAGGTGCTCGCCGGCCAGTCGGAGCTGTTCGAGATGAACGCCATCCTGTTCAACAGCGCCGCGTTCGCGCTCGCCACCGCCGCCGGCCCGGTCGGCCAGCGGATCGGCGACCGGGTCGCCGTCTCCGCGTTCGCCGCCGCCGGCGCGCGCGAGGTGACGGGCGAGGTGAGCCAGCTCGTGCAGGCCGTGGGGCGCGTGGTCGCCGTCACGCTCCCGGAGGACGTGAGCGACATCGACGAGTACGAGCCCGTCGAGGCGTCCGTGAAGGACGCCATCGCGGGGAAGACCCTCATCTTCCCGCGGCGGCTCACCGTAGAGGAGCTCCGCGAGCGCGTGGTGAACCGGCTGAAGCACGACCACGACGTGGGGTACGTCGACGTGGAGGTGGAGGCCGACGGCACCGTCACCTACCTCGCGGTCGGTCGGCGGCTCGCCGGTATCGGCCCGACGCTCGGCCCCGGCACCGCCGCCGTCGCGGTCACCGCCGACCCCCCGAACTCCGCGAGCGCGGGCGACGTGGTGCAGGTGTGGACGCCCGGCGAGGAGCCGGAGCGCGTCGCGACCGCGGAGCTCCGCGCGACCGCCGACGACACCGTCACCCTCGCGCTCGACGAGGCGGACGCCGACCGCATCGCCGGCGGCCGATACCGGCTCCTCACCCTCCCGTCGACGCCGAGCGCCGACCGCGAGTTCGCGACCCTCCTGCGCGCCGCCGACGAGACGATGGCAGCCATCCGCGTCACGCCCGACGGCGCGCTCGACGGCGCTCGCCTCCGCGACATCGACGCCACCGTCGTCGCCGTCCGCCCCCAGGACGGCCCCGCGGAGCCGATTCCGTCCCGGGACCGCCGGCTCACAGGAAACGACTGGCTGTACGTCATCGCGCGCCCCGAGACCCTCCGCCGAATCGAGTCCGACGCCGCGCGCACGCCCACGGAGCCGGGAGGCTCTTAGGGCTCGCAGTCGGATCACGCGACATGAACGCCGAGTGGAAGCTGTTCGCGGATCTCGCGGAAGTCGCGGGCGACCGCCACGTCGCCGTGACGGTCGAGACCGGCACTGTTCGGGCCGCCCTCGACGCCCTTCTCACCGACCGCCCCGCGCTCGAAGACAGGGTGTTCGACGACGGCGGCGGCCTCCACGACCACATCAACGTCCTCCGGAACGGCGCGCCCGTGGACGACCTCGACGCGGACGTCGAGGACGGCGACGAGCTCGCGCTGTTTCCGCCGGTGAGCGGCGGGTAGAAGTCAGTAGTCGGCGCTGAGGTCGGCGGCGGTGACGAAGTCGGGCTCGTCGCCGATGTCGACGCGGGCGGCGGCGACGTCGCTGACGAACGCGGCGTCCTCCGGAACGAGCACGCGGACCTGGTCGATGTCGCTTTCGGCGGCGTCCCGAGAGATGGCGGCGAGGAGCGCCTCGCAGGCGTCCGTGTCGTGCCAGACGCCGACGCCGTAGTCCGCCCACGTCACGGACTCGCCGTCCTCGTTCTCGCGGCCGTAGTCGCGGACGCGGTAGGCGGCGGCGCGCGCGCCGTCGCTGTCGGTGAGCGCGATAGTTTCCGGCGCGTCGCGGAGGGTGTCTTTTGTCACTTCGCTGAGCGCCCAGGCCTCGTTCAGGTCGAGGCCGAGGCCGGCGAGTTCGTCGAACGCGCGACTGGACTGGAGGGCGCGCCACGCGGTGTGCACGTCGCCGGTCTCCGTGTAGTCGTGGCTGGCGTCCGGGTCGGGATCGGGGTGCACCCAGCGGAACTCCGTTTCGGGTTCGAAGCCCGCGGCGCGAGAGAGGCCGAGCCCCATGACGTTCCACGAGAACACCATGTTGCGGGCGACGGTCGCGCCGCGTTCGCGCGCCCAGTCGAAGCCCGCGTGCGTCAGCTTCGTGCCGATGGATTTCCCGCGGTGGGCGGGGTCGACGCGCATCCCCTGCGCCCACGCCTCGTGCTCGCTCAGGAGAACGGTCTGAATGACGCCGGCGGCGGTGCCGTCCACGTCCGCGACGAACGTGCGCTGGGACTCGTCGTCGGACTCGACCCAGTCCTCGAAGACGCGCGGGATGTAGTCGCCGTCCTCGCGCCGGTCGCTCCACGTGTCCCGCGTGAACGCCGCGACCGCCTCGTAGTCGCCCAGGCGGGCGGGTCGGATCTCTACTGCCATGGCGTCGAACGCGCCGTGAGTTCGCCGGCGACAGGCGTGCGGAACGCCTCGTCCACGCTCTCCTCGCTCGCGTTCGCCAGCGCCCACATCAGCTTGACTTTCGCCGTGCCGGGGAGGGTGTCCTCGCCCTCGATGACGCCGGCGTCGAGGAGGTCGCGGCCGGTGTCGTACACGCGGTCGCAGACGCGGCCCTCGAGGCACTGACTCGTCATCACGACCGCCGTGCCGTCGCTCGTCAGGTCGTCGATGCGGTCGACGAGGTCGGAGTGGACGTGGCCGAGACCAGTGCCCTCGATGACGACGCCCGCCTTGCCCTCGCAGCGGTCGAGGAAGCCCGGATCCATGTTCGGCGTGAACTTCACGAGTTCCACGTCCTCCTCGATGGCGGGCGCGATATCGAGGTCGACGCCGCCGCGGTCCGCCGTCTCGCGGGTGAACTCGACGCGCTCGGACTCGTAGTCGACGTAGCCGAGCGGGTCGGCGCCGACCGTCTCGAACGCGTCGCGGCGGCTCGTGTGGTTTTTCCTGACGCGCGTGCCGCGGTGGAGCGCGCACCGGTCGTCGCTCTCGGAGGCGTGCATGCACACCATCACCTCGGCGGCGTCGGCCTTCGCGGCCTCCACCGAGCAGACCGCGTTCATCACGTTGTCCGAGGACGGGCGGTCCGCGGAGCGCTGGCTCCCCGTGAAGACCACGGGAACCGGCGTGTCGAGCATGAAGGAGAGCGCGCTCGCGGAGAACTGCATCGTGTCCGTGCCGTGCATCACGACGACGCCGTCCGCGCCGGCCTCGATTTCGTCGTAGACCGCGCGGGCGAGATCCTGCCAGATAGACGGCTCCATGTTCTCGGAGAGGATGTTCGCGACGACCCGCCCGCGGTAGTTCGCGCGGCCGGCGAGGTCGGGGACGGCGCGGAGCACGTCCTCGGCGTCGAACTGCGCGGTCACCGCGCCCGTCCGGTAGTCCACGGTCGAGGCGATGGTGCCACCCGTGCTGATGAGCGAAATCGTCGGCAGGTCGTCGTCGAACGCGACCTCGGAGACGCTCCCCGCTTCGTTCTCCTCGCGCTCCAGTTCGTAGGCGTCGGACTCGACGACGGTCACGTCAGCGCCCTCGCGGCTGATTCCGACGTTGTAGCCGCTGTCGAGTTTCAGGACGAGCGTCTCCGCGGAGGAGGAGGGGAGGACGACGCCCTCCGTCTCCTCGCCCGCGCGGTCGACGCGAACGCGATCCCCAGTGTTCATACCCGAAACCATCGGTGGCGCGGACTAAAAGGATTCTACTCCGCGATGCGCCAGCCGTCGCCGCCCTCCTCCACGATGCCGCGCTCGCGGAGGCGGACGAGCGTGCTCTCCACCACGGAGGGCGGCGCGCTCACGCGGTCGGCGAGCGCCCGCGTGTCCAGCGGGCGGTCGACGATTTCCGCGAGCACGTCCGGGACGAGGTGGTCGTCGTCCTCCGTTGCGGCGTCCGCGATGTCCGACTGCACGTCCGCGAGGCGGCCCTGCACCCACCGCTGGGCCATCGAGAGTTCGCGCTCCAGTTCCCGGAGGTCGCGGAGTTCGGACGCGAGTCCGCCGATATCGGCGTCGTCCTCGATGTCGAGGTCGATGCTGAGGTGCGTACAGCGCCCTAAATCGAGCGCGGTGCTCGCCGGATACGCGCTCTTCGCGCCGAACTGGTAGGGGCTGACGCTGACTTCGAGGCGGAGGTTGCGCGCGATGTGGAAGTACTTCCGGCGGCGGTCGTCGGTGTGGCTCTCCACGAGGCCGGCGTCTTCGAGGCGGCGCAGGTGGTCGATGACGGCTTTCGGGCTGACGCCGATGTACTCGCTTATCTCGGTGACGTAGCACGGCTTCTGCGCGAGCAGCCGCAGGATGCGGCGGCGATTGGCGTTACCGAGCAGGTCGAGGAGCGCCCCGGAGTCCATTACCGCGCGACGGTTAGGGACTCGCGTTCAAAAGGGTGACTCCCCGCGACCGAGCCGGCGCGTTCGTCCTCACCGGCGTTCCCCGCCGCGCGTCCGGCGTCGCTCCCCGCGGCGCTGTCTCCGGAGCCGCGGGTTGTCGAGGGGTCGTTACCAGCGTTTCCGGATCCGTTCTGAGGGGGGTCGTCCGGCGGGCCCGTTGTCCCGTCGTCCGATCCGCCGGTCGTCCGGTTCTCGGGCGGCCCCCGCGTCGTGTTCTCGGGTGGGCCGGTCGTGCGGTTGTCCGGTGGGCCCTGTGTGGTGTTCTCGGGTGGGCCGCGGGGCGCGTCGAGTCCGCGGCCGGGGATGTCGCCGGGCGGGCCGCGGGTCGCGGCCGCGGCGGCGGACGCGTTCTCGACGAGGCGCTGGAGGCCGGGCGGAGTCGCGTTGTGCGCGCGGGCGACGGTCGCGGTGTCGTTCGCGGACGCCGCGAGCTGCTGGTAGCGCGCGGACAGTTCCGCCATCTGCGCGCGGAACGCGAGCGGGGAGAGCGAACCGTTCTGGCGGGCGTCGATGAGCGACTGGCGCTGTTCTCGGAGGCGGTCGAGGCGCTCCTGGAGCGTATCGACGCGCCGAATAACCTCAGTGGTCGCGTTCTCGGAGCGGTTGACGGACGCCGCCCAGAGACCCTGGTCGACGGTGCCGTTCGCGTCGGCGGCGTTCGACGCCATGAACGAGGAGACGCTCGCTCCGAAGCTCGCGTTCTCGGTGGTGTCGTTCGTGGTGTTGTTCGCCGTGGCGTCGGCCGCGGGGAGCGTGCCCCCGGCTGCCCCACCGGCGGCGACGAGGGTGGCAACGGCCGCCACGGAAATGGCGACCACGGCGACGAGGGCGGCGCGATTCATCACGTGAGCGTACGACCCGGAGAACAAAAACCCGGTCGTTCGTTCGAACCGTTTTCGCGCCGTGAACGGTCGTGTAGTCGTTCGATAAGAGTCTTCGGCGACGCGCTTAACTACTACCGTGGTAAACGATAACATGTATGTTCGAGGTGTTTTCGAACGGCTACTACCTCGGTCGGCTGGTAGTCGAGCCACACGACGGCGACCGGGCGGCCATGCAGCGCCGCCAACACGAGCGCGTGAACGAACAGCTCTACGCGTCCGGCGAGGGCGTGGAGCGAACCGACTACCCGCTCGTGATGAAACTCGACACCGCACACCTCCGCGTCCACGGGAGCAACGACGTTCCCGCGGACACGCTCGCCGTCCCCCGCGGTCTCCTCGACCGCCTCTCCGTCGACAACCCGCCCGCGCTCCGCGAAGTCCTGCTCGCGAAGGCTGACCACGCCGAACGCCTCGTCCGCACGGGCGCAGTTTGAAGTAGGGAGCCGGCGCCAGCGGCCGGCGTGACGTGACCCGTGGGGGCGCGCGTCTCGCGAAACCGGCAGCCCGCCGCGCCCCCCACAACCGAGGGCTGCCTGTCAGCCCATCCGCTACGTTTTTCCGGCCAGCGGGCGGTCCTCCGGTCGATGCTGGACAGACTCCTCGGGCGCGCACACCTGAAAAAACGCATCGAGGAACTCGAAGACGACGTCGAGAGCCTGCAGGCGCAACTGGACGCCGAGAGCGAACGGCGCCGGGACGCGGTCGCGGCGAAACAGGAGGCCGAGGAGGAAGTCAACAGGCTGGAAGACCGCATCGAGGAGCTCCGTGACCGCGCGGAGCGCGCGGAGACCGTCGAGGAGGAACTCGACTTCCGCGGCGACGCCGACGTGTTCGGGGAGCGTCTCGACCGCCTGCTCACGCGGCTCGAAACCGTCGACGCGCCCGGCGAGGGCGCGCTGACCGCGATGGTCGACGACCGCGTTCCCGCGTCCGTGAGCGACGCGTTCGGGGAGCGCGCGGCGCTCGTGGAGCGCGCGAGCCCCTGCCTCGCCGTCCGGGACGCTGACGGCGTGGTGAGCGCGACGCTCCGCCCGCCGGTGGCACCGGACGAGTTCGACGCGTGGAGCGACGGCTTCGAGGTCGAACGGGAGTGGTTCGAGCCGACGGGCGAGTTCGCGCTGGCGGTCGTTCGCGCGGACCTGTTCGCGCTCGGGACGTACGACGGCCGCGAGCGCGTCGACTTCGAGGGGTTCGAGAGCGACGTGAAGGGCAAGCACTCGAAGGGCGGATTCAGTCAAGGCCGGTTCGAGCGCCGCCGCGACGAACAGGTCGCCGAGCACCTCGAGAAGTGCGAGAACGCGCTCGACGCGCTCGACAGCGACACCCTCTACGTCGTCGGAGAGCGCACGCTCCTCCCGGAGTTCGAATCCGACGCGGACGAAACCGCGTCGTCGGACGCGACCGGCGACCCCGAGGACGCGCTCTCGGAGGCGTTCCGTGATTTCTGGACCGTTCGCCTCCGGTTGATTTAGGACGGGTGGTGTCCATGTGGCGGGTATGCGTATCGCACTCCTCGCACACGAGAAGTTTCCCGACAGCGCGAAGACCGCGGTCGGCGTCCTGCGGTACGGCGACCACGAGGTCGTGGCCGTCGTCGACCGCGACAACGCCGGCAAGCGCGTGAACGACGTCCTGGAAGGCGTGCCGGACGCCCCCATCGTCGCGTCGATGAGCGACGTGGACGACCCCGTCGACGGCCTGCTCATCGGCATCGCGCCCATCGGCGGCGGGTTCGACGAGTCCTGGCGGCCGGACGTCCGGAACGCGCTCGAACGCGGCCTCGAAGTGATTTCGGGGCTCCATTACTTCCTCGCGGAGGACGACGAGTTCGCGGCTCTCGCGGCAGAGCACGGCGGCGAACTCTGGGACGTCCGCAAGCCGTCGCCCGACCTCACCGTCGCGGACGGCGTCGCGGACGAGGTGAGCGCGGAGGTCGTGCTCACCGTCGGTACCGACTGCTCGGTCGGGAAGATGACGGCGACGCTCGAACTCGTCGCGGCCGCGGAGGACGCGGGGTACGACGCGGCGTTCGTCCCGACCGGCCAGACCGGTATCATGATCGCCGGCTGGGGGAACCCGATCGACCGCGTGGTGTCGGACTTCACCGCGGGCGCGGTGGAGGAGATGATTCTGGAGGTCGGCGACGACCACGACGTGGTGTTCGTCGAGGGGCAGGGGAGTATCGTCCATCCCGCGTACTCGGCCGTGACGTGCGGCATCCTCCACGGGTCGATGGCGGACAAGTTGGTTCTCTGCCACGAGCACGGCCGCGGTTCCGTCCACGGCTACGACCAAGACCTCCCGGCGCTCCCCGAGTACGTCTCGCTCTACGAGTCGCTCGCCGCGCCCGTCCACGAGACCGAGGTCGTCGCCGGGGCGCTGAACACGCGCGAGGTCGAGGCCGACGACGCGGCCCGCGAGGCCGTCGAATCGTACGCCGACACCATCGACGTTCCCGCGACCGACCCGGTTCGCTTCGGCATGGACGAGGTGTTGGAGGACATCCTATGACGCTCTCGACGGAGTTCGACCGGGTGAGCCTCCCGCTCGAACACGCGTTCACTATCGCGCGCGGCACGACGGCGACCGCGGAGAACGTCGTCGTCCGCGTCGAAGACGACGAGGGGAACGCGGGCGTGGGGGCGGCCGCGCCGTCCGCGCACTACGGCGAGACCGCCGACACCGTCGAAGCCGTCCTCCCCGACCTCCTCGGGGTCGTGGAGGCGGTTGGCGACCCGCACGCGCTCGCCCGAATCGAGACGGGACTGCGGGAGACGGTCTCGGGGAATCCGGCGGCGCGGTGCGCGGTGAGTATCGCGCTCCACGACCTCGCCGCGAAACGCGCGGGCCTCCCACTCTACCGGTACTGGGGGCTCGACCCCGAGCAGTCCGTCACCTCGTCGTTCACCATCGGATTGGACGACACCGAGGCGATGCGCGAGAAGACCCGGGAGGCCGTCGCGGCGGGCTACGGGACGCTGAAGGTGAAGCTCGGAACGCCCCGCGACCGCGAAATCGTCGAGACGGTGCGGGACGCCGCGCCGGACGCGACTATCCGCGTGGACGCGAACGAGGCGTGGACGCCCCGCGAGGCCGTCGCGAACACTGACTGGCTCGCCGAGTACGGCGTGGAGTTCGTCGAACAGCCGGTGCCCGCGGAGAACCCCGAGGGCCTCGAGTTCGTGTACGAGCGCAGCGCGCTCCCGATTGCAGCGGACGAGTCCTGCGTCACGCTCGCGGACGTGCCCGCCCTCGCGGGCCGCGCGGACATCGCGAACATCAAACTCATGAAGTGCGGCGGTCTGCGGGAGGCGAAGCGGATGATTCACGCCGCCCGCGCCCAGGGCCTCGAGGTGATGCTCGGCTGCATGGTCGAGACGAACGCCGCAATCGCCGCGGCCTGCCACCTCGCGCCGCTGCTGGACTACGCCGACCTCGACGGCAGCCTCCTCCTCGCCGACGACCCCTACGAGGGCGTGGAGATGCCGGGCGGCTACGTCGACCTCGACGCCGCCACCCGTCCCGGCACCGCCGCGCGACGCGCCGACTAGAGGAAGAAGACGAGCGGCGCGAACCCGAGGAAGCCGAGGATGCCGCCCGCTGCGAGCACGCGCTTCGGGCGTTCGAGGCTCTCGCCGGCCTCGAGGCCCTCGGGGATGATGTCCTGAACGACGAGGTAGAGCATCGCGCCCGCGGCGAACCCGTACCCGAACTCGAGGAACTGCTGGGCGAACTGGAGGAAATAGTACGCGACGACCGCGCCGATCGGCTGCGGGAGGCTCGAGAAGACCGCGGCGCCGAACATTCGGGCGTTCCCGACGCCCTCTTCGCCCGTGAGCGGGACGCCGATAGCGACTCCCTCCGGCATGTTGTGGATGGCGATGGTGACGGTCATCACGACGGCGAGCAGGGGGATGGTGAACCCCCAGAACGCGAGCGTGTTCGACGTCGGGAGGTGGGCGAACGCGACGCCGATGGCGAGCCCTTCCGGGAACGAGTGAACGAGGAGGACGAGGAACACCGAGACCACGGTCTGGAGGTCTCCCTCCGCGATGTCGTGGGCGTCGTAATCGAAGTCGAGTCGTTCGATGACGTTGTGCGCGAGAACCACGAGCAGGACGCCACCGAGAACGCCCACGAGCCCGATCCAGGTGTCGCCGGGATGCCGGTACATCTCGTATCCGAGACCGAAGATGGAGGCGGACGCCATCAGGCCGCCCGCGAGCCCCCAGAGGCCGACGTCGAGTCGGTCGTTGACGTCGTCCGCCCAGAAGAGGGGAATAGTGCCGATACCCGTGCCGACCGCGGTGATGAGCCCCGCGACGAAGATGAGCGCGTAGATGCGCCAACCCATATGCACGGTTCTGGGGTCGGACGCGGTTTGAACGTTGTTGCCGACCGCGTCTCGTCGGGAGCGCGGTCGCAGAGCCGCCTCGCTCCGCTTGCTCTCAACACACTTATTGCGGCGACAGCGGTTATCTCGGAGCATGAGCACCATCACCGTCACGCTCCCCGACGGCTCGGAACTCGACGCCGAGTCCGGGGAGACGGTCGAGGACGTCGCGTATCGAATCGGCGAAGGCCTCGGCCGCGACACCGTCGCCGGCGTCGTGGACGGCGACCTCGTCGCGAAGGAGGAACCACTTTACGAGGACTGCCGCATCGAGATCGTCACCGACTCCTCGGAGGAGTATCTCGACGTGCTCCGGCACTCCGCCGCCCACGTGTTCGCGCAGGCCCTCCAGCGCCTCCACCCCGAGGCGAAACTCACCATCGGCCCCTCCACCGACGAGGGGTTCTACTACGACGTGGCGAACGTCGACCTGGAGGAGTCCGACCTGGACGATATCGAAGCGGAGATGGCGGACATCGTCGAGGCCGACTACCCCATCGAGCGCGTCGAAGTCCCCCGCGAGGAGGCGTTCGAGTTCTTCGAGGACAACGCGTTCAAGCAGGAGATTCTGGAGACGGAGGCCGACGGTGAAGACCCCGTCTCGTTCTACGAGCAGGGCGACTGGCGCGACCTCTGTCAGGGCCCGCACGTCGACTCGACGGGCGAGATCGGCGGCTTCGAACTCCTCTCCGTCTCCGCGGCGTACTGGCGGGGCGACGAGGACAGGGAGACGCTGACGCGCGTCCACGGCACCGCGTTCCCCAGCGAGTCCGAACTGGAGGACTTCCTGGAGATGCGCGAGGAGGCGAAGGAGCGCGACCACCGGAAGATCGGCCGGGAGATGGATCTCTTTTCGGTGCCCGAGCACAGCCCGGGTTGTCCGCACTACCACCCGAACGGGATGGCGATCCGCCGCCAGCTGGAGGACTACGTGCGGGAGAAGAACGACGACCTCGGGTTCGACGAGGTTCGGACGCCGGAGTTGAACAAGGCGGAGCTCTGGAAGCCGACCGGGCACTACGAGACGTTCACGGAGAACGGCGAGATGTTCGCGTGGGAGCAAGACGACACCGAGTACGGCCTGAAGCCGATGAACTGCGCGAACCACGCCCACATCTACTCGGAGTCCACGCACTCCTACCGCGACCTCCCCGTGCGGTTTTCGGAGTTCGGGAACGTCTACCGGAACGAGCAGTCGGGCGAGCTCTCCGGCCTCCTGCGGGTGCGCGGGATGACGCAGGACGACGGGCACGCGTTCGTCCGCCCCGACCAGATTGAGGGCGAGATCCTCGACATCCTCCAGGCGATCGAGGAGATCTACGGCCACTTCGGGCTCGAAGTCCTCTACAAACTGGAGACCCGGGGCGAGGACGCGATGGGGTCGGCGGACATCTGGGAGCAGGCGACGGACGCGCTCGTCGACGCCCTCCGCGAGGAGGATCTCGACTACGACGTCGAGGAGGGCGAAGCGGCGTTCTACGGCCCGAAAATCGGCATCAACGCGCGGGACGCGCTCGGCCGGGAGTGGACCATCGGGACGGTGCAGGTGGACTTCAACATCCCCCGCAACCTCGACCTCACCTACATCGGCGAGGACAACGAGGAACACCATCCCGTGATGATTCACCGCGCGCTCCTCGGGAGCTTCGAGCGCTTCATGGGCGTGCTCATCGAGCACTTCAAGGGCCAGTTCCCGCTCTGGCTCGCGCCCGAGCAGGTGCGCGTCCTCCCGGTCACGGACGACAACATCCCGTACGCCCGCGAGGTCGCGAGCGACCTCGGCGACTTCCGCGTCGAAGTCGAAGACCGCTCGTGGACGGTCGGGCGGAAGATCCAGCAGGCGCACGACGACAACGTCCCCTACATGCTCGTCGTCGGCGGAAACGAGGAGGACGCGGGGACGGTGAGCGTTCGGGATCGACAGGAGCGCGAGCGGGGCGGCGTGGCGCTCTCGTCGTTCCGCGAGCACCTTGAACTCGAGGAAGAACAGAAACGGCGCGCCGTGACGTTCCTCGCATAGCGGCCGCAGTCGACCGTGCTTCGAACGCTAGTAACGGGCGTGCACGCGGCCGGATTGTTCTGCGTCCTCGGCGTACTGGCGTGGCTGTCGGGCGAGCCGTTCGTGTTCCCGAGTCTCGGGCCGACCGCGTTCGTGCTGGCGTTCGGCGGCGTCGAGGGCGCGCGACGGCGCGTCGTCGGCGGGCACGCGATCGGCGCGGTGGCGGGATTCCTCGCGTACACGCTGCTCGCCGGGCACGCGGTTCTCACCGCGGGGTTCGCGCCCGCGACCGTGGAGGGCGCGCGCCTCGCGGCGAGCGGGACGCTCTCGGTCGCGCTCACGGCGTGGGGGATGCTCGCGCTGGACGCCGTCCACCCGCCCGCGTGCGCGACGACGCTCATCGTCTCACTCGGCCTCCTCGCGACCCCCTTCGAGGTCGCCATCATCGTCGCGAGCGTCGGCGTCCTGCTCGGCGCGCACGAACTCGCGAACGTCTACCGGAAACCCGAGACTTAACCCCGTTCTCCGTGTTCTCCCGTCCGTGAACCGGAACGACCGGGCCATCGTCGGCGTCGCGATGCTCGCGCACGCCCTGGTCCACACCTACGAACTCTCCATCCCCATCCTCGTCACCATCTGGCTCACCGAGTTCTCCACGACGACGGCGGAACTCGGGCTCGTGGTGACGGTCGGGATGGGCTTGTTCGGGTTGGGCGCGCTCCCCGCGGGCGTGCTCGCCGACCACGTCGGGTCGAAACCGCTCATCGCCGCGTGCGTCGCGGGGATGGGCGCGTCCTTCCTCGCGCTGAGCGTGGCACCGTCGGTGCTCGTCATCGCGCTCGCGCTCGTTTGCTGGGGCGTCGCGGCGAGCGTCTACCACCCCGCCGGCCTCTCCCTCATCAGCACGGGCGTCACCGAGCGCGGCCGCGGCCTCGCCTTCCACGGCATCGCCGGGAACGTCGGCATCGCCGCCGGCCCGCTCGCGACCACCCTCCTCCTCCTGGCGTTCGACTGGCGAACCGTCGTCGTCCTCCTCGGCGTCCCCGCCATCCTCGCCGCCGGTCTCGTCCTCCTCGTCTCCGTCGACGAGTCCGCGCACGAGGCGGGCGGGAAGGCGAGCGGCCCGCCCTCGTCGTGGAGCACGTTCCTCGACACCTCGAAGACGCTGTTCGCGGGCGCGTTCGTCCTCGTGTTCGGCATCGTGATGATGAGCGGGCTCTACTACCGCGGCGTCCTCACGTTCCTCCCGGAACTGCTCTCCGACCTCGACTTCGTCCGGGCGTTCGCCGCCGAGTCGGGGATCGACGACCCCGCGCGCTACGTCTACTCCGGCCTCCTGGCGGTGGGCGTGCTCGGGCAGTACGCGGGCGGCCGGCTCACGGACAGGATGCCGCCCGAGCGCGGCATCGCCATCGCGTTCGGCGTGCTCGCCGTGCTCGCCGTCGCGTTCATGCCGCTCGCCGGCATCGGCGCGATACCGCTGCTCGCGGTGAGCGCGGTACTCGGGTTCTTCCTGTTCGTCGTCCAGCCGATGTACCAGGCGCTCGTCGCGGAGTACTCGCCGCCCGAGACCCGCGGCATCTCGTACGGCTTCACGTACCTCGGCGTGTTCGGCGTCGGCGCGCTCGGCGCGGCAGTCGCGGGCGGCCTGCTCGCGTACGCCACGCCGTTCGCGTTGTTCCTCGCGCTCGCCGCGTTCGCCGCAATCGCCAGCGTGCTCGGAATCCGACTCACAGCGAGCTAGCCGTCCGTCCCGCGCTCGCCACGTCCGACGCGGTCGGCGGATACACCGGGAGAACCACTATCTCTTTGCCCGGAGGGGCTGTAGCTAGCTCCATGGCACCGGACGATGAGAGCCGGCCGAGCGACACCATGCGCGAGCGGGTGCCGGAGAGCAGTCGGAAGTTCTGGCTTCTCCTGAACGCGAACCGCTCGCTCGTCGCGCTCGGCATCGTCGGCGTCGTGTTCCTCGCGCTGGCCCTCATCGGCCAGTTCCACCCCATCGGAACCCCGGCGCTGTTCGCCCAGTCCGACCCCCTAGAGACGCTGTTTCAGGGCTTACTCGGCTCCATCATCACGGGCGTCACGCTCGTGCTCACGCTGAGCCAGCTCGTGCTCTCACAGGAACAGGGACCCGTGGGCGACCAGCGCGAACGCATGGAGGGCGCAATGTCGTTCAGGAGGGACGTCGAGGACGTCATCGAGGAACCGGTGAGTCCCGCACAGCCATCCGCGTTCCTCCGGTCGCTCGTGAAGCTCACGAAACGCCGCGCTCAAGCCGTCGAGGACGCCATCGCGGAGATAGACAACGAGAGCTTGAACGAGCAGGTGGAGGCGTTCGTCGAGAACGTCGAGGGGAACGCCGACACCGTCCGCAGCAACCTCGAAGGCTCCCAGTTCGGCGAGTTCGACGTCGTGTTCTCCGCGTTGAACTACAACTACTCGTGGAAGCTCTACGCCGCCCGTCGCATCCAGGCGGAGAACGCGGACGCCCTCACCGAGGACGCGGACGCGGCGTTCGACGAACTCATCGACGCGCTCGAACTGTTCGGACCCGCGCGCGAGCACTTCAAGACGCTCTACTTCCAGTGGGAGCTCATCAACCTCTCCCGAATGATGCTTTACGCGTCCATTCCAGCGCTCGTAACGGGTGTTGCGGGCATCCTCTACCTCGAACCCGCCGTGTTCCCGGGGACGGTCTTCGGCATCCGCACCCTCGTGCTCGTCGTGAGCGCCGCCGTCGCCGTCGCACTCCTGCCGTTCGCGTTCCTGCTCTCCTACATCCTCCGCATCGCCACCGTCACCAAACGCACGCTCTCCATCGGCCCGTTCATCCTCCGCGAGACCGATCGGTCACGGAACCTCGACTGGGGCGAGCGAGAGGCGAAAAGCGGCGACCAGGCGGGCGTCTCCGACGACTCCTGACGGCCCACGGTGGCCTTATGGGGGTCGCCCGAGAGCATCCCGTATGCGAATGCGGGTTCTCGCCGTCACCGCGCTCCTCGTGCTCGCCGGCTGTACCGCTCCGACGACGGACACGACGGGCACGCCGACGGCGGACGGCGATACATCGCCTCCGACGGAGACCACGACTGACGCCGCCCCGGACGGCCCGCTCGCGTACGACGGCGCGACGCTCCCCTACGACGGGCCGCGCGTCCTCGACCGCGTCGAACGCCGCCGCGGCCTGAACGCCACCGGCCCGATACACGTCCGCGAGGCGACGATACCGCCGACCGGCGAGCGCGACGTTCCAGACAGGCTGTTCGGCATCGAACCGATGGGCGCGGTCGCGCTCGGCCTCAAGACGAACGCAACCGTCGCGTCGGGGAGCGTGCTCGGCGTGACGTACGCTGGCCCCCGGATCGTCCTGCGCGAGAACGTCGCCCGCTACCCGCAAGAGCTGGTGTTTGCGCACGAACTCACGCACGCACTCCAGTACCAGTACGGCTTCACCGCCGTTCGGATAGCCACGTCGGGGTTGCTCGACACCGACCGCGCGCTCGCCGTGCGCGGCGTCGTCGAGGGCGACGCACAGGTCACTGCGCTCCGCTATCGGAACCGCTACCTCTCGAACGCGCCGCGCCCGGTGATAGACCTCGGAGCCGTGACGCGTGAGCGCTGGCAGGTCGCGCTCTCGACCGCCTACTACCACTACGGCTACGAGTACGTGCGCACGACGACGGACACCCCTGCGGGACGGAACGCCGTCCTCCGCGCGCCCCCGAACACGACGCGCGCGCTCCTCCATCCCGGCGTGAACGACACGAAACCGGCGCTCGCAGACCCACCGCGCACGAGTGGTCTGACCCCGGTTCGGTACGACACCGTGGGCGAACTCGGGATTCGGCTCGCGTTACGCGCGAACGGCCGTGCGAAATCCGCGGCGGCGCGCGCGGCGTTCGGCTGGCGGAACGACCGCATGACGTACTACGCCGACGCGGACGCCGTGCACTGGCGGACGGCGTGGCAGAACGAGAGCGAAGCGGCGGCGTTCGCGGCCGCGTGGCGCGGACTGCTGGACGCACGGAACGCCACTGAACGAGGCGGACTGCTCGCCGTGCCCGCGACGGACACGACGCCGCGGTTCTACACCGCCATCCACACGACGGACGACCGGGTGACGGTGGTCTCGGGGACGAACGAGTCGGCGGTTCGATCGCTCGCTCAGGAGTCCTCTTCGCGCAGCGATTCGAGTTCCTCCTCCACTTCGTCCTCGGAGACCTCCGATTCCGCGTCCTTCTCGGCGTCCGTGACAGCGCGCTCGCCCTGAACCTCCTCGCGCAGCGTCGCCAGTTCGGCGTCCACCTCGTTCTCGCTGCGCTCCGCGCGGAGTTCGGTCGTTATCTCGTCCTCGCCCGTCGTCGCTTCGAGCGCGCCCCGTTCCTCGAGTTCGTCGAGTGCGGCCGCGCGCGCCTCCATCTCCTCGGTTCGCTCGGTCGCGCGCTCGACCGCCCGGTTCACCTCACCCATCTCCCCGCCGACGCCCGTCAACGCCTCGTTCACCCGGCTCTGAGCCTCTGCGGCGTCGTGGCGCGCTTTCATCGTCTCCTTCTTCGTCCGGAACTCCTCGATGCGTTGTTCGAGTTGCTCCTTTTTCTCCTCTACGTCCGCCTGCGTGCGCTCCAGTTGTGCTATCTGCTCGTCCAGTTCCTTCATCTGCTGGACCTTCGCCTGCTTCTTCTCCAGCGCGCGGCGCGCCAGATCCTCGCGGTCCTGGCGCATCGCCTCCTCCGCCTGCTTCGCGTGTTTCTCCACGTTCTCGTTCAGCCGCGAGCGCTGGGCTTCGAGGCGTTTCTTCTGCGCGGTGAGGTCTGCGAGGCTTTCCCTGATGTTCTGCCGTTCGTCCTGCATTCGCTCGTAGGAGTAGTCGAGCGCCTCCTGCGGGTTCTCCGTCCGCCCGACGAGCGCGTTCAGTTTCGACCGGATGGCGTACGAGAGTCGCGAGAGCAGTCCCATACCCGCCGGTTCGTCCTCCATGCTTAAAATTCTCGCCGGCGAACACTACCGCTAAACCCCGTGAAGCCGTGAGTGCGCGTATGGGAGAGACAGTACTCGTTCCGGGCGTACGCCGGGTCGAAGCGACGCTCGACGGGTCGCGCTCCGCGGACGCGTGCGTGGTCGCGTGCCCGCCGCACCCACAGCACCGCGGCCACCGCGGCGACGGACGCCTCACCGCCGTCAGCGACTACCTGGCCGAGCGCGACATCGCGTGCCTCCGGTTCGACTACGGGCCGTGGGACGAGGGGCGGGGCGAGCGCGAGGACGCCCGGAACGCCCTCCGCTGGGCCGCCGACGCGTACGACGATGTGGGCGTGTTCGGGTTCAGTTTCGGCGGCGCGATAGCCGCGCTCGCCGCCGCGACCCCCGAAATCGGCGTCCGAGCCGTGAGCCTGCTCGCGCCGACGGCGGAACTCGAATCCGGGTTGAACGCGGCGGACGCGCTCGACGACATCAAGTGTCCGACGCAGGTCGTGTACGGCGCTCGCGACACCACGGCGGACTGGCGGCCCGTCGTCGACCGCGCCCGCGAGAACGGAATGGCGGTGGTGGAACTGTCCGCCGACCACTTCTTCGTCGGGAAGACCGACCGGGTCGCCGACGCGGTCGGCGAATTCCTCGTGGACGCGCTCTCGGCGTGACCTGCTGGGGTCGCGTCGGCCCGAACCACTAACCCGGGTGCGCTCCCAACCGCCGAGTGATGGTATCGCTGGAAGCGCGCGCGACGGAGTGGCTGGTGTACCAGGGGAACCGGCTGACGGTGACGACAATCGCGGTCATCCTGCTGTTCGTGCTGTTCGGGCCGGTTGGCCACCTGGTAATGGGGGGTCTCGGGCAGACCCTCTCTCGACACCGGACGGTCGTGCCGCTCGTGACGACGCTGTTGAGCGGGAACTTCCTCCTCGTCTCCATCGTCGTCTCCGTGAACAGCCTGTTCGTCTCGGGCGAGCAGAACCCGCTCGGCGAGCAGTTCGGCCGCATCCACTCCGTCTCCCAGTTCCGCCACCGCCTGGAGGAGGTGACGGAGTTCGACCACGTGCCCGGCCAGCCCGCCGCGTTCCTCCGCGTGCTCACGGGCGACATCGTGGAGCGCGCGCAGTACCTCGAAGAGCGCATTCCCGCGACCGACCTCGAATTCCGGGAGGACTTCGACGCCTACCTCGACGACCTCGGCCGCGCGACCGCAGACCTGAACGCGAAGGTCGACGAGGCCGCGGGGCCGCTCGACGTGGTGCTGGCGACGCTCGCGTACGACTACGAGCGGCAGGTGAACGACCTCCAGCGGCTGCGCTCGGAGGGAGACGGCGACCTCCCCGAGTCCGTCGAGGAGACCATCGACGACATGCTCGACCTCCTCCAGTACCTCGCGACCACCCGGGAGTACTTCAAGACGCTCTACTTCCGGCGGGAGTTCGCGAACCTCTCGCGCGACCTCTTCCTCGTCGCGTTCCCCGCCATCGTCGTGATGTCGTTCGTCCTCCTGCACATCGACCAGCTCCCGCAGTCGCACTGGCTGGTCGTCGGCGTGCACGTCGCGTCGCTCGCGCCCATCGTCCTGCTCGGCACGTACATCGCGCGCGTCGTCGCCATCGCGAAGCGCACGGAGTCCGCCGGTCAGTTCGTCATCTACGACCGCTCCGACACACTCCAGGGAATCCCGCGCGACGCCGAGTAGGCTGTCAACACGCCCCATTCGCGCGGTCTCCGAAACGGTTTAGACCGACGATTGCGGACAGACAGTATGCCGACGGAGACCGGATACGACCCATCACTGGGCGACAAATTCGTGTTCGTTACCGGGGGCGTGATGTCCGGCCTGGGGAAGGGCATCACGGCCGCGAGTCTCGGACGACTTCTCTCGAACGCCGGTTTCGACGTGACCGCCGTCAAGGTAGACCCCTACCTGAACGTCGACGCCGGGACGATGAACCCGTACCAACACGGCGAGGTGTACGTGCTCAAGGACGGCGGCGAGGTCGACCTCGACCTGGGGAACTACGAGCGCTTCCTCGACGCCGACATGACCTCCGACCACAACGTCACCACGGGGAAGGTGTACCAGGAGGTCATCGAGCGCGAGCGCGCCGGTGACTACCTCGGGAAGACCGTGCAGGTGATTCCGCACGTGACCGACGACATCAAGCGCCGCATCCGCGAGGCCGCGGCGGGGAGCGACGTGTGCCTCGTCGAGATCGGCGGCACCGTCGGGGACATCGAGGGGATGCCGTACCTCGAAGCGCTCCGGCAGTTCAGTCACGAGCAGGACGACGAGGACATCCTGTTCGCGCACGTTACGCTCGTCCCGGACTCGAAGAACGGCGAGCAGAAGACGAAGCCGACCCAGCACTCCGTGAAGGAACTGCGGAGTATCGGCCTGCAGCCCGACATTCTCGTCGGGCGAAACCCCGAGCGACTGGAGGAGAGCGTGAAGGAGAAGATCGCGCTGTTCTGCGACGTGCCGACCGACGCCGTGTTCTCGAACCCGGACGTAGAAGACATCTACCACGTCCCCCTGGTGCTCGAAGAGGAAGGGCTCGACGAGTACGTGATGAGCGAGCTCGCCATCGACGGCGACGCGCTCCCCGCGGGCGAGCGCTCGACGGAGTGGCGCGACCTCGTCACCCGGGACACCGAGGGCGACGTGGACATCGCGCTCGTCGGGAAGTACGCGCTCGAGGACGCCTACATCTCGATTCACGAGTCCCTCAAGCACGCCGGCCTGCACGAGCGCGTGGACGTGAACGTGAAGTGGGTGGACTCGGAGAAGATGAACGACGACCACCGCGAACGCCTCGAATCCGCGGACGGCGTCGTCGTCCCCGGCGGGTTCGGGAGTCGCGGAATCGAAGGGAAACTCGAAGCCGTTCGGTACGCCCGCGAGAACGGCGTCCCCTTCCTCGGGCTCTGCCTGGGCTTCCAGCTCGCGGTCGTGGAGTACGCGCGGAACGTCCTCGGACTGGCGGGCGCGCACTCCGCCGAAATCGAGGAGGACACGCCGTATCCGGTCATCGACCTGCTGCCCGAGCAGTACGACATGGAAGACCTCGGCGGGACGATGCGGCTCGGCGCGCACGAGACCAAGATCGAACCGGGAACGCTCGCACACGAGGTGTACGGCGACACGAGCTGCACGGAACGCCACCGCCACCGCTACGAGGTGAACCCGGAGTACATCGACGACCTCACGAGCGACGGCTTGACGTTCAGCGGGCACGCGGGTAACCGCATGGAGATCGTCGAACTCGACTCGCACCCGTACTTCCTCGGGACGCAGTTCCACCCCGAGTTCCGGAGCCGCCCCGGCCGCGCGAGCCCGCCGTTCGTCGGCCTACTGCAGGCGGTGCTCGCGGAGACGGAGGTGACCGCCTGATGGTGGACGTAGACGAGTTCATCGAGGACGCGAAAACCGAAATCGCGGAGGAGCTCGGCGACAGCACGGCCATCATCGCGCTCTCCGGCGGCGTGGACTCCTCGACGGCGGCGGCGCTCGCGTACGAGGCCGTCGGCGAGCAGCTCGTGCCCGTGTACGTGGACACCGGATTGATGCGGAAGGGCGAGACGGAGGAGATCGAGGAGGTGTTCGGGTACATGGACAGCCTCCGCGTCGTCGACGCCGCAGACCGCTTCCTCGGCGCGCTGGAGGGCGTGACAGACCCCGAGGAGAAGCGGAAGGTCATCGGCGAGCAGTTCATCCGGGAGTTCGAGACCGTCGCGCGGGAGACCGACGCGGACTACCTCGTGCAGGGCACCATCTACCCGGATCGCATCGAGAGCGAGGGGAACATCAAGAGCCACCACAACGTCGGCGGCCTTCCCGACGCCGTGGACTTCGAGGGCATCGTCGAACCGCTGCGCGACCTCTACAAGGACGAGGTGCGCTCCGTCGCGCGCGAACTCGGCCTCGAGGAGGTCATCAGCGAACGGATGCCGTTCCCCGGCCCCGGACTCGCCGTGCGCGTCGTCGGCGAGGTCACGCGGGAGAAGGTGCGGGTCGCCCGCGAGGCGACGCACATCGTCGAGGACGAACTGGAGGAGTACGAGCCCTGGCAGGCGTTCGCGGCCGTGCTCGGGAAAGCGACCGGCGTGAAGGGCGACAATCGCGTGCACGGTCACGTGGTCGCCGTTCGGTCCGTCGAAAGCCGTGACGGGATGACCGCGCGCGCCCAGGAGCTCGACTGGGAGACGCTCCAGCGCCTCCAGAGCCGCATCACGGGAACGGTCGAGGACGTGAGTCGCGTCGTGTACGACGTGACGCACAAGCCGCCCGCGACCATCGAGTACGAGTAAGGGAACGCTCGTCAGATTCTTATCCGCCGGCCGCCCACCGAGTAGTATGAATGCAATTCTCGTCGGCCCCGACCGCGGACTCGGTGACGCCCTCGGCGCGCAGGGCGTCTCGGTCGAACGCATCGGCCTCGGGAGCGCCGCGGAACTGGAGGACGCGGGCGTCGCGGACGCGGACGTGTTAGTGCTGACGGACGTGGGTGAATCGACCGCGGTGTCGGTCGCGCTCGAACTGAACGACCGCCTGAAGACCGTGGTGTACTCGCCCGACACGATTCCGGAGTTCGTCCGCGGACAGCTCGACCTCGCGCTCGACACCGAGCTCCTCGACCCCGACCTGGTTGCGGAGGAGCTCGCGGGCGTCGAAGCCTAAGTAGCTCCGCTCCCACGCGCCGGTATGGACGTACACGACCTCGACTTCGCGCCCGAAGCGGGCGAGGTAGCGACCAGTGAACTGTACTACTCCGAGGACGTGCTCGTGAAGGCGTTCGCGCTCGGTCCGGGCGGCGAACTCAGCCCGCACGACCATCCCGGACAGACGAACGCGTTCCACGTCGTCGAGGGAACGGTCGTCGTCGTGCAGGGCGACGAGGAGCGAGCGGTGGACGCGCCCGGTGTCGTCGTCCACGAACCCGGCGTCCCGCACGGCGCGCGAAACGAGAGCGGCGAAATCGCGGTGTTCACGGCGACGATGGCGCCGATGGACTAGATTCTGACCGCCGTCGGGCGGTCGTCTCCGGGTTCGTCGACGGCTGCAGCGTACGGGCTGACGTGCTCCCAGCAGACGAACTTCCGCACCCGATCGGGTTCGTAGAGGAAGAAGTCGGCGTCGCTCGAACACATCGCGCAGGCTGGCGTCGTCTCGCGCTCCTCCAGGAGTCCGGCGAGCACGGACTCGGCCTCCCGCGGCATACCCCGACGTTCGCCGGCTTCGGTTATAAACGCTCGTCCGGCTGTAGGCGCTCCAGCACCGGTATCTCCGCGATTCGCTCCTCGCTCAGCGCGTCCCAGTCCACGCCCGCGGGGCGTTCGTGCGGCGTCTCCGTCGCAATCGTTCGTTCGGGCGTCACCACAAAATCCAGCGGCACGTCGTGGTCGTCCGGCGTCGCGTCCTCGACTACCTGGCGTTCGTGCACCGTCGTCGCGACCGTCGTGCCCGCGGTTTCACCGCTCGCCGTTCGGTGGCTCCCAGCGGCCGCCACCAGCCCGAGGTCGTGGAGTATCGCGTATTCGAGGTCGCTGTACCCCTCGCCCTTCCCGATTCGCGCGCCGCCCTCGGTGACGGCGACGCTCCCGGACACGACGAGGTCGATTTCCGGGACGGCCGCCGGCCCGACCTGGGTGGCGTACGCCTCCACATTCGAGAGCGCGGGCGCGCGGTCGTAGTTCTCGGGGTCGATAGTGCCGGGGTCGAGTTCGAGGAAGCACTCCTTGTCCCTGAGCCGTGGAACGGCCATGTAGACGGTTTTGCCGTCGCGGAGCGCGCTCCGCCGCACGGGAAGCTGGGGCGCGTCCGGGTTCGCCTTCACCACGGCCGCCGACTGCCAGGCGTCCGTGTCGGCGAGGCGGTCGGCTGCGGTCTCCGCGCCCGCGAAGTTCGGGATGCGGCCGTGCGGCGGGAACGGGAAACGCGCGACGCCGTCCTCGTCGAGTGCGTCCCAGACGCGTTCGCGAATCGCCTGTTTGTCGGTCACTCCTCGTCCGCCTCGTCCGCGCGCTGGGAGAGCCCGGCGAGGTGGGGGGCCTCGGGGACGATGATGTCTTGCGCGCCGAGCGTCGCGGCGTTCTCGCTCCCGGGGAGGCAGAAGACCGGGACGCCGTCCGCGATGCCGGCGAGCGCGCGCGTGCCGACGACGCGCGTGCCGATGTCGTCGAAGGAGAGCCGGCGGAACAGTTCGCCGAATCCGGGAAGGCGTTTTTCCAGGAGCGGGCGCACCGCCTCGACGGTCCGGTCGTCCGGCGTGACGCCCGTCCCGCCCGTCGTGACGACCGCGTCCACGTCGTCCCGGCCGACGAGGCGGTTCACGACCGCCTGCACGCGGTCGTAGTCGTCTCGTACCAGTTCGCGGGTGACGACCTCGTGGCCCTCGCTCTCGAACGCCGTCTCGATGGCGTCCCCGCTCGGGTCGTCGTCCAGACTCCGCGACGACGACACCGTTACCACGCCGACGCCGAGCGCGTCGATATCAGCGTCGTGGTGGTGGCTGTGGTCGTGCTCGTGGCTGTGGTCGTGCTCGCGCCCCTCGTGTTCGTGGCTCTCGTCGCCCTGCTCGCCCTCGGCGTCCGCCGGTTCCGAGTCGTCGGTGTCGCGGGACTGGAAGTCGACCATACGCACCCTGGGAGCGGCGGCGGGATAATACGTGCCATAGAGTTTTGAGGCGAGGACGTGAAGTCTCGACGCATGAAGGCAGTTCAGTTTGCGGAGCACGGCGGCAGGGACGTCATCGAGTACGGCGAGTTCCCGGATCCCGAGGCGGGGCGGGGCGAGGTCGTGGTGGACGTGAAGGCGGGCGCGCTGAACCACCTCGACATCTGGACGCGCAAGGGGCTGCCGGGAGTCGACCTCGACATGCCGCACATTCCGGGGAGCGACTGCGCGGGCGTCGTCGCCGAGGTCGGCGAGGACGTGACGCGCTTCTCCGAGGGCGACCGCGTCGCGCTGCTCTCGGGCGTGAGCTGCGGGGAGTGCGAGTTCTGTCGGGACGGCGAGCACTCGCTGTGTTCCTCGTTCCACATCATCGGCGAGCACGTCCGCGGCGTCCACTCCGAGCAGACGGTAGTTCCGGAGGAGAACCTCGTTCCCGTCCCCGAGCACGTGGACTGGGAGACGGCGGCGGCCGCGCCGCTCGTGTTCCAGACGGCGTGGCGGATGCTGCTCACGCGCGGCGAAGTCAGTCCGGGCGAGAAAGTGCTCGTGCTCGGCGCGAGCGGCGGCGTCGGGCACGCGGCCGTGCAGGTCGCGAAGCACGCGGGCGCGGAGGTGTACGCCACCGCGTCCAGCCAGGAGAAACTCGATTACGCCGAGGAGATCGGTGCGGACTACACGATCGACTACGAAGCGAACGACTTCGCGAGCCGGATCCGAGAGCTGACGGGGAAGCGCGGCGTCGACGTGGTGGTGGATCACGTCGGGGCGGCGACGTGGCAGGACAGCCTGAAGTCGCTCGCGAAGGGCGGCCGGGTCGTCACGTGCGGCGCGACGACCGGCGGGCGGCCGGAGACTGACATCAACCGCATCTTCTGGAACCAGCTCAAGGTCATCGGATCGACGATGGCGACCCTCGGAGAGGCCGACGACGCCCTCCAGCACGTCTGGGACGGGACGTTCGAGCCGCGCATCCGCGAGGTGCTGCCGATAAGCGAGACGGCGCGCGCGCACGAACTGCTGGAGAATCGCGAAGGCTTTGGGAAGGTGGTGGTAAAACCCGATAGCGAATACTGATGGCGCACGAACCACAGGAGGCACAGGCCGAACGACCGCTCACGGATCGACAGTCCTGGGCGATCATCGCGGTGCTCGTCGTCTCCATGCTCGTCATACCGGGACTGATACTGCTCGGCGGGACGCTCAGCCCGCTCGGACTGCCCTGGATGGACACGCTCGTCGCGCTCCCGATGGTGCCCGCGGTGCTGTTCGCGCTGGTGGGCGTCTGGACTGCGGTGCGGCGCTAACGCGGCCTACCAGTCGATGCGTTCTTTGTCCCGCCAGAACGCACCGGACGGCCCGTCGGGTTCGAGCGACGCGAGCCACACCGGCGTCTCCGCGCCCGTCTCGACGGAGCGGTCGGCGTCCTCGCCGCCCATGTCGGTCTGGACGTAGCCGGGGCAGACGGAGTTCGCGAGCAGGCCGTTCTCGTTGTACTCGCCGTGCAGGTAGGCCGTGAGGCCGTTCAGTCCCGTCTTGGAGATCCGGTAGGCGGGGCTGGAGCCGTCCATGTCGGTGAGCGCGCCCATGCCGGAGGAGACGTTGACGACGCGCCCGCCCTCGTTCTGGATGAGGAGCGGGACGGCGTGCTTGCAGAGCACCATCGGCCCGCGGAGGTTCACCGCGAGCGTGCGGTCGATTTCCGTGGTTGGCTCCGCGACGATGTCGTTCCCGAACTCGCCGACGCCCGCGTTGTTCACGAGGATGTCGAGGCGGCCGACTTCGGAGTAGATGCCGTCCACAGCGGCCTCGATGTCGCCCTCCTGCGTCACGTCGAGGAGGACGCGTTCGGTGTCTTCCGGAGTGTCGTTCTGCGAACTCCGGGAGCCGGCGTAGACGGTCGCGCCCCTCTCCGCGAGCGTGCGGGCGATTTCCGCGCCGAGCCCGCGGTTCGCGCCGGTGACGAGCGCGACCTGTCCCGAGAGGTCGTCGTACGTATCGACCATACTGGAGGAGGGAGGGGCGGACACTACTCAGTTTTGGACTGTGACGGCCTCGCGCTCGAAGTCGTCGCCCGTCCACATCCACGCGCCGACGAACGGCGGGCGGCCGGCGAGCGACACGAGGAGGTACCGATAGCCGGGCCACGCGGCCGTCTCGCGGTCGCGGTCGCTCATCGCGGCGGGGCCCGCGGGATGCGAGTGGTAGAACCCGACGACTTCGCGGTCGTGGTCGGCGGCGGTCTCGAACACCCGGAGCTGTTCGGTGGGGTCTATCTCGTACGCGACGTTGGGGGCGTCGGCGACGTTCCGGACGCGGTGCGCGACCGTCGCGGTCGCCGCGTCGCCGTCGGTGGTGCCGACGAGGATGCCGCAGGCCTCGCGGGGGACGTCCTCGCGGGCGTGCGCGAGCACGTCGTCGTAGACGCCGCCGGCGAGGGCGAGCATACCCCACGTAGGGGCGCGGGTGGAAAAGCTTACTCGAAGTCGCGGCGCATCGCGATTTCGAACCAGGGGCAGAGGTCAAGCTGGCGGTACTGCCGGGGGTTCTCGTGGAGGTCGTCGTAGTCCGCCCAGAGGACGCCGCCGACCTCGTCGGGGTCTGGGTCGATGCTGGTGTCGGTGAGGGTTGCCTGGAGGACGGCGCAGACCTCCCACTCGACGCCGTCGTTCATGTAGTAGCGCTTGTACTCGAATCGGTCTGTTACTTCGAGGTCGTCGTACTGGTCGGGTGAAATCCCGAGCTCCTCGTCGAGGCGTTCCCGGGTGGCTTCCGTCTGGCTCTGGCCGTCCACGGGATGGCTGGCGACGGTGCCGTCCCAGCAGGTGTCCCAGAGGCGTTTGCGGGCCGCGCGCTGCGCGAGGAGAACGCGGCCGTCCTCGTCGAAGAGCATGCAGGTGAAGGCGCGGTGGCGGATGCCGTCGCCGGTGTGGGCGTCGAGGCGGTTCGTGAGGCCGGTGCGTTCGTCGTCGGGCGTGACGGTGACGACGTCCTGTTCTGCGTTCTCGACTTCTTCGGGCGTGCGTACGTCAGCTCCCGTCGGTGTGTCGTTCATACACGTGGGAGGGGGAGGGACGGGAATAGAACTTCGGATGTTCAGCCGAGTTTCTCGTCGAGAATCAGTCGCGTCTTCGTCTCTACGACCTCGTCCTGTTCGCGGGCTTTCGTGATGAGTTCGTTCACGCGCGTGGTGTCCGCGGCGTCGACGACGAGGACGATGTCGAGTTCGCCCGAGACCTGCCAGACGAAGTCGACTTCGTCCCACTCGGTCATGCGGTCGCCGACGGAGTGCGTGTCCACGTCCACTGCGACGGACACCTCTATCATCGCCTTGACGTTTCCGGTGCGGGTGGAGACGGTGAACCGTTCGATGATGCCGTCGTCGCGGAGCCGATCGACGCGGTTTCTGACCGTCCCCTCGCTCACGTCGAGCGTGCTCGCTATCTCCGTGTATGGCGTGCGGGCGTCCCGTCGGAGGATGTCGAGTATCTTCCGGTCGAGGTCGTCCATACGCGTGGAACCACCCCCGAACCCAATAGCGTTACGAATTTCGTAACTCAATTACGAAGGTAAGGACTAAGTGCGGGTAGTACGTTTGAATCTCGTAATGCCGGACGCATACCTCGCGCTCGAAACGGGGGACGTCGTCGAAGCCCGCGCCCGCTCACCGGGCCGCGCACAGGGTGAACTCGTGTTCACCACCGCGTACACGGGCTACGAGGAGTCCCTGACCGACCCCTCCTACGAGGAACAGGTTCTCACGTTCGCCTACCCGCTCATCGGGAACTACGGCGTCCGCGCGGAGCGATTCGAGTCCGACCGCGTCCACCCGAGTGCCGTCGTCGCGCGCGAGCTCACCGACGACGTGGCCGACTGGCTCACCGAGGAAAGCGTGCCCGCCGTCGACCACGTCGACACCCGCGACCTCGTTCTCGACATCCGCGAGGGCGGCGCGATGAAGGTCGGTATCGCCGCCGGCCCCGACGCCAGCCCCGCGGCCGCGAAGGAGGAACTCGCCGACTGCCCCGGGATGTCCGACATCACCGACATCGGCGCGCAGGTCAGCGTCACCGAACCCGAACACCACCAGGGGAGCGGGGCGTCCGTCGCGCTGGTCGACTGCGGCGCGAAGGGCTCGATCGTGGACTCGCTCACCGCGCGGAACGCCGAAGTCCACGTCCTCCCCTACGATACCACGCCCGCGGCAGTCCGCGACATCGACCCCGACGTCGTGTTCGTCTCGAACGGCCCCGGCGACCCGGAGAACTTCGAGGCCGCCGAACACCTCGTCGACACGCTCGTCGGCGAGTACCCCTTCGCGGGTATCTGCCTCGGCCAGCAGGTCGTCGCGAACGCGCTCGGCGGCAGCACGGAGAAGATGGCGTTCGGCCACCGCGGCGTGAACCAGCCCGTGCGCGACCTCCGGACGGACAAGGTCGTGATGACCACGCAGAACCACGGCTACACCGTCGCCGAACCCGGCGACCTCGACGTGACTCAGGTGAACGTGAACGACGACACCCCGGAGGGCCTCGAATCCGACGAGCTCGACGTCATCACGCGCCAGTACCACCCCGAAGCCCACCCCGGCCCCCACGACTCCCTCGGCTTCTTCGACGACGTGCTCGACCTTGCGGAGTCCCGCGCGCCCGTCAGCGCCGACTGACCAAGCCTTCTTTTCCCGCGGTTCCGTATCGGATGTATGGGTTCGACACCCGTCGGTTCCGGAAACGCGCTCACGTACACGGAGGTTCACGCCGCCATCGTCGGCGTCACCGTCGGGGCGGTCGCCGCGTACGCCGAACAACACGGGTTCCCGGGAGTCGGTACCGCGCTCGCCGCCCTGTTCGTGGGGCTGGCGCTCGGCGTCGACATCGGCGGCCGGACGGCCGCGGGCGCGCGCACGCTCCGCCGCGAACCCTGGTACGGTCTCGGCGCGTTCGTGCTCGCCGGAGCCGCCACGCTCGCGATAGCCTGACCAGCGATCAACGAGGAGAACGGGAACCGCGGCGTGTCAGTTCGCGCCCCAGTCGGTGTGAGTGATGGGGCGGTCGCTGACGGGGAGGACGTCGAGGTCGTCGTCGCGGTGCGCGAGCGCCTCCACGGCTGCCGCGGCGGACGCGACCGTGGAGAAGTAGGGGACGTCCTCGCGGACGGCGGTGCGGAGGTCGTCGGGGTCGTCCGTGACGAGCAGGTCGATCTCGCCCGTGCGGAGCCCCTCGGTCACGTCCTCGAACGCGGCGACCTCGTAGTACTCCCCGAACCCGTCGACGTCGAGGTCGACCACGGCCGTCGCGCCGGGGTCGGGGAGCCCGTTCCCGGCAGCGGACTGCGCTTTCTCGTAGGCCTTCCCGAACGTCCGGGCCGTCCCCATCACCTCGCCCGTGGACTTCATCTCGGGGCCGAGCCGGGGGTCGCTGCCTTCGAGGCGGTCGAAGGGGAGCACGACCTCCTTCACGCTGTACTGCTCGGGCACGCCCTCCGCGACGCCGAGATCGTCGAGGGACTGCCCGGCCATCACCTTCGCCGCGAGTTTCGCGATGGGGACGCCAGTCGCCTTCGAGACGAACGGGACGGTGCGCGAGGAGCGCGGGTTCGCCTCCAGGACGTACACCTCGCCGTGCTGTACCGCTAGTTGGACGTTCAGGAGGCCGACGGTGTCGAGGGCGTCCGCGATGTCCTCGGTGACTTCGCGGACGCGGGCGAGCGTGTCGTCGTCGAGGCTGCGCGGCGGAATCACGCAGGAGGAGTCGCCGGAGTGGACGCCGGCCTCCTCGACGTGCTCCATCACGCCGCCGATGAGCACGTCCTCGCCGTCCGAGACGGCGTCCACGTCGAGTTCGATGGCGTCCGCGAGGAACTCGTCCACGAGAATCGGTTTCTCGGGGCTGACGCGGACGGCCTCCTCGATGTACGTCTCGAGTTCGTCGTCGCCGTAGACGACCTCCATCGCGCGCCCGCCGAGGACGTACGAGGGGCGGACGAGCACCGGATAGCCGATGTCGTGCGCCAGGTCGAGCGCTTCCGCCTTCGACGTGGCGCTCCCGCCGGTCGGCTGGCTGATCCCGTACTCGTCCATCAGCGCGTTGAACCGGTCGCGGTCCTCGGCGAGATCCATCGCGTCCACGCTCGTTCCGACGATGTCGGCGTCCAGTCCGCGGCGGTCGATTTCGTCCTGGAGGGGGTCGGCGATGTTGACGGAGGTCTGGCCGCCGAACTGCACCATCACGCCGTCCGCGTTCGTCGCCTCCACCACGTCCGCGACCTCCTCGGCGGTGATGGGTTCGAAGAACAATCCGTCGCTCGTGTCGTAGTCCGTGGAGACGGTTTCGGGGTTGTTGTTCACGACGTGCGCGTCGATGCCCTCCTCGCGGAGCGCGCGCACCGCGTGCACGGAGCAGTAGTCGAACTCTACTCCCTGCCCGATGCGGATTGGGCCGCCGCCCACGACGACGACGCTGCGCTCGTCCTCGTCCACGACGAGTTCGCCCGCGGCCGCGTCGCCCTCGAACGGCCCGCTGAACCACTCGGGCTTGCGCGACGAGTAGTAGTACGGCGTCTGCGCGGCGAACTCGCCCGCGCACGTGTCCACCTGCTTGTAGGTGCGGCCGGGCACGTCCCCTTCGATGCTGTCGATGCTCGCGCCCGCGCCGTCCGTCACGGCGTCCTCGTCGGCGGCGGGGAGCCAGGACTCGTTCGCGTCCGCGAACTCGCCGCCCGCGAGCGCCGCTATCTCGTGGTTGGTGAAGCCCGCGGTCGCGGCGCTCGTGAAGTCGCCGTTCTGCGCGTCCGCGGCGGCGTCCGCGACGTTCGCGTACCGCTCCACGTACCACTCCGCGATGTCCGTCAGTTCGACGACCTCCGAGACCGTGTAGCCGCGGTCGAACGCCTCGAACATCGCGTACGGCCGGTCGGGCGTCGGGCGCTCCAGGTAGTCGACTTCGAGTTCGTCGTCCGACACCTCCGGCCAGTCCACGGCGGGGTCGTACTCGCTGCTGCGGAGGGCTTTCAGGAGGCTCTCCTCGAACGTCCGACCGATGGACATCGCCTCGCCCGTACTCTTCATCGCGGTGCCGAGTTCGAAGTCCACTTCGGGGAACTTGTCCTTGGGCCACCGCGGCACCTTCGTCACCACGTAGTCGATCGCGGGTTCGAACGCGGCCGTGGTCTGGCCCGTAATCTCGTTCGAGATCTCGTGGAGGCGCTTGCCGAGCGCGACCTTCGCGGTGACGCGCGCAATCGGATAGCCGGTCGCCTTCGACGCGAGCGCCGACGAGCGGGAGACGCGCGGATTGACTTCCACCACGCGGTACTCGCCGCCGGGCGTGCCGTCGTCGTGCCACGCGAACTGGATGTTACAGCCGCCCTCGATGCCGAGGTCGCGGATGACCTCCAGGGCGGCGTCCCGCATCTCCTGGTGGCCCTCGTCCGGGATGACCTGACTGGGCGTCACCACGGTGCTCTCGCCCGTGTGGATGCCCATCGGGTCGATGTTCTCCATGTTGCAGATGATGATGCAGGAGTCGCCGGCGTCCCGCATCACCTCGTACTCGAGTTCCACCCAGCCCGAGATGGACTCCGTGATGAGGACTTCGGAGTTCCGGGAGAGCCGGAGGCCGCTGCGCACGCGCTGCTTGAGCTCCGCCAGCTCGTGGACGACGCCGGACCCGCTCCCGCCGAGCGTGTACGTCGTGCGGGAGATGACGGGGAGGCCGCCGACCTGCTCGACGGCGTCCTCGACGCGGTCGGCGATGTCGTCCTCGCTCAGCGCCTGGAGGGACTCGCCCTCGTCGAGGCTGATAGTCGTGGACTTCGGGACGGGCTGATCGAGGTCGTGCATGCGCTGGCGGAAGAGGTCGCGGTCTTCGGTCGCGTAGATGGTGTCGAGCGGCGTGCCCATGACGTCCACGTCGTACTCGTCGAGCACGCCTTCCTCCGCGAGTTCCGCCGTGACGTTCAAGCCCGTCTGCCCGCCCAGACCGGCGATGACGCCGTCTGGGTTCTCCTTCGCGATGACCTCCGCGATGGCGTCCGTGGTGATGGGTTCGATGTAGACGGCGTCCGCCATCTCGGGGTCGGTCATGATGGTGGCGGGGTTGGAGTTCACGAGGACGACTCGGGCGCCCTCCTCCTGGAGCGCGCGGCACGCCTGCGCGCCGGAGTAGTCGAACTCAGCCGCCTGTCCGATCTGTATCGGGCCGCTCCCGATGAGGAGCACGGTCCGGTCGTCACTCATACTACCCAAGTCCAGTTCGGTCATCGTAATAAGTCCGACGAAAAACTACGCGGCTCGAAACTGAATTACGAAAATCGAAGCAGCGGGTGAGAGGACAGCCCGCGCGGAGCGTCGCGAACGCACCGCTACGCGACCGATATCGACATCAAAACTCCCGCCGTCAGGCCGCCCAGTCCCGCTCTCGCCGGTACTCGTCGACGAACGCGGGCACGTCGAACTCGGTCATCGCGTCTTCGAACTCGGCGGACGCGTTCGGGTTCTCGGCGTGGCTCACTGCGTGATCCATCAGTTCGACGACGAGTTCGACGACGTACTCGTGGAGCGTCCGGGAGTCGAAGCCGAACACCCAGAGGAGCGCGTACCCGACCTCGCCCTCGCCGCTCGCGTCGTACGTCGCCACCTCCTCGGGCACCTCCTCCATCACCGCGCCCATCAGGTGAGGAGTGCCGAACTCCTCGAACGCGTCGTCCTCGGCGGGCTCGACCGCCGCATCGAGGATGTCCACGATGGACTCCGGGAGGAAGCGCCCGGGCGGGTGCATGTCCATCACGACCGCGTGCGACGAACCGCACGAACAGTCGTACTCCCGCATCCCGAGGTCGAACGCCGTCGTCGCCACGCGCTCCCCACACGGGAGTTCGACCACGCCGTCGCTCGCACCGCCGTCGCCCCCATCGCCGCCGCCGTCGTCCGGTACGCGGGGTTCAGCCATACGAGAGTGTCGCAGGCGAGCGCGGGTAAGCCCTCCGCATACCGGCGCGCGGGACAACATTCATCGGGGCATGCGCTGTCTCTTCGCGCATGGCCGCCATCGAGATAGACGGACTGACGAAGCAGTACGGCGACCTCGCCGCCGTCTCCGACCTCTCGCTCGCCATCGAGTCCGGCGAGGTGTTCGGGTACCTCGGGCCGAACGGCGCGGGGAAGACCACGACCATCCGCGTGCTCCTCGGTCTGCAGTCCCCGACGGCGGGCACGGTGTCCGTGCTCGGCCGCGACATGGCCGTCGAGGACCAGCGACTCGACGCCCTGGAGCGAATCGGCTACCTGCCGTCGAACCCGCGGTTCGACCAACAGAGCACCGGCCGGGAGGTGCTCGACCTCCACGAGTCCATCAAGGGCGGGGAGCGCAGGGAGGAGTTGCTCGACCTGTTCACGCCGCCCGTAGAACGCGAAATCCGCGAGTACTCGACGGGGAACGTCCAGAAGCTCGGACTGGTGCAGGCGCTCATGCACGACCCGGACGTGGTCGTGATGGACGAACCCACCGCGGGTCTCGACCCCCTGCTCCAGGAGCGGTTCAACGAGTTCGTCAGGGGCGAACGCGAGCGCGGGACGACGATGCTGTTCTCGAGTCACGTCCTCAGCGAGGTCAGGCGGGTGTGCGACCGCGTGGGCGTGCTCCGCGGGGGCGAACTGGTCACCGTGGAGGACGTGCGCGACCTGCTCGACCGGAGCGGGAAGCACGTCCGGGTGCGGGTGGCCGGCGATCCGCCCGAGGGGGCGTTCGACGTCGCGGGCGTCTCGGACGTGTCACGGTGGCGGGACGGCGACGAGACCGCGTTCTCGTTCACGTTCGCGGGCGACGTGAACGACCTCGTAGCCGAGTTCCGCGAGTTCGACCTGCGGGAACTCGACGTGGAGGAAGCGCCGCTCGAAGACGTGTTCTTGACGTTCTACGGTGAGGACGATGCTTGAACTCGCGCGGTACGGCGCTCGGAAGCGCGTCCGGGGCGCGCTCGCGCTCTCGGTCGGCCTGTCCGCGTTCAGCGCGCTGTACGCGGCGTTCTATCCGTCGTTCGCCGGCGGGTTCGACATCGAGGAGTACGTGGACGCGCTCCCGCCCGTGTTCGTCGAGGCGTTCGGCCTGCGCGCGTTCGGCACCATCGAGGGGTTTCTCGCGACCGAACTCTACCACTTCGCGTGGGTGATACTGCTCGGCGTCTACCTCGCGTACGCCGCCGCCGGCCTCCTCGCGGGCGACGTGGAGTCGGAACGCATCGACATCCTGCTCTCCCTCCCCGTCTCCCGGGGTCGCGTCGTCGCCGAGAACTACCTCGCAATCGTGCCGGGCATCCTGCTGGTGAACGCCGTCGTCGCCGCCGTCACGTGGCTCGCGACGCGCGCTATCGGCTACCCGGTCGCCGCCACCGATCTGCTCGCCGTCCACCTCCTCTCGCTTCCCTACCTGCTCTGCTGTGCCGCCGTCGGGCTCGCGTTCAGCGCCGCCGCGAGCCGGGCGAGCGTCGCCCAGCGCGCCGCGATGGCGACCGTGTTCGGGTTGTTCCTGCTCGAAACCGCCGTCTCGACCACGGACTACGCGTGGCTCGGCGCTCTCGCGCCGATGCGGTACTTCGACCCGACCGCGATCCTCGTCGAGAACACGTACGACCTCGCCGCCGCCGCCATCCTTCTCGCCGCCGCCCTCGCTCTCGTGGCGACGAGCGTCCAGTACTTCCGTCGGCGCGACGTCTAGGGCCAGTCGTCACGCTGTTCGTCGTTCTCGAACGCGTCGTCGTCCTCCGTCTCGTCCGCGAGCTCCCAGCCCGCTGCCTCCGCGGCGTCCTCCACGTCGAGGTACTCCCAGCCGGCCTCGCCGGCGAGCGCCTCGTCGTCGTCGCTCGTCCCGACGAACACGTGGCGTTCGGTGTCGAACTGGTCTCTCACGGAGTCGAGGCTCTCCTCCTTGCCCTTCGGGCCGCTGAAGAAGTCCTGGCGGATGCGGCGCTTGCGCGTGAAGTTCGTGACGACGTACGTCGGTTCGTCGCTCACGACGCCGACGTACTCCGTCCACTGCCGGGCGTCCGCGAACGCCGTTCCGGGCTTCGCGAGTGCCTGGAGCGCGGACAGTTCGAACGCGAGCGTCATGTCCCCGCTGCCGCCGCTCATGCTCATGGGGAAGACGTGGGGGGAGAGCGGGGAAAACGCCTTCGTTTCACTCCGCGACGGAGATGCGGTAGTAGCCGGTGTACTTCACGATTTCGCCGTCCTCCAGTGCGGTCGGGGAGTCGAGTGTTACGGGGTCGCCGTCGACCGCGCCGGGGAGGGCGTGCTGTGCGTCGGAGTCGAGTTCGTCGAAGTCGCGGACGCGGGCGTCCTGCGGGACGGCGTCCGCGCGTTCGAGTCGCACTGTCGGGTTCATCTTTGTACACCAGCCACCACTGGCTGTGCTAGTGTATATCACACAACCCCATAAGCATTACTGTAGTCACAAGATACGGAGAAGGGTTCGAACGAATCTGGCGAAGCGGCCGCGAAAGCGAGGACGCGTTAGAAGTCGAGGTCGTCGAGGTCGAAGTTCTCCTCGAGGAGGACGTCCTGCTGGTCGGCGACCTGCGCCTCCTCGCGGATGAGCTGTTTGTACTTCGACTGGGGCGCGAGGTTACCGATGAGGACGCCGCCGATGAGCTTGCCGTCCTTGAACGTGAGCCGCCGCCACTCCTGGTCGTCGTACGTGCGTTCGCACTCGTCGTCGCCCTTCGACGGGAAGCCGAAGGAGAGGAAGGGGAAGTCGAAGTGCGTGATGGAGTACGAGGACACCCAGCGGAACTCCTCGACGTCCTCCTCGACGTCGTCGGCCGCCATCGCCTGCGCGGCGACCGATCCCTGCTGCTTCGCGGAGCCCCACGAGCCGTTCTGCGCGTGCTCTTCGAGCACCACGTCGTAGAACTCCGTGATGTCGCCCGCGGCGAACACGTCCTCGACGCTGGTCTGCATGTACTCGTCCACGATGATGCCGGTCTCGATGTCGAACCCGGCGTTCTGGAGGAACTCCACGTTGAAGTCGAGTCCGATGGCGACGCCCGCGAACTCGGAGTCGTAGTGCTCGCCGTTCGAGTCCACGGTTTCGACGACGTTCCCGTCGTCGTCCGTGAGGAACTCGCTCGCGCCGGAGTCGAAGACTGGCGTGACCCCCTTCTCGTCGAGCGCCTCGTGGATGATGGCCGCGCCGTCCTGGCTGAGCGCGTACCGCCACCAGCGGCCGCCACGCATCAGGTAGTGGGCGTCCAGGCCCTGCGCGGCGCAGATGGCGGCGAGGTCGATGCCGAGCAGGCCCGCGCCGACGATGACGCCGGTGTCGGCTTCTTCGGCGTCCTCGCGGATGCGGCGGGCGTCCTGGAACGTCCAGAAGTGGTGAACGCCGTCCGCGTCACTCCCCGGAACCGGGAGCTGAACGGGCGTCCCGCCGGTCGCGACGAGGAGCTTGTCGTATTCCAGAGTCTCGCTCTCGTGCGTGTACACCTCGTGGGCGTCCGTGTCGAGGCCCGTGACCAGCGTGTTCAGCTTCAGGTCGATGTCTCGTTCGTCGTACCAGTCCTCGTCGTGGATGGAGATCGGTGCTTCCGGGAGTTTCCCCTTTGCGAACTCCTTGATGAGAATGCGATTGTAGAGGGGTTCTCCCTCGTCCGTAACGACGGTGATGTCGGCGTCCGGAGCCTCCTCGCGGAGTGTCTCGGCGGCGGAACTCCCCGAAATTCCGTCCCCGAGTATCACGTACGACTCGGTCATACCGAGAGTGTCGTATTCGGGGTTAAAGTGGGTTGCTATCCGCCTACGGTGCCGGCGCGGGTCGCTGGAGACGGGTGTGCGCGGTTCGGAACCCCGCGATTTAGGAGGGCGTGAGCCCACTAGGAGAACATGAAGATAGCGCAGAACGTCCGGCACTTCGCGACGAAACAGGCGCTCACGCTTCCCGTCGTCTCGGAGCGGATGCACGACTGGCTCGTCGACCTCCACGTCGACGTGTTCCTGGAGAAGGCCGACGACGCCCACGCAGAAGAGCGCCGCGAGCGCCTGGAGGCGTTCTTCGACGCGACCATCGACATGTACCTCGCCGCGCTCCGGGAGGGGTACGCGGAGGCCGAAGCGCGCGAAATCACGCACGTCGTCGGCTCCTTCGACTTCTACGCGCACGGGTGGACGGAGATGATGGAGTTCCCCGCGGACGAGGTCGAAGCGCACTACGAGCGCTACCGCGAGTTCTTCGACGCGCACGGCATCTCGGTCGAGGACCCGCTCGGCGAGTTCGCGCCCGCGGACGGGCTTCCGGACGCGCCCGCGACCCCGGAGAAACTGGAGGGCGGCGAGTTCGCGAACGCCGAGGCCGGGTACGCGGACGACGTGTACGTGAAGACGGCTGACGGCGACGTGAAGAAGGGCGACCGCACCGACGAGATACAGTCCTAACCCCAGACCGCGGCAAGATTTACATCGCCGCCTATCGAGAGCATAGGTAGCGAGTCACAATGTACGTCGACCAAACCACGCTCGACTATCTGGATCGCGCAGAGACGCTCTACGACGACCTCGTGGGCGTCATCGCGGACGACGGCACCGAGTACACGTACGGGGAGTTCGCGGAGCGCGTCCACCGGCTCTCGAACGCACTCACCGAACTCGGCGTCGAGGAGGGCGACCGTGTCGCACTGCTCTCTCCGAACACGCACTACTTCCTCGAAACCATCTACGCGACGAACCAGCTCGGCGTCGTGAACGTCCCGATGAACTACCGGCTGACGCCCGAGGACTACGAGTACATCCTGAACGACGCGGACGCGACAGCCGTCATCGCCGACTACGAGCTCGCCGAACGCGTCGAGGAGGTACGGGACGAGGTTCCGACGGAGCACTTCGTGGGGTACGAGGCGGACGGCATCGAGGGCGACTGGCTGGACTACGAGACCCTCCTCGACGACGCGAGCGCGGAGCGGCCCGACCGCCCCGACATCGCGGAGGGCGACGATGCGACCGTGAACTACACGTCGGGCACGACGGGCGACCCGAAGGGCGTCGTACGGACGCATCGAACCGAACACTGGCACGCGCTCGTTCTCAGCCACCACATGGAGATCCAGGAGGACGACACATATCTCTGGACGCTCCCGATGTTCCACTGTAACGGCTGGGGGCACGTATACGCCATCACGGGCACGGGCGGGACGCACGTCTGCCAGCGCGAGTTCGATGCCGCGGGGACGCTGGAGCGCATTCGGACGTACGACGTCTCATACATGTGTGGCGCACCGACCGTGCTGAACCGCCTCATCGACTACTACGAGTCGAACGATGTCGGGGCGACAACGGGCGACCGCGACCTCCGCATCACGACGGCGGGGAGCGCGCCGCCGCGGGCGACCATCCGCACTATCGAGGACGCGTTCGGGTGGCGGCTCATCCAGATATACGGGCTGACGGAGACCGCGCCCATCATCACCACCTCGAACAGTCCGCGGCGGCTCGCGGACGGCGACCCCACGACCATCAAAACGAAGCAGGGTCACGCCGCACTGAACACCGAAATCCGAGTGGTGGACGAGGACGGCAGGGACGTCCCGCGGGACGACGAGACCGTGGGCGAAATCGTCGTCCGCGGGAACCAGGTGATGGACCGTTACCTCAACAAGCCCGACATCACGCACGAGGCGTTCAACGACCGTGCGTCGGGGTTCTTCCACACGGGCGACCTCGCGACGATGGACGAGAACGGCATGATAGCGATTCAGGATCGGAAGAAGGACATCATCATCTCCGGCGGTGAGAACATCTCGAGTATCGACGTGGAGGACACGCTGTTCGACCATCCGGACATCGCGAAGGCCGCCGTCATTCCCGTTCCCTCTGACGAGTGGGGCGAGACACCGAAGGCGCTCGTCGTGCAAAAAGACGACGCGGCCCTCACGGAGGACGATGTCGTCGCGTTCGCACGCGAGAACATGGCGACGTACAAGGCCCCGACGAGCGTCGAGTTCGTGGAGTCGCTCCCGGAGACCGCGACCGGGAAAGTCCAGAAGTACCAGCTCAGACAGGAGTACTGGGAGGACGAGGAGCGGATGGTGGGGCAGGGGTAGTGGACCCCGACGCCGACCCGGCGGGGGACGCGTACCCGGACTGCGAGGTGGTAGACGCGCACGTCCATCTGCTTCCGGACGACTTGCTCAACGCGGTTTACGGCTGGTTCGGAGCGGAGACGGAGTGGCAGATACCGACACCAGACGCCGCGACCGCACGGGCGCGTATCCGCGAGCGCACGGACGGGTTCGTGTGTTTCCCGTACGCGCACCGTCCCGGGGTGGCGCAGGAGATGAACGAGTGGGTCGGGCGAGCGCTCGCGGACGACCCGGCGTGCGTGGCGCTCGGAACGGTGCACGCGGGCGACGACGACCCCCGTGCGGTGGTGCGGGACGCGTTCGACCGCGGCCTGGCAGGGATCAAGCTTCACTGCGTCGTGCAGGGCTATCCACCGGACGACCCCCGGCTGGATTCAGTGTACGAGGAGTTGGTGGCGCGGGACGCCCCGCTCGTGATTCACGCGTCGACGCACCCGTTCGACCGCGGCGATTCCACGCTCGCACCCGAGCGCTTCGCGAACGTCCTGGATCGATTTCCGGCCCTCCGGGCGTGCGTTCCCCACCTCGGATTGTTCGACACGCCGGGGTTCCTCGACCTCGTGGACGAGTACGACGTGGTGGTCGATACGGCGGTCGCGCTCGGGCCGGCGTCCCGGACGGCCGCCGACATCAACGGGGACGACCTGCCGACGGCTCGGCTGCGCGAGCACGCGGACAGCGTGCTGTTCGGGACTGATTATCCGATCCGTCCGGCGGCGTACGCGGACGCGCTCCGGGGCGCACGCGAGTGCTTCGACAGCTCCGACCACGAGGCCGTGTTCGCGGGGAACGCCCGCGACTTCTTCGACCTATACTAACCGCGAGAGGGCGTCGCTTCCGCCGTCGGTGAGCGGGGTTCCGTGGCCGATGCAGGCAACGGCGAAGTCGGGAGCGCGGTCGGCGAGGTCGCGGATGCTCGCGCGAACGTCCGCGGTGTCGTGACTGAGGTACCACGGGCTCGGTTCGAGTTCGCCGCCGGATTCGCGGACGAGGTCGCCGAGGACTGCAACACCAAGGCGCTCGCTGACGTACGCGACGTGGCCGGGGGTGTGGCCGGGCGTGTGGTAGGCGGTGAAACTTCCGACGCGATCGCCGTCGGCGACGGGCTCGATGCGCGCGGACGGCGGCGTGGTGAGCAGACCGCTGAGCCGCTGGAACGCGCCCTTCCGGTCGAACACGCTCGGTTTCTCGCGGCCGGCGACGAGGTCGGCCTCGCGGTCTCCCGCGTAGACGGTGGCGTCGAGGCCCTTGAGTCGGGGGAGGCCGCCGACGTGGTCGAGGTCGTAGTGAGTGAGGAGGACGCGCTCGATATCGCTCACGGCGTGGCCGGCGTCCGCGACCGCGGCCGCGATGTCGTCGGCGTGCCACGGCATCCCCGTATCGACGAGCGTGAGCGCGTCGTCGGCGACGAGGTAGGCGTTCGTGCCGGAGAGGTCGATGTGCCAGACGCCGTCGGTGAGTTCGCGCACCATACCGGTGGTGGGGGCGCGAGCGGGAAAGGCGTTCGCGCCCCCCTACTCGACGTGGAGGTCGCTGAGAACGTGGTCGTCGAGCGCGCCGCGGACGACTTCGCGGGTGTCGTCGCCGAGCGTGACGTGCTGGGAGCGCGCGCCGTCGACGGTCGCGCGGATGAGTCGCGCGGTGCGCTCGGGGTCGACGTCGTGGAAGACGCCCTGTTCGATGCCGTCCTCGATGGTGTCGGCGAGGACGCCGCGGAGGAACTCCTCGTTCGCCGCGAGCTGGTCGCGGTACGCGGGTTCGTGCGGGGCTTGCGCGCGGAGTTCGAGGAACGCGCGGCCGAAGTCGGTCTGGTCGCTGTCGTCCTGGCCGAAGAGGAGGCGGTCGACGATGATGTCGAGGCGTTCGGCGGGGTCGTCCGCGTCGAGGGAGTCGAGTTCTTCCTCGAAGCGGTCGGTGAACGCGCCGAGGAAGGACGTGATGAGGTCCTGTTTGGTGTCGTAGTGGTAGTGGAGGAGGGACTTGCTGACGCCGGCTTCGTCCGCGATGGCCTGCATCGTGAGGTCGGCAAAGCCGTGCTCACAGAGCGCGTGGTAGGTCGCGCGCAGTATCTCCTCCGTCGTCTCGCTCATTGACTGACCAGTTAGTCAGCTATGGGGAAAAGTCCACCGGTCATCGGCCGTTCACAATCAGGTCCGCGCATTCGTAGCCGGCGACGATGCCGCCGTTGAGGCTTCGCTCGGGGTACTGGGCGCGACTCGCCATGCCCGCGTAGTAGACGCCCTCCGCCACCTCGTCCGCGAGGTCGTAGGGGACGACCATGTCGAGGTAGCCGCGCTCGTACACCGGCGCAGTCCGCGGGTTCCGGCTCGTGCGAATCCAGTTCACGGACCCGCGGTCGAACGCGGGGAACAGGTCTTCGATGCCGGAGAGCCACAGTTCCGCCACCTCGTCGTCGTCCATCCGCCAGACCGCCTCGTCGGGGCTCTGAATGTACTTCGGGACGTAGAGGAGGTGTTCGCCGCCGTAGTTCGACTGCGGGATGAAGTTCGTGTGCTCGATGAGCGCGCCAAAGGGCGCGTCGTCCCCGATGTTCAGCCAGTACGTGTCCGTCAACGACTCGTCCATCGAAATCACGGAGCACACCGTGCCCTGAAACTCGATGTCGCACTCGTACCCGGTGAGGGATTCGAGGACGTTCGGCATCGCCGCGACGACCACGTCGTCCACGTCGTGCGTCTCCGTTTCGCCATCGACGTCGACGGCGAGCGACTCGACCGCGCCCTCGGAGAACGCGGCCTCGGTGACGCGCGCGTTCGTCGTGATGTTCTCCCGCCCGACGTCCGCGACGAGGCGGTCGAGCAGCCGTCCGAACCCGCCGTCGAGGTAGCCGAGCGGCTCCCCGCGGAGCAGGTCGCGCTCGCCCCGGAACTTGATGCGGCCGAGCAGCCACGCCGCCGACACGTCCTCCTTCCGGCTGCCGAACTTCGCGTCGAGGAGGGGTTCGAAGAAGTTCTCGTACACGCCCCGCGTGGTGTGTTCGAGCAGGAACTCCTTGATCGGAACGTCCTCGAAGTCCGCCAGGTCCTCGTAGGTGTCGAAGGAGGGGACGCCGCCGCGCACGTCGACTTCGAGCGTCAGCATCGCGAGGCGGAACGTGTCGTAGAGGCTGAGATGGGGGTAGGCGAGGATTTCCCAGGGCTTATCGAGCGGGTGGACGGTGCCGTCCATGTAGTAGGCGTTCTTCCCGATGGGCCAGTGGAGGTCGTCGGAGAGCCCGAGGTCGTCGATGAGGTCGACGATGGTCTCCTCGCTCGCGGAGAGGTGGTGGTAGTACTTCTCGATGGGGTCGCCGGCCGTCTCGTAGGTCGCCGCGAGCCCGCCGAGCGCGTCCGACGCCTCGAACACGCGCACGTCCTCGCCGTGTGCCTGGAGCCGTCGGGCGGCCGCGAGCCCCGCGATACCGCCGCCGACGATGCCGATCATGTCCCATGCTCCGCGAGCGCCGCGGTTTACGGTTACGGTTGCACCAGCGCGCCCGCCGGGACTCTGGAGCACCCGCTAGCCTTTTGCCCCCGCCCTCGCTACTCCGCCCCATGATTACGGTACGGGCGCCCGCGACGAGCGCGAACCTGGGGAGTGGCTTCGACGTGTTCGGGGTGGCGCTCGACCGACCCGCGGACTACGTCACCGTCGAGCGCGCAGAGACGACGACGCTGGAAATCGAGGGATACGGGAGCGAGTACATTCCGACCGACCCCGCGAAGAACACGGCGGGCGTGGTCGCGCGCGAACTCGACGCCCCCGCCCACATCACCATCGAGAAGGGGGTCCGGCCCTCGTCGGGGCTCGGGTCGTCGGCCGCGAGCGCCGCCGCCGCCGCCGTCGCGCTGAACGAACTCTACGACCGCGGACTCACGAAGGAGGAACTCGTTCGCGTCGCCGCGGAGGGCGAAGCCGCGGTGTCGGGAGAGGCGCACGCGGACAACGTCGCGCCCGCCATCCTCGGCGGGTTCACCATCGTCCGCGACGACGGCGTCACCTCCATTCCCACGGACGTGTCGCTCGTCGCCTGCCTCCCCGAAATCGTCGTCTCCACCCGGGACGCGCGCCGCGTGGTTCCCGACTCCGTCGCCATCGAAGACCTCGTCGATACGGTGGGGAGCGCCGCGACGCTCACCGCGGGCTTCCAGCAGGACGACCCCGTGCTCGTCGGCCGCGGCATGCGCGAACACGTCGTCACCCCCGCGCGCGCCGCGCTCATCGACGGCTACGCGCGCGCCGTCGACCACGCCAGGAAAGCCGGTGCGACCGGCGCGACAATCTCCGGGTCCGGCCCGAGCGTCCTCGCCGTCTGCTACCCCGGCCGCCAGCGCGAGGTCGCGTCCGCGCTCATCGAGGGATTCAACGAGGAAGGCGTGGACGCCCGCGCCTACCAGTCCGGCGTCGGCACCGGCGCAGAAATACTGTAGGAGTTAGTTCCCGCGGCCCTGCATCTTCTCCTCCTCGGGGAGGTCGACGTTCGCCTCGCCCTTCATGCCGCTCCCGATATTGGAGGCGATTTCGGCGAGGCGTTCGGGGTCGTCGTAGTTGTTGACGGCGTCGACGATAGCGCGCCCCATCTTCTCGGGGTCTTCCGCGCCGAAGATACCCGAGCCGACGAAGATGCCGTCGCACTCGTGGTGCATCATCAGCGCGGCGTCCGCGGGGGTGGCGATACCGCCCGCGGCGAAGTTCACGACGGGAAGCCGGCCCATCTCGGCGGTCTCGTGCACGAGGTCGTTCGGGGCTTCGTGCTCGCGCGCCCACATCTCGCGCTCCTCGTAGTTCATGCCCTCCAGTTTCCGAATCGCGCTCTTGATGGTGCGCTGGTGGTGGACGGCCTGGTTCACGTCTCCGGTTCCGGCTTCGCCCTTCGTCCGAATCATCGCCGCGCCCTCGTGGATGCGTCGTAGGGCTTCGCCGAGGTTGCGCGCGCCGCAGACGAACGGCGCGGTGAAGTCGCGCTTGTCGATGTGGTACTCGTCGTCCGCGGGCGTCAGCACCTCGGACTCGTCAATCATGTCCGCGCCCGCGACTTCCATGATTTCGGCTTCCTTCCGGTGGCCGATGCGAACCTTCCCCATCACGGGAATGGAGACCTCGTCGACGACCTCCTGAATCCCGCTCGGGTCGGCCATCCGCGCGACGCCGCCGCGCTTCCGGATGTCCGCGGGCACGGCTTCGAGGTGCATGACGGCGACCGCGCCGGCGTCCTCCGCGATGCGCGCCTGCTCGCGGTTCACCACGTCCATGATGACGCCACCCTTCTGCATCCGCGCGAACCCGCGCTTCACGAGATCCGTTCCGCGCTTCAACTCCTCGAGGTCGGTCTCCTCGCTCATACATGAGGGTTCCGCCGGGAGTGCCTTAACGAGTCTGGTTGTCCACCCCCGTCGACCGCAGACGCTTTGATGCTCTCCCGCGATTCCCCGGTATGACGATTCCGGCGCGGAACGACCTCCCGCGGTACGTCGCGCCCCTCCCCGCGCGGCTCGAAGACCTGGCGTTCCGCCTGCTCCCGGTCATCGTGCTCGTGAACCTCGTCGGCACGGCGTTCGGGTTCTGGTACTACCGCTTCCAGCTCGAAACCACGCCGCTGCTCGCGTGGGCGGTCGTCCCCGACAGCCCCGTGGCGACGCTCTTCATCGGCCTCTCGCTCGCTGCGTACCGACTGGACTGGGACGCCGAGTGGCTGCACGCGCTCGCGTTCTTCGGCTGCATCAAACTCGGGCTGTGGACGCCGTTCGTCCAGCTCGTCGTGAACGGCCAGGGCGGCCTCTGGTGGGCGATGTACTGGTTCCTCGTCCTCAGTCACGCCGCGATGGCCGTCGAGGCGTTCGTCATCCACCGCTACGCGTCCTTCTCGGTGCCCGCAATCGCGGTCGCCGCCGGCTGGTACTGGTTCAACGACGTGGTGGACTACTTCGCCCCCCTCGTCGGCGACTTCCACCACACCACCCTCCGCGCGGAGTACGTCGCCGGAGCCATCGACCACGCGCTCCGCGCGCACGACCTCGCCGCCGTCGCCGCCGTCACCCTCACCCTGCTCGCGACGTTCCTCGCGCTCGCGACGAGAGCGGAGAAACTGAAGCGGAACGCGTAGGGGGTTTTTCACGCCGGAACGCGACTCCACGCTCGTGTACAGCGCCGTCGCCGACATCCCGCTCACCGTCGAATCGGTCTCGCTCGAACGCGTCGCGCGAGAAACGCCGGAGTTCGAGCGCGTCACCACGGTCGTCACGCTCCGCGGGGACTCCGAAACGGGCCGCGGCGAGGACGTGACCTACGAAACCGCCCACCACGACGACCTCACGGCGTTCGCGGAACACGAGGGCTGCGACGACCCCGAGCGGTCGCTCGACCTCGCGGGCGAGTACACCGTCGACTCGTTCTCGGCGGCGCTCGACGACGCGACCCTGTGGCCCGCCGGGCCGCCCGAACGCGGCGACTTCGTCGACTACCGGCGGTGGGGGTTCGAGGCCGCCGCGCTCGACCTCGCGCTCCGGCAGGCCGGCGAGACGCTCGCCGACCGCCTCGACCGAACCTACGACCCGGTGGAGTTCGTCGTGAGCAGCCGCCTCCCCGAGGGGGACACGTCGCGCGTCGACACCCTCCTGGAGCGCTACCCGGACGCGGAGTTCAAACTCGACCCGACGAGCGAGTGGCCGGACGCGACGTTCGACGCGCTTGCGGCCACGGACGCCGTCCGCGTGCTCGACCTGAAGGGCCAGTACGACGGGACGGACGTGGATCAGGAGCCCGACCCCGACCTCTACGAGCGCGTGTTCGCGTTCCCGGACGCGGTCGTCGAGGACCCCGCGATGGCCGACGCCACCGCCGACCTCGTTCGCGAACACGGCGTGCGCGTCTCCTGGGACGCCCCGATTCACGGGCTTGACGACGTGCGGAGCCTCCCGTTCCAGCCGCGATGGCTGAACGTCAAGCCCTCGCGGTTCGGCACGCTGGAGTCGCTCTTCGAGACCGTGGCGTGGGCGCTCGAGCGCGACGTGACCCTCTACGGCGGCGGCCAGTTCGAGCTGCGCGTGGGCCGCGGACAGATACAGGAACTCGCCTCCCTGCTGTATCCGGACGGCCCGAACGACGTCGCGCCCGCCGTCTACAACGACCCCGACCTCCCCGACGACCCGCCGCGAAGCCCGATTCGAGTCCCCGAAGACCACGCCGGGTTCGGGTTCTAGTCGCGCGGGTGCCGGTGTTCCGGCCGACCGATGAGAACGCTTAGTCGTTCTCGTGGGCGCGCACCCAGAGTTCGCCGATACGCGATAAGCGAGTGCGGTGGGATTTGCCCTCGCGTTCCTGTTCGATGTAGCCCTTCCCGCCCGGCCCGAGTCTGTCGACGTTGTAGATGACTTTCGAGCGGAAGGAGTCCGTGTACTCCTCGCCCAAATCGCTGGCGAGAGTTTCGGCGAGGTCGCTGACGCTCGCGAACTCGCCGTGCTCGCCGAGCGTGAACAGCACGAGTTCCTCGAAGGGCTTGACGTTCGAGAAGGAGGCGACGGGGATTTCGACGACGTGCCGGCCGTCGATTTCCTTCGCGCCGATGGTGGTGCCGCGTTCGTCGAACTCGTCGAGGAGGGCGCGCGCGCTCTCGACGCGCTCGGCGATGCGGTCGTCGTCCACGTCGCCCGTGTCGAGGTCCGAGAGCAGGTCGATTTCCCGCCGGAGTTCCTCGGCGAGTTCGGTTTCGAGGTACTTCTCGGGGGCCGTGTAGTAGGTGTGGATGCGCGAGCGGTCTTCCTCGCGTTCGACGGCGAGCGAGTGCGCGGCGGTCGCGAACGCGAAGGAGACGGTGCGCGGCATCGAGGCGATGTTCACCCAGACCTCGCCGCCGGAGTCGAGTTCCTCGGCGATGAGGTCGAACGCCTGCGCGAACGCGGCGTCGTAGTCGTACACGTCGCTCACGGCGACGCGGTCGGTCTCCGCGCCGAGGAGGTTCTCGAAGTCCTGTTCGAGTTTCTCCGCGAGGTGCTGGGAGTACTCGACGTTCGCCTCGCTCCCCACCGCGCCCTCCAGGAGCACCACCCTATCGACGTCGAGGCGGTCGCGGACGAGCGGCGCGATGAGCCGGTCGTAGTCGAACCCGACCGGGATGACGTGCGTCTGCATACTGGAGACAACGGTCGGCGGTTAAATAAATCACCAGTCTTCCGACCGTCAGTTTATCGCTATATTCCCCGCCTATCCGGCGTTGTCGGCCAGTAGCAGCGTTCGGTCGCGAGAACAGCGCAAGTAATCCGACAGGACGGACTGACAGTTCAGTTACCTACGTCGCGGTCAGCGTCTCCTTAATTATGACCGAGTTTGTCGGAGTGTGAACGACGCGGATCGTTATTGTATCCCCCTCGTTGATTTCGCACTCGCTGCTCGCAATTCGGAAGGTGGCAGTTCCGCCAGCACTCCACGTTCCGTCCGCACTCGTGTCGAGTTGTCCGCCGTCCGGACTGTAGTAGGCAAAGATATCGTCCCCGTTATAATTCGCCGACCCGAGCGTGTTCGTCGGGAGAGACACGATTCGGGATTCTTTCCCACAGGCGTCGGTTGCATCCACGACGATTTCCAACTCGGATACGGCTAAATCGTCGCCGGCGACGTGGGTGAGTCGGACGATCTGGTCATTCGACCCCGGCCGGTCGTAGACGAGGTCTCCGCTCGATTGAGCGACCATAGGGGCGGGTTGATTGAGGTCGTTGAGGAACCCAAGCGCGAACACGGATATTGTCGCGGCGAGGACGACCACGACCGCGACCATCAGGATTGTTCCGATGGCCGGTGAAACGCCCCGAGACGACGACAAGTCCACGATGATCATTTGACGGAACGATGGCACTTAGTGGTTCTCCTTGTCCGCATTCGGTCGCGCGAAAGAGGGTCTCGCGCTGGCGCGTCGCACAGTCACGCGGACAATTCGTCAGGAACGGCGGTTCGTGTGTCGATTGAGCGGTGGGGTCGTGAACGGCAAAAGACTACTCGTCGGCGCTCGACCGCCCGGGTATGTCTCGATGGTTGCAGTCGGGGTTGCGGCGGGACGTCTGCATCACTATCGCCGGGTTGGACGACCCGACGGTGAGCGGCGTGAAGCGCGCGCTGGAGAAGCGCTACGAGAGCCGGGTGCGGCCGAAGACGTTCCACGGCGCTATCGACGCCCTCGAATCGCAGGGGTTGGTGGAGCGGACGCCGGACGGCGCGCACGAGCGCGTGTCGCTCACGGAGACGGGGGCGGCGGACGTGCGCGAGCAGTTCGAGTGGATGTCCGAGACGCTCGCCGATTGAAGAAAAATATTCTCCGAGACTCGAAATCGAACGGGTAGGCACAATCTTTTTGATGTATTGAATCGTCAGTGCCGAATACGAGAATGTCCGAAAAGCGAAGTGTACCGGTATCGGCGGTGTTAGACAGGATTCCCGTCGGTGCGTTCCACCGCCGCCTCCTCGCCATCTGCGGGACGGCGTGGGCGTTCGACGGCATGGAAGTCATCCTCATCAGCTTCACCCTCCCCGTCCTCCTCGACGCGTGGAGCCTCAGCGGCCTCACCGCGGGCCTCCTCGGCTCCGCGAGCCTCATGGGCATGGTCGCCGGGAACTGGGGCTGGGGGTACGTCGCCGACCAGTACGGCCGCAAACCCGCGTTCCAGTGGACCGTCCTCACGTACGCCGTGTTCGCCGGCCTCACCGCGCTCGCCGTCGGCTTCTACAGCGGGTTCGCCCTCCGCTTTTTGACCGGCGTCGGCCTCGGCGGCGCGCTCGCCGTCGACACCTCCTACCTCTCCGAACACCTCCCCACGAACCGCCGCGGCAGGTACCTGGTGTACCTCGACGCGTTCTGGCCGCTCGGCTACGGCCTCGCCGTCGGCCTCGCGTGGTTCTTCCTCGCCTTCCTCCCCTCGGGCGGCACCGTCTCAGTCCCCGTGTTCGGCGCAGTGGAAGGGTGGCGGCTCCTGTTCGCCGCCTCGGCGGTTCCTGGCCTCCTCGTGTTCGTCATCCGAACCCAGCTCTCGGAGACCCCCTACTACCTCGCACGCACGGGCGACGTGGAGGCGGCGAACGACCGCCTGCGCGCCATCGCCGAGGAGAACGGCGAGGACGTACGGCTCATCGACGCGGACGACGTGACGCCGATGGACTCGCCCGGGTTCGGCCGGCTGTTCGAGGCCGACATCCGCCTGCAGACCGTGATGATCTCGGCGGCGTGGTTCGCCATCAACTTCGGGTACTACGGCGTGTTCATCTGGCTCCCGCAGACGTTCGGCGCGAGCGGCACCGTCCCCGCGCTCTCCGTCGCGGGCCTGACGTTCAGCGGTATCTACGTCTACTTCCTCCTCATCGCGCTCGTCCAGTTCCCCGGGTACGCGAGCGCCGCCTACCTCGTCGAGAAGGTCGGCCGGAAGCTCACGCTCGGCACCTACCTGCTCGCGTCCGGCGCGTTCACGTTCGTGTTCGCGAGCGCGATGCCGGGCGCGGGCTTCGGCCTCGGCCTCAGCGGGTTCTGGCCCTTCTTCCTCGCGCTCCTCGCGTCCTCCTTCTTCACGCTCGGCGCGTGGGGCGCGATTTACGCGTACACGCCCGAACTCTTCCCAACGGAAGCCCGGGCGACCGGGAACGGGTTCGCGGGCGGCGTCGGGAAGATCGCGGCCGTCATCGGCCCGATTCTCGCGGGCGCGCTCGTCGACGTCGGCTACCTCGTCGCGCTCACGCCGCTCGCCGTGGCGTTCGCGCTCGGCGGCCTCGTCGTCCTCCTCTTCGGGCGTGAGACGAAGGGCGAACCCCTGACATAACGGCGACGACAGGTATTTCCATCATCGACCCGAATTTTTCTCCGACACCGCCGATGGAAGACACCTCCAAATACCTCATCCACGCCGAGTTCACCGCCGACGGCGTCATCGAACGCAGCGACGTGGTCGGCGCGGCCTTCGGGCAGACCGAGGGCCTGCTGGGGGACGACCTGGACATCCCCGACCTCCAGAGCTCGTCGAAACTCGGCCGGATCGACGTGAGCGTCGAGCACACAGAGGGTCGTTCCACCGGCACGATCACCATCGCGTCCAGCATGGATCGCGTCGAGACCGCCGTCCTCGCCGCCGCGCTGGAGGCGGTCGAACGAATCGGTCCCTGTCGGGCGAGCGTGCGCGTCACGGACATCGAGGACGTGCGCGCGGCGAAGCGCCGCGAGGTGAAAGAACGCGCGAAGGAACTGCTCGCGACCGCGTTCGACGACGGCGTGCTCGACAGCGAGGAGATACTGGACGAGGTCCGGGAGTCCGCGAAGGAAGCCGACATCACGGAGTACGAGGAACTGCCGGCGGGGCCGCACGTCGCGTCCTCGGACGCGGTCGTCGTCGTGGAGGGCCGCGCGGACGTGAAGCGCCTCCTCCGGTACGGCGTGAAGAACGCGATCGCGGTCGAGGGCACGAACGTCCCGGCCGCGGTGGCCGACCTCACCCGGGAACGCACGACGACCGTCTTCCTCGACGGCGACCGCGGCGGCGACCTCATCCGCCGCGAACTCGAACAGGTCGGCGACATCGATTACGTCGCCCGCGCGCCCGACGGCGAGTCCGTCGAAGACCTCCCGCGCGAGCAAGTGGACGCCGCGCTCCGGAACAAGACGCCGTACGCGAGCGCCGACACCCCCACCGCGGTGACCGACGGCAGCACCGAAACCGTCCCCGCGCCCGCCGAACCGCAGACCGACGCGCCCGCCGAGCCCGCGGTCGGCGACACCGACACGGAGGCGTGCACGGCAGGCGAGGAGGTCGAGGCCGACGAACCGGCGGTATCGAAGGACGCCTCGGCGACGGAATCCGGTCGCTCGGCCGAGCCGGCGTCGATGGCGGATCTCGCGGCCGACGTTGCGGGGTCGGGGGAGGCGTACTTCTTCGACGGCGAACGCGCGGAACTCGCGGCGGTCGCGGCGGACGACGTGTTCGACGCGCTCGTGGACGCCGACCCGGTGCCGGCGCTGGTCGTGCTGGACGGTGCAGTGACCCAGCGCGTGCTGGACGTTGCGGCGCAGCGCGGCGTCGGCCGAATCGTCGGGACAGAGCGCGGTGAGTACGTGAAACAGCCCGCGGCCGTCCGCGTGCACACGGTTTCCGAGTTAGAGTAACAGGAGTGCGATGAGGGCGACGGCGACGCCGCCGGACGCCGTCGCGATGAAGTTCACGGACTGGTTTCCGAACAGGTCGCCTTCGAGCGTCGCGCCGACGAGGCTGTCCACGGTCATGCCGACGAGGCCGCCGGCGACGACGATCGCCACACCGAGCGGGGGAAGAGAGAACGCGACGAGGCCGATGAGCGCGATGACCGTCGCACCCGCGACGCCGGCGAGTTCGCCCTGCCAGGTGACGCCGCCGTCCGTTCCGGGTTGGACGGGTTCGAGCGTTGTGAGGAGGCGGGGCGGGCCGTAGAGGCCGCCGATTTCGCTCGACAGGGTGTCCGCGAGCGCGGTGGCGACGCTTCCGAGGTAGGCGTAGAGGAAGACGGACGCGCCCCACGGGAGGTGGTCGGCGGACGCGAACAGGAGGAGCGCGACGAGCGCGGCGGCGGAGTTCCCGAGGACGTTCCCGCTGCCGCGCGCGCCCTCGTTCTCCTCGGCGACGCCCCGGGATTCCTTTTCCTCGTAGCGGTACTTGGTGGCGAAACTCCCGAGGCCGAAGAACGTGATGAGGACGGCGAACCAGCCGTAGCCGCCGAGGACGACGGCGAGCAGTCCGAGGAAGACGCCGGTGAGGAGTCCGGGGATGGAGCTGGAGCCGACGGCGAAGGAGAGCGCGCCGAACCCGACGGTGAGCGCCAACGCGACGGCGATGCGAGTCCAGGAGACGGGGTCGGCGACGGCCCAGAACAGCCAGAGGAGGAGGGCGATGACGGCGAGGAGGAGCGGAGAGTCGCGTTCGGTGAAGACGGCTCGGAGGAGCGCGGCGAGCAACGCCGCGGTCGTGGCGAAAAACGCGTACGTCGGCGGGGCGGCGGCCGTCGCGCCGGCTTCGACGACCGCGAGCTGGCCGAGGACGGCGGCGAGCGTGCCGAGCACGCCGAATCCCGCGGTTGCGTACACGCGGGACTCCCGGTAGTCGAGGACGGCGCGATAGCCGAGGTCGCCGAACGCGAGCGCGAGGACGGTCGCGACGTACACGACGACGGGCAGTCCCAGCGCGGGCACGAGAACCGCGAGACCGGCCGCGCCGCCGGCGAACCCGACGAACGTGCGGAGGCGTTCCGCCTGTTCGTCCCACGGGAACGCGAGCAGTCGGAACAGGGGGCCGTCCCGAACGACGTAGGCCGCGGCCGCCACCACGGCGAACGGGGCGGCGGCGAACGGGCCGAGGAAGGGGGCGGTGAGCGCGAGGAGACTGCAGAACGCGTACGCCGCCGCCCGCCGAAGCGGGAGAGTCACGGTAACGCCGTTCCTTCACCTGCGCCGCACTTAAGACTCCCGAACAGCGGAGGGGTTTAGGCCGCCCGCCGCGGAAACGGGGTGTGGGCGTCTACGACCACTACCTCGCCGTTCGCGTACGCCGGGACGACGCGCCGACCCCCGACCACGTCGCGCTCGTCCTCACCGAACGCGACCTCCTCGAGCAGGGCGCGTACGACACGCTCAGCGACGCGTTCGCGTGGGCGTTCGACTACGGCGCACAGCGCGTGACGGTGTACGTGAGCGTGCTCGACGAGGCCGCCGTTCCGACGCTCGAGCGCGAGCTCGCCGCCGTCGACGCGCCCCGCGAGCTCGCCGTCCGCGGCCCCAACGACACCGAACGCGCCGACGCACCCATCCAGATTTCGGTGGGTCTCGGCGGCAAACACGAGTTCGCGGACGCCGTCCAGTCCATCGCCGAATCCGTCGAGTCCGGCGACCTCGACCCCGACGACGTGGACGAATCCGAGATCGAGTCCCGCCTCGTCTTCCCCGACGAACCCGACCTCGTCGTCAAGACCGGCGCGGAACGCCTCAGCGACTTCATGATCTGGCAGTCCGTCTACGCCGAACTCTACTTCACCGACGTGAACTGGCGGGACTTCCGGAAGCGCGACTACCTCCGCGCCATCAGGGATTACCAGAACCGTCAGCGGAGGTTTGGCCGCTAGGCCAAACGCGGCAAATCTGTGATTTGCGCTAGTTTGGACGGTGAGCGTCAGCGAGCCGTCCAAACTCAGCAAGGCCGGAGGTCTTGCGCTAATTCGGCCGGTAGGCCGAATGTAGTGAATCCCCGATTTGCGTTCCGTCGGCCGTAGGAGTTAGTCCGCGGGCTCTTCGTCGGGGAGGTCGATGGCGGTTCGGGTGCGGAGGCGGTCGATGATTGCGCGGGCGTCGTCGAGTTCGGCGCTGCCGAACGCGCGGACGAGGGCGAGGGCGCGTTCGAGGCGGGCGCGCTGCCAGGATTTCTCGCGGGCTTGGTAGGTGCGGATGCCGCGGAGGAAGTCGACCTTGGAGAATTCGGGCCAGTACGGCGCGCAGAAGTAGACGGCGGCTTCGCTGCCGTTGGCGTGCCAGGGGAGGAAGTTCGAGGTGCGTTCGTCGCCGCCGGTGCGGATGATGAGGTCGACGTCGCGGACGCGGTCGGGGTGGAGGTGTCCCTGGATCTCGTCGACGGTCACGTCGTCCGGGCTGAGGTCGCCCGCGTGGACGGAGTGGGCGATGTCGCGGGCGGCGCCGAGGAGTTCGGCGCGGCCGCCGTACGCGAGCGCGACGTTGAGCGTGAAGCCGTCGTAGCCGCGAGTGCGGCGGTCGGCGTACGCGATGGCGTCCCGGACGCGCGGGGGGAGGCGATCGGTTTCGCCGATGGCGCGCACGCGGACGCGGCGGTCGTGGACGCGGTCGGCGTCCGCGAACTCGTGGAGTTTCTCGGTGAGGAGGTCGAAGAGGTGTTCCTGTTGTTCCTCGGGGCGTTCGAAGTTCTCGGTGGAGAACGCGTAGAGGGTGAGTTCTTCGACGCCGAGGTCGGCGCACCAGTCCAGCATCTCCTCCGTGGTTCGGGCGCCGGCCTGATAGCCGTCGGTGGCTTCGCCGCCGCGTTCGCGGGCGTACCGGCGGTTGCCGTCCTGGATGACGGCGACGTGTTCGGGCGCGCCGTCGACCTCGCGGGAGAGCAGTCGCTCGTAGCCCGCGCGGACGCGGCGGCGCAGCCAGTCTCGCATCACTCGTCCGTGGGCAGCGAAGGGGTATCAGCCTTCTGGAGTGGTAGACCGGGACCGTGAGACGTATGGCGCGCTCCGCCCCAGTAGGACGTATGAGTGAGACGCTGAACGCGGACCTCTACCGGCGCGCGGTCGAACTCCTCAAGCCCGGCGACATCGAGTTACACGGCGCGGTCGTCCACACGAGTCTCGACGGGGAGGAGGAGAGCATGATGCATCAGCTCACGCTCGACGCGGGCGACGCTATCGCCGAGCACGTCACGGACGAGGACACGTACGTGTACTCGGGGAACGACAGCGACGAGTTCGGCGTGAACCAGCACCACGGCCGCACCATCGACGGCGACGAGTTCGTCTGGGAGTGCCAGCAGCTCATGCGGGAGGGGACGTACGACGTGGTGCTGTACTGGGAGGCGACGGACGATCACAACGCGGTTCTCGCCGACCTGCGCGAGGTGGCGAACGCGGACGAGGTCGTCGGCGTGACGGAGGACGAGTACTTCGCGTAGGAGCGGGGAACGAGTGCGCTTATCTGTGCTCATCCCCCAGTCGAGGGTATGACTGAGACGGGCCTCGACGACCGGGAACGCGCGGTCATCAACGCGTTCCAGGGCGGGTTTCCGGTCGTCCGTCATCCGTTCGAACCGGCCGCGGAAGCGCTCCGCGGACGGGGTATCGACGTGGACGCCGCGGAGCTCGTGGAGCTGGTTCGAGAGTTAGACGACGAGGGAGTGTTGACGCGGTTTGGTGCGCTCATCAACGCGGAGGAGATCGGCGGGCAGGCGACGCTGGTCGCGATGCACGCGCCAGCGGAGTCGTTCGAAGAGACCGCCGAGCTGGTGAACGACCACCGGGAGGTCGCGCACAACTACGAGCGCGAACACCCCCACCTGAACATGTGGTTCGTGCTCTCCGTCGCGGACGAGGAGCGCGTCGGCGAGGTGCTCGGAGAGATCGAGGAGGAGACCGGCCAGGAGACGTACAATCTGCCGAAGCAACAGGAGTTCCGCGTGGAGGCGAAGTTCCTCGTCGACGGCCCCGTGCAGGACGGCGACGTAGACCTCTCGCACCTCGGACCGAGCCCCGCCCGGACGGATCGGGAGGCGTTGACGCCGGCGGAGCGCGACCTCGTGCTCGCGATCCAGGACGGCCTCCCGATAACGCCGACGCCGTACGCGGACGTGGCCGCGGAGATCGGGCAGGACGCCGAGTGGGTGGTGGAGGCGCTCAGGCGGTTCAACGAGGAGGGGAAGGTCAGGCGGGTGGGCGTGATTCCGAACCACTACGCGCTCGGGTACACGGAGAACGGGATGACGGTGTGGGACGTGCCGGACGACGCCGTGTCGGAGGTCGGGCCGGCGGTCGCGAGTCTCGATTTCGTGACGCACTGCTACGAGCGGCCGCGCCACGAGGGCGTGTGGCCGTACAACTTCTTCGCGATGACGCACGGCCGCAGCGAGGAAGAGAGCGAGGCGCGCATCCAGCAGGTGCGAGAGGTGATGAGCGAGTACTGGGACGTCGGGGACGACGACTGGGACACGCTGTTCTCGACGCGAATCCTCAAGAAGACGGGGCTTCGGATGGCGGAGCGCGCGGACGCGAACACCGAGGCGGACTCGGAGGAGTAGATGATTCCGCTCGCGCACGACTTCAGGGGGGAGGCCGTGCTGGTGTTCGGCGGCGGTCGGGTGGGCGCGCGGAAGGCCCGTCACTTCGCGAGCGAGGCGGACGTGCTAGTCGTGAGTCCCGAGTTCGCGGACGCCGCGTTCGGTGACGCCGACCTCGTCCGCGCGGCCCCCGGCCCGAACGGGGTTTCGGAGTGGGTGGAGCGCGTCGAGCCCGTGCTCGTGGTCGCCGCGACGGATTCTGCGGACGTGAACGACGCCGCGGAGGAGGCGGCGCGCGAGCACGGCTCGCTCGTGAATCGCGCGGACGAATCCGGGGGGCGGCGAGCGGGGAGCGTGACCGTTCCGGCGACCGTCGAGGACGACCCGGTGACTGTCGCGGTTTCGACGGGCGGGTCGAGTCCCGCGCTCGCGAAGCACCTCCGGGAGCGCGTGGCGGACGAGATAGCGGGCGCTGGCGGGATGGCCGACCTCTCCGGCGCGGTCCGCGAGGAGCTGAAGGCGGCGGGCGTCCCGCCGGACGACCGGCGGAGGGCAGTGCGGCGGCTGGTGCGAGCGCCGTCGGTTTGGAAGGCTTTACGTACGCGTGGGGCGAATCCTCGCCAACAAGCCGAGGTCGTCCTCGCGGACGAACTCGGGGAGCAGTACTCACCGTGAACGAGAACTTGGGCGTCATCGCGGGCGTTCGCGTCTCGCACGACCACGCCACGCTGGACGATATCGAGGCCGCGCGGCTCGGGAGCGACGCGGACGTGGTCACCGCGTTGCTCGACGAGCCGGGCGTCCGGGAGGCGTTCGCCGTGCAGACCTGTCACCGGGTGGAGGCGTACGTGGTGGCGGACGACGAGTCCACCGGCGACCGCGCGCTCGACGCGGTGTTCGGGGACGCGCCCGTCGTCGGGATGAACCACGAGGCGAGCCTTCGCCACCTCCTCCGGGTGGCGGCCGGCCTCGAATCGGTCGTGCTCGGCGAAGACCAGATTCTGGGCCAGCTCCGGGACGCGTTCGAGACGGCGCGGGAGGCTGGTGGCATCGGCCCCGTGCTCCGCGAGGCCGTAACGAAGGCGTTGCACGTCGGGGAGCGCGCCCGGAACGAGACCACGATCAACGAGGGCGTGGTGAGCCTCGGGAGCGCGGCGACCCGGCTCGCGGATCGCGAGACCGGGCTGGCGGGCGCGAGCGCGCTCGTCGTCGGTGCGGGCGAGATGGGCGCGCTCGCCGCGAAGGCGTTCGACGCGAGCAGGGCGGAGAACCTCGTCGTCGCGAACCGCACAGTGACGCACGCCGAGTGGGTGCTCGAAGAGCTGGAGACGGCGAGCGCGGCGGTGAGCCTGGACGCGCTCGACGACCACGTCGCGTCAGCGGACGTGGTCGTCACCGCCACCGGAAGCGACGACCCCCTCGTGACGAAGAAGACCGTGCAGGGCGCGGGCGAGACGCTCCTCGTCGACCTCGGGCAGCCGCGGGACGTCGCGCCCGCCGTCTCGGAGGTCGAGGGCGTGTGGGTGCGCGACCTCGACGACATCGAGGCGGTCACGGACGCGACGCGGGATAAGCGCGCTGACGCCGCCCGCGATGTCGAGCGCATCGTCACCGAGGAGTTCGAGCGGTTGCTCGCGCAGTACAAGCGAAAGCGCGCGGACGAGGTCATCGCGACGATGTACGAGAGCGCGGAGCGCCTGAAGGCGCGCGAGCTCGACACCGCGTTCTCGAAGCTCGACGCGGAGGGCGAGTTGAACGACGCCCAGCGGGAGACGGTGGAGGCGCTCGCGGACTCCCTCGTCTCCCAGATTCTCGCCGCGCCCACGCGGAGTCTGCGGGACGCGGCGGAGGACGACGACTGGCAGACCATCGCGACCGCGCTCGAACTGTTCGACCCCGACCTCGACGGCAGCAGTCCGCTCGCGGACGCCGACCCGAGCGCGTGGGCGGCCGCCGAGACCGAGGACGACTAGCGAGTACTGTTTTGAGGCTGGCGCGGGAATCCTGGAGTATGGCAGAACTACTCGACGATGACGAGGTAGCGGAACGGCTTCCCGAGGGCTGGACGCGCGACGGCGACGAAATCGTGCGCGTGTTCGAGTTCGACGACTACCTCGAGGGCGTCGCGTTCGCGTCCGAAATCGGCGAGCTCGCGGAGGAAGAGTTCCACCACCCCGAAATCGTGATTCGGTACGAGGAGGTCGCGGTGCGGTTCACGAGCCACGAGGAGGGCGGTATCACGGGCAAGGACATCGAACTGGCGGAGGAGTCGAACGCGCTCCGATAGATGGACGCGCGCTACGTCTTCCACGTGCGGTTCCGCCTCGACCCGACGAAAGACGTGTCCGTGGAGCCGGACGAGTTCGAGACGCGGCTGTACCGTGAGGCCGACACCCCCGGGAACTCCGGGTGGCTGTTCTTCCGGGACAACCTCTGGCGGGGCGAACTGGAGGACAGGAAGCACTTCCGCGGACTCACGGAGGACGCGCTGGACGTGCCCGTGCTCGCCGTCGAGTACCGCGGGTTCGAGACGGACGACGAGTACTGGGAGGCGTTCACGGACGAGATCGAAGCCGACCTCGACATCTTCAAGGCCGACTCCGTCTCCGAGGTCGTGCACAAGTACTTCGGGAGCAGCGTCGAGACGCAGGGCTGAGTGTTCTTAGGCGTTCGCACCGTACGCGTGGCGACGGTCGACGGGTTCGAGTTCTAGTTGTGGCCGGTCTCGCGGGCGCGGAGCGCGGCGGCGGAGTGGGCGGCGTCCACGCACCGGAGGAGCACGTCGGTGTGGCCGTCGACGACCGTCATCGGCCGTATCCCGGGAGGTCGTCGAGAACGGCGTCGAGGTCGGCGAGCGCTGACGTGAGCGCGCTGACACCGGGTTTCTCGCGGCGCTCGGAGTTCACGAAGACGCGCACCGGTTCGTCGCCGAGCGGGACGAAGTCGAGGCCGAGGTCGGCGGCGGTCGCGCGCAGTCCGAGGCCGGCGTCAGCGCGGCCCTCAAGCACTTTCCGCGGGGGGCTGGCGTGCGCTTTCACGGTGAAGTCGTAGCCGTCGATGCGCTCCGCGAGGGAGTCGGCGTCGCGGTCGGCGGCGAGGGCGGAGAGCGCGGCGTCGAAGGACGTCCGGAGGCCGGAGGCGGTGTCGCGGTTGACGAACCGGTAATCGCCGTCCACGAGGGCGGCGAGGCTGTCGGGGCCGTCCGGGGCGGTGACGAGCCCCCACTCCCGAGTCCAGGACGCGAGTTCGTCGCCCGCAACGTCGCGGTCGAGCGGGCCGCTGGCGACGGCGACGTCGGGGAGGTCGTCGCGGAGCCGCCGAACGCCCTCGCGGGTGCCGAAGGAGAGGTAGCGCGGCCCCCGAACGCGGTCGAGGACGCGGGAGAGCGCGGGGTCGTCCTCGCCGACGCCGAGGAGGGCGGGCGGGCGAACGTCCGGCGAGAACAACTGCACGTCCACGCGCTCTCCCGCGTCGAGGTAGTCGGTGTCCGCGTCCACGGTGACGACGCCGTCGGCCTCGACGAGGCTGGTGGTCGCGCCGCTCCCCTTGTCCACCGGATAGACAAGCGTCTCGCCGTCGCCGTCCTCGACGAGGCCGACCGGCATGAGACGGGTACGGCCCTCGCCGTAGCGCTCCCGCGCGCTCATTCGACCCGTGACGGTCGCGGAGGGCGGGGCGGGCTGGCCGGCGGCGTCCCGGATTTTCGGGGCGACGAATGTCCGGAAGATGGTGAGCGCGCTCACGGGGTAGCCGGGGAGGCCGACGTACGCGCTCCCGCCGAGTTCCCCGACGAGCATCGGCTTCCCGGGCTTGACGGCGACGCCGTGCAGGAGGAGTTCGCCGCGGTCCTCGACGACGCGATAAACCACGTCGACGGCGCTCGCGCTCGTAGACCCGGAAGAGAGCACGAGGTCGCACTCATCTGCGGCCTCGCGGAGCTGGCGTTCCATCTCGGCCTCGCTGTCGCCGGCGTGTGGGTAGAGGACGGGGTCGCCGCCGGCCTCCTCGACGCCCGCGGCGATGGTGTACGTGTTCACGTCGTGAATCTCGCCGCGGGCGGAGTCGAGGGGGTCGCCGGGCCGGACGAGTTCGTCGCCCGTGGAGACGATGCCGACGCGGGGTTTCGCCCGAACGGGGACGTCCGCGACGCCGAGCGCCGACAGGAGGCCGATTTCGCGGGACGTGAGGCGGGTTCCGGGGCCGAGCGCGCGCTCGCCCGCCGCCACGTCCGCGCCCGCGACCATCACGTTCTCGCCGGGCGCGACCGCCGTGCGAACCTCGATGCCGTCGCCGGACTCGACTTCGGCGGTGCGTTCGACCATCACGACCGCGTCCGCGCCGTCGGGGACGACCGCGCCCGTGGACACCTCGGCGCACTCGCCGGACGCGACGGAAACGTCGGGGGTCTCGCCGGCGTGCACGGTGCCCGCGCGGTCGAGCACGACGGGGTCGGACTCGGTCGCGCCGAACGTGTCGCGGGCGCGCACCGCGTAGCCGTCCATGGACGCGCGGTCGAACCCGGGGACGTCGAGGTCGGCGTCCACGCGCTCAGCGAGCACGCGGCCGCGAGCGTCCGCCAACGGGACGAGTTCGGTGCCGGGCGAGAGGTCGAGGGCGTCCACGACTTCGCGCGCCTCGGCGGGCGAGGAGAGGTCGCGGAACTCCTTGCGGGTCATCGCTCGCCCTCCCAGAACTCCACGGTGACCGTCTCGCCGGCCGGGTAGCCCTCCGCGTCCTCGGGGACGACGACCCAGCCGTCAGAGAGCGCGACCGAAGACAGGATCCCCGACCCCGAGGTGCGGACGGGCGTGGCGGTGTCGCCGTCGACGGTGACGCGCGCGAACGTCCGCGTCCCGGGTTCGCTCGCGAGTTTCCCGTCGAGCGTCGCCTCCCGACGGGGATGGGGTTCGGGGTCGAACCCGCCGGTGCGGGCGATTGCAGGGCGGAGGAACTGGACGGCGTTGACGATGCACGCGACCGGATACCCTGGGAGCATCACGACGAGCGTGTCCTCGACGCGGCCGAACGCGACGGGATGACCGGGTTTGAGCGCGACGCCGTGCACCAAGACCTCGCCGATGTCGGCCACCACGTCGGGGACGAGGTCGCGTTCCCCGACGGACGACCCGCCCGTCGTCACCACCACGTCGGCGTCGAGGTCGCGTTCGATGGCGGCGCGAAGCGCGTCCGTGTCGTCAGTCACGACGTCGCGGTATCGGCTCGTCCCGCCCCAGCGCTCGGCGAGCCGCGAGACGGTGAGGCCGTTCGTCTCCACCACCTCGCCCGGCCCCGGGTCGGCGTCCACGAGCTCCTCTCCCGTCGGGATCACCGCGACGGACGGACGCTCGAACACGGAGACCTCGGTGACGCCCGTTCCGCGGAGGAGCCCCAAATCGCTCGGGCGGAGACGGTGACCCGTCTCGAACAACCGCGTTCCGTCCTCGACGTCCTCGCCGGCGGCGCCGACGTTCTCGCCTTCCGCGACCGGGCCGAACACCTCGAGTTCGTCGCCGACCGCGGTAAGGTGTTCTATCATCACGACGGCGTCCGCGCCGTCGGGCATCGCGCTCCCGGTGTGGACGCGCGCGGCCTCCCCCGGCCCAACGTCGCCCTCGGTCTGTCGGAGGACGGCGGGCGAGCGGTCGCCCGCGCCGAACGTGTCGCGGGCGCGCACCGCGTAGCCGTCCATCGCGGCGCGGTCGTAATGCGGGACGTCGCGCGCCGCGCTCACGGACGCGGCGAGCGCGCGGCCGTCGGCGTCGGCGAGCGGAACTGACTCCACGCGGCCGTGGGGGTCGACGACCTCGGAGAGGGTGTCGCGAGCGTCCGAGAGCCGGGTTCGATTCTTGAATCCGGCCTCCTGGCGGTCTGCGTTCATATCCGGGGGTTGGGCCGTCGGCCGTCTAAAGCCAGCGGGTCGCGGAACGCCCGTCGGTTTTTTCGACCCGGCGCGCGAACACGTGAATATGACTGGCTTCCGCGACGCGCTCCGCGAACTTCCCGACGCCGTCTCCGTGGATCTCCACGAGTCCGAGGACGCCTACCGGATCGTCATCGACGTTCCGGGCGCGACCGTCGACACGACCGACGTACGCGTCGAGGACGGCGTGCTGCGCGTGGAGGCGCGCCGCGAGAAGGACGCTCCCGCGGGCTTTTCGTACCACAGAGAAGACCGCGCGCTCTTCCTCGACGTGGAACTCCCGCTCCCGCCGGACGCGACCGACGGGGACGCGGCCGCGTCGCTCGACGACGGCGTGCTGACCGTGACGCTCCCGAAGGCCGGCCGGGGCCGCAAGATAGAGATAGAGGGCTGACGGTGGCGGTGCTGCGCGCGTACCGGCGGTTCGTCGTCGTGCTCTGGCAGTTCTCCCCGCTCATCGCCGCGTACCTCCGCGACCGCCGGAAGTACCTGTTGTTCGGCGGGCGGCGGCAGGTGTCGAGCGAGATGCGGGTGCGGCGCGCCCAGCGGTTGCTCGACAGCCTGCTCACGCTCGGCCCGACGTTCATCAAACTCGGCCAACTGCTCTCCACTCGACCGGACATCCTGCCGCCGGAGTACGTCGACGTGCTGGAGGGACTGCAAGACCAGGTGCCGCCGGCGGACTGGGCGGCGGCGCGGGAGGTGCTCGAAGCGGACGTGGGCGACGTGGACGAGGCGTTCGACGACTTCGACCGTGACGCCATCAGCGGCGCGAGCCTCGGCCAGGTGTACACGGCGGAAATCGACGGCGAACCCGTCGCGGTGAAGGTGCGGCGGCCGGGCATCGAAGACCTCGTGGAGGCCGACCTGCGCGTGATCCGGTGGACGATCCCGCTCGTCGAGCGGTTCGTCGGACAGGCGCGGGCGTTCAGCCTCGACAACCTCGCGGACGAGTTCGCGAAGACGATTCGCGAGGAGATGGACTACGCGCGGGAGGCTGAGATGCTCGCGGAGATCCGGGAGAACTTCGCGGAGAACGACCGCATCGCCATCCCCGGCGTGTACGACGACTACTCGACGGAGCGCGTGCTCACGATGGCGTACGTCCCGGGAACGAAGATTTCGAACGTCGAAGAGCTCGACCGACGCGGCGTCGACCGGCACGCCGTTGCGGAGACGCTGGAGCGCGCGTACCTCCAGATGATAATCGAGGACGGCGTGTTCCACGCTGACCCCCACCCGGGGAACCTCGCGGTGCAGGACGACGGCACCATCGTCTTCTACGACTTCGGAATGAGCGGGCGCGCGGACGAGTTCGTCCAGCAGAAGATAGTCGACTTCTACATCGCGGTCGCGAACCAGGACATCGAGGCCATTCTCGACACGCTCGTCGAACTCGGCACCCTGAGTCCGGACGCCGACCGCGCGACGATGGCGGAGGTGATGGAGCTCGCGATTCGGGACGCCCGCGGCGAGTCCATCGAGACCTACCGCGTCCAGCAGATCGTGGGGAAGGTCGAGGACACCATCTACGACTTCCCGCTTCGCCTCCCCGCGAACCTCGCGCTCGTCCTCCGGGTCGCGACCGTCGTCGAGGGCGTGTGCGTGACGCTCGACCCCGACTTCGACTTCATCTCCGTCGCCACGGACTACCTCGGTGACTCGGGCTACCGCGAGGAGGGCGCGCGCCAGTTCGTCGAGGAGACTGGCGAGCAGTTCTCGCGCGCCGCGCAGTCCGCCGTCCGCGTCCCGCCGAAACTCGAACGCGCGCTCGATCGCGTCGACCGCGACGATCTCTACGTCCGCGCCGGCATCGAGGACTCGAACGACGTCGTCGACCGCCTCGGGAGACGCATCGTACTCGGCCTCCTGCTCGCGGTGTCCGTGCTCTCCACGTCCTACCTGTACGCGGACGCCCACCTCCGCGCGGCCGCCGTGACCGCCGGACTCGCAACCGTTACGGCGTTCTACCTCTACCGGTCGTTCCGGAAGCGAAAACGCCTGCAGGCGACCCCGCAGTTCACGCGGCAGAGCCTCCGCGAGCGCAAAAACGAGTGATACCAGCCGGCCTTTTGCGTGGGTTCGCGTAGCCCGAGTATGGACATCGAGACGTTCGACCTCGAACGATGGTTCGACGAGTACGAACACGACGCGGACATCATGCTCGCGGAATCGGGCATCAGGAGTCTCGACAGCGGGCGCTTCGACACCGACCCGGGCGAACTCGGGTACGTCATCCCCACTAACGGCGATCCTGCGCTCCGCGAGGAGGTCGCGGGCCGCCACGACCGCTCCCGGGACGAACTCGCGTTCACGTGCGGCGCGCAGGAAGCGAACTTCCTCGCGTACCACGCGCTGATGGGCGAGGGCGGACACGCGGTCGTCGTTACGCCGACGTACCAGGCGCTCACCGCCGTCCCCGACACCATCGGCGAGGTGACGGAAGTCTCCCTCGAACCGCCGGAGTGGGAACTGGACGTGAACGCCGTCCGTGACGCGATACGCCCGGAGACGGACGTGGTGGCGTTCGTGAACCCGAACAATCCCACCGGCCGCCACCACGACGCCGAGACTGTCGAGGAACTCTACGACGTGGCGGCGGCTCACGACGCCTACCTGCTCGGCGACGAAGTGTACCGACTGCTGGCCGAGAACCCGACGCCGCCCGTGGCGAGCCTGGGCGACTATGGAATAAGCACGTCCAGCCTCTCGAAATCGTACGGGCTGGCGGGCCTTCGGTTCGGCTGGCTCTGCGGTTCACAAGCGGTCGTGGACGCCGCCGTCGAGTGGAAGGACTACACGACTATCTCGCCCGGGGTCTTCGGCCAGCACGTCGCCCGGCAGGCGCTCGGCGAACAGGAGGACGAGATTCTCGCGGCGAACCACGAAGTCGCGGCGCGGAACCACGACATCGTCGCGGACTGGCTCGACGAACACGGCCTCGACTGGCACGACCCGACGGGCGTGAACGGGTTCGTCACCGTTCCGGATGAGTACGCGGGGTCGCGGGAGTTCTGCCGCACCGTCGTGGAGGACGCGGGCGTCGTGCTCGCGCCCGGGGACTGCTTCGGGTACGACGACTACTTCCGAATCGGATTCGGCCTGCCGACCGACGAACTGGACGCGGGATTGGAGCGCGTGAGCGCCGTCCTCCGCGCGTAGGGCGGTCGTCGCGTTCCAAACGGTTTATACTCGCACGTCGAGAATCCGCGTGCATGGCGAAAGAGCAGAAGCAGGTTCGCGAACTCCAGGAAGGAAACTACGTCATCATCGACGACGCGGCGTGCAAGATCGACGCGTACTCCACCGCGAAGCCCGGGAAGCACGGGAGCGCGAAGGCGCGCGTCGAGGCCCGTGGTGTCTTCGACGAGAAGAAGCGGAGCTTCAGCCAGCCTGTCGACGCGAAGGTCTGGGTGCCCATCGTCAACCGGAAACAGGGCCAGGTCGTCGCGAAGGAGTCCGAGAACGTCGTGCAGGTGATGGATCTCGATACGTACGAGACGATCACCATGGAACTCCCCGACGAGATCTCCGTAGAGCCTGACGACGACATCGAGTACCTGGAGTGGGAGGGCAAGCGGAAGGTTCTCGAATAGATGTTTCCCGGTGCGACCGCCGACCGCAAGCACGCCGACTACGTGGTCGTCGGCGCACCACTCGACGTATCGACGTCTTTTCAGCCGGGCACGCGGTTCGGACCGGATCGCGTCCGCCAGTTCGCGCGAACGTTCGAGGATTACGACCACCGGACTGACCAGTCGTTCTCGACGCTCGGCGTGCACGACGCGGGCGATGTCCGCGCGTGGGACGACGCCGAGGCGTACCTCGACTACCTCCGAGGGACGCTCACGGACGTGGTGTGGGACGACGCGGTGCCGCTGCTCGTCGGGGGTGAACACACGGTGTCCGTCGCGGGCGTTCGAGCGGTAGACCCGGACGTGTTCGTCGCGCTCGACGCGCACCTCGACCTCCGCGACGCGTACGACGGGAACCCGTTGAGTCACTCGACCGTGACGCGGCACGCGCTCTCGGTTGCGGACGAGGCGTACGTCGTGGGCGCGCGCTCGGGGAGCGGCGCAGAGTGGGAGCGCGCCCGCGAGGACGACGTGACCGTAGTGGAACCGGACGAGGTTCGGTCGTGGTCGCCGTCGTTCTCGGGAGAGGTCTACGTCTCGGTGGACGTGGACGCCGCGGATCCGGCGTTCGCGCCCGGGACGGGGACGCCGGAACCGGGCGGGCTGTCGTCGCGGACGCTGCGGCGACTCGTCCGCGATCTCGCACCGATGGCGTCGGCGTTCGACGTGGTGGAGGTGAACGACCGCGACGACGGCCAGGCCGCAGTGCTGGGGGCGAAACTCCTCCGGGACTTCGTGTTCGCGCACGCCGCCGGCGAGTAGGGGCTGACAGGCGTCACTCCATCTCCGGGGCGGCGTGACGCGCTATCGCTGAACGCCCCGGGGCGACTGTTACTGCACGCTCCCGGTTGGCCGCGGTTTCGTATTTGAATGTTCGCCGCACCTATGGCGGGGGCGCTCAGTGTACCCGTATGGAGGTTTCCGAACTCGCGGCGCTGTACGACGAGGAGCTGCGGACGAGCGACTACGCGGATCTGGACGCGAGCGCGAACGGCCTTCAGGTAGGAAGCGGCGACTGGGAGGTCGAGCACGTCGCGTTCGCGGTTGACGCCGCCGTCGAAACCATCGAGGACGCGATTTCGGCGGGCGCGGACGCCCTCGTCAGCCATCACGGACTGTCGTGGGGCGGTATCGAGCGCGTGACCGGCCGGGACTTCGACCGGGTCGCACCCCTGATTCGGGAGGAGGTGGCGCTCTACGTCGCCCATCTCCCGCTCGACGGGCACACGGAGCTCGGGAACGCCGCCGGTCTCGCGGACCTCCTCGGTCTCGCCGGCCGCGAGCGCTTCGGCGCGATGGGGCCGGAGTACATCGGGCTCGCCGGCACCGCCGACGCCCTCAGTCCACAGCGTGTGCGGGAGACGCTCGAATCCGAGTTGGATCACGGTGCGGGCGGCGTTCGCCACCTCGACTTCGGCCCCCGCGAAATTGAGGACGTGGCGGTCGTGACCGGGAGCGGCGCGGACTGGTTCGACGCCGCCGTCGAACGCGGTGCGGACGCCTTCGTCACCGGCGAGGGAAAACAGAAACTCTACCATCAGGCGAAGGAAGCGGGCGTGCATGTCTATCTCGCCGGCCACTACGCGACCGAAACGTTCGGCGTGAACGCGCTCGCCGACCTCGCCGACGAATGGGGCGTGGAGACGACCGTGCTGGACGCGCCGACGGGTATCTGAGTACCGGAAATCTGTGCGGGCGGCCGCAGGGGATTTCATCGGGGCGTTCGAGCCTGTTGTCGTGTCCGACGAACTCGGGGGGTTCGAGAACGTCCGGGAGGAGGTGGACGGCCATCCCATGCTGGGGTTACTCCGGTACGCGAAGTCGTACTGGAAACGTCTGACCGTCGGAGTTCTCACGTCGCTCGTCACGCGCGTCGCTCGGCTCGTGCCGCCGCTCATCGTCGCCGCCGCGGTCGACCGCGTCATCACGGGAAGCGGCAAGCCCGGCCTGCTCGCGGAGCTCGGACTGTTGACGAGCGACCCGCTGGTGACCGACGCCGCCCGAATCGCGCTTCTCCGGCGGCTCGCGCTCATCGCTGCGGTCGCGTACGTCGTGCGGTCGATAACGCGCTTTCTCTCGCGGTACCTGTTGCAGTCGACCGCTCAGAAGATTCAGCGAGACCTCCGGAACGACACGTACGACCACATGCAGCGGCTCTCCCTCGATTTCTTCAGTCGCCATCAGACGGGCGCGATGATGTCGATTCTGAACAACGACATCAATCGCCTGGAGCGGTTCCTGAACGACGAACTCCGCCAGATAATCCGCGTCGTCGCGACGGTCGGCGGTATCGGAGTGGTCTTGTTCTACGTGTCGCCGCCGCTCGCGGTCATCGCGCTCGCGCCCGTCCCCATCATCGGCGTCTCGAGCGTCTACTTCCTGACGTGGATCGAACCGAAGTACAAGCGCATCCGGGAGACGGTCGCGCGCCTGAACAGCCGGCTGGAGAACAACATCGGGGGCGCGAAAGTCATCAAGGCGTTCGACCGCTACGACTTCGAGCTCGACCGGGTCGCAGACCAGTCCGAGACGTACCACGACGAGAAGGTCGCGGCCATCCGGCTGCGTCGCGCGTTCTTCGCGACCATCCGCGTGCTCACGGGCGTGGCGTTCGTCGGCATCCTCCTCGTCGGCGGCGAGATGGTCATCCGCGGGGAGTTCCGCGCCGGCCCGGTCGCCATCGCGTCCACCATCACCGCGGGGACGTTCACGATGTTCTTCCTCTACCTCCGCAGGCTGTACGCGCCGATGCGCCGCATCGGCGTGACCGCGAACCGCTATCAGCGCGCGAAGTCGAGCGCGGAGCGCGTCTTCGGCGTGCTCGGCCACGAACCAACCGTCACCAGCCCCGAGAACCCGACGCATCGGGAGGACGTGGAGGGCCACGTGGAGTTCGACGACGTCCGCTTCAGTTACGACACCACCGAGGAGATTCTCTCGGGAGTCAGCCTCGACGTCTCGCCGGGCGAGACTGTCGGGCTCGCGGGCGAGACGGGCGCGGGGAAGTCGACGCTCGTGAAGCTCGTCCCGCGATTCTACGACGTCGATTCCGGCGCGGTTCGCGTGGACGGGACGGACGTGCGCGAGTACGACCTCCAGGGCCTCCGCGAGCACATCGGGGTCGTCGAGCAGAACCCCTACCTGTTCTCGGGGACGGTCGCGGAGAACATCGCGTACGGCGACCTCACCGCGCTCGGCGGGGACGACGTCGACCAGCGCATCGTGGACGCCGCGAAGGCCGCAGAAGCCCACGGGTTCATCCGGGAGTTGCCGGACGGGTACGACACCCAGATCGGCGAGCGCGGCGTGAAACTGTCGGGCGGCCAGCGCCAGCGGCTCAGCATCGCCCGCGCGCTCCTGAACGACCCCGCTATCATCGTGCTCGACGAGGCCACGTCCGACGTGGACACCGAGACCGAAGAGCTGATTCAGGAGTCCCTGCGGACGCTCATCGAGGATCGAACCGCGTTCGTCATCGCGCACCGCCTCTCCACGATCAAGGACGCCGACCGCATCGTCGTGATGGACGACGGCGGAATCGCGGAGATGGGGACGCACGACGCCCTCACCTCCGACGGCGGGATGTACGCGAGCCTCTGGGAGACGCAGGCTGACGCATCCGCGAACGCACTCGACGACTGAGCCGAAGCCCTAACACCGCCCGAGCCGTACGTAAAATCGGCCGATGACGATGCGACCGCTCCGACCCGGGCTGGCACCCGCGGGACGACGAGCCCTATGAGTGCCGAGGCCAGCTTTCTATCCATACATTTCGGGAAAGAAGTGCACAAACGTCACGAAAGCGGTGTTCCGGCGCTCGTGGAGTGAGACTGTTGTGAACTAGTACGTAAACAGAGGTCACTCCAGCGGGTCTAGCGGCCGAACGGAATCGTGCTGACCGTTGTACCTGTTTACGTGCTCCTGTACGTCTTCGTCCTCGAGGTCGTAGAGGTCAAACACCGACTGACCGATTTTTTGCCCAAGTTCGTCAATATCACCCTCGTTCCGTGCCGAGATAGATTAATCGAGAGCTTCCCACGAGATAGCCTCGTCAGATAGGCTACTCGATGTAAACTCGATGGTTGACGACTCGTGTACGCGGAGGTAATCGTAGTTTTTGCCGCCGCTAGTTACTGAATCGGTCCATTCGACCAACTGAATGTTGTCAAAGTTGGCGACACGTTTCTCTCCGTCGTCGGGAGGATAGAGCCGGAAATAAAGGCGGACATAGGCCGCTTCCTCAGGTGTCGACAGCGACCGTTCGAGACGTTCCCAGCCAGTCGTTCGGTCGAGATCGATCGACACTGAATCGAGTGCCGAACCACTGGTCGACTCGTACCATCGCACGAGCAGTTCCAGTCGGGTATCCGTCTCGTGGCGGTACTGGCCGAGAAGGGTCGTCCGCCCGGTTAGGGGGACACGCTCGGCCGTCGTCAGAATCGACCGCTGGGTGTTGTCTGCGGTTCGGGAAAGTTGAATCCCGCCACTCCCGTCGTATCCGAACTCCGGACCGTTGGAGTCTGATCCACGACTGAACCGCCATAACGGACCTTCGTGCCGCCCGTCGTCGATATCAGGGTCGTCGAACGTTCCAGTCGGAAGGAGGTCACGGCCCAGTTCGACAGATTCCGCCCCGTCTATGACTCGGTTGACCCATCCCGAGTTCCGCGTGTATATTGTCCCGTCTCCGTCCAGCGTTCGGGTTGCTGTCCGGGCCGGTGTCTCGTCTCTTGCGACGTACTCCAGCCTGTTGTGGTCAAGCGAGAACTCATCCGACGACAACGCGGCTGTTTCCCGGAGTTGCCACGTCCTCGGTTTGTCGACCACCCCTTTCGGAACGTAGCCTTCAATCAGAAGGGGGTCAACGTACGCTCTGGTGATACCATCGTCAGTGACGTGGACCGTCAAGATATACGATGGAAACGTCGACCAGAACTCCTGGTCGAACACGAGGTTTCCAAGCGTCCACGCGACCAGTGTCTCATCCTGCAGTTCCACTCCACCGGTTACGTGTGGATGGTGATTGACGACAACGTCTGCACCGGCTGTCTTTGCCGTTTCAGTCAGGCGTCTGATTTTGTCGGTCGGTTCCTGTTGATACTCGGATCCGCCGTGGATCTGGACGACGGTTACGTCCGCGTTCGCATCGACTTCTGATACCGTCCGAGATATTCGGTCGCGAGTCGCCGCTGCTACCCCGACACTCCCGGAGACCGTCAGTTGCTCAGTGTCGGGTGTCCCGGCCACGTCGTCCCCCGACACTGCATATGTCTCGGACTGGTTGTCGTCGGCTGACCAATCGATATCGTACTGGTCGCCCGTAACGGTAGTACAGGAGACCAACCCGATGGTAAGTCCCCGCCGTTCGAAGTACGTCGGTTCCCACGCTTCTGTGCTGGACCTGCCGGCACCAGACCATTCGATCCCTGCAGCAGAGAGTGCCTGTAACGTCTCATCCAACCCCGGCGTCAACGCGTCGAGCGTGTGGTTGTTCCCCAGTGCGACATAGTCGATCCCGGCATCGGCCATCGCGGGTGCGGCGTCCGGGTTCGATACGAAGTGGTACCGTTTGGAGGGGTGTCTCCATGCCGTCGTCGTCAGCGGTGTTTCGAGATTCACTGACGTGAGATCGGCGTCCTGTAACAGTGGGGAAATGTACTGTAGTATCGTCTGGTGTGATTCCATCCGGTCATCAGGTCGAATCTGGAAGTGCGGTTCGAGAGGGTGGTCGTCCTCGTAGAACCGACGGCCAAACATTACGTCGCCGCCGAAACTGAGCGCGACTGTTCCCTCACGAGGTGAGAGTCTGATACGAGGACTTGTTCCCGGAGCCACAGCGACAGTCCGTCCGATAAAATCCGTTTTCGCTGCGCGAAGCCAGATTGGTCCGTCGACCTCCACTACATCAAATCGTCCTTGCTCATCAGTGGTTGTCTCGGCTACGAATCCGCTCCCTGGAACGATCGCTTTCAGCGTCGCACCGGTGATCTCCTCGCCCTCTATGTCGACAACTCGTCCCGATATGGGCTCGGAGCTACCTGCGGATTTTTGATCGGTCTGTTCTGTCTGGAAATCGTTTTCTGTCGACTCTGACGGCGAAAGAGCGTTACACCCGGCAATTCCCGCTCCCGCTCCGACCGTTGCAATCCGAACGAATTCACGACGGGACCACTGATCCATTGATCTGATAAAAGACTCCTGGATAGAAAAGTGGTGGACTGGCTCTGTTGAAACCCTACCCAGTCGATCCAAACGGCCTGCGGCATACAGAGGGTAAGTTCAGCACACTATTGTGATCGGTACGATCCATTCTCAGTCCAGCGGTAATAGAGTTCTACTTCTGTTTGATTGGTTCGTTGGCTTGCACTCCGGCGACGACATCTCTCCGGAGACGGTCAGCGCCATCCGCGTGAAGGCCGATACGGTCGTCGCGACAGACGTCGGCACGACCGTCTGGGACGCCTACGGCCAGTCGGTTCCGTCTGGGAGCTCGACGACGATCGAGTTCCAGAACGTCGAAATCGACCAGCGAAGCCAATGGAGCAGTTCGAACTACACTATCGAGGTCACCGAGCCAGGGAACTATCTGGTCTCCGGCGGTATCTTCTTGCGCGACCAGCCCTCGTCCGGAACGAACCACTGGTTCACCGTCAGGAGGAACGGCAATGTCGGGGTCGCACAGGCGTTCGCAGAGGGCCCAAACGACTGGCAGCTCCAGGCGAGCCGCCCCGTCCTCGACGTTGATAGCGGCGACTCGTTCCACCTGGAGGTCGAACAGTACGAGGGCAGTCCGCTCCGTATCGGGGGGAGTCGGGTCTCAACGTACTTGTCCGTCGTGCAGCTGTAGGCGGGGCCTGCCGACAGAGCGGACAACCGCGGACACGCGCGTGCTCGGCTTGCGGCGGAGACTTAGACTAAGTCGCCTTGACAGCGGCGCCACCCACGTTCGCTATGGATAGATTGTGAGTCGTGAGTGCCGAGGCCGTTTTCGCGATACCGGTGGCTGTGCGGCGGGAAACGACGTGAGAAGTCGGGTTAGTCGATGTGGCCTTCTTCGCGGAGTTGTTCCGCGGCCTGGTCGTCGTAGCGCCATTCGACGTTGGCTTTCTCGTCCTGCCAGTCCCAGGGTTCGGCGAGGACGACGTCGCCCTCGTTGATCCAGACGCGGTACTTCATGCGACCGGGGATGCGGCCCATTCGAGTCTTTCCGTCTGCGCACTGGAGTTCGACGTGGTTGCCCCCGTTGTGTTGGGAGACCACGGCGAAGACTTCGTCGTCGTTTGGCATCCGGAGGTTCCGGCGGCCACTTTCTTCGCTCACAGCCTCTCTTGGGTGGGGAGACGGTAAAGTCATCCGATATGTGTGGTAGCATTGGTCGCGGCGGCAACACCCAGTACGAACATGAACATTTATGATAGTCTCGCGTTTGGGAGTACTCGTGATGCTATCCGTACGCGCACCCGCACGCCAGCACGCCCCGGCCAGTTCCGCCCGCTACCCACCCGAATCCACACCACCCAGATGAGCCAGAGTACGACACGACCCGCCGCATCGACCGCCAAGCACCCATCCATCGAGGACACGACCTCGTGGGTTGACCGCTGCCAACGCCAGTTCGGGTCTTCCGAGCGCCGCCTCCACAACCTCGTCGACGGCGAGAACCAGGCGATGCACGGCGGCGTGTAGGTAGTAAAAGCATAAGGCCGTCGTGTAACGACAACCGAGTGATGCGTCGTCGCGCCCTCCTCACCTCGCTCGCCTCCGGCGCGCTCGCCGGACTCGCCGGTTGTGCGAACTCCAGCACGCCCCGAGAGGCGTTGACGGCGGGCGCGACCCGAGAGTTCGTCGCGTCCAGTCCGGACGCCGAAGTCGCCGGAACCTGGCTCGCGGAGGAGTTCCGGGCGCGCACGACCGCCACGCTCTCCTGGGAGACGCCGCCCGGCGCGCTGTCGGCGTACGTCGCTCGCCACCTGCAGGGCGCAGCGGTCGACGCGGACGCGTTCCTCGGCGTGACCCCCGGGGCGCTCGCCACCGCACGCGAGCGCACCGACGGCCTGTTCACGGCGGCAAGTGGCTACGGTCAAGTGATCGACGCGTACGAGTTCGACCCCGAAGCGCGCGTGCTCCCGGTCACGCGCTCCGACGTGTGTCTCGTGTACGACGAGACGCGAGTCGCGCCGCCCACGTCGTTCGCAGAGTTCTTCGCTCCCGGACGCGCGCCGTTGACGCTCGTCCCCGACCCGCGGACGGACGCGCTCGGCCTCGCGTTCTTCGCGTGGTCGATCCACGAGTTCGGCCTCCGCGAGGCCTGCGAGCGCTGGCGCGAGTTCCTCGACGCGGGCGCGCACCTCGTCGCGTCCAGCGCGGACGCGCGAACCGCGTACCGGAACGGGCTCGGCGGCGTGCTCGTCGGCACGTCCACGACGCCGCTGTTCGCGGCACGCGATCGGCTCGACCTCGAACGCTACCGCGTACAGTTCCTCGACGGCGACGCCTATCGGCACGTCGTGGGCGTCGGCCGGTTCGCGGACGCCGCGAACGCGAAGCACGTCGACAGGTTCACCAGATTCCTGCTGGAACCGAACGTGCAGGGCCGAATCGCGGTTCTCACCGGGTCGCTCCCCGTCATCGAGGACGCCGCGCTCCCCGAGGACTTCGACCGGTACGTCCGCACCCCCGACGCCACCGTCAGCCCCGACTACGGCTCGCTCGCGGCCTCTCTCGGCGACTGGCTCGCCGCGTGGCAGCGCACCGTCACCGCCGCGCGCGCCTGAGCCGGCACAACCGACTTATCCCGGGGCCGCGTCCTGACGCGTATGGCGAAAGAGAACACCCTCATCAACGCCCTCATCGGCGCCGCAGTCACGGTCGTCCTCTCCTTCACGGGCGTCTCGCCCCTCCTCGGCGGCGCGGCCGCCGGCTACCTCCAGGCGAACGGCCCCGGCGACGGCGCGCGCGTCGGCGCGATCTCCGGCATCGTCGCCTCCCTCCCACTCATTCTCGTACTCGCGCTGTTCGCGGGCGCGCTCCCCTTCGCCCCCATCGAGTTCGCCGCGCTCGGCGTCGTCGCCATCCTCTTCGTCGTCGTGTTCGCCGTCGGCTTCACCGCCGCGCTGAGCGCCGCGGGCGGCTACATCGGCGGCTACCTCGAAGCAGAGTACTAGGCGGCGACCACGGAGAACGACACATCCCGCTCGCGTATATCGACAAACAACCCGGACGAATCATTCGCCCACTCCGTCCACTCACGCGTCCCCTCCGGCCCGTTCTCGACATCGACAGTGACGCGAACCGTCGACCCCTCAATGGGGTTTTCGTACGTTCGAGTCGCCCCAGCGGCGATCGAAACCGTGTCGTCGAGTAATCGCGTGTCGTCCTCGCGAACGACCCGAACGATGGCCGTCACCTCGGTTGCGGTGTGGTTCGTCAGGGAAATGTCGGTGACACCGGATTCCCGCGACGAACTACACCCGGCGAGCGCGAGCGCGGCGAGCGGCGCGGTTCGAACGAACCACCGACGAGAGAGAGGGAGCTTTCCGGAGGAACCGTCAGTAGGACGAAATGCCTTCTGGTGGTTACTGGTTCGTGGAGATGACTTCGACCACGTCGCCGGTTTCGAGTTCGGTGTCCGCGCCGATCTGGCGTTCGGTCCGGCAGTCGATAGCGTGGAGGAAGCCGTCGCCGATGTCGGAGTGGAGGTGGTACGCGAAGTCCTCGGCGGTCGCGTTCGCGGGGAGGACGAAGCAGTCGGGGAACGGGCCGTTCGTCCAGTTCCCGTTCGCGCTCCCGGGGAAGACGGCGACGGCGTCGAGTTCCTCGAACAGCGCGGCTTCGAGCGCGCGCTGGACGCCGGAGCCGTCGAACTCGGCGACGAACTCCCGAATCTGGTCGAGGCCCGCGGCCTGCTCGTCGCTCACGTCGCCGGTGATCTCGAAGTCGCTCGCGCCGGGCGTGTACTCGACGACGCCGTTCTCTTCTGCGGTCTTAAGCGCCTTCTCGGCGTGCGCGCTGCACGGGACGATGGTGAGGTGGTCGTAGTCGGGGTCGCTCGTGATTTCCTCGTAGTTCGCGCGGGCCTCGGGCGTGTCCATCTTGTTCGCCGCGACGACCATCGGCTTCGTGCGTTTGCGGATTTCGCGGGCGAGTTCGAGTTCGTCTGCTTCGTCCCACGTCGCGGGGTCGAGTTCGAGGCCGAGCGAGAGAATCGTCTGCTTGATCTCGTCCTTGTTCGTGCCGAACGCGCTCATCTGCTCCGCGAGTTCGACCTCGAGTTCCGTCTCGGCCATGTGCCGGGTCTCGAAGCGCTCGATGCCCTTCTCCAGGATGGAGAGGTACCACTGGTCGAGTTCGTCTTCGAGGAAGTCGATATCGTCGCGGGGGTCGTGGCCCTCCGTGGGTTCGCCCTCCATGTCCGTCTCCCCGGAGAAGTCCACGACGTGCACGAGCACGTCCGCCTCGTTCAGGTCGGTGAGGAACTGGTTCCCGAGGCCCTTCCCCTCGTGCGCGCCCGGAATCAGGCCCGCCACGTCCACGAGTTTCACGGGGACGAAGCGCTTGTCGTCCCGGCAGTAGCCCGTGTTCGGCTCGCACGTCTCGTCGAAGTCCGGGGCCGCGCAGTCCACGCGGACGTACGCCTCGCCGAGGCTGGGGTCGATAGTCGTGAACGGGTACGCGCCCTCGGGCACGTCACCCATCGTCGCCGCGTTGAAGAACGTGGACTTCCCCACCGAGGGCTTGCCCACGAGACCGATCTTGTAACTCATTACCCGAAAGAGACGATTCGCGCCTAAACGGGTTCTGAAAGGCCCGGTGGCGTGTTACTCGCTACCAGAACGCTCGACCGCGTCGAGGACGGCGCGCACGTCCGCCAGTTCCGCGGCCGACGGGTCGTCGTGGAACTCCGCGACCGCCGCGTCCAGTTTCTCGTGCAGTCGCTCCCGGTACTCCGCACCCGAGACGCGTTCGAGTTCCGGCGTCTCGCCGTTCGCTCGAATCACGTCAGGAACGCCGTCTCGAACCAGTTTGTCGTGCGTCTCGCGCACGACCGAAAACGAGCGCGCCGGGGCCTTAGTCTTCGTCGTCGCTGTCTTTCATGTCGCTGAGCGCGTCCACGAGCGCGTCCGTGTCGTCGCCGCCCTCCAGCGCGACCTCGCCCTCGTGGTCGTTCTCGTGGACGTTCACGCCCGCGTCCTCGTCCACGTTCGCGCTCTGGTCTTTCTGCTCGGATTCGTCGTAGCTTCCGAAGCCCATTGGGTTCGAGAGGACGCGACGGGGACGGAAGAACCCCCCGGATACGCCCGACCGTGCTATGGTTCCCCGTCCCGAACCCTCATTCCGTCCGCCATCCATCGTGACGTATGGAGAAAGTCAGCGTCGACGACGCCTTCGACTCGTTCAGCGAGCAGTGGAGTCCGCGCGTGCTCGCCGAGGCGAACGCCCAGCACGTGAAGGCCGCACGGTTGGAGGGCGCGTTCGTCTGGCACGCCCACGAGGACGCGGACGAACTGTTCTACGTCCTCGACGGCCGCCTCGACATCGAAGTCCGCGACGACGACCCCGTCGAACTCGCGGCGGGCGAACTCGTCGTCGTTCCGGCGGGCGTCGAACACAGGCCGGTCGCGCGCGACGGCGAGGCGAAAGTCCTGCTCGTCGAACCCGCGGGCACCCTGAACACGGGCGACGCCGACGACGAAGAGCGAACCGTCGAGAACCCGGAACGCCTCTAGCGGACGGTGTTGTGGAGAGTGCCGACGCCCTCGTACGTGATGGCGACCTCGCTTCCCGGTTCGATCGTTCCGGGGTTCGCGGGACTGCCGAACGCGACCACGTCCCCGGCCTGAAACGTGAATCGCTCGCTGAGGAACGCGATGATCTCGCGGGGGTCGAACAGCATCAGTTCCGTGTTCGACTCCTGGCGGCGCTCGCCGTCCACGACGGTGTGCATGTCGATACCGGTGGGGTCGAGGTCGGTCGCTATCCAGGGGCCGAGCGGGCCGGAGCCGTCGAACGCCTTCCGGGCGGTGCGGCCGGGCTGGTCGAGCGCGTCCACGTCGTTCATGATGGTGTACCCGCGCACCGCGTCGGGGACCTCGTCCTCGGTGAGGTCGGTGCACTCCTCGTCGATGACGGCGGCGAGTTCGCCGGCGTACGTCACCTCCTCCGAAAAACTCGGATACGGAATCGCGTCTCCGGGGCCGATGACGGACACGGGCGGCTTGATGAAGAAGTCGGGCTGGTCGGGGCGCTCGTACTCCATCTGGTCGAGCGTCGCCGCGTAGTTCCGGCCGACGCAGTAGAGCGCCGACGGTGAACACGGCGCGAGCAAGTCCTCGGTGGCCACGTCGTGCGCGGCGTCATCGGTGACGAGCGTCCCGTCCTCGTAGCGTCCCTCGACGACCTCGCCGTCGATGCGGGCGCGAGCGAGTTTCATGTGCCCGGGTTCGCGGGAGGCCGCCGTAGGCGTTGCGCTCCCGACACCGCCTTGCCAGTGCGCGCCCTCACGGCGGGTATGAGCCTGAACGAGCACGCGAAACGCGTGTACAACGTCGCGCCCGACCCCGTCCTGTTGACGTTCGCGGACGGCGAGACGCACGAGTTCGAAATCGAGAGCACGGAGTTCTTCCAGGAGGACTTCCAGGGCGAAGCCGCCCGAGTGGACGACGACGCCGACTACCGGCTGGTGACCGACGGCGACGACCTCGTGGTCGGACGGAACGCGGGCGACGGCTGGGCGACGTTCGGCGTCGTCACTGACGTAGCGCGTGCGTAGCCGACTGCGTCAACCCTAACTTACCGGAGTCCCTGCCTCGGGTATGAACCGACGCGCGTTCCTCGGCGCGATGGGCGGCGCGGCGGCCGCCGGACTCGCCGGCTGCCTCGGAATCGGCAGCGGCAGCGCCGAGAACGGCACCGGGTCGTCCGCGTTCTACCACCCGGGGAACCTGAAGACGGCGTTCGTGCGGAACGGCGACTACCCCGACGACCCCGCTCCCGCGGACGGCGTGCCGCCCGAGTTCGGCGGCCGGCCCGCGGAGCGCTCCATCGACACGGCCGCGTTCGAGACGCTGGACGTGAACGGACAGACCGTGAAGCTCGCGCCCATCGACGTGGCGAAGTACTGGTACGACCGTGGCGAAGCGCGGTTCGTGGACGCCCGCCCGAAGACCCAGTACGAGCACGCGCACATCTACGGCGCGGTGAACAGCCCCGCCCAACCCCAGGCCGCGGGCGGCCCGGTGGACGGCTGGCCGACCGACGACCGCGTCGTCGCCTACTGCGGCTGTCCCCACCACCTCTCCGCGATCCGCGCGTCCACCCTCCAGGCCGCGGGCTACACGGACGTGTACGTCATCGACGAGGGGTTCTGGACGTGGCACGACCGGGGGTACCCGATGGCGGGCACGGACTTCGATAAACCGGCCGCCTACCACATCGACGGCCGCGTCGACCCGGCGTACAGCGGCGCGTACGCGTGGGCGACGGCCGTCGACTCCGACCAGCAGGAGGCCGCGCCCATCGGCGACGACGGCCTGTACGAACTCCACCTCCGATTCAGCGACATCTCCGAGGCGACCACGATCCGGGTTGACACGCCCGCGTACAGCGTGACTGGCACGCTCGCAGACCTCGTCGCTGGCACAGTCACCGGATAGACCGTCCGTTTTCGGGTTGGCGAGCGGCGGCCGGACGTGCTCGCGCGGGGGGAGGGCGCGGTCGACCGCGCTCGCCTGCCGCCGCTGCTTCCCCCCCGACCGTCTCCCTAGGCGGCCTCCGGACTTTTGGGCGTCCCCCTCGTGCTCTCGGTATGGCAGAACGCGTTGTCATCACGGGCGCGGCGGGCCGCGACTTCCACGACTTCAACACCGTCTTCCGGGACGACGACGCCGTGGAAGTCGTGGCGTTCACGCGCGCGCCCGACCAGAACCTCGGCGAAACCGAGCAGGGACACGACCGCTACCCGCCCGAACTCGCCGGTCCCCGATACCCGGACGGCATCCCCATCCGCCCCGAAGCGAAGTTAGAGGACATCGTTCGCGAGGAGGGCGTGGACACCGTCGTCTTCTCCTACTCCGACGTCTCGCACGAGCACGTGATGCACACCGCGTCGCGCGCGCTCAGCGAGGGCGCGGGGTTCCGATTGATCGGACCGAACGAGATGCAACTTGACGTGGACGTGCCGGTGGTGGCGGTGGACGCCGTGCGGACGGGCTGCGGGAAGTCACAGCTCTCGCGGGCGTTCGCGGACGAACTCCAGTCCCGCGGCTACGACGTGGGCGTGGTTCGAGAGCCGATGCCGTACGGCGACCTCGCCGCGAACCGCGTGCAGCGCTTCGAATCGACGGCAGACCTCGAATCGGTGACCGTAGAGGAGCGCGAGGAGTACGAACAGCACGTGGAGCGCGACCACACGGTGTACGCTGGCGTGGACTACGAGGCGGTGCTGGCGCGCGCGAGCGACGAGAACGACGTGCTGGTCTGGGACGGCGGGAACAACGAACTGCCGTTCGTGCGGCCGGACGCGCACGTCGTGCTCGCCGACCCGCTCCGGGCCGCGGACACGGACACCTACCATCCGGGGGAGGCGAACCTCCGGGCCGCGGACGCCGTCGTCGTGAACAAGGAGAACTCCGCGAGCGACGACCAGGTGTCGGAGACCGTCCGACGGATACGGGACGCGAACTCGGACGCGCCGGTGTATCACGCGGACTCCGTGGTGTCCGTGGACGCCCCCGAACGAATTCGGGGCGCGTCAGTGCTCGTGGTGGAGGACGGGCCGACGCTCACGCACGGCGACGCGACGTACGGTGCGGGAACGGTCGCCGCGGCGGAGTACGGCGCGGCGGAACGCCTCGACCCGCGCGGGGCCGCGGTCGGCTCCATCGCGGACGTGCTCGAGTCGTACGACCACCTCGACCGCGTGCTCCCCGCGATGGGGTACTCGGACGCGCAGTGCGCCGACCTCGAAGCGACCATCGACGCCGTCGGCCCGGACGCGGTGGTCTCGGGAACCCCTATCGCGCTCGAACGCGTCGTGGACGTGGACGCGCCGGTCGTGGACGCGTCCTACCGCGTCGAGTTCCACGACACGACGCCCGGCGAACTGCTCGACGCCATCACTGACCTGTAAGTTCGGGTGCGAACAAGCTTCCGGGGCGGTGTGACGGCACGTACGAGGACCGCCTCGGGTTTCGCGTGCCATCGGGCGCGACTTCGCTGGGTCGTGCGGCGCGCGCACGCCGCGCTCGGGGAGAACGCACGCCGGTAGCCCCGCACAACTAAGTCGCAGGCGGCCGTCCCTTCGAGGTATCTATGGTCTCCCGGGAGCAGGTCGCGACGGCGAAGTCGATACACCGACGGACGGGAAAGACGTTCTATCTCGCGACGCGACTCCTCCCGGAGCGTGTGCGACGCGGAACGTACGTCCTCTACGGGTTCTTCCGCGTCGCGGACGAGGTCGTCGACGGCGACGAGTCGTTGGCGGCGGCGGAGCAGCGCGCCGAACTCGAACGCATTCGCGAGGGCGTGCTGGGCGACAGGACGCCCGAGGACGACGTGCTCGCGGCGTTCGCGGACGTGAAGGAGACGTACGGCATCCCGGACGGCGAGGTCGAGGTGTTCCTGGACACGATGGAGGCCGACATCGAGCAGCAGACGTACGAGACTGCGGCCGACCTCGACGAGTACATGCGGGGGTCTGCGGTGTCCGTCGGGCACATGATGGTGTACCTGATGGACCCCGAGCGGGAGAACGCGGACGCGGCGCTGCCGCACGCCGGCGCACTCGGGAAGGCGTTCCAGCTCACGAACTTCATCCGGGACGTTCGCGAGGACATCGACGACCTCGACCGCGTGTACGTGCCGATGGAGCGCTTGCGGTCGAACGGCGTCACGATCGACCAACTGCGGAACCACGAGCCCTCGGAGGGGTTGAGGACAGCGCTCCAGTCGGAGCTGTCGCGCGCGGAGGCGCTCTACCGGGAGGGCGTCGCGGGCATCAAGTACCTCCCCCGCGACTGCCAGTTCCCCGTCCTGCTGGCGGCAGTCCTGTACGCGGAACACCACCGGCTCATCCGCCGGCAGGGGTTCGACGTGCTCTCGGAGCGCCCGAGCCTCAGCCTCCCCCGGAAGCTGTACGTGACGGCGAAGACGAGCTGGCGGTGGTGGCGCAACGACGACCCGGAAGCGGTGTTCGACGCGGTGAGCGCGGTACCGTCAGACCGGACGGGCGCACCCGAGGGCGACCGGGAGCGCGAAGAAGACGTGGCGACGCTCTAACGAACCCGGAAGTCGAAGCGCTCGGTTCTGACGAGCACTGCCACGCCGAGTGCGGCGAGCAGCGCGGGCAGCCAGTTCGCGTACACGAGGTTGACGGCGCCCCAGAGCAGGACGAAGCTCACGAGGTCGTCGAGCATGAACTCGCAGCGCGCGAGGCGTCCGGCGAGCGCGCGCGGGCTGAACGCGTACTCGACGAACGCGATGGCCACGGTGGCGGAGACTATCCAGCCGAGGTAGTTCGAGAGGGGGACGCCGTAGTAGACGCCGCCGCTGGCGTACCGCCAGAACCCGAGGCTGACGGCGGCGGGGTCGAGGACGAGGTCGCCGAGAACCACGACGAGGACGGCGAGCGCGACCCGCACCCAGCCGGGCGTGTTCGCGCGGACGACGAGGAGGACGAGGAGGTAGGCGTTCAGGACGAGCGGGAAGAAGAAGACGGGGAGGCCGACGGGGACGCCGGCGAGCATCGGGCCGAGGCTGACGAGGTACTCGAACTCGCCGTAGGGGAGGCCGGTGTGGACGCCGACGTACTCCACGAGGTACGTGTAGGTGGTGAGGCCGGCGAGCGCGACGGCTTCCCGGCGACCGACGAGGGGGAGGAAGCCGGCGACGAGCGGGAGGCGCATGACGAGCGTGCCGAACAGCACGAACGCGGGGTTGAACGCGAGCGGCGGCGGGAGGACGCCCATTTCGCTCGCGACGAGCGTGAGCGCGCCGACGAGCGGGAAGACGACGGCGACGGTGAAGCGGTTCTCGCGGACGAGGCGCTCCAGCCGTTCTTCGACGGTGCGTCTATCCATAGAGCCTCCAGAGGCCGGCGAGCGTGAGCGTCATGCCGGCGAGTCCGTTCAGGTACGGGAACCACCAGTACGCGCGCTCGACCGACACGGCGGAGCGCGCGACCCACGCGCAGAACGCGGGGTATATCGCGAAGACGGCGAGCAGCCGGAGGTCGAGCGCGGCGAACGCGAGGGCCGCGAGCGTCCACACCGCGACGCAGTACGCGTACGTCTTGGGTTCGCCGAGCCAGGTCGCGGTGGTGCGGATGCCGGCCTCCCGGTCCGGGACGATGTCGGGGATGGCGCTGAACGTGTGCATTCCCATCGTCCACAGCCAGCCGCCGACGACGGCGAGCAGTGGGGGATGGTGGCCGGCGAGCGCGGCGTACGCGGCCGCGCCGGGGAGGACGTAGAGGCCGTTCGAGGCGGAGTCGAGGAGGGGCGTGGTCTTGAAGCGAACGGGGGGCGCGCTGTACCCGACGGCGAGCGCGAAGAAGCCGGCGAGCCACGGCCACGCGACGGCCGGCGTGACGGCGAACGTCCCGAGGCCGAGCACGCCAGTCGCGGCGACGGCGACGAGCGCGTCCCGGGAGCCGCGGTAGCGCGCTTCCTTTTCGTCCTTCTTGGGGTTATGTTCGTCCACGTCGCGGTCGAAGACGTCGTTGACGCCGTAGAGGAAGACGTTCGCGGGCACGAGGAAGTACGCTGCGAGCGCGAGCACGACCGGACTCGTGAGGTCGCTCAGTCCGGTGGCGGCGTAGGTCGCGCCGACGAGGACGGGACCGGCGAGGTAGAGCCAGAACCGCGGCCGAGAGAGCGTGAGGAGGTACCGAAAGTCCATCTACAGCACGTAGTCGGCGGTGAGTTCGCCCGAGATGAGGCACATCGGCACGCCGATGCCGGGCGTGGTGTTCGCGCCCGTGAAGTAGAGGCCGTCGCAGGACTCGCTCGCGTGCGGCGGGCGGAACAGCGCCGTCTGAGTGAGCGTGTGCGCCATCCCGAGCGCGGTGCCCTGGTAGCTGTTGTAGCGCTCCGCGAAGTCGTTCACGGAGAACGATTCCTCCACGACAATGCGGTCGCGGACGTCGACGCCGGTGTTCTCGGCGAGGTCGTCGAGCACGAGGTCGCGGTACTCCGCGCGAATCTCAGGGGTGTCGTCGAGGCCGGGGGCGATCGGGACGAGGACGAAGAGGTTGCTGTGGCCGTCGGGCGCGACGGTGTCGTCCGTGTCGGAGGGGACGCAGACGTAGTAGGCGGGGTCGTCGGGGTACACGGGGTCGTCGAATATCTCCGCGAAGTGCTCGTCCCAGTCGGTGGGGAGGACGAGCGTGTGGTGGGCGAGCGGATCCACGTCGCCCTCGACGCCGAGGTAGAGGAGGAACGCGGAGGGCGCGTAGGTTCGGGACTCCCAGTAGGCCTCGTCGAACTGGCGGTACTGGGCGGGCAGGAGTTCCTGTTCGGTGTGCGCGTAGTCGGCGTCGCTCACGACGACGTCGGCCTCGTACTCGGCGTCCGCGGTGGCGACGGTGAACCCGGGTTCGCGGGGCTGGATGCGCTCGACGGCGGCGCCGGTGTGGAAGGTGACGCCCAGGTCGTCCGCGAGCGTGACGATGCCGTCGACGACGCCGCGCATCCCGCCCTCGGGGTAGTGGACGCCGAGGTTGAAGTCGACGTGCGTCATGAGGTTGTAGAGCGCGGGCGTGTTGCTGGGGCTGCCGCCGAGGAACACGAGCGAGTACTGGACGATCTGCTTGAGTTTCTCGTTCTCGAAGTAGTTCTCGACGTGGTCTTCCATCGACCCGAGGAGGCTGAGGCCGCGGGCGTTCCGGGCGACGTCGAGCGAGAGGTAGTCGCGGAGGCGGGGGCGGTCCTCGTAGACGAAGTGCTCCATGCCCACGTCGTAGTTGCGCTCGCTCTTCGCGAGGTAGTCCTCGAACGCGTCGCCCGCGCCCGACTCGTAGGACTCGAAGACGGAGCGAACGTGGTCGAGGTCGCCCGTCATGTCCACGCGGTCGCCGTCCTTGAAGAAGATCCTGTAATGCGGGTCGAGGGGCTGGAGGGCGTAGAAGTCCTCGGGGGCGTGTCCGAAGTCGGCGAAGAAGGACTCGAAGACGTCCGGCATCAGGTACCACGAGGGCCCCATGTCGAAGCGGAAGCCGTCGGTTTCGAGGACGCTCGCGCGGCCGCCGAGCTGGTCGTTCTTCTCCAGGAGCGTCACGTCGACGCCCGCGTCCGCGAGGTAGCAGGCAGTCGAGAGGCCGCCGAACCCGCCGCCGACGACGACGGCGGACGTGGGTGAACTCATAGCGGACGTGGGGGCGCGCGGACAATAAAACGACAGGCAGCGCGCCGGGCCTCTCAGGCGGGGCGGAGGTGGTGGGCGGTGACGGGGACGCCGGGGCTGTACGCGACGTGCGGGTCGCCCGCGGGGTGGTCGAAGCCGTTCGCGGCGAAGAGGTCGTTGTCGTCGAACGCGATTTCGGCGTCGGCCACTTCCCAGGGCGGGTGTTCCACCTCGCCGTACCAGAGGCGACTGCGGCCCTCCGTGTAGAACCGGTAGCGTTCGACGAGCCACTCGGTGAGACTCCCGGAGTCGGGCCTCGCGGGGGTCTCGGTGGGGCGGTAGGTCGCGGCGAACGCACACTGGGGGACGCCGCCGTGGGTGCGGGTGGACTCGAAGCGGGTGCCGTCGTCGGGCACGCGCTCGACGCGGGTGTCGGCGCGGTAGTAGGGGAGGCTGAACAGGCGACGGGCGAGCGCGATGCCGACGGGGTCGTCGGCGTCGAGGTTGTAGAAGTAGATGCCGGGGTCGCCGTCGTGTTCGACGTACGTGCGGAGGTTGAGTTCCGCGAAGTCCAATCCGACGCGGCGCGGGGCGTGGCGGGGGCGGACGCGGCCCATCAGGAAGGGGACGACGGAGAGGTAGGCCTGGCCGTCGTAGGTGTCGGCGTCGACGCTGTCGGGGAGCGAGCGCTCCACGAGCCGGGGGTTGACCGGCCAGCTGGCGAAGCAGACGCGCTCCCAGTCCATGTCGATGACGCGCATACGTCTCGTGCGCTCGCGAGCCTCTTCTACCCGGCGACCACCGACAGTGTTAATAATATCACCCCCAATGTTGTTAACGAATGAGTTCCGGAGCCTTCTCGAATCACAACTATCGCCCGGCGGTCGTGGTCGGCGCACTCAGCGTCCTCGCGTTCCTCGCCGCCTCCGCGTACGCCGTCACCGCCGAATCGTACAAGCTCCTCGGCATCTCCTGGGTGGCCTTCCTCGGCATGCTCGGGTTCGCCGCCGTCGGCTACCGCAAGCCCGCCGGCAACCCCACCGCGCTCGTCTGGGGGTACGGCCTCGCCGCCGGCGCGATGATAGCCAGCGCCGCCGCCTTCCTCGTCCCGCAAGCCATCGGCCAGCACCCCAAGTTCGGCGGGTTCGGCATCGCCGCCGGCGTCCTCGCCGGGTTCGCCGCGCACACCGTCGGCCACGAACTCACCCACCGCGACCTCCCGCTCGACACGACCACCGCGCAGATCGCCGCGCACGCGCTCTCCGCCGGCGCAATCATCGGCATCGTCTACGGGTCGATGCCCGACCTCGGACTGCTCCTCGGCCTCGCCATCGTCTCCCACAAGGGCCCCGCCGGCTACGCCGCCGCCGGCCGCCTCCGACGCAACGACCGCCCCCTCAGCATGCTCCTCCTCCCCGCCTCCGGCGTCGGGCTCGCCGCTATCGCCGCCAGCGCGCTCCAGATACCCGCCAGCCCCGAGTTCAGGGGTGTCGTCTTCGGGTTCGCCGCCGGCATCTTCCTCCACATCGCCATGGACTTCCTCCCCCGCTGTGAGGTCGGGAGCGAAATCCACGACGCCGCCGACCTCGACGAGCACGCCCACCACGCCCTCGACCGCCTCCGCAAACACGCCGTCGTGAGCGTGCTCGCCGGGAGCAGCGCCGTGTTCGCCGCCTGGCTCCTCGTCGCCTAACTGTAACTCCGCCAGCGGTGTCCGCACTCCGTACACTTGAAGAAGCGCGTCGGCGGTTCGTCCGCCGACCCGGTCTGCTTGATCGTGTACCACGCCGTGCCGTTCCCGCAGGCGTCGCACTCGACCTCCGCCGTGGGCTTCCCTTCGTCGCCGCTCTCGGGGTCGGACTCGACGACGTCGGAGGTGTCCTGGGCGTCCGTGGAGACGAACGCCTCCGCGAGATCCTCGTCCTGCGCCTCGCTGTAGCCGCACGAGGAGCACACCATGACGCCGTCCTCCTTTCGCATCATCGACCCGCACTCGTCGCAGAATTGCATACACCGGCTAGCCGCGCCCGGCGAAAAAACCCCTCGCCCCGTCGGCGACCCTACTCGGTGTCGGGGAGGTCGAACTCCTCCTCGTCCACGACCATCGGGCAGTCCACGACCTCGTAGTGGTCGGTGTCCACGACGCGACGGATTTCGGTTCCCTCGTGGGTGCAGTGGAGTTCGGGCGGTTCGCCGAAGTACTGGCAGTTGTGGCAGGTGCGGTTCTCGATGACGCGCACGTCCCGGTCTTCCTCGCTCTCCACCTGCTGGCCGATGGCGAGCGGTTCGCCCTCCGCCTCCGCGAGCAGGTCGCGCCACGCCTGCTCGCCGTCCAGCTCGCCCACGTCCACCTCGGAGAACAGGTCGTCGAACTCGCCGTCGCTCTCCCGCTCGCTCTCGCGCTCCCGAACGCCCGTCGCGAGGTCGGAGAGCGGCGCGCTCCGCTCCTCGCGACCCTCGTCGGCGCGCTGCTCGTCGCGTTCGTCTGCGGGCGCGCCGCTGTCGCGTTCGCCCTCACTCATCGGCGAGTTCCTCCAGTTCGTCGTCGAGGCTCTCCGCGACGTCCGGCGCTTCCAGCGCGGGGCGTTCGCCCGTGGTGAGCGTCGCGGACTGGAACAGCCCGAAGCGCCGCGAGGACTCCACGCCGGAGAACGTGCTCTGACAGAACGGACACGTCGCGTCCGTGAGGAGCGCGATGTCGACCGCGTTCTCGCACTCCCCGCAGACGGCCTCGCGGACGCCCTGTTCGTTCGCCATGTGCTTCAGCGCGCCCGCGGCGGCGCGCTCCTCCTCCGCGGCGGCGAGCGAGCCCGTCGACCGCCGCACCTCCACGAGCACGCGCGCGAGCGTCCCGACCTTCTCGTCGAGTTCCTCCGTGGTCTCCGTGAGGTACTCGAGAACGTCCTCGTAGTTCTCGAAGCCGTCCGTCGCCCACTCCCGGAGGTCGTCGACTTCCTCGGAGACGGCGCGCGTCTCCTCACGGAGTTCCCGAACCGTCTCCACCGCCGTGTCGATGCGCTCCGTCAGTTCGGAGTGGTCGTGCTGGGCGTCCGCCTTCTCGTCGAGTTCCTCAGCGACCTCGACGACGCGCTCGCGGACGTCCTCGAGATCGTCCTCGGTCGCGCTCCGGAGCGCGTCCACATCGTCTTCGAGCGCCGCCACGTCCCCGGAGAGGTCGTCGAGCTCGCTCTCCGTCGCAAAGGAGACGTCTCCAGACTCCTCGATGGTGCGGAACGCGGCGACCAGTCGCATCAGGAACGCGTCGGGGTCCAGGTTCGACTCGTCAGCCCGGGCTTCGAGCCACTCCGCCGCGCCCCCGGAGACGGATACCTCCCTCGTCGTCTCACTCGTCCCGTCCGGCATTCGTCCCTAATTCGGGAGCCGGGGGCTTAACGTGTTTGACCGCGATGGTAAAATTCACCCCGGGAAAAGTCAGTGAGAGTTAACGAATCTTGCGGACGTTACTCACGTCGAATCCGGCCTCGTGGATCTCCGTCTCGAAGCGAATGATGTCCTCGTCCTCCAGCTGGGACAACACGCCCCGGAACTCCCGGACGAACATCGTCCGCACGCGCTCGTTTCCGCCGGTCTCCCACTCGAACTGGATGGTGCCGTCCACGCTCGTCACGAGGTCGCCGAGTTCCACCTCCGTCAGCGCCTCCTGACTCACGTGGAGGAGGATGAGGCCGTTCCACGACCGCGCCGCCTTCCGCAGCCCCTTGAGCGCGTACACGATGTCGCTGAACTGGAGGGCGCCCGCCTGCGCGCTCACGAGGTCGGTGAGGGAGTCCACGACCACGAGGCTGTTCCGCGCGTTCGCGTCGAGGTAGTCCGCGAACGCCTCGATGACGCTCCGACGGTCGGTCTCCTTGCCGAGGTCGGTGATCGACCGGGTCTGCCCGACGTACCACTCGCGGGGCACCGGACTCAACTGGAAGAACTCGGGGGAGAGGTCTTTGAACCGAACCGACTGCAGGCCGGCGTCGACGATGTCGTCGTCCATCGTCAGCGACACCTCGCGGTGGAGTTCGTCCCCGCTCGCAGTGAAGGAGACGTAGTGGACGTCCGCGGGGAGTTCGGCCGCCGACCCGATCTCGCCGTAGTGGAGGTCGAAGAGGTCGGGGTCGTTGTACGCAAGCCCGTTCATCACGGCGCTCGTGAACAGGAACTCGCGTGCGCCGGCACCGGCCTCGCCCGCGAGCAGGACGACGCTCCCGCCGGGCGCACCGCCCCCGATCTGGTCGTCCAGCCGGGAGATACCGAACGGAATCCGAACCATACGGGTGAGACGGCGGGGGAGTGCTTACGAGTTGGGGTTGGGTTCGACGCGTGCGCCCGCGTTGTCGGGACGGACGACGCGCACGCGACCGTCACAGCCGGCGTCGTCGAGCGCGTTCCGCGCGGCGAGGCGGGCTTCCGCGGCGTGCGTCGCGTCCGTGACCGCGTACACCGCCGGCCCCCACGAGGACTGGCCCGCGCCGGAGACGGCGGGCGACGCACGGAGGCTGTCCACCACCGCGCCCGCGGGCGGCCGGTAGACGCCGCCCTGTTCGTCCGCGTACCACTTGCCGTTCAGCCGGCCGAGTTCCGCGACGGCGCGGCCGAACCGACCCCAGTCGCCCTCCGCGGCCGCGGGGAGGACGCGGCGGACGACGAGGCCCGCGATGGCGTCCGCGACGCCGGGGTCGGCGTCCTCGACGACGGTGCGCATGCTCGTCTCCTCCGCGTCGCCGTGCCGGCCGGGGTCCGCGTCCGGGAGCGCGAGCACGAACCGCCAGTCGTCGGGAACCGGTTCGCGCGCCGCGACTGCCGGCACCGTCCACGACCCGCGGTCCGGCGCGTCGACCGTGAACCGCTCCGTCGGGTGGCCGGCGTCAAGCACGAACCCCCCGGCCTCGAACCCGGCGACGCCGACGCCGGACCGTCCGCCGCGGCCGAGTGCGGGGGCGCGCTCCCTGACGCGTGGCTCGCGGTCGTGCGCGCGCGCTATCGCGGCGAGGACGGCGAGTGCGAGCTGGGTGCCGCTCCCGAGGCCGACGTGCCGCGGCAACTCGGACTCCACGGTCACCCGCGCTCCCTGCACGTCGAAGAGGGAGACGACGCGCTCTGCGTACTCGCGAGCGGTCGGGTGGTCGCAGACGACGCGGTCCGCGGGTTCGGCGGTGACGACGGTGCGGGGTTCGGCGAGCGCGACGCCGAGGCTCCCGTAGAGGCGCTCGTGGGCGAGCGAGAGGTTGCAGAATCCGAAGTGGAGGCGGGCGGGCGCGGAGACGCGAACGGCCATACACACACCTCGGAGAGTACGGGAAAGCCGGTTTCGACACCGGTAACGCCTACGAGAGCACGGCGTCCGCGACGACGCCCGCGCCGTTCTCGAACGCGGGCGGGTCGGGCGGGTCGGCGGCGGCCGCGACGACCTCGTCCGGACTGGTGACGGTGCGGAAGCCGGTGGCGCGGGCGGCGAGGCGGGCGACGCCGCGCTGCTCGCTCGTGCACGGATAGATGAGGGTGGGCGTGCCGGCGACCGCGGCCCCCATCACCGTCGAGTAGTCGGGGCAGACGACGAGGTTCGCGGCCCGCAGCGTCGGGAGCAGCGACGCCACCGGCTCCCAGTCCGCGCCGCCGACGACGGTGACGCGACGCCCGTTCTCGCGGAGGCCGTCGGCGACCGCGTCGAGCTCGTCCGAGTACGTGCTCGGCACCATCACCACGTCCGGGTCGCCGACGGCGGGCGCGTCCGCGTCGAGGGCGAGCGGCGGAACCCGCGAGACGCCCATCGGGTCGGCGTCCCCGGGCGGCCAGACGGCGGGGAAGAGGAAGTCACGGGCCGCCGCGACCTGATAGGCGGTACGCGTCCACGCGCCCGCGCGCTCGACCGGGTCGTCGTAGAGGCCGGGCGCGCTGTGGGTGCAGACGTAGAGCGGGACGCGCGCCATCGGCGCGGCCATCGCCGCGAACGCGTCGTCCGTCACGAGCGCGTCCGGGTTCTCGCGGCGGAGCCAGCGGTAGACGTCGCGGACGCGGCGCGCGCTGTCCGGGAGGCTGCCGGTGAGAACGTCCGCGAGGCCGCCGCCGTTCCGGTAGTCCCCGATGAAGTCGACGCGTGTGGGGACGGCCTCGTCGTACCCGAGGCGGTCGGCGAACCGTCCGCCGGAACCGCCGCCCGCGGGCGAGACGCGGGCGCCGCGGGCTTCGAGTTCGCGCGCGACCGCGAGCATCCCGGTGGCGTGCCCCGCGCTCGCCGGATAGTGTGCGACCGCGACGTGCATACCCGGAATCGGGGGCTCCCGCGAGGTGTAGCTTCCGGTCGTCCGGCAACGTCTGTTCGGTCGGGTGGGTTTATTCGTCCCGAGCGCCAGGTCGTGGTATGAACGACCACCCCACGAAAGAACCCGGACTCCGGAGCGCGGAAGTCACGGAGGGCCCCGAACGCGCACCCCACCGGGCGATGTTCTACGCGATGGACTACGACCGAGACGACCTCGCGAAGCCGATGGTCGGCGTCGCCAACCCGGCCGCCGACATCACGCCGTGTAACGTTCACTTGGACGACGTGGCCGCCGCGGCCTACGAGGGCATCGAGGACGCGGACGGGATGCCCATCGAGTTCGGCACCATCACCATCTCGGACGCCATCTCGATGGGCCACGAGGGCATGAAGGCGTCCCTCATCAGCCGGGAGGTCATCGCGGACTCGGTGGAGCTCGTGTCGTTCGGCGAGCGTATGGACGCGCTCGTCACCGTCGCCGGCTGCGATAAGAACCTTCCCGGGATGATGATGGCGGCCATCCGCACCGACCTCCCGACCGTCTTCCTCTACGGCGGCTCCATCATGCCCGGCGAGCACGACGGCCGCGACATCACCGTGCAGAACGTCTTCGAGGCTGTCGGCGCGGTGTCCTCGGGGAAGATGGACGAGGAGGAAATCGAGGAGATGGCGTGTCACGCCTGCCCCGGCGCGGGATCCTGCGGCGGGATGTTCACCGCGAACACGATGGCCTCCATCAGCGAAGCGCTCGGCCTCGCCCCCCTCGGATCTGCGAGCGCGCCCGCCGAGTCCGAGGAGCGCTACGACGTGGCGCGCGACGCCGGTGATCTCGTGCTCGACGCCGTGGAGAACGACCGGAAACCCTCGGATATCCTCACCCGCGAGTCGTTCGAGAACGCCATCGCGCTCCAGGTCGCGCTCGGCGGCTCCACGAACGCCGTCCTCCACCTGCTCGCGCTCGCCGCCGAGGCCGGTATCGACCTCGACATCGAGGACTTCAACACCATCAGCGACCGCACGCCGAAGATCGCGAACCTCCAGCCCGGCGGGGAGCGCGTGATGAACGACCTCCACGCCGTCGGCGGCGTCCCCGTCGTCATCCGCCGGCTCGTCGAGGGCGGTTACATGCACGGGGACGCGATGACCGTCACCGGCCGCACCATCGCGGAGGAACTCGACGAACTCGACCTGCCCGCGGACGACGACATCGAGACTGACTTCCTCTACACCACGGACGACCCGCTCCACGAGGAGGGTGCGATCAAGGTCTTGACCGGGAACCTCGCGCCTGACGGTGCAGTCCTGAAGGTGACGGGCGACGACGAGCTCTACCACCAGGGGCCGGCGCGCGTGTTCGAGAACGAGGAGGCCGCGATGGAGTACGTCCAGACGGGCAAAATCGCGAGCGGCGACGTCGTCGTCATCCGGAACGAGGGGCCGCAGGGCGGCCCCGGGATGCGGGAGATGCTCGGCGTCACCGCCGCCGTCGTCGGGCAGGGCCACGAGGACGACGTGGCGCTCCTCACGGACGGCCGGTTCTCCGGCGCGACCCGCGGTCCGATGATCGGTCACGTCGCGCCCGAAGCGGCGGCCGGCGGCCCCATCGCGGGCGTCGAGGACGGCGACACCGTGACGGTTGACATCCCGAATCGCGAACTCTCCGTCGACCTCGACCGCCACGAGATAGAAGAGCGCGTCCGGGAGCGCGAGGAACCCGAGCGCCAGTACGACTCGGGCGTGCTGCGGAAGTACGGAGACCTGTTCGGCTCGGCCGCCAGAGGAGCGGTGACGAATCCGGCGGTGCGGCGGGACTAAGCCTCGTAGCCGTGGCCGAGGAAGAGCGCCACGGCGTGCGCGAGGACGAGCGCGGCGAACGCGACCTGCGCGTCCGCCGACGGGAGTCCCGCGACGAACAGGGGGACGTAGAGGAAGGGGAGGGCGACCGCGCTCCAGAACCCGGCGGCTTCGAGGGGTTTCGGAACGCCGAGCGGGAGCGTTTGCGACCCGACGCGGCTGTTCTCGTGAGGGGTTGGAGGACTCGACATCACAGCCAGCCCTACACGACCCACCCCCATATAAGGAGTCAACCGTTGGGGTGGTTTCAGGACGTTTCACGCGCTCCACGAGAGAGACGCGGGAGTTTTATCGAGCGACGAGCGGCCACGAGACATTTTATCGAGCGTGCTCGTACGCCGAAATCGCGAACACGCCAGTGCGGTCGTCCGCCGCCGCGGCCCCAGTCCACTCCGACTCCAGTCCGCTTTACTCCCCGGAGCACGAACCACGGGTATGGCCACGCGCGCGCCCGGTGTCCGCGACCGGTTCGACCCCCAGACGCTCGCCGCGTGGGGGGTCGTCGTCTGGTCGGAACTCACGCTCGTCGTCTTCTACCTCGCGATTACGCCCGGCTGGGTGACCGAACCGCGGTACGTCGTCTACCCGTTCGTCTGGATTAACCTCGGCCTGCTCGCCGTCCTCCACACCCGCCGCTGGGTTCGCGACCGCGACCCCGCCCCCCGAACCAGGCTCGTCGCGGGCGCGCTCGCCGCGGGCTACTTCGCCGTGCTCGCCACCGTCGGCGGCCTGCTCTTCCTCCCGCTCGTCAACCCACCACACGGCGGCACGACGGTCTCCGTCTCGTGGGTGCTGCCCGGCTGGGGCCCCATCGTCACCGCCCGCGCGCTCGGCGTCCAACTCACCATCGTCCCGTTCAAGGCCGTCGGCTACCTCGCGCTCTCCTACGTCCTCTACGCCCGCCTGCTCGACGCCACACGGATGGTCGCGTCCGCCGTCCTCGGCCTGTTCTCCTGCGTCGGCTGCACGATGAGCCTCCTCGTCCCCCTGCTCGGCGCGAGCACGTTCGCCGGCGCGACCGCCTACACGTGGGACGCCTCCACCCTCGTCTACGTCGTCGCGCTCGCCACCCTCTACTGGAGTCGCGAAATAGAAGCAGCGATCCGCCAGCGCCTCGCGCGCTAGTCGACCTGGGTCTTCACGACCGTCACCGGCCGCGACGCGATGCGGACGACGCGCTCCGTCACGCTCCCGAGGAGGTTCCGGTACGCCGCCGACCGCTCGCGCGTCCCGACGACGATGAGGTCGACGTCGTGCTCGTTCCCGTACGCGAGAATCTCGTCCGACGGCCGCCCGTGCACCAGTTCGGTCACCACGTCCACGTCGTCGGCCGCCGACTCGACCGCCGCGAGCGCGTCCTCACCGGACTCCACCAGCCCGCTCTCCAATCCCTCGTGCTCCTGCACGTACTCGTCGCCCGAGTACGCCGAGTACACGTCCTCATCCACCACGTACAGCGCGTGCAGCGTCGCACCCGTCGCCTCCGCCAACGCCACCGCGTGCTCGACTGCCTCCGCGGACGCCTCGCTCCCGTCCGTCGCCAAGAGAATACGGTCGTACATCAGTCGAACCGACACACCCACGACAAATAAAAACACCCGCCGACGCCCACCCGGCGAGACCACCCCGTCATTTTCACGGGGCTGTCGCTCACCGATGCGAGCGACGACGTGAAAATGCCCGGGGAGGGGGTTCTGCACGCTCACCCCGCTCGCGTTGAACTACGCCGAGACGGTCGGCCTCCCACGGGTCGGCCGCTGCGACTCGTCTCGTTCGAACCCTCACGGGGCGTTTCGACGAACGACTCGCTAACGCTCGTCGATTCGTCAGAAAATGCCCGGGGAGGGGTTCGAACCCTCGGCCTCCGCATGTCCCAGGTTCGAGGCTCGGCGGGCCTCGGGGGACACGCACAGCCACCGAATGGCTGCCGCACCGAATCTCGGAACCCTATGAGTGCGGCGCTATGACCAGACTAAGCCACCCGGGCTCGGTTTCCGGTAGACGGCTGTCGCCTATTAAGGTTCTCATCTGGGCCGGGTGACCCGCCGGGTTTATGTCCGCAGGTGCGTTTTTCCGGGGTATGGACGTACCTGCGGCCGTGGACGCGGCGCTCGACGGTGAGAGCGTCGCGGCGCGCATCCCGCTCCGCGGCGAGGACGCGTTGTTCGTTACGGCGACGCGCACGCTCGCGTACCGGGCGGACGGCCTGTTGAGCGACGAGTCGGTGACGGAGTACTCGCACGCCGCCGAGCGCATCACGGTGGCGGAGGGCCGGCGGAAGTCGAAGGTGACGCTGGATTACGGGCTGGAGGGCGAGGACACGCTGACGGTGCCCGCGGGGAAGCTGGACGACGCGCTCCATCCGATTATCGCGGGCGTGTTGAACCACGCTGACGTGACCGCGGCGGGGGAGACGGTGAAGCGGACGTATCGGTTCAGCGAACTCACGCTCATCGTCACGAGCGACCGCCTGGTGAAGCACGTCGGCGCGGCGGTCTGGGACGAGGACTACGAGGAGATCGTCTTCGGCGAGGTGACCGATATCGACACGGAGGAGGGGAACGTCGCGAGCCAGCTCGTCCTCGAAACCACCGGACGAACCCAGCGCATCAAGGCGCCGAACGACTCGTTCCGGGACGTGCGGGAGACCGTGGAGGACGCGCTGTTCGCGGCGCACGACGCCGACGACTATCAGGAGTTCCGGCGCGCGGTGGCGAGCGACCGCCCCGAAGCGGAGTCGGCGAGCGCGGTGGCGTTCGACAACGACAGCCTCGAACCGCTCGGCGGCCGCGACGAGGCGAACGATCCGGACGGCGCGTCGGCCGAGGCGGGCGAAGGCGGCGGACAGGCGAGTGCGCAGGTGGCGGTAGAAGAGCCCGAGTCGAGCCCCGAGCCGGAGCCGACGGTGGATGTCGAGGAACTGCGGGCGGAACTGGACGACCTCGCGGGAACCGTCGACCAGCAGGCGGAACACATCGCGGAGCAGGAGGCGCTCCTCGCCGAGCAGTCGGCGCTCCTGGAGGAGCAGCGCGAGCGCATCGAGGCCCTGCGGGAGACTATTCGCGACCAGTGACTTTGCGGACGCAAGAAGAGCCGAATGGGCCGAGTTCGCCCGTTTCGAGGTTGAGGAAGTAGCCGGTGGAGATGCCGGTGCCGCAGCGTCGACACGTGAAGTCGCCTTCCTTCGTGACGATGTCGGGGTCGAAGCCGCCGTAGCCGCCTTTGTTGAACGTGACCTCGCTGCCGTCTCGGTCGATGATGCCGCGGGATTCGGCCTCGTCGAGGATGCGCCGGGTCTTCTCGGGATGGGTGGTGACGGCTTCGAGTCGGTCGACGGCGTCCGCGACGGAGAGCGTGTCGTCGTCCATCGCGGCGAGGAGTTCGACGCCCGCTTCGACCGCGTCCATACCGTAGCACCCGGCCGCGGAGTACAAGACATTTAGCGTTCGCCGCCGGATTCCGGGATATGGTGTCGGTGGCGGGCCGGACGCTGCTCGCGGCGCTGGCGGGCGTCTGCGTGCTCGCACTGGCTCTGCTCGTTCCGGAGGGCGTGCTGGCGCGGGTGCGCGGGGTCGTGGCGAGCCCGTGGTTTCCCTTGATTCTCGTGGGTTTGTACGTCGTGCGGCCGTTCCTCGCGTGGCCGGTGTCCGCCCTCTCGGTGCTCGTCGGGTACAAGTACGGTCTCGCGCTCGGCGTGCCGGTAGCCCTCCTGGGCGCGGCCGGAACGAGCCTGATCCCGTACTACGTCGGCGACCGGCTGCCGACCGCCGGGCGCGTGCTCGGCCGCGTTCGCTCCGGCGGGGAGCGGTACTTCGCGGCCGCAGGCGACACCCGGGGCGTCGTCGCGGCGCGTCTCGCGCCGACCCCGGCGGAAGTCGTGTCCGCGGGCGCAGGTATCGCTGGTGTCCCGCTGCGCGCGTTCGTCGCCGGGACGCTTGTGGGGGAGCTCCCGTGGACGATAGCCGCAGTTGGTGTCGGCGCCTCGCTCGAGTCGTTCAGCCTCCGGAGCGCGTTCGACCCGGTGCTCGTCGGCGCGTGCGTCCTGCTCGCCGCCCTCCTGCTCGCGAGGCCGCTGTATCGTTCGCGCCGCCGCTAAAATATATTTTAGCTAACATATTTGCGTGGGTCGGCCCAAGCACGGGTATGGAGACACCACAGGAACCCGACCCGGTCGGTCGGCGCGCGCTCCACGAATCGAACCCAGGTCTCGTCTCGCCCGGATCCGGCGACGGCGCGGAGACCGGAACCACCGTCGTCGGCGTCGCCGCCGGCGAGAGCGTCGTGCTCGCGGCCGACCGACGCGCCAGCATCGGCGGCCGCGTCGTCACCAACAAGCACGTCCGGAAGGTCGAACCCGTGCACCCGACCGCCGCCGCGGCGCTCTCCGGCACCGTCGGCCACCTCCAGCAGTTCGTTCGCCTCCTCCGCGCCGAAACTCGGTTGTACGCCGACCGCCGCGACACAGCCCCATCGATGACCGCGCTCTCCACGCTCGCCGGAAACGTCCTCCGGAACGCCGGCCTGCAGGTCAGCCCCCTGCTCGGCGGCGTCGACGACACCGGCGGCCACGTCTTCGAGGTGGACGGCGCGGGCGGCGTGCTCCGCGACACGTACGCCGCCGGCGGGAGCGGGATGCAACTCGCGTACGGCGCGCTCGAAGACGCCTACCGCGACGACCTCACGACCGAAGACGCGCGAGCGGTCGCCGCGTCCGCGGTGGGGAGCGCGAGCGAGCGCGACACCGCGAGCGGGAACGGCGTCACCGTCGCCACCGTCACCCGCGAGGGCGTGCAGGTCGACGAGTACGCCGGCGCCGGGGAGGTGGCCTGAGATGGAAGACCAGCAGGCGTACGACCGCGGCACCACCATCTTCTCGCCGGACGGCAGGCTCTACCAGGTCGAGTACGCCCGGGAGGCCGTCGGACAGGGCGCGCCCGTCGTCGGCGTCCGGGGCGGCGACGCGGTCGTGCTCGCCGCCGCACCCGACGCCGGGTCGCCGCTCGTCGAGACGGACAGCATCGAGAAACTCCACCGCGTGGACGCCCACCTCGCCGTCGGCACCGCCGGGCACGCCGCGGACGCCCGCCGCCTCGTGGACATCGCCCGCCAGACCGCCCAGGAAGAGCGCGTGCGGTACGAGGAACCGATGGCTGCGGACGCGCTCGCCACCGCGCTCGCCGACCACGTCCAGGAGCGCACGCAGACTGGGGGCGCGCGGCCGTACGGCACCGCGCTCCTCGTCGCCGGGAACGCGGACGGCCCGACGCTCGTGGAAGTAGACCCCTCGGGCGCGACCCGCGAGTGGCGCGCGAACGCCCTCGGCGACGGCGCACCGGACGCGCAGGAACACCTCGAAGCGACCTACGAAGACGGACTCGCCGCGGAGGACGCCGAGGAACTCGCGCTCGACGCGCTCGACGCCGCGGTCGGCGACGACCACCCGACGGAGACCGTCACGGTCACCGCGGCCGGCGCGGCGTTCACTGAGACGTAGGCGAGAGGCGGCGTCCGGAGCGGGACGGGGAGCGCGGCGCTCGTCAGTTCGTCGGTTCGCTGCGCCCACGAGCGGGGATCGGCGGTCTCGAGTCAATCGCGCGCTTCGGCACCGATCCGACGGAACCACAGCAGAGAGACGCGGGTGCGTGGCGGCCGCGCCGGGATCGATACTGGCGACAGTTACTGATAGGGATATATACAATAGCTACTTCACAAAAGCCTACTAACTAGTTGCTGTCGCGTCAATCGCGCGGCGGCTGATACTATGAACGGAATACAAGGCGGAGTCGCGGTCGTTACCGGTGGCGGCTCGGGAATCGGTCGACAGTCGTCGATTCGGTTCGCCGAGGAAGGCGCGAAGGTCGTCGTCGCCGACGTCGACGAGGACGGCGGCCGCGAGACCGTCGAGATGATCGAGAGCGAGGGCGGCGACGCGACGTTCGTCAGAACCGACGTCACCGACTCCGACGACGTGGCCGCGATGGTACAGACCGCGCTCGACGAGTACGGCGGCCTGGACTTCGCGCACAACAACGCCGGCATCGCGGAGGAGGGCGCGCGCCTCGCCGACTACGACGAGGCGGAGTGGGATCGGATGATCGACGTGAACCTGAAGGGCGTCTGGCGGTGCCTGAAAGCCGAGATCCCCGAGATAATCGAACGCGGCGGCGGCGCTATCGTCAACACCTCGTCGGTTGCCGGCGTGAGCGCGAACGGGAGCGCACACTACGCCGCCAGTAAGCACGGCGTCATCGGGCTGACTCGACGGGCGACGGTCGACTACGCCGACGACGGGATCCGCTTCAACGCCGTCTGTCCGGGCGTCATCGACACCCCGATGGTTCAACAGGCGGGCGAGGACAACGCGGAGGAGCTGGACCGCATCACCGCGGGAATCCCCGCGGGACGCCTCGGCGACCCCGAGGAGATAGCCGACGCCGTCGTCTGGCTGTGCTCCGAGGACTCCTCGTACGTGATGGGGCAGCCGATAGTCATCGACGGCGGCTTGCTGGCGCAGTAAACCCAGCCGGCCACCAGCACTCGCTATTTCGAGGAATCGGCGGGCCGAACGCCAAGTTCGACAGCAAAATACCGCGGTCGATCCGACGGAGACGCCGCCAGCGGAGCAGTAGTCCGGCGGCGTTCGTTCGTCTCAGCTCGCGCGCCGCTTGCCGTCGCCGAGGAACTCACCGGAGAGCACCGCGTCGGCCGCGCGACGGCCCGCGTCCGTCAACACGTATCCCTCGGGGGCGTTCTCCACGAACCGCCCCGTCAGCTGTCGGAGGTGGTACGCGAACCCCGCCGAGCTCTCGGTGTCGGCCGCCGCCTGCAGGTCGGAGAACGAGACCGGCGTCTCGCCCTCGCGCTCCGCGCGCACCAACCGCACGAGCACGGTGACGCGAACCTCGTTCGCGAGCGTCCCGAACGCCTCGCTCGACGCACCCGGGTCGGGCGACCGCTCACCGTCATCGACGGCCGCCGCCGCCGTCCACGACTCGCTCCACTCGTCCATACCCACGGGTTCGCGTCTCGCCCGCAAAAGCAGTCGGGTGCCGGCAGAAGTCAGGGCGTGAACGGGTCGCTGCAGTCCGCGAGCACGCCGTGCTGCGGGCAGACGTACTTACAGTGTCGCTTCAGGAGGGCGGACTCGCACATCGGACACGTCGGCCCATCAGCCATACAGACGAGAAGACCGCGGGGGAGAAAACTCCTAGGTTAGCACTCGCTCCAGCCGCAGTTCTGGCACGTCTTGCAGCCTTCGGAGTAGTAGAGATCCATCGTCCCGCAGTCGGGGCACTCCGGTAGCTCGCCGGCCTCGATGAGCTTCTTCGTCATGTCTTCGTCACTGTCGCCGGGAGCCGCCTGCTCTGTGTCCGGCGTCGCGGTGCCGACCGATTCGGTGTCCGCGTTCGGACTCTCGGAGGTCGCGCCGCCGTCGAGCTTCGCGACGTCCGCGTCTTCTTCTTCGTCCTCCGCGAGTTCGGTGAGGTTCTGCTGTTTCGGCACCTGCTTGTCGATGTCGCCGTCGAGGTACCGCCGCATCGCCGTGCCGATGGCGTCCGGGATGGAGTTGATCTGCTCGCCCTTATCCCAGGCGACCTTCGGACTGCGGATTCCCTGCAGTTCGCTCGCGATCTCCTCGGGGTCGACGCCCGCGCGGAGCGCCGTCGAGACGGTCTTCGCGAGCGACTCCGTGAATGACGCAGTGAACCCGCCCGAGTTCCCGATGTTCGCGAACAGTTCGAACGGCCGGCCCTGCTCGTCCTCGTTGATGTTCACGTAGAGCTTCCCGTAGCCCGTGTCGATGCGCTGGGTGACGCCGTACAGCACGTCGGGCCGCGGGCGCTTCTGCGCGCCGTCGACATCGACGTCGACGAGGTCGTCCGTATCGCCGCCGATGGCGTCCCGCACGTCCTCGTTGTCCAGGAACGTCTCGAGGTCGCCGAACGCGTCCTGAATCTGTTCGAGGAGCACCTCCGCGGCCTCGTCCTCGTCCGAGAACTCCGCGTTGTCGGCGCGCGTGGTGAGCACCTGCTTCGAGCGCGTGCCGTCGCGGTAGACGGTGACGCCCTTCCCGCCGTGCTCGTAGATGTAGCGGTAGACTTCGTCCATGTCCTCCACGCTCGCGGAGTTCGGGAAGTTACACGTCTTCGAGATGGCGGAGTCCACGCCGTTCTGGCAGGCGGTCTGGACGGCCGCGTGCTGCTTCCCGGAGAGGTCTTCCGTCACGACGAACAGTTCGCCGATGGCGTCCGGCACCGTGGAGAGACCGGTGACGCCGTCGAACTCGTTGTTCGCCATCTGCTCTTGGGCCTCCTCCTTGACGGCGTCGACGTCGATGTCGTTCGCCTCCAGCGTTCGGAGGAAGTAGTCGTCGAACTCCACGAGCATCTCGTCGCCCTGCACGTCGTCGCTGACGTTCTTGTAGTACGCGACGTTGTAGATGGGTTCACAGCCGCCCGTGGTGTTCCCGACCATCGACGTCGTGCCCGTGGGCGCGATAGTGGTCGTGTTGTGGTTCCGAATCGGGTAGCCGTCCGCCCAGTCGTCCGCGGACTCGCCCGTGTGGTGTTCGAACCACTCGCGGTACTCGGTCGGGTTCGCGTACTTCGAGTTGTTCCACTCGTCGAAGCTTCCGCGTTCCGTCGCGAGTTCGTGGCTCGCGTCCTTCGACTCGTGGTTGATGTGGGTCATGACCTGGCTCGCGATCTCGTTCGCGGGCTCGGTACCGTAGGAGACGCCGAGCTGGACGTAGAGCTGCGCGAGCCCCATCACGCCGAGACCGATCTTCCGCATCTCCCGGACCTTCTCCTCGATCTCCTCGACCGGGAAGTCCGACATCGTGACGACGTTCTCCAGGAAGCGCGTGCCCTGCTCGATGCGGTGGTCGAACTCCTCGTGGTCGAGCGCGTCGTCGAGGAACCGACTGATCCCCTCTTCGAGCGTGTCGTACTCGTGCTCCTCGCTCCAGACGCGCCAGTCGGGCGCGTCCTGCGCGGCGAGCGTGGAGAGATTGATGTGCCCGAGGTTGCACGCCTCGTACTCCTCCAGGGGCTGTTCGCCGCACGGGTTGGTCGCGAGGATGCGGTGGTCGGGGTGTTCCTCCACGTCGAAGGAGTGCTGTTTGTTGACGCGTTCGAGATAGATGACGCCGGGTTCGCCGTTCTCGTGCGCGCCCTCGACGATCGGATCCCAGACCACGTCGGCGGGCATCGAGAGCGGTTCGCCGACCTCGACGTGGTCGCCGAGGCCGTACCGGGCGTACATCTCCTTCGTCTCCTCGGTGGCGATGTGGGGTTCGCCCGTGCGGGGGTTCGTGAACGTGAACTCCTCGCCGTTCTCCAGGGCCTCCATGAAGTCGTCCGTCACGCCGACGGAGATGTTGAAGTTCGAGAGGTGGCCTTCGACCGCGTTCCGGAGGTGCTTCGGAACCTTCCCGTCCTCGTCGATGAGGCCCCGGGCCTCTTCGAGGGCCTCGTTGAACGTCGTGTACGTGTAGTCGTCGGGGTCGTTGAGCTTCAGGCAGTGCGCGAGGCTGACGTCCTTGTTCTTCGAGTGGATGAACTCGATGACGTCCGGGTGGCTGATGCGCATGACGCCCATCTGCGCGCCGCGGCGCGCGCCGCCCTGCGCGATGGTCTCGCACATCTGGTCGAACGTCTCCATGAACGTCATCGGGCCGGACGCGATGCCGCCCGTGCTGCCGACGGGGTCGCCGTACGGCCGGAGTTGCCAGAACGCGTACCCCATGCCGCCGCCGGACTGGAAGACTTCCGCGGCTTCCTTCGCGGTCTCGTGGATGTCCGTGATGTCGTCGCCCGGGGAGTCCACGAAGCACGCGGAGAGCTGCTGGAGTTCGTCGCCCGCGTTCATCAGCGTCGGGCTGTTCGGCATGAAGGACAGCGACTCCATCAGATCCTGGAACTCCGCCGCGGTGTCCTCGACGTGCGCGCGGACGTCCTCGGGGAGGTCGGGAACGACGGTGTCGTACGCGAACTTATTGACGTTCTCCGCCGTCAGTTCCGTCTCCGCGCTCTCGTCGTCCGCGGTGACGCCCTCGCCGAACACCTCGGCCGCGAGCTCGTCCCGGCGCGGGTGGTCGGGCTTGAGCTGGTCGGGCGTGACGAGCACGTCGACGCCCTGCTTCTCGGACTCGTAGACGGCCTCCGCGAGCGCGATGTTCTTCGCGACGCGGTCGAAGAGGTCTTCCTGCGTCTCGACGAGGTCGCCGTCGGCGTTCTTCTTCAGGTAGCGCGCGGGCAGGATGTTGTTGTACGCGTTCTCAGTGAGGCGGTCCTGCAGCGTGTCGCCAGTAACGCGCTTGATCGGGAGCGTGATATCGCCCGCGGATAGCTCGTTCGAACTCATTGTCTATACCTCCGGGATTCGGCGTGTAGGGGGATCGAGTCTCGTTTCATAGTAGATTTCCGGGAGTCAGGTGACGACGATGTATTACTGTAGCCCGAACCATATACCTAGTGGATTCGGTGACCGGGTGTCGTCACCGCACCCGGCACGTGGTGTCACGTCGGTAGAACCGGGGCAAGTATAACAGTACTCAAAGGGGAGTGAAACTAAAATCGGGGTCGTCTCCGGCGCGTCCCCCTGCTGGATACCGTTCCAGTTTCACGCCCGCACAGCCCACACGCTTTTGCCCGTAGTCGTCCGTTCTCCGAGTATGCCCGCGCCAGCACTCGCGGCGATGGGGGTCGGGTCGCCGCTCGGCACCCTCCTCGTCGCCATCGTCGCGCTGCTCGTCATCGTGCTCGTCGGCCGCGTCCTCCTGAGCGTCGCGTGGAAACTCCTGCTCGTCGCGGGCGTCGTCGTGGCCGCGCTCTACGCGCTCAGTGTTCTCGGGCTGTAGCGAGGAAGTTCCCGACGATGTCGTGGCCGACGCCGGTGAGCACGCTCTCCGGGTGGAACTGCACGCCCGCGAGCGGATAGGTCTCGTGGCGGACGCCCATCGCGAGCGTCTCGCCGTCGTGGTCGGTGGTCGCGGTCACGTCGAAGCACTCGGGTATCTCGGTGCAGACGAGCGAGTGATAGCGTCCCGCGTGAAAGCCCTGTTCGAGGCCGCGGTAGACGCCGTCGCCGTCGTGGCTGATTGGATAGGCCTTCCCGTGGACGGGTTCGGGGGCGTGCCCGACGGTGCCGCCGAACTCGTACACCGCGGCCTCCATTCCGAGGCAGACGCCGAGCGTCGGAACCAGCGGGGAGAGTTCGCGAAGAACGGGCATCGTCACGCCCACGTCGCGCTCCGTCGCGGGGTGGCCGGGGCCGGGACTGACGACGATGGCGTCCGGGTCGGCGTCCCGAACCTCGCCGAGCGACGCGGTGTTCTTCAGCACCGTGGTGTCGTGGCCGCGCTCGGAGACGTACTCCACGAGGTTGTACGTAAAGGAGTCGAAGTTGTCCACGAAGAGGACGTTCATTCCGACACCTCCGTGATGCCGGCGAGCGCGTCGAGCACGCCGCCCATCTTCTTCTCGGTCTCCTCGAACTCGCTGTCCGGGTCGGAGTCCGCGACGACGCCCGCGCCCGCGCGAACGCGGATCGTGTCCGACCCGGCGGCGCGTCGCTCGCCGTGTTCGATTGTCGCGGTGCGGATGACGATGGCGAAGTCGGCGTCGCCCGTCCACGAGACGTAGCCGACGCCGCCGCCGTACGCGCCCCGCGGGCCGTTTTCGAGGGCGTGGATGAGTTCCATCGCCCTGACTTTGGGCGCGCCGGAGAGCGTGCCGGCGGGAAAGGACGCGCGGACGGCGTCGAACGCGTCGTACTCGTCGGCGAGGTGGCCGGTGACGGTGGACTCGATGTGCTGGACGTGGCTGTACTTGAGGACGCGCATGAACTCGGGGACGGAGACCGAACCGGGGTCGCTGACGCGGCGCACGTCGTTGCGCGCGAGGTCGACGAGCATCGTGTGTTCGGCGCGCTCCTTCTCGTCCGCGAGCATCTCGCCCGCGAGCCGGCGATCCTCGACGGGACTCGTCCCCCGGGGACACGTGCCGGCGATGGGGTTGTTGAGGACGGTGCGGCCGCGGACGGAGACGAGGGTTTCGGGGCTTGCGCCGACGACAGTTCGGTCGCCGGTGCGGACGACGTACATGTACGGCGAGGGGTTCACGTCGCGCAGCGACTCGTAGAACCCGAGCGGGTCGACGTCCCCGTGGAGTTCGCGCGTGCGGGAGATGACGCCCTGATAGATTTCACCGTCCAAGACGGCGTCCTTCGCGCGTTCGACCGCGTCCGTGTACTCGTCGCGCGGGCCCGCGGACTCCCCGGTCTTCCGGAACCCGCCCGTGTCGGGATGCGAGGCGTCCGCGAGCTCGTCGGCGACGCGGTCGGCCTCGTCGGCGAGCGCGTCGTACACGTCGCCGGGGTCGTCGTCCGCACCGACGACGGGCGTGAACACGAGCGACACCTCGCCGGTGGCGTTGTCGAAGACGAGCGTCTGCGTGGTGAGGACGAACTGGGCGTCCGGGAGCGGCGTCTCGGGTCGTTCGACGCCGACCTCGTCGAGCCAGAGGTCGTAGACGGCGTCGTAGGCGAGGAAGCCCACGAGGCCGCCGTCGAGGAGCTGGCGGTCGGCGTCCGGGAACCCCCGGCGGTCCGCGTCGGGGAGCGCGGTTCGGAGGGTGTCGAGCACGTCGTCGCCGCGTTCGGGCGTGACGTGGTCGGCGGCGCCCGTGCCGGCGAGGGGGTCGACGGTCGCGCCGTCGGGGTCGACGGTGACGAGCGCGTCCGGGTCGTAGCCGACGAACGAGTAGCGGGCGTGCCGGTCGTCGGACTCGTGCTGGAACGCGCCGTCGGGGTCGCTCGCAGCGGTCTTGCTCGCGGATTCGAGGAGGAAAGAGTGGTCGCCGTCGGCGAGCGCGGCGTACGCGGCGAGCGGCGACGCGTCCGTGTCGAGGTCGGCGCTCGCGTACGCGACCACGGGGTCGTCGCCCGCGCAGCGCTCGGCGAAGTCGGCGCGCTCGACGTTCACGCCACCACCCCGTCCGCGTGCTTCGCGGCGGCGACGAACGCCGCGACCGCGTCGTGGTCTTTCACGCCGCCCGACTCCTCGACGCCCGACGCCACGTCGACCGCGAACGGCCGGACGGTCTCGACGGCCTCGGCGACGTTGTCGGGGGTGAGGCCGCCCGCGAGCACGATCGGTGAATCGAGGCGCGCGGCGAGGTCGCGGGTGACCGTCCAGTCGTGGGTGCGGCCCGTGCCGCCCGCGCCCGACGCGTCCGTCGAGTCCACGAGGAGCGCGTCCGCGGCGTCGTCGTACCGCGCGGCGTCCTCCGGACTGTCGGCGTCCACGGTCTTCACGAGTTTCGCGTCCACGCCGTCCGCGAGCGCGGCGAGGTCGGTTGCGGGGACGTCGCCGTGCACCTGGAGCACGTCCGGCCGCACGCGAGCGGCGAGGTCGGCAGCGTCGTCTGGCGCGTCCGGCATCGTCACGAGCACGGTGGTGACGAACGGCGGAACGGACGCGGCGAGGGCGGCGGCGCGCTCGGGGTCGAGTTCGCGGGGCGTGTCCACGGGCACGTCCACGATGAACCCGAGGGCGTCCGCGCCGGCGTCGACCGCCGCGGCGGCGTCCGCCTCGTTCGTGATGCCGCAGACTTTCACGCGCGTCATTTCGACGCCTGCAGTGTCGCGAGCGTCTCGGCGGCCGCGCCGGTGTCGATGGCTTCGCGCGCGCGGTCGACGCCCGCTTCGATGCTGTCGGCTTCGCCGGCGACGTAGATGGCCGCGCCCGCGTTCGCGAGAATCACGTCGCGCTTCGGGCCGGTGACGACGCCCTCGACGATTCCCCGGAGGTCGTCGGCGTTCTCCGCGGGCGTCCCGCCCTCGATTGCCTCGATGGGCGCGCGTTCGAGCCCCATGTCGCTCGGCGTGAGCGTGTACTCCTCGACGCTGTCTCCGTCGACTTCCGCGACGACGGTTTCGTCGTGAATCGCGATTTCGTCGAGGCCGTTGCCGTAGACGACGAGCGCGCGCTCGGTCGGCATCCGGGTGAGCGCGTTCGCGAGCAGGGGGACGAGGTCGGGGTCGTAGACGCCCATCAGTTGGGCGTCCGCGCCCGCGGGGTTCGTGAGCGGCCCGAGGACGTTGAAGACGGTGCGCATTCCGAGTTCGCGGCGCGGGCCGATGACGGCCTTCATCGCGGGGTGGAACGCGGGCGCGTGCATGTAGCCGATGCCGTCGTCCTCGATGCGGTCTTCGACGGCGTCGGGGCTGGCGTCGAGGTCGACGCCGACCTCCTCCAGCACGTCCGAACTGCCGGAAGAGGAGGAGACGGAGTAGTTGCCGTGTTTGGCGACGGGGACGCCCGCGCCCGCGACGACGAGCGCCGTGGTGGTGGAGACGTTGATGGTGTCGTAGTCGTCGCCGCCGGTGCCGCAGGTGTCCACGAGCGGGCTTCGGTCGGGGTCGATGGTGCGCGCGGCGTCCCGCATGCCCTGCGCGAACCCCGCGATTTCGTCCTCGGTCTCGCCCTTCGCGCGGAGTCCGGCGAGCAGCGCGCCGATCTGGGCGTCCGTGGCGTCCTCGAACACCGCGGACGCGGCGCTCCGCGCGTCGTCCAGTGAGAGGTCGTCGCCGTCCGTCACGCGTCGAATGTAATCCTGCATAGTGGCCACCAATGTCCGATTGTGGGTTGTAATGTACAAGTGTGTACGTAGACTTAAGCCTGTCGCGGTCGGGCGTCGAATCCGAGTCGAAACCATCAAGTGTAGCGCCGGCATACGGAAAATCGCAGGCGGGTTGGTGGTCTAGTCAGGCTATGACACCTCCTTGACATGGAGGAGGCCGGCGGTTCAAATCCGCCCCAACCCACTTCTGACGAACCGCAACGATGAACGATAGTGAAGAGTCCGTTCGTCGAAGTGGACAGGCGGATTTGAACTAGGGAACGAAGCGGAGCGAAGTGACTGAAGTTCAAATCCACCCCAACCCACTACATTCTGTCGCGAGCCAACTGGCGAGCGACGAATTCGTGCAGTGGACGCGATTTGAACCAGGGAGGACGCGCGCAGCGAAGCGAGCACGTCCGAGTGAGGTTCACAATCCGCCCCAACCCACTACATTCTGTCGCGAGCCAACTGGCGAGCGACGAATTCGTGGAGAGAGTTATTCGGTGTTTTCGTACCGTTCGCCGGCTTCGATGCGGGTGTCGAGGTGGTTTTCGAACGGGACGAGCGGGCATTCGTAGGCGTCCGAGTACGCGCAGAAGGGGCTGTAGGCGCGGTTGAAGTCGAGGAGCCAGACGCCGTCGCGTTCGGCGTCTTCGTCGAGGTCGAGGTAGCGGCCGGCGGGATAGGTGGTGTCGCCGTTCGTCTCGTCCGTGAAGGGCACCCAGAGCTGTTTTTCGCCGGGGTCGCGGCGGTAGGCGGTGAGCGTGTGGGTGTCGCCGTCGAGTTCGAATTCGAACTCGCCCCAGCGGTAGTAGGTCTGTTCGCCGTCCTGGGTGGTGTCGACCTGGATGGTGTCGTGGTCGTCGAACTCGTGGAGTTCGAGTTCGAATCGGTACTCGGGGTCGGGGTCGTAGTAGTCGAGGCCGTCGAAGCCGTCGCGGTCGCCCGTCGGAATCGGGGAGCGCGGGTGTTCCGCGAAGTACTCGTCCTTCTCGGCGCGTTCGCGCTGGAGGCGTTCCGCGTAGTCCATACAGATAGTTGTGCGTGCGGCGTGAAAAGCCCTCGTCAGTCCGTGGTTTCTTCCCCGAGGTCGAGGTGGTCGGCGAGCCGTCGATGGGCCTCCTGCGTGCGTTTCTCGCGTTCGTCCGCGTCGATGTACTTCGCGAAGCGGTCGTCGATGTAGCGCTCGCGGAGTTCGTCGTCGTCGGGCGCGTCGGGTGCGTTGTCGAGGTACGCCTGCCAGCGCTCGCGGGTCGCCCACTCGCCGGTGAGGGTCTCCTCGCGGCGGAGCCAGTCGTAGTGTTCAGCGAACGTGCCCTCGTAGCCGTCGGCGCGGCGGACGTCCGCGATGATGGCGCGGCCGACGTGCGCGCCGTGGCCGGCGGCGATGAGCGCCTGGTCGGGGACGCCGGCGTTCGGCCCGGCGACGTACAGGCCGTCGAGGGGCGTCGCGCCGTCCTGCTCGACGACCGAGGAGTCGAACTGCTCGTACTCGCCGTCCAGCACAAACTCGACGGGGAGGCTGTCGAGGTACTGCCAGTCGTACTTCGTCGCGGCGACGACGAAATCGGCGCCGAGAACGCGGTCGTCCTGCGTCTCGACCCGGAAGCCGTCGTCCGTCTCGAAGACGTCGGTGACCATGTCGTCGACGACCTCGCAGCCGGCCTCGCGCGCGTGGTCGTGCGCGAGGTCGTAGAAGGTCGCGGGGTCGATGCCGGCGGGGAATCCGAGGTAGTTCTCGACGAACGCGGCGCGGCGGAGCGAGGAGCTGCCGCGGTCGAGTATCGTCGTTTCGAGGCCGTATCGGGCGGTGAAGACGCCGGCCGCGGCACCGGCGGGGCCGCCGCCGACCACTGCGACGCTGGGGGTGGAACCACTCATGGTTTTAGGTCTACCTAAACGTCTATGGGTGTTTCGGACTACAGCGACGCGCCGCAGTCCGGACACTCGTCGTCCGTTTTCGTGACGCGACAATCACACTCCGGACAGAAGTCGAGATAGCACGCCGGGTCTCCCATGCCACACGATACCACTCTCGTGCGTATCACTCCTTCGACGAATGCAGCGTCTCGTGGACAGCGACGACGAACGCCGGGACGACGACGATAAACAGGTGCTCCTCCAGCGGGATGCCGAGCACGTCCACGCCCGTCCGTAACGTCACCGCGAACACGCCGATTTCGAGCGTGTACCAGTCCCAGACGAACCCGACCGGATAGAGCACGGCTATCGTCCGCGCCGCTCGCCCAAACGCCGCCTCCCGGTAGAGCAGGGCCGCTGCGAACGCGCCGAAGACGACCTCCGACGCCAGATACGTGTACGAGCCGAACACCGCGCTCACATCAGGGATCATACCCCGACGAAGGGAACGAACCACCGTAAGCCCTCGCGGGCCGCAACAAGGTTTTAGACTATCCCCCCCGACTCTCCGATACACTCATGGATATCTCCGACATCGCGACACAGGACTACGTCTCGGTCGACGCCGAAGAACGCATGGGGAAAGTGCGCTCGCTCTTCGAGGACGAGAACCCGAAGGGCATCATCGTCACGCGCGCCGGCGGCGCCGAGTTCGAGGGCGTCATCACCCAGAAGCAACTCCTCTCCTCACACATCGAGGACGACACCCGCGTCGCGTCTCTCACCAACCCATCCAGTCACAGCGTCCCCAAACTCGACCGCACGGAGAACGTCCGTGACGTCGCCCGCAAACTCGTCGAGGGGAACACGAAAGTCGCGCCCGTCTTCGAGGCCGACCAGCTCTGGGGCGTCGTCACCGAAGACCTCATCCTCGACGCCGTCCTCGACAACCTCGACGCGCTCACCGTCGACCAGATCTTCAGCGAAGACATCATCACTGTCGACGAAGACGCCAACATCGGCACGGTCATCAACCGACTCCGCGAGAACTCCATCAGCCGCCTCCCCGTCCTCGACGAGGACGGCTTCCTCACCGGCATCGTCACCGTCCACGACCTCGTCGACTTCATCGTCCGCGACGTCGAGAAGACCACGCGCGGCGACCGCCGCGGCGAGATGGAACGCCTCCTCGACCTCCCCGTCTACGACGTGATGTCCAGCCCCGTCACCACCATCCACCCCGGCGACAGCGTCGAGGACGCCGTCCGCACCATGCTCGGCGACGACATCGCCGGACTGGTCGTCACCCCCGAAGACGACGACCGCGTCGTCGGCGGCATCCTCACCAAGACGGACGTCCTCCGCGCGCTCTCCTTCACCGAAGAGGAACGCATGGACGTCCAGATCACGAACATCGACCTCCTCGACACCATCGGCCGCGAGGACGTCCGCGAAGGCATCGAGGACATCACCCAGAAGTACAGCGACATGCAGGTTCAGCACGCGCACGTCCGCTTCCACGAACACAAAGAACGCCTCCGCGGGACGCCCCTCATCTACTGCCAGATCCGCCTCCGCACCAACAAAGGCCAGGCCGCCGGAACCGGCGAAGGCTACGGCGCGGACAACGCCCTCAACCTCGCGCTCGACCACCTCGAACGCAACGTCCTCGAACTCAAAGGCATCCAGGCCGACGAGGAGTACAAGGGACAACTCCTCCGCAAGCTGAACGAGCTCTAGGGCTTTTTTACCGTTCGGGTCGGCGAAGCCGACTGCTCACGGTAAACCCCTCCACTAAAAAACCCGAGCGCGCCGGCGGCGCGCTCGGTACTCCCCGCGGGCCGTTCTTCCGCGACCGCATCCGCGCCGCACAGCAATACGCACCGCGACCGCCGCACAGCCACCGCCACAAGACGGTTACAGGTCTCGCCGGTAGATTGCGGTTTCGAGTTCCTCGCCGGCGAATTCGGCGGTGCGGCTACCGGCGTGAACGAATCCACGGCGGGTGTAGAATGATTGGGCGCGTTCGTTGCCGGCGAGCGCTTCGAGCACGAGCGCGTCCGTGCCGTCGGGAAGACTGTCGAGGACGCGTTCGAGGAGCGCCGTCCCTATCCCGTCCTGCCAGTGATCGGGGTGAACGTAGAGCGCTGTCAGCCCGGCGTCTCCGGGATTGACGAACCGCTCGGTGTCCGCCCACCGGACGCGGGCGTACCCGACGATGTCGCCGTCCCGTTGCGCGACGAACACCCGTCCGTCGGCCTCTCTGAGTTCCTCGAAGCGCCGTTCCGCGGTGTCGTCGGAAACGCCCGTGGAGAGCGAGTCGAGAACCGATTCCGGGACGAGACCGCTGTAGGCGGCCCGCCACGCGAGCGTGTTCACGCGCTGGAGTCCGGCGAGGTCGTCGGGAGACGCGAGGCGTCGAACATCCATACGCCGTCCTGACCGCCCAGCGAGAAAAACCGTTGCGCTACGCCTTGAGCTGGAGCCAGAGGTACGCGAACACCACGAACAGGAGCGAACACCCGGCCGCGCCCGCGAGCACCCAGACGTCCGAGTTCATGTGACGCTCTCGATGCCGTCGTTCGTGATTCGGAACTGCGCCCGGTCGCCCTCCGGTTTCGCGCGGTGCTTTTCGAGAGTGGCTCGGCGGCGGTCGCCCTTGAAGCGGTCGAGGCGAACCACCGTTCCCGTCCAGTGCTGGAGGGTGTGGCCGCCGAGCGGGCGGCTGGTGTCGGACTCGGGGTCGGTGTACACTTGGTTGGTGAGGACGGCCGCGAGGTCGTGCTTGCGCGCGAGCGAGAGCAGGTGCGTCGCCTGCTTGGCGACCTGCCGGAGCGCGTCGCCCGCCTCCTCGTCGTCGGCGCGGCGGAGGCGGTAGAACCCGGTCGCGGAGTCGAGCACGACGAGGCTGGCGTCGGGCGCGAACTCGGTCGCGTCCCGCACGGCCTCCGCCTGCTCGTCGAAGTCGTGGGCTTCGGAGACGACGATGCGGGACGAGGCGGCGTCCGGGTTGCTCGCGCTCCCCTCGAGCACGTCTCGAAATCGGTCGACGGAGAGGCCTTCGGTGTCGACGTAGACGACGGTGTCGCCGTCGTCCGCGGCCTCGACGGCGGCGGAGAGCGCAACGTTCGTCTTCCCGGCGCCCGGCGGGCCGTAGAGCTGGGTGACGGTGCCGCGCTCGAACCCGCCGCCGAGCAGGTCGTCGAGCGCGCCGCACCCGGTGGTGAGGGGGGAGTCGGTCACTACCCCTACGTTACGCGCTATCGGGGAAAAACACACCGAACGGCGGAGTGCTTTTACTCGCCGCCGTCCGAAGCGTGGGCGTGATAGTCGTCGCGACCGAGGACTTCGAACTCTACCACGAACTCCTCGCGGAACTCAGGAACCGGGACGTCTCCTTCACGACCATCGAGCCCGGCGACCGGATCCCGGAGGAGGCGGCGGTGCTCGTGACCGGCGCGGGCGACGACGTAGACGCCGCCCTCGAGACCGTCGTGGCGGACGCCGACGACGCGCGGAAGGCCGTGGACGAGGCGCTCGCCGTCCTCCGCGGCGGGACGGGGCGAACAATCGTCGGCGTCGACCCGGGGCCGAACCCGGGCGTCGCAGTCCTGTCCGGCGACCTCGTGGTCGCGGCGTTCCGCGTGCCCGTCGAGGACACCGTGGACGTGGTGCTGGACGAGATCGAGGGCGCGCTCGACCCGCTGGTGCGAGTGGGTGACGGCGCGCGGTTGCACGGCGCGCGCGTCGTCGACGGTCTCGCGGACGCTGGCGTGACGGTGGAACTCGTGGACGAGACGGGGACGACGCCCCACCTGGGCGCGGGCGTGCGGGGGATGGACGACGTGCTCGCCGCGGCGAACATCGCGCGCCTAGAGGGGGAGGTCGTCACGTCGCGGTCGTTCGAGCCGACAGCAGGCGAGTTACAGGTCATCAAGAGCCGGTCGCGGGAGCGTTCCGCCGAGAACCGCGCCATTCCGGAGTCGCTCGCCCGGCGGGTGGCGCGCGGGGAGTTGACGCTGGACGAGGCCATCGAGGAGCACGGGGAGTAGGCGACGAAGGGGTGGACCGCCACCGCTATACGCGTCCGTGCCATACGTTGGCATACGTCTGTCGTCGGAAGGTTCTTCGGGCGACAGGGCGCACCTACACCCAACTAACGATGAACGAAGTCCAACTCGAGGTCGCGAAAGCCTACCCGAACGACTCGGGCAGAGGTATCGCGCGCCTCGACCCCGACACGCTACTCCACCTGAAGCTCAGCCCGGGCGACATCATCGAGATCGAGGGCGCGGAGACCACGGCCGCGAAGGTCTGGCGCGCCGACCGGCAGGACTGGAACACGGATACCGTTCGCATCGACGGGTTCACCCGGCAGAACGCCGACGTCGGTATCGGCGAACGCGTCGAGATACGAAAGGCCGAAGCGGAGAAAGCGGACAAGCTCGTGCTCGCGCCGCCCGAGGAAGCCTCGGTGCAGTTCGGCAGCGACGCCGCCGGCATGGTCAAGCGCCAGATTCTCAAGCGGCCGGTCGTCGCGCGCGACATCGTCCCCGTGATGTCCTCGACGAACCACCCGTTCATGCGCTCGCCCGGCCAGGCGATTCCGCTCATCGCCGTCGAGACCGAACCCGAGGGAGTCTGCCTCGTCACCGAAGACACCGACGTGGAACTCCGCGAGGAACCCATCAGCGGGTTCGAGCGCACCGGCGGCGGCATCACGTACGAGGACATCGGCGGCCTCCAGAACGAGATTCAGCGCGTCCGGGAGATGGTCGAACTCCCGATGAAGCACCCCCAGATATTCCAGAAGCTCGGCATCGAGCCGCCGCAGGGCGTGCTCCTCCACGGCCCGCCCGGAACGGGGAAGACGCTCCTCGCGAAGGCCGTCGCCAACGAGACGAGCGCGTCCTTTTTCTCCATCGCCGGCCCCGAGATCATCTCGAAGTACTACGGAGAGTCCGAACAGCAGTTGCGGGAGATATTCGAGGACGCGAAGGACGACTCGCCGTCCATCATCTTCATCGACGAACTCGACAGCATCGCGCCGAAGCGCGAGGACGTGACGGGCGAGGTCGAGCGCCGCGTCGTCGCGCAGCTGTTGACGATGATGGACGGCCTCGAAGGCCGCGGCCAGGTCATCGTCATCGCCGCCACGAACCGCGTCGACGCCGTCGACCCCGCGCTCCGCCGGCCCGGCCGGTTCGACCGCGAAATCGAAATCGGCGTCCCCGACGAGGTCGGCCGCGAGGAAATCCTGAAGATTCACACGCGCGGCATGCCGCTGTCGGACGACGTGAACCTCGGGAACCTCGCGGACGACACGCACGGCTTCGTCGGCGCGGACATCGAGAGCCTCACCAAGGAGGCCGCGATGCGCGCGCTCCGGCGCTACCTCCCCGAGATCGACCTCGACGAGGAGGACATCCCGCCGAGCCTCATCGACCGCATGATCGTGAAGCGCCAGGACTTCCGCGGCGCGCTCAACGAGGTCGAGCCCTCCGCGATGCGCGAAGTCCTCGTCGAACTCCCGAAGATATCGTGGGACGACGTGGGCGGCCTCACCGACGCGAAACAGCAGGTGCAGGAGTCCATCGAGTGGCCGCTGAACTCCCCCGAGAAGTTCGGGCGGATGGGCGTCGAACCGCCGAGCGGCGTCCTCCTCTACGGCCCGCCCGGCACCGGGAAGACGCTGATGGCGAAAGCCGTCGCGAACGAGACGAACGCGAACTTCATCAGCGTCCGCGGCCCCCAGCTTCTCTCGAAGTGGGTGGGTGAGTCGGAGAAGGCCATCCGGCAGACGTTCCGGAAGGCCCGGCAGGTCAGCCCGACCATCATCTTCTTCGACGAGCTCGACAGCCTCGCGCCCGGCCGCGGCCAGAACGCCGGGAACAACGTCTCAGAGCGCGTCGTCAACCAACTCCTCACCGAACTCGACGGCTTAGAGGACATGGAGGACGTGATGGTCATCGGCGCGACCAACCGCCCCGACATCATCGACCCCGCGCTCATCCGCTCCGGGCGCTTCGACCGCATGGTGATGGTCGGGCAGCCCGACACCGAGGGCCGCGAACGCATCCTCCGCATCCACACCGACGACACGCCGCTCGCGCCCGACGTGAGCCTCCGCGAACTCGCCGAGATAACTGATGGGTACGTCGGTTCGGATCTCGCGAACATCGCGCGCGAAGCCGCCATCGAAGCGCTCCGCGAGGACGACGACGCCACCGAAGTCGGCATGCGGCACTTCCGGAAAGCCATGGAGAACGTCCGCCCCACCATCAACGACGACCTCCTCGACTACTACGAGGACGTCGAAGAACAGTTCAAAGGCGGCCAGACACCCGAAACGGGACGGGAAGGCGGCCACATCGGCTTCCAATGAACGTTTTTGCTCGGCGGGTCGCGCTTCGCGCGACCGCTTGAGCAAAAACCTTCACTAAAAACGCGGCGCTCGCTTCGCTCGCGACGTGAATCGCCTCGCTCGGGTTCGTTCGAACCGCTCGCTCGGCGAACGCTTCTAGATCTGGAGAGGAGAGTGAAACCGTCGTGTCGGTCGGACGGCGGGGTTATTCGTCGACGATGACGGCGTTGACCTGGCCTTCCTGGCCGGGGCGAGACGTGACGCGGGCGGTGCCGGCGTCCGTCTCGATGAGCGCGCCCTTCGTGATGATGTTCCGGCGGACGTAGTTCGGGTTCGCCTCGTTCTCGGTGACGTCCTCGATGGTGGCGTGCGTGGTCTCGCCGTCCTCGGTGACGTTCGCGACGTTCGTGGAGAGCGTGCGGACTTTCTCCTCGCCGCCGCGGGAGTCGACGGTGCGGAACTTGGGTTCGCCGACGGTGGTCTCGGTGGGGCTGCGGCCGAGTTCGTGCTTTTTCTTCTTGCTGTGCGGTCGACTGCGCCCACCCGTTTTCGTGCGCTTGGAGCGGCCCTGGTATTGCATACCCGTATTGTGGCTCAGCGCGTACTAAAAAGGCTCGGAACCGGAGTCGCGTGAAAACCGCGCGATTTACGCCCGGCGGGCGAAGAGTACGGGTGATGAGTCTTCGCGTGACGGTCGCGGCCCCGTTCAAACAGCGGGGGAAGGCCCGGATCGGCGAACACGAGTTCGTGGTGGCGCTCTCCCTCGACCGGGACTGGCTGTCGCCCGATCAGGCAAAGCGCGTCATCGACATCGCCACCGGAGAGGGCCTCGTCTCGCGTGACGACGGCGACCTCATCGCGGACTTCGACCTCGATTCGGTCGAGATCCCGGATGACTTCTCGCCGGACAAGTCGGTGTTCCGGGAGCGCTCGGCGTTCGAGCGCGCGGTGGACGCACTCGAAGCGGACGGCCTGGAGAAGCAGGAGGTCGTCGCGGCCGTGAACGAACTCCAGCAGGAAGTCGGTATCACGGCGGACGCGGCGGCAGTGGTGTACGCGCGCCGCGAGGGCGTGGACGTGGACGACGCGGCCGCGAAGGCCCGGGAGGAGCTCTGATGGTCGCGGAATCCCTGAACGACGGCGTGCGCATCGCGGAGTTGCTCGCCTCCGAGTTGACGGGTCGGCAGGTCGGCTCGTTCGCGGACGTAACCGTCGAGAACGCGGATCTCGACGTGGAGCCGACGGCGGACGGCGCGCGCGCGTACGACGTGCACCACGCGGGCGAGCGGGTGGCAGAAGTGTTCGTCCACCCGGAGCGCGCGCACGTGGAGTTCGACACCGGACTGGACGCGGCGCGGGAAGCGGCGGCGGAGCGTGGGTTGCGGACGCGGCCGAAAGCCGTCGAACCGCCGCGACTCCTCGTGTTCGTTGCGGACGCGGCGGAGGTGAAGCGAGCCGTGGACGCGTTCGACGCGGCGCTGTCGTAAGGCGGGATTTTTACTGTCGGGCGTTCTCGGGGCGGGTATGCGTGTGGGAATCGTCGCGCAGCGCGGGAACGCGCGCGCGGCCTACCTCGCGGCGGACATCGCGGACGCGCTCCCCGAGACGGTCGAGGTGTGGGTGGACGAGGAGAGCGCGGAGGCCGCCGGCCTGGAGGGCCACGAGGTCTCGGCGTTCTCGACGTGCGACCTCGTGGTGAGCATCGGCGGGGACGGGACGTTCCTGTTCGCGGCGCGGGGCGCGGGGAGCGTGCCGATTCTCGGCGTGAACCTCGGCGAGGTCGGCTTCCTGAACGCGGTCGCGCCGGAGGACGCCGTGGCGGCGGTGAAACAGGAGGTCGAGCGCTACCTCGAGACGGGCGCGGTTCGCTCGCGGGACGTGCCGCGCATCGAGGCGTCGGGCGCGGACTGGGTGCTCACGCCGGCCTTGAACGAAGTCGTCGTACAGGGCCCGCAGCGCGGGCACGGACAGGGCGTCAGCGTCGAAGTTCGAGTGGACGGCTCGCTGTACACGGCGAGTCACGCGGACGGCGTGCTCGTCTCCACCCCCACGGGAAGCACGGCGTACAACCTCAGCGAGGGCGGGCCGCTCGTCCAGCCCGGCGTGCACGGGTTCGTCGTCACCGGAATGTGCGCGGAGGACGCGATGCCGCCGCTCGTCACGCGGACGGATAGCGAGGTCACCGTGCGCGTGGACGACGCCGACCACGCGGTCGTGTCGAGCGACGGCTCGAACACGCGCGAAATCGAGACGCCGAGCGAGGTGACGCTCCGCGAGGCGGACGAACCCGCGCGGGTCGCGGGGCCGGCGAGCGACTTCTTCCAGGCGCTCGGAAAACTGGAGTGAACTTCCGATACCGAAAGTAGTTCCGTGCTACCGCGGGAAGCATCGTGTAATGACCGAGCAACTGCCGGACGTGCAGGCGTCGACCCCGGACGTCTCCGTCGGACTGAGCCAGGTGGGCGTGACGGGCGTGGAGAAACTCGTGAAGATAGCGCGCCCCGAGAAGCGCCCGCTCGTCTTCTCCGCGGAGTTCGAGGTGTACGTCGACCTCCCGCGGGAGCGCAAGGGAATCGACATGAGCCGGAACATGGAGGTCATCGACGAGACGCTCGAGGCCGCGGTGAGCGAGCCCGCATACCGCATCGAGGACGTGTGCGGGGAGGCCGCGAACCGCCTGCTCGAAAAACACGACTACACGTCCCAGGCTAGCGTGGAGATGGAGGCGCAGTACGTCACGCAGGACGAGACGCCCGAATCGGGGAAGCCGACGCAGGGCACGATGGACTTCCTCGCCTCGGCGACCGCACAGGAGGGCGAGCGCACGCGCGAGGAGGTCGGCGTGCGCGTCACCGGAATGACGGTGTGTCCGTGCAGCCAGCAGATGATGAGCGCACGCGCTCGCGACAAACTCCGCGAGCTCGGCGTCGAGAGCGACGACGTGAAGGAGTTCCTCCGCGAGGTGCCGCAGGCCGGGCACAGCCAGCGCGGACACGCGACGCTCACCATCGAGACGGCGGGCGAACCCGACGTCGACCTCATCGAACTCTCCGAGCTCGCGAAGGACTCGATGAGCGCCCGCATCTACAACATGGCCAAGCGCCCCGACGAGGATCACATGACGTACGAGGCGCACGCGAACGCCCGGTTCGTCGAGGACTGCGTGCGCGCGATGGCCGAGAGCGTGGTCTCCGAGTACGACCACCTCGCAGACGACGCGGTCGTGACGATGAAGCAGTCGAACGACGAGTCCATCCACCAGCACAACGCGCACGCCGAACGAATCGCGACGCTCGGCGACCTGCGGGCGGAAGTCACAGAGTAGCGCCAGGAGCCGCTTTTTACGCGTTCGCGAGTTGGTTGGCGCGAGCGACGACGTAGAGGAGGACGAACGCGGTGCCGACCGCGAGGACGAACTGGGTGACGAGCGAGAGCGGCACGATGAAGAGCGGGGTGACCGCGACGAGTTCGACGAGGAGGTACTGGAGGACGGCCGGTATCGCGGCGGTCACGCCGACGGCGACGACGAGTTTCGCGAGCGGGACGACTTCAACGAGGACGCGGGGGAGGTCGAGTTCACCATCGGGTGTGAAGAACGGCTTGGAGGGCGGCATACCCGGAGAGTGCCGGAGAGACGACGATAAGCCTTGCTCCACCTATTCGAGCGTGGTGGCGTCCGTCCAGCTCTCCTCGAACTCGGCGGTCACGTCGTCGGCGAACGCGGGATCCTTGAGGGCGACGAGCGCGAAGGACTCGTCGGGCTGAACGGGGTTCGGCATCTCGATGCAGACTTCCGCGCCGTCGATGACGACGACGTTGCTGTCGACGGTGTCGCCGATTCGGACGCTGAAGTCGTCGTGTTCGGCGAGTTCGGAGACGTAGACGGCGTTGACTTCGTCGGGGAGTTCGTGGGAGAGGTCGCGGGCGAGGAGGACGGAGACGGTGACGCCGCGGTCGAGGGCGTCGAGGAGGTGGTCGGTGATGCGACTGGAGACGTCGCCGATGTCGAGGCCGGAGGACGGCGCGGCCGAGAAGAGGACGATGCGGTCGTCGGCGGTGTCGAGGCGTTCGAGGAGGAGGTCGACAGTCTCGTCGGAACCGACGGCGGCAGTCCAGAAGCCCGCGTCTGGCGCGGTGGGTGCGGCGAGGTCGCTCGCGAGTTCGTTCACGACTGCCTCGTACTGGTCTGCTTTCTCGTTGAGTTCGCGTTTCCGGTCGTCGAGGAGGCGCTCGAGGGCGTCCTCGGGGTCGACGGCGGCGTACTTCTTCGGCCTGCTCGCGGCTTGACTGCGGACGAGGTGCTGGGCTTCGATACTCGCGAGCACGTCGTAGATGCGTCCCATGGGGACGCCGCTCGCCTCGGACAACTCCTTCGCGGTTGCCGGGCCGGTTTCGAGGAGCGCGCGGTACGCGCTCGCCTCGTAGTCGGAGAGTCCGAGGTCTTTCAGGCTGGCCATACCCCGGGTTCGGCGCGCGCCCGCAAAAACCCTGTGTCAGTTTACAGTAACTCCTGGACGAGGTCGGCGAGTTCCGCGGGCGTCTCTGCGCCCTCGCGGGTCGCGTGCGCGGTGACGACGCGCGCGGTGTCCGCGTCCACGCCGGGCGCGTCGGGGACGACGACCTTCTCGTGGTCGGCGAGGCGGACGGCCGCGCGGTGGAGATCGCTGCCCGCGCTCGCGCCGAGTTCGATGGTGAGCGGTCGCGTGACGAGGCGGGACGCGGCGGTGGCGTACCCGGCGACCTGCACGCCCATCCGCTCGGCCGCGCCGGCGAACGCGCCGACGGCGTCGGCCGCGGCCTCCCGGTACGCGGGGTCGTCCGCGAGGTAGCGGAGGTCGACGAGCGCGTTCGCGAACAGGGCGTTGTCGTCGATCGGGTGGAGTGGTTTCTCAAGGAGGCCGACGCCAGCGCGCGGGCCGTCGTCGAACGCGCCGCTCTCCGACTGGAGGCGGTCGATGGCGTCGGACGCGACGGCTTCCGCACGAGAGAGGTACTCGCGGTCGAGCACCTGGGCGGCGGTGGCGTACGCGCGGGTCGCGGCGGCGTGGTCGGCGAGCAGTCCGGACTCGCTGCTCGGGTCGTCGAAGTGCACCACCGTGCCGTCTTCGACGAGCGTGTCGAGGAAGTCGAGCGCGCGTTCGGCGTACCGGCGCGCGGTGTCGTCGTCCGCGTACGCGGCGTACCACGCGAGCGCGTCGGCGGCGCGGGCGTTCCCGGCGGCGAACGCGGTGTCGTCCACGGGCGTCCGCGCGCCCGCCTCCGCGAGTTCGGCGTTCCCGAACGCGTCGCCCGTCCAGAGCGTGCCCGTGAGGTAGTCCACGAGGTCGGACGCGATAGACTCGTAGGAGTCGTCGCCCGTGACGAGGTAGGCGTGGCTGTACGCGCGGAGGAGCGCGGCGTTCGTTTCGAGGAGGTACTCGCGCTGGGGGTCGCTCCAGTCGCGGCCGTGCGCGAACCGGCCGAACGCGCCGGAGTCCGCGCGGAGGTTGCGCTCGAGGGCGTCGAGCGTCTGGGTCGCCTGGTAGCGCTCGCGCTTCAGCGCGAACTCCACGGTGTCGGGGAGCGGGAACTTCTCGCTCGACCCCCAGCCAGCGAAGTCCGAGTCGAACTTCTCGTCCAGCTGGCCCGCGACCAACCGTTCGATTTCCGCGGTGACCTCGCCCGCGGGCGGTTCCGCGTCCCGGAGCGCGCGCGGCACCCGCGCCGCGTCAGCGCCCTTGTCCTCCCAGACGCGGTGCACGCGCTCGATGACCTGCCGGAACCCGTCCGTGTCGAGGTAGGTCGCTCCCGCGATGTGCGCGCCCGACGGCGTCAAGAACACCGTCGAGGGAAACCCGCCCATGTTGTAGCGTTCCCGCACCCGCGGGTGGCGGTCGGCGTCCGCACGCACGGGCACGAACTCCTCGTTCAGGTTCGCGGCGACCCGGGGGTCGGCGTACGCGCCCTCGTCCATCTCGCGACACCGCCGACTCCACCGCGTCACCAGCGACAACAGGAGGGGGTTGTCCTCGGATTCGGCTTCCTCGAACGCCGCGTCGCCCCACTCGCGCCACTCCACCTTCGTCGCGTCCGCGGACTCGTCCATACCCGGGAGAGACGCCGTGTTCGGGAAAACGCTTCGAACCCGGCGACCCGACCCAACCGTTAAACCCACCCAGCGGGTAGTAGCACGCGATGAAACGGCTGCTCGCGGCACTCCTCCTCGTGCCCTTGCTCGACATGCTCTTCCTCGTGTTCCTCTCCACGATGCTCTCGTGGGAGGTGCTCGTCGCGCTCGTCGTCCTCACCGCCCTCCTCGGCATGCTGTTCGTGCGCGCCGAGGGCCGCCACACGCTCAGGCGGATCCAGCAGGCGCTCGCGGAGGGCCGCCCGCCCACCGACGAACTCGTGGACGGCGGCCTGCTGCTCGTCGCCGGCGCGTTCCTCCTCACCCCCGGCCTCGTCACGGACGCCATCGGCCTCCTGTTCGTCGTTCCAGTGACCCGCGCGCCGATCCGCTGGGCGCTCAAGAAGTACGTCATCACCCCCAGGCTCGACGCGAAAACGGGCGGCTTCGCCAGCGGCCACGTCTACACGTTCGGCTTCCCGGACGACGGCGCGAACGCCCCCGGCGGGAACGCGAACCCCGGCGAGAACACGTACGACCTCAGCGAGGACGCCTACGACGTGGAATTCGACGACAACGAAGACGACCGCCGGAAGTAACCACCCGACAGCGCCACGGCTGCCGAAAGGAAACGCTTAAACAAACCACGCAGTATAGAACGAAGTGAGCGGGCCGGTAGCTCAATTAGGTAGAGCGCCACTCTGATAAGGTGGAAGTTTGCGGTTCAAATCCGCACCGGCCCACTGCTTCTGTCGCGAACACCGTGAGCGATCGAATAGTGTACGGTGCGGAGTTGAACGAAGGCAGTCGCAGCCAGTCGCACGCGAGCTGGTGAGGCGAGCGGGGTCGTCTGGCGGTAGTTCAGCAGCCGCAGCGGCCCACTTCCGTGTCCTCAGCCGGTTAGCCCTGCGTGTTTCCGCAGTCGGTGCAGGTGAGTTCGAAGGCGCCGTCGACGAGCGCGAGGTCGTGTTCGCGTTCGTCCTCGCAGTCGGGACAGTAGACGTAGGATTGGATGTCGTCCCAGTCGTGTTGGCTTCCGGGTGCGCCGAGCGCCCAGCCGACGACGCGTTCGTCGGTGTCGTTGTAGCCGGTCTGGAACTCGCCGGGTTCGAAGCGGACGAGTTCGCGTTCGCCGACGTCGACTTCGCGTCGGTCTTTCCCGACGTCGAAGGTCGCGGTGCCGGATTCGACGTAGAACACTTCTTCCTGGTCGTGGTGGGTGTGGAGGCCGCCGGAGAAGCTGTCGCCGGGCGCGAGTTCGAAGTAGTTCATCGCGAAGTCGGTGGTGCCGAGGGCGCGCGAGACGGGTTTGCGGACGTCGTGAACCTGGAGCGAGTTGACTTCGGTGTCGACGTCGTCGATAGCGACGTGCTTCATGGCTGGGCTTTCGGCGGGGTGCGTGAAAACCGTAGGGGCGCCACAACGTTGATACGACGAGCGGCGGAAGACCGGGCAAGCGGTAGTACGATGAGTCAGGCGCACGCGTCGGGGACGGACGGACACGTCTTCGAGTCGGTGGCGGGAGTGTCGAGCGTCCTCGTGCTGGGGCCGGCCGACGACCGAATGACTGCGTCGGGGTGCCGGCAGTTGCTGGCGGCGCCGAGCGAGCACGCGGCGCACGTCGTCGGCGTGACGTACGACGCCCACGCGGAGTTTCAAGAGCGCATCGCCGATCAGGGGGCACCGGACGCGACCCGCACCGTCCTCACGACCGACGGCACGGACGGGTCGTCCGTGGAGTGCGTGTCGGTGTCGGACGGCGCGCGCCTCCTGTCGGCGGTTCGAGAGCGCGTCCGCGACATCGACGGCGAATCGGGAGTCGTGTGTTTCGACGCGCTCACCCCGCTCATCGCGGACATCGGATTGACGCGGACGTTCCAGTTCCTCCATCGGCTGATGCCGGAACTCCGGGAGCGCGACGTGACCGCGCACTTCCACGCCGACCCCGAGGCGAACGACCGCCAGACCCTGGACGCCATCACAACCGTGTTCGACGCGGTGGTGCGCGCGGACGGCGACGGCTGGGAGCTCGTGTGGAAGCGCCACACCGAGTGATTCAGGTAGCCCGCCGACCAAACGAGAGTATGGCTGACACGCCACCGTGGCCGGTGTTCATCCTCGTCGTCGCCGCGGGCATTGTCCTTCCCGGCATCACGCGCGGCATCCTCGCCGGTACCGCCATCGGCGAAACCGGGCTCGTGTCGTTCGGCGGGAACACGTTCACCGTCGGAATGCTGGTGTGGGTCGTCGGCTACGGCTCCACCCTGTTGATTCTCTGGTACGGCTGGCTCCGTCCGCTCGACTTGCAGGGCGCACCCGGAAACGAGAAGTAGGCGAGTGCATAGCGTGCGTCGGGACGCCCGCACTCGCTCGCGGCGTTCGCCCGTTCGACGTCCCGCCGGGAGACGCGTTGCCGCTCTCGGAGTCCGGAACCCCACGGATTGTCGAGGACAATAGGGGCCGCGCGGGGGTTAGACGAGTTCTTCGTACTGCGCGCCGGTCTGTTTCAGTTTCTCGGTGGAGTAGAGGCGTTCGTGTGGGACGGGCAGGTAGTCGGTGGCGAGCTCGTCGATTTTCCCGTCGACGGCGTCGGGGTCGCGGCCGTGTACCATCGTGAAGAGATTGTACGGCCAGTCCTGGTCTGGTCGGCGGGGGCGGTGGTAGCAGAGCGTGACGTAGGGGAGTTCGCCGACGGTCTGGCCGTACGCGTCGAGGTCGTCGTCTGGCACGTCCCAGACGACCATGCAGTTGTTCGTGAACCCGGTGGCGACGTGGTTGACGACGCAGCCGACGCGCTTGATGCAGTTGTCGGCGAGGAGGCGGTCGACAGCGGCGAGCACGTCGTCCGTGTCGGCGCCGATTGCGTCCGCGATGTCCGCGTACGGCGTCGCAGTGAGCGGGAACCCGTTCTGGATTTCGAGGATGAGCGTGCGTTCGAGCGCGGAGAGGTCGGAGCGCGCGGTCTCGCTGAGTCGGGTGGCGGTCACGTCCGTTCGCTCCAGGCGCTCCCGTACTGGCGGGCCGTCGCTCCCCGCTCGTTCGGTCGGAGGCGCTTGCAGCGCCTCCCGCGCGAACCGATCCGTGTTCATCACGGGGAATTCGAGGTCGATGTAGTAGTCCGTGAGCATCGGGAGGTCGAGAACCTCACAGCCCGTTTCGCGTTCGATGTCGGCGAGGATGCGGTCGCGGACGTCCTTGGAGGCGGCGGTGACGACGAACCACATGTTGTACTCGTGGTCGCGGCGGTAGTTGTGGTTCACCTGCCGGTGGGCGTTGATGGTCTCGGCTATCTCCTCGAATCGGTCGTCGGGCGCGCGGACGGCGGCGAGCGTGGAGCTGCCGATGACGGGCGGGTTGAGAACCGCGCCGAACCGCCGGAACACGCCCATCTCGAGGAGGCGCTCGACGCGTTCGAGCACGTCGTCCTCGGTGGTGTCGAGCGCGCGCGCGACAGCGCGGAACGGGCGTTCTTCGACGGGGAAGCCGCTCTGGAAGCCGTCTACGAGGCGGGCGTCGGTGTCGTCGAGGCGGTTGCGCCAGTCGCCGTCGAGGTCCATACCGGGAGAAGGGCGCGGACGAGTATCAGTCGTTGGATTGAATCGCGTGGGTTTAGGGTATATCCGTCCCTACCCCGAGATATGAGCGAGAGTTTCGGCGAGTGGCCGTTGAAGCGTCTGATGACCGAGGTCGTCGGCTCCGGGCACAAGTCAGCGGAGGACATGACGCGCGAGCAGGCGACCGAGGCGTTCGAGCGTATCCTCGCGGACGAACCCGATCCCACCACGCTCGGCGCGTTCTGGCTCGCGAACCGCTGGAAGCGCAACAGCGCGGAGGAACTCGGCGCGTACACGGACGTGATGCGTCGGGAGTCAGTCGAGGTCGCGGAACCCGACGTCGACCCCGTGGACTGCGGCGCGAACTACGACGGGAAACTCCGCACCGCCCTCCTGGGGGTGGGCGCGGGCGTCGTCGCCGCCGCCGCGGGAACCCCGGTCGTCGCGCACTCGGGCGACCGCGTCCCCACACAGAAGGGTACCGCGTACAAGCACGTGCTCGACGAGCTCGGCGTCGAGACCGACCTCACGCCGGAGGAGTCCGCGGAGATGACTGACGCGACCGGGTTCGGGTTCTACTATCAGCCGAACTTCAATCCGGGCGTCGACGCCATCGAGGAGCGCCGCGACCAGATGGGCGTCCGGACGTTCGTGAACACGGTGGAGACGCTCGCGAACCCCGCGAACGCGAGCGTCCACCTGGGGAGTTTCTACCACCTCGCGTTCGCGAAGAAGGTCGTGAACACGTTCGCGGAGAGCGAGGAGAGTTCGGTGGGGCGCGTCATCATGTTCCAGGGGATGGAGGGCTACGACGACATCCGCCCCGGCTCCACCACCGTCGCCGAGTGGGACGGCGACGAACTGACGGACTTCACCATCGAGACCGACGAGTACGGCATGGACTTCTCGAACGAGACGCTCCAGGTCGAGGACGTGACCGGCGACTCCGCCACCATCACCGAGGAGGTTCTCGCGGGCGAGCGCGACGGCGACTTCGCGGACGCCATCGCGCTCAACGCCGCGTTCCGCATGTACGCCCGCCGCGACGTCGACACGCTCCAGGACGGCCTGGAAACCGCCCGCGACACCATCGCGAGCGGGCAGGCCGCGGAGACCCTCCACGACCTCCGCGCATTCTAACGTCCCGGGCGGAAATCGCGTTCCCGTCGTGTAGTCCAAACCGTTAACGCCCGCGGGAGTGAGGCAGGCGTATAGACGACGAGTCCGGGTTCTTCGTCGCTGACGACGGCCCCGGGTTCCCCACAGGCGTGCTTCGCCGGGGCGCGCCCGAACCCGACGAGGGCCACTACGGCCTGCACGTGGTCGAGCGAGTGGCGGACGCCCACGGCTGGACGGTGCGGTTCACGAGCGGGAACGAGAGCGGCGCGCGCGCGTCGAGTTCCGGGACGCATCGACCTCCCGGACTTAACGGGGTTCCGCCCAGTTCACGAACGCCTCGAAGCCGTAGGTGGCGCCGAGGAAGAAGGCGGCGAACGTCACCCAGCGCAGCAGGTGGAACTCGCCCGTGTACGCGAGCGAGACGAAGATGTACGCGAGCGACGCGCTGACGAACGCGGCGACGTAGAGGTTTCGACGAGCCGACATACCGGGGAGTCGGCGGGCGTCACGGTTCAATGTAGCGGCGGAGCGCGTCGTCCACGAATCCCGCGGGAACACTGTCGAACCACCGAGCGGCCGCGATCTCGTCCGCGTCCGCGCCGAGTGTGCCCGCGTCCGGTATCTCCTCGTCGGCGCGCGCGTCGTAGACGACGTACTCGGCCGTGAACGCCGTGTCGCCCGTCGCCGCCGACACGTACGTCTGGTCGAGCACGACGAGCGCGTCCCCGAGAACCGGGTCGAGTCCGGTCTCCTCGCGGACTTCGCGGCGCGCCGCCTCCGCCGGGGTTTCGCCGGGTTCGACCGCGCCGCCGGGGAGCACCCAGCCGTCAGACCAGCGGTTCCGCACGAACGCGACGCGTCCTGCGGGGTCGCGGACGCGCGCCGCCGCGGTCGTCGCCGTCCCCCCGGTCGCCCACTCGCGGAACCGGTCGAGGCGACGTTCCGGGAGGACGAGTTCCTGGGGTTCGCGCGGCGCGTCCATACCCCGAATCCCCGCCGTCGCCCGATAAGCCCACCGCACACCAGCAGCGTTTTCCCGGCGAACCGCCTTCGCGTAGCCATGACCATCGACGCGACGCTGCACACGAGCGAGGGCGACATCGAAGTCGAACTCTACGACGAGAAAGTCCCGAACACCGTCGAGAATTTTGTTGGGTTGGCGACGGGCGAGAAAACGTGGACTGACCCCGAGACGAACGAGCGAGTCGAGGGCGAACCATACTACGAGGACGTGCCGTTCCACCGCGTCATCGACGACTTCATGGTTCAGACCGGCGACCGCACCGGCACCGGACGGGGCGGCCCCGGCTACGAGTTCGACGACGAGTTCCACGAGGACTTGAACCACGACGACGCCGGCGTCCTCTCGATGGCGAACTCCGGCCCGAACACGAACGGCAGCCAGTTCTTCATCACGCTCGGCGCCCAGCCCCACCTCGACGGCAAACACGCTGTCTTCGGGAAGGTGACGGACGGCATGGACGTGGTCGAGGACATCGGGAGCACGCCCACCGACCGCAGCGACGAACCGATGAAGGACATCGTCCTCGAATCCGTCGAGATTCACGACGAGTAAGGCGAGTCGTGAGCCAGCCAGCGCCGCACGCTGGCGTCGTTCACGACGAGTAAGGCGAGTCGTGAGCCAGCCAGCGCCGCACGCTGGCGTCGTTCACGACGAGTAAGGCGAGTCGTGAGCCAGCCAGCGCCGCACGCTGGCGTCGTTCACGACGAGTAAGGCGAGTCGTGAGCCAGCCAGCGCCGCACGCTGGCGTCGTTCACGACGAGTAAGGCGAGTCGTGAGCCAGCCAGCGCCGCACGCTGGCGTCGTTCACGACGAGTAAGGCGAGTCGTGAGCCAGCCAGCGCCGCACGCTGGCGTCGTTCACGACGAGTAAGGCGAGTCGTGAGCCAGCCAGCGCCGCACGCTGGCGTCGTTCACGACGAGTAAGGCGAGTCGTGAGCCAGCCAGCGCCGCACGCTGGCGTCGTTCACGACGAGTAAGGCGAGTCGCGGGTCAGACCGCGCGGTCTGACGTACTCCACGAGGGGGTTTTCGCGCGCGGAGAGCGATACGCGTTAGTCCCCGGAGGAGAGTTGTCTAGGTATGAGCGACGACGAGGGGTTCGACCCGAGCAGCGTCGGGGAGGCGGACGCCCCGCCGGTGTCGGAGAAGCCCTATAAGCTGATTTTCGAGGCGAACAAGTGCATCGGCGCGGGGAAGTGCGCGAACGTCTCCGCGAACTGGGAGATGGACCTCAAGTCGGGGATGGGGAAACCCGTCTCGTACTTCTTCGACGAGTCCGAACTCGACCACAACGTCGAGGCCGCCGAGGTGTGTCCCGCGAAGAAGGACGCGGGCGTGATTCACGTCATCGACCGCCGGACGAACGAGGAAATCGCGCCCGACCCGCACGGCGACGGCACCGTCAGCGTCGACTGGTAGTCGTCAGATTCAGGTAGACCGACCGATTCGATAGGGGTGCGCGAGGGTGGCTGAGCCAGGCCAAAGGCGGCGGACTTAAGATCCGCTCCCGAAGGGGTTCGTGGGTTCAAATCCCTCCCCTCGCACCTGCGACGAACGACAGTGAGGAGCGGTGCGAACAGCGTGGGATTTGAACTCAGTCAGGCGAACGGAGTGAGTCTGACGTTAGTTCAAATCCCTCCCCTCGCAGTTTTCCGAGTGAAACGAGGATAACTGCGTAGAGAGGGATTTGAAGCAGAGAGTGGAGCGTAGCGGAACGACTGAGGTTCAAATCCCTCCCCTCGCATCGTTTCTGAACGAAGTGAAGAACGATGCGGTAGAGGGATTCTGAAGTAGACCAGACGCAGCGCCCGAAGGGCGACCGTCTGGGCGTGGTTCAAATCCCTCCTGTGGTCGGTGACGCGAAACGCCCTTTTCGGTGAGTCTCTTTTGCTGGGGTATGAACGTCGAGTCTGAGTTCGAGGCGAGTGAGCGGTTCGAGCGCGGGGATGGTGTGTTCGAGGTTGTGGGGTCTGATTGGGAGGCGTCGGTGGTGCCGGGCGAGGACGAGTATCGGGTGCGGGTGGAGGTGCCGACGTTGGATGCGGTGGTGGAGGGCGAGGTCGGGGAGACGGTGTCGGAGGGGTGGTTCGAGACGTTTTCGCTGCGTGTCGAGGACGTGGGTGGGGTGACGTACGCGGAGTTGACGGCGGAGCCGGTGGTGGTTCGCGAGGGCGGGCGGGTGACGGTTGAGGCGGAGGTGGAGGCGCGGGAGGGAAGTGTCGCGGACGACGCGCTGGCGGTGGTGAACTACGTGGAGGGGACGTGGTTCGAGGGGATCGTGCCGGGGTACGAGTACGTGGCGGAGGTGCAGGAGATGCGGGAGCAGGCGCACCAGCGGGCCGAGGACACGCCGCTGTAGTCGTGCGGCGCTGGGCGATAGGGTGGGCGGTCGTGGTGTTGGTGGCGTCTCTCCTTCCGGCGGGGCCGCCGAGTGGCGGGGGGCTACCGGTGGATAAGCTCCTGCACGTGGCGGCGTATGCGGTGTTGGCGTGGCTGCTGGCGCGCGAGTCGTCGCTCTCGGTGCCAGTCGCGGTGGTGGTGGCGGTCGCGTTCGGGCTGTGCGTCGAGGGCGCGCAGGCGCTGGTGGCGTGGCGAACCGGGAGTCTGCTCGACGCAGTGGCGAACCTCGCGGGTGCGTTGGCGGGGGGTGCGGTCGCGGCGGTGACGAAGCGGCTTTACGCGCCGGACGGCTACGGCGAGTAATGAGTCAGCCGAGCCCCGAGGTGTACGAGTCGGGTCGGGGGATGGACGCCCACAACAAGGTGATGCGGGAGTTGCGGGGCGAGCGCGACGAGACGTACGACCCCCACGAGCCGACGCGCGTGTGGATAGACGAGGACAACACGCCGAGCGGCGTCTACCAGAGCCTCACTATCATTCTCAACACGGGCGGGTGTCGGTGGGCGCGCGCCGGCGGGTGTACGATGTGCGGGTACGTCGCCGAATCGGTGGAGGACGGGAGCGTCGAGCACGAGGCGCTGATGGATCAGATCCAGGTGTGTCTCGACCACGAGGCCGAGAACGCGGAGGAGACGTCCGGCCTCGTCAAGATCTACACGAGCGGGAGTTTCCTCGACGAGCGCGAGGTTCCCGCGGAGACGCGGAAGGCGATCGCGGAGACGTTCAGCGACCGGGAGCGCATCGTCGTCGAGAGCCTGCCGGACTTCGTGCAGGAAGACCGCGTGCGTGACTTCGTGGACGTGGGGTTGGAGACGGACGTGGCGGTCGGCCTCGAAACGGCGAACGACCGCGTGCGTCACGACTGCGTGAACAAGTACTTCGACTTCGCGGACTTCGAGGACGCCGCGCTCGAAGCGAAGGAGGCGGGCGCGGGCGTGAAAGCCTACCTGTTGATGAAGCCGCCGTTCCTCGCGGAGGGCGAGGCAGTGCAGGACATGAAGGACTCGATTCGGGCGTGCGCGGACGTGGAGGGCTGTCACACCGTCTCGATGAACCCGTGTAACGTCCAGCGGTACACGATGGTCGACCAACTGCACTTCCGCGGGGGGTACCGGCCGCCGTGGATGTGGAGTATCTGTGACGTGCTCGAATCGACGGCGGACGCGGACGCCATCGTCGTCAGTGACCCCGTCGGCCACGGCAGCGATAGGGGGCCGCACAACTGCGGGGAGTGCGACGACCTCGTGCAGGAAGCCATCAAGGACTTCGACCTCCGGCAGGACCCCTCCGTCTTCGATGAGGTGTCCTGCGAGTGCGAGCACACGTGGGAAGAAGTCGTGGAACGCGAGACGAGTTACAACCTCCCGCTCGCGGAGTAGTCAGCAACGAAATTTTTTGTTCGTTCGGTGAGAGATTTCAAGCGATGCGTGGCGCTCTCGCCGTCGCATTCGTGTGCTGCGCCCTCCTGCTCACCGCCGGGTGTCTCGGTGACGCGCGGAGCGGTCACCTGGAAGGCCGCACGGTCGCCGACGCGCCCGCGAACGCGACCGTCGTGGACTACGACGAGGTCGAGACCGAGGAAATCAGGCGGGTGGTGCGGGACGCCGCGTCCGCAGGCGAGGCGACGGTCGAACTCGACGGCGGGGAGTACGAGCGGGTGCGTGACGCCTACGAGGCGCTCGACGGCCGGTTCGTGCGGTACGACGGCGAACTCGTGGAAGTCGTGTTGCTGACCGAGCAGTAGTCAGTCGAACGCGCGGAGCACGCCCTGTCCGTCCGTCCCGCCGATATCGGGGAGGCTGGCGCGCTCGGGATGGGGCATGAGGACGGCGACGGTGTCGCGCTCGCCGAGCACGCCCGCGACGCCGTGCTTCGAGCCGTTCGGGTTCGATTCAGTACCGACGTTCCCGTGTTCGTCGCAGTACCGGAACAGCACTCTGTCTTCGGCTTCGAGGGCGTCGAGTCGGTCGTCGGCGATTTCGAAGCGGCCTTCGCCGTGCGCGATGGGGATGGAGAGCACGTCGCCCTCGTCGTACGCGCGCGTCCACGGGGTGTCGGCGTTCTCGACGCGGAGGTGGACGTGTTCGCACTGGAAGCGCGCGCTCGCGTTCGTGGTGAACGCGCCGGGCGCGAGGCCGGACTCGCTCCCGATTTGCGCGCCGTTGCACACGCCGAGCACGGGCACGCCGTCGGCGGCGAGGTCGCGCACGTCGTCCATCACGGGCGAGTGGGCGGCCATCGCGCCGGCGCGGAGGTAGTCGCCGTACGAGAACCCGCCGGGGAGCACGACGCCGGACGTGTCCGCGGGGAGGCCGTCCTCGTGCCAGACGATTTCGGCGTCCACGTCGAGGTGGTGGAGCGCGCGCAGGGCGTCGCGGTCGCAGTTCGACCCGCCGAAGCGGACGATAGCGACGGTCACCGCGAGACACCTCCGTGGACTCGCAGACCGGCGGTATCAGGGCGTTGAGCCGTCATTCGCGTTCGGTGACCTCCACGGTGTAGTCGTGGATGGTGGGGTTGGCGAGGAGGCGTTCCGCCATCTCGTCCGCGCGCTCGGCGGCGGCGTCCTCGCTCTCCGCAGTGAGGTCGAGTTCGAAGCGGTCGGTCGACCGGAGGCCGTCGAGGTCGAACCCGAGGCGTTCGAGCGCGCGCTTGGTGGTCTCGGCTTCGGGGTCGAGGACGCCGCGCTTGAGGCGGACGGTCACCGTCGCGGTGTAGGCGGTCATCACGCGGAGAAGCGCGTTCGTGCCCAAAAACGATTGTGGTTACGCGTCGTGTTACACGAACGTGGTCAGACGTGGGCGGACGGGGTGAGGGTTCGGGTGGCGCTGCACGCCCAGCGGGTCGGTCGGAGGCCGCCCGTGGTGAGAGTGAGGGCGACGTCGAGGCGGAGGTCGGTGTCGCCGCCCTCCGGGTCGAAGCAGAAGCCGTAGGTGAGCGTGTCGGCGTCGTCCGGGTCGTCAAGCGCGACGACCGCGCCCGCGGGATCGCTCGTGTGCGTGTAGGAGAACGCGGGGCGTTCAGTCGCGCTCGGCGGCCGCATGTAGAGCGCGCCGGCCGGGTCGCCGTGCGTGACGGCGAGGCGCACGTCCGCGTAGGCCGCGTCGTCCGTTCGCTCGACCCACGCGCGAAACGGGACGACCCCGGCGTCCCGCTCCTCGTAGAACCGCACGCCGGCGGCCGCGACCTCGTCGCCGTCCGCGGAGAAGGACGCGTACACTTCGCGGCCGTCGTCGATCCAGAGCGTCGTCGCCGATACCTCCGTCGAGAGGGCGGAACACCCCGCGAGTCCGGTCGCGCCCGCCGCGCCCGCGCCGGCGAGGAACGTTCGTCGCTGCATACCCGGGACGTGTCCCGGTCGCCGTAACTACCTACCGGAGACCACGATGGCTCTTTGAGTGACCAGGGTTTGCGCGGAAGGCTATCCTTTTGGCCGTCCCCGCCCTTCTACGGGTGATGACTCGACTACGGCGGTGGTGCGCGTGACCGAGGAGTACACGGAGATTACGGTCGTCGGCGACGATAGAACCGGACTCGTCGCGAACGTCACCAGCCTGCTGTTCGAGCGCGGAATCAACATCGAGGACATCGACCAGGCCGTGCGGGAGGGCGTGTTCCGGATGACGCTGCGCGCGGACACCCGGGAGATGGTGTGCACGCGCGAGACGCTCACTGACGCGCTCGACGACCTCGCGGACGACCTCGGCGTCGACATCCGGGTGCGGTTCCCGGACGCCCGCGAGACCCGGGGTATCGCGGTGCTCGTTACCCGGGAGTCGCACTGCCTCGAGGACTTGCTGTCCGCCGCGGGATCGGGGAAGCTCGACGGCGAAATCCGGGTCGTCGTCGGGAACCACGACGACCTCGAACCGGTCGCTGAGTCCGCCGGCGTTCCCTTCCACGACATCGGCGACGGGAGCGGGACGCCCGACGAGTCCGAGTTGCTCGACATCCTCGACGAGTACGGCGTCGACCTCGTGGTGCTCGCGCGCTACATGCGCATCCTCAGCCCGGACGTGGTGTTCCGGTACGAGGGCCGCATCATCAACATCCACCCGAGCCTCCTGCCGGCGTTCCCGGGCGCGCAAGCGTACCGGCAGGCCGTCGAGGAGGGCGTCCGGGTGGCGGGCGTGACGGCGCACTACGTGACGACCGACCTCGACCAGGGCCCCATCATCACGCAGCGCGCGTTCGACGTGCCGGACGACGCCACCGTCGAGGACGTGAAGGCGCGCGGCCAGCCCCTGGAGGCGGACGCGCTCCGCGAAGCCGTCTCCCTCCACCTGAACGACGACGTGAGCGTCCACCGCGGCCGCACCCGGATACGGGAGGACGCCGACGACTACCAGCTCGGCCTGCCCGACCCCGCGAGCGACGCGAACCCCGAGATGCCCGTGGACGAGGCGCTCGACGACTAAGTTAGAGGTCGCGGACGGCGTCGACGGCCGCGTCGAGCGCGGGCGCGTCGAAGAAGGACGTGTCGGTGTAGGCGTTCGCGCCCGCCCGGTAGAGGTCGCTCGTCGCGCGAACCACCGAGCGCGGGAGCTGATTTGGAGTGCGTTCGCAGAACTGTTTCCAGTCCGCCACGTCCTCCGCGTCCGCGCGCGCCTTCGCCGCGGCCACGTCCTCCACCCAGTCCGGCTGGGTGCGCTTGTAGTACTGGCGGACGACCTCCTTCGACACCTGCTGGTCGCCGTAGGAGAACCTGTTTTCGTCGAGCGTCCCGACGGCGTCCGCGACCCGGATTTCGCCGTCCGCGAGCACGCACTCGATTTTGCCGTCCTGGTGGGTGAGGCCGACGGCGTCGGCGCGCTCGGTGACGAGGTCGTTCACGTCGAGCGCGACCGATTCGAGTTCGTTCACGTCCGCGGGCCCGGCGATGCGCTCGGCCTCCTCGACGTCGAGGTAGCGGTCGCCCTCTTCGAGCTTCGTGGAGAACTCCACGACGGGGTTCGGGAGGGTGACGGGTTCGTCCGGCCAGCTATCGAGATCGAGGCCGCACTCGGCGGGCGTCGCGCGCGACCGCAGACTCGACCCGACGGGTACCGAGTTCCGGAAGACGATTTCGAGGGGGACGAGGACGTTGTCGCGGGCGGCGGCGTAGTAGGCGTCGTAGTCGTAGTCGCGGCCGTCGTGCGGCAACTCGGGGACTGTCGCGAGGTCGACCGCCATCTCTGCCGGCGCGTCCGCGTCGGCGTCCAGCGCGTCCAGTTCGACCGTTTCGCCGTCGGCGACGACGCCCCGGTAGTGGGTCGGGATGCCGCGGGCTTCGAGGCGTTCGAAGTTGAACGCGCTCATCGCGCAGAGGCTCGCGCCCTTCCCGGGTATCTCGTCGGGCATCTTCCCCCAGTCGAAGACGGAGTAGTCGTCCGTGAACGCGAACCGCCCGCGGCCGAGGCGGTCGGCGGTGGCGGCGCGGTCGACGTGGAGATCCTTGACGCTCGTCATACCGGGGAGAGCGGACGCGACTCACAAAGCGGTTTCCATTACCCTGCCCAAACCCCCTCGTTTCCGGTGGAGAAATATGCGCGTTCGTGTATCCCCGCGACCGGCCTGTTTTTCACCTCCGACCGACATCTACGAGTATGTCGCGCGCCGCCTCGCTCTCGGCGGACGAGTTCGACTACGAGTTCGTCCCCGAGACCGACCAGTCCTTCGAGAACGCCCTCGCGAACGCCCGCGACGGCCGCCGCCTCTCGGTCGCGGACGGCGTCGAACTCATCACCACGGGCACCGACACGGCCGGCATCGATCCCGAGCGCAAGGAGCTCGTGCTGGAGGCCGCAGACCGCCGGCGCGCCGAGGTCGTCGGCGAGGAGGTGACGTTCGTCGCGAACGTCAACAACAACGTCACCACCGCCTGCAACACCGGCTGTCTGTTCTGCAACTTCAAGGACACCGCCCACCAGTTCGAGACCGAGCACGACGCCGAGCACGCGGGGTTCACCAAGACTCTCGGAGAGTCACGGGACATCGTCGCGGACGCGGTCGAGCGCGGCGTGTACGAGGTGACCTCCGTGTCCGGCCTCCATCCCGGTCTCGCGCTGAACGACGACCACCACGAACTCCTCGACCCGGACGACCCCGAACTCAACTACAAGCCCCCAGGAGCGTACGACACGCCGCCCGCGACCTACGAGGAGTACATCCGGGGGATGGCGGAGACGGGCGCGCACGTCCACTCGATGACGCCCGAGGAGGTCGAGCACGCCCAGCGCGGCGCGGACTGGGACTACGAACACGTCTACCGCGAACTCCACGACGCCGGACTGGACACCGTCCCCGGAACCGCCGCCGAAATCCTCGTGGACGAGGTGCGAGACGTCATCTGCCCCGGAAAAATCGACACCGGCGAGTGGGTCGCGTCGATGGAGGCCGCCGCCGAAGTCGGGCTGCCGATGACCGCGACCATCATGTACGGCCACGTCGAGAACGCGATGCACCGCGTGAAACACCTCGAAGTGGTGCGCGACCTCCAAGACCGGACGGGGAACATCACGGAGTTCGTCCCGCTCTCCTTCGTCCACCAGAACACGCCCCTGCACGAGCACGGCGTCGTCGAGACCGGCGCGAGCAAGGAAGAAGACGAACTGATGATAGCCGTCTCCAGGCTCTTCCTCGACAACGTAGCGCACGTGCAGTCGTCGTGGGTGAAGTACGGCGACGAGCACGGAATGAAGCTCCTGAACTGCGGGGCGGACGACTTCATGGGCACCATCCTCTCCGAGGAGATCACGAAGCGCGCGGGCGGCGAGTACGGCGAGTTCCGGAGCTTCGACGACTACGTCGAGATGATAGCGGCCATCGGTCGCGTGCCCGTCGAGCGCTCCACGGACTACACCGAACGCCGCCGCGTCACGGGCGACGGCCCGCACGGCCCGACACTGGGGCCGGAGGCGGACGGCACGCCGCTCCTCTAGCGTGATGGCGACCACGCACGCCGCCCTCGGCGTGCTCCCCGCGCTCGTCGTCCTGCGGTTCGACCCGGCGCTCGCCGTCACCAGCGCGTACGCGGGGTACGCGGGCGGCGTGTTCCCCGACCTCGACCTCTACCTGGAGCACAGGAAAACGCTCCACCATCCCGAACTCTACCCCGCGCTCGCCCTCCTCGCGACCCTCGTCGCGCTCGCGTACCCGACGCCGGTGAGCGTCGCCGTCGCGTGCTTCCTCGTCTCGGCCGCGCTCCACTGCCTCACCGAAGTGCTCGGCGGCGGCCTCGGCCGGAAACCCTGGCTACGCGACGACCACCGCGGCGTCTACTCCCACCTCGGCCAGCGCTGGCTCCCGCCGCGCCGCGTCATCCCCTACGACGGAAGCCCGCGCGACCTCGCGCTCTGCGTCATCGTCACCGTCCCGCTCCTCGTGGTTTTCGACGTGCGAGTGCGGTGGCTGTTGCTCGGCGGACTCGGTATCTCCGTGCTGTACACGGTGTTCAGGAAACGCCTCGCCGGCTGGGTTTAATCGAGCACGGCGCGGTAGCGCTCGCCCGCGGCATCGTCGGCGTCGAGAGCAGCGTGGATGCGGTCGGACACCCAGTCGTCGTCGAGGTAGTGTTCGTAGACCGGGAGGCGTTCGCGGAGCGGGACGCCGGCGTCGTCCGCGATGGCCTGGAGCTCTCTGACCGCCGGCCACTCGTAGTCGGGGTTGATGTAGTCGTCCGTCACCGGCGACACGCCCCCGAGGTCGTCGATGCCGCAGTCGAGCACCTCACGGACTGGCGCGAGGTTCGGCGGCACCTGCACGCTCACCGACTCCGGGAGCACCGCGCGCGCCATCGCGACCGCGCGCCGCAGCGCCTCGACGCCCGGCGACCCGCCCCGCCAGCGCTCGTTGTTCGACACTGGCTGGACGATGACCTCCTGGATGTGGCCGTAGCGCTCGTGGAGTTCGCGGATAGCGAGCAGGGACTCCGCGCGGTCGCGCCAGTCCTCGCCGATGCCGACGAGGATACCGGTGGTGAACGGAATTCCGAGCTCGCCCGCGTTCCGGAGCGTGTTCAATCGCTGTCCGGGAACCTTCGCGCGCGGGCCGCCGTGGGCCTGCACGTCCGCGGTGGTTTCGAGCATCACGCCCATCGAGGCGTTCACGTCCGCGACGAGTTCCATCTGTTCTCGCGTCTGGTCGCCGGGATTCGCGTGCGGAAGAAGCCCCTCGTCGAGCGCGATTTCGCAGGCGCGCCGGAGGTAGTCGTGGATGGAGTCGAACCCCCACTCGTCGAGCTGGTCGTGTACGTCAGTGTAGCGGTCGTCCGGGTCGTCCCCGAACGTGAACAGGGCCTCCGTGCAGCCCGCGTCCGCGCCGCGGCGCACCGCCTCCCGCACGTCGTCGGGACGCATCAGGTCGGCCTGGCCGGGCGGGTCGTAGTACGTGCAGTACGTGCAGGTGTACCGGCAGGCGGTCGTGAGCGGGAGGAAGACGTTCCGAGCGAACGTGAGCTCGCTCGCGGACTCGACGCCGTCGGGCGTGACGGCGAGCGCGGCGTCGATGTCGCTCTCGGCGACGGAGAGCGAGATGTCGTACTCGTCGGCGCCCGGAATCATTCGCGAAGGCGTTACGGGTACGCGGTGAAAGCGCTTGCGCTACCGGGCGGCGTACTCCTCGCGATGGCGGACGACGAAGGAGAGGTAGCCGACGGCGAGGCCGCCGCCGATGCCGATCCAGTCCGTGTACCCGGCGAGTCCGAGCGCGAGCGCGACGGCGAGCGCGACCACGCCGGCGAGCGCTGCGTCGACAGCGTTCTCGACGGGCGGCCGGGTTCGCAGCACGTCGGTGCGCGGGCCGCCGCCGATGGGGAGGTAGACGTCGGAGACGACGAGCACCAGCGCGGCCGCGGCCGCGGAGGCGGCGGTCGCCGCGACCGCGCCCTCGACGACGAACACGAGCGCGGACTGGAGGACGAACCAGACGACGACCGCGAGCGCGATAGCCGCGGCGAGCGCCGCGGCGGCGCGCGCGAACCGCGAGAGGAACGACGACATACCCGAGAGTCGCGGCGGCGCGTGCTTAGGGGTGTCGCTCGACGGCGACCCGTCCGTCGCCGGTCGAGAGGCGGAACCCGGCGTCCCGGAGCCACCGAGTAGCGCGGCCGTCGCCGTGCAGGAGGAGTTCCGCGAGGTCGCCGGGTTCGTCGATGTCGGTGGCGAGCCGATGGGAGTCGAGTTCGCGGAGGCTCGCGCCCACCGCGTGCGCCGCTCGGCGGTGGTCGCGACAGGACGCGCCGTGGTAGTCCACGCGGAAGTCGGAGTGGCGGACGACGAGCGCGTTCGTCCCGCCGCCCCGGCCGGGCGCGAGCACGACGTCGCCGGACGCGTCGAACAGCCGGGAGAGCGCGCGCGGCGTCGCCAGCCCGAGGTCGGCCATCACCACCGCCGTCGGTTCCTCGCCCGCGTCGAGGACGGCGTTCACGGCGGCGGAGAGCGAGCGGTCGTCCACGGTCACGGGAACGTCGGCGTCCACGGGCGCGGTCGCGAGGAGTTCGGGGCGGCCGCCGGCCGCGCGCACCGCGTCCAACACGTCGTCGCGGAGCAACGCGGCGAACGCGCCGCGCTCGTCGCTATCGAGAACTGGTGCGAGGCGGGAACACGGATTCCGGCCGTCGAACGGAACGAGGACGCGCACTACGCGAGCTTGTCCTGCGAGCCCTGATTCCGCCGGTAGAGGAGGTAGCCACCCGCGGCGAGCAGGACGACCACGAGCGCCACGCCGCCGTACAGCAGGAGCCGCGTCGTCTGCTGGGACTGCTGGGCTGCCGAGAGCGCGTCCTCAGCCTGCTGTTCGGCCTCGTTCGCGAGGTCAACCGCCAGTTGGAAGTTCGCGTTGTTGTACGCCGAAACGGCGTTCTGGAGCGTCGCTTTCGCGTCGGAAACGGAGACATCGGAGTTCTCCGCGTCCTGAATCGCGGCCTTCGCCTGGTCTATCTGGGTGCGCGCCTGACTCGACTGCTGCGTGTACGGCCGCGTCAGGTACTCGCTGATGGTGGTACTGGATCCGCCCTGCTGGGTTTGTGCGAACTCAGCGACCGTGTACTGCTGGGGCGGGTCGTAGCTCCAGAGGGACTCCGATACCTCGGGCACCGTCGCCTGCAGGCGAACCGTCGCGCGGACCGCGCCGTCACTCGCGACGAGCGCGTGTTGGAACGACTGGCCCGTGTACGTCTCCTGCGCGATCTGCTGGCCCGTGTTGTCGTACGTCGTCACCGTCCACGTCACCTCGGAGAGGTCGGTCTCCGCGGTGAGCGTCCACTCGTTGTACTCCGTGAACAGGTCGGTGAGCGTGTACGTCCGGTCGACGGTCGACCCGACCTCTGCGGTGTCGGGCGCACTCCCGTCTATCGACGGCACGGCGGCCGCTGCAGGCGCGACTGCCGCGACGAGGAGGACGAGACCGAGGACGGCGACGACCGCTCTAGAAGAGCGATTCGAGTTCATCGTCGTCGTCTTCGACGAGGTTCTGCAAGTTTTCTTCGCTCTCGTCTCGAATCTCGTCGATGTTCTCCTGCGCCTCGATGGCGACCTGCTGGAGTTCCTTGATCCGGGGGACGTTCGTCACGCCCGCGAGCAGGACGACCGCCGCGACGCTCCCCGAGTTCGGCACGGGGTAGTCGCCGCCGCGGACTTCCATCGACCCGGTCTGCTCCTCCAGCCACTTCCGCCCGCGCTCGATGCCTTTCCGGTTGAGGAAGGCGGGCGGGCCGGCGGTGACGAGGAGCGCGCGCTCCGCCCCGTCGATCTCGCAGGGGAGGGTGAGCCGGCCGAGCGCGGCCTTCCGCACCAGACTCGTGATGCGGTTCGTGGTGTTCGCGGAGTCCTCCGGCTGGCTGTTCGAGCCGCCCGTGAACTTGGAGAGCAGGCCTCCGCCCGAACTCCCGGAGGTCTCGACGGTCTCGGAGGCGTATCCGACCGTGGAGACGCCGCCGCCCGCGAGCGTGTTGATGATCTCCGAGGAGTCCACGACGGACTCCGCGACTTCGCCGCCCTGCTCGACTTCGCCCGCGCCGAACAGGACGCCGAAGCGCTTGACGATCTCCTCGTTGATCTCGTCGTACCCGCCCTGCACGGACTCACCGGTCTTCCGCCAGGCGTCGTTGTCGAACACGAGGAGGTTGTCCACCTCGCGCACGAACGTCTGGAACGACCGCGCGGCGTTGAGCGTGTAAATCCCTCCCTCGTCGCCGCCCGGCAGGATGCCGAGGCCGTAGACGGGTTCGGTGTAGATGCGCTTGATGTGCTTCGCGAGCACGGGCGCACCGCCGCTTCCCGTACCCCCGCCGAGTCCGGCGAGGACGAGGAACGCGTCCACCTCGTGGACGGGGATGCTGTCGATTGCACCCTGGACTTCGTCGATGTCCTCCTCCGCGATTTCCGCGCCGAGTTCGTTGTCCGCGCCGACGCCGTGCCCCTTCACCCGGGACTGCCCGATGAGGACGCGATTCTCTTCCGGAACGTGGTCGAGTCCCATCAGGTCGGCCTTGGCGGTGTTGACGGCAACAGCGGCCCGGACGATACCGGAGCCGTGCTTCTCGTCGTACTCGAGGAACTTGTCGAGTACTTTCCCACCGGCTTGGCCGAACCCGATCATTGCGAGTTTCATGGTGGCTACCGTTGCCAATAAGAGTGCAAAGGCGGAGATAAGCCTTTTGATGGGGTTAATAGATGACGGGCTGAAACGCCCGAATACGGCGTTCTGAACGGGTCTAAACGTGTCGTTTAGGCAGTGATTACTCAGGCTGCGAGGCGTTCGCCGAGGGCGCGGGCGAGGAAGTACACACTGCAGAGTCCGCAGGCGGCGGCGAACAGGCCGACGGTGACCGCGAACCCGAGCGGGAGGGCGAACCCGAGGGCGGGAGCGGCGACGAGGAGCGCGTAGAGACTGGCGGTACTGACGCCGAAGGCGACGCCGCGGCGTTCGTGCGGTTTCACGCGACGCCGAGGTAGTCCGCGAACGTCCGGAGGTCGCCCGCTGAGACGCCGAACGCGTCCACGTCGTTCTCCGAGACGGTGTTGTCGAACCGCAGCGAGCGGTACTGGTCGGAACCCATCGGTGCGCCCGGTAGCACGTCCGCGACGGAGAGGCCGATCTTCGCGAGCGCCATCGGAATCGGGAGGACGCGCGTGGACGTCCCGTCCGCGCGGTAAACGAGGCGGGTGACCTCGGCGAGCGTGAGTTTCTCGGGGCCGCCGAGTTCGTACGTCTCGCCGTCGTGCTCGCCGTCGAGCGAGTCGGCGAGCATCGGCACGAGGTCGTCCACCCAGATGGGCTGGAAGCGCGTCTTCCCGCCGCCGGGGAGGCCCGTGACGTACGGCGTCGTGAGGAGTTTCGTGAAGGAGACGAACTCGCCGCCCTCGCCGAACACCACCGAGGGCCGGACGATGGTGTGGGTCAGGCCCGAATCGCGGACGGCGTCCTCCGCGAGGCCCTTCGCGCGGATGTACGCGGTCGGGCCGGTCGGGTCCGCGCCGAGCGCGCTCATCTGCACGAGCTTTGCCACGCCGTGTTCCTCGGCGGCCTCGACGACGTTCTGCGTGCCGCCGTAGTGGACTTCGAGGTGGCGTTCGTCGCCGCCCGACGGCTTGAACAGCGGGCTGAGCGCGACGAGGTTCACGACCGCGTCGACGCCCTCGAACGCGCCCCTGATGGAGTCGAGCGCCGTCACGTCCCCGACGTACGTGTCGACGCCCGACGGTACTTCTCCCTCGGGGGAGCGCGAGAGCGCGGTCACGTCGTGTCCGCGCTCCGTGAGTTCGGCGCAGAGTCGCGTCCCGATGAATCCCGTTCCGCCCGTGACGAGTACGTGCATACGAGGACTGAGGTGGGCCGGTACCCTAAATGGTGCGCCCGTCCCGGAAGCCGTTTAGGCCTCCCCCACGCAGTAGCGGTGAATGCTGATCACGCTGGAGGGAATCGACGGCAGCGGGAAGACGACGGTCTGGGAGGCCCTCCGCGCCGACCGCGAGGACGCCGTGTTCACGCGCGAGCCGACGGACTCCTGGTACGGCGACGCCGTCCAGCGCTCCATCGACGACGACGACGCGGACGCGGTCGCGGAGGCCTTCCTCTACACCGCCGATCACGCCGCGCACCTCTCCCGGGTGGTGCGGCCCGCCCTCGAGGAGGGCGACCTCGTCATCTCCGATCGGTACTCCGACTCGCGGTACGCGTATCAGGGCGTCGCGCTCGACGGCCGCGTGCCGCGGCCGATGGAGTACCTGCGGGGGATTCACGCGCCGTGGACCAGAGAGCCGGATCTGACGCTGTACTTCGACGTCGACCCGGAGACGGGCGCGGCGCGGGCGGGCGCGACGAACAAGTTCGAGCAGGTGGAGTTCCTCGCACGAGTCCGGGAGAACTACGAGACGCTCATCGACTGGGATCCGGCGCGGTTCGTGCGCATCGACGCGACGCGCCCGCCGGAGGACGTGCTGGACGACGTCGAGGACGCGCTCGCGGACGTTTAGCTGAATCGAGGCACTAAGCCCCCTTCCTCAAGGAGCAACGCAGGGAGCAAAGCGACCGAGTAGCGCAGTAGGGAGGGGATACAGCGTTCACGCGGACATCGAGATGTACGTCTTCGTGTCCTCCACGCCGTCCAGCCCCTGTATTTCGGTGGAGGCGGTGTTGAGCACGTCTCCGACGGCGTCCCCGTCGGCCTCCGCGATGACGTCGTACTCGCCGGCGACGACGTGCGCGTCCGCGACGAACTCCAAGTCGATGATTGCGTCACGGGCGTCGGCGGACGACCCGGCGGCCGTCTTCACCATGATGAACGCGTGTACCATACCGATGGGTTCGCCGGCAGTCCGCAAAAAGCTTGCCGCATGTTCACAAACCTATATGGGCCGGGCGAGCCTACTCGGAGTATGCGCTTCGTTATCATCGGTGCCGGACGGGTGGGGTTCCGCACGGCGCGCGTCATCGCGAACGAGGGACACACTGCAGTCATCATCGAGAACAACCCGGACAAGGTCGAGAAGGCGCGCGCGGAGGGGTTCGAGGTCATCGAAGGCGACGGCGCGAGCGAGGAGGTGCTCGTGGACGCCGACCTCGATTCGACGGACGCGGTCGGCGCGCTCACCGGCGACCTGAACGTGAATTTCGCGGCGTGTATGGTCGCGAACGCGCACGGCTGCCGAACGGTCCTCCGCATCGACGAAGACTACCGGGAGAACATCTACCGGAAGTACGCGGACGAGGTGGACGAAATCGTCTACCCCGAGCGCCTCGGCGCGATCGGCGCGAAGAACGCGCTGCTCGGCGGGAACGTCACCGCCATCGCGGACCTCGCGGAGAACCTCCAGGTCGTGCAGTTCACGGTGACGGCGGACGCGCCGATGCAGGGGTACACCGTGACGGAACTCGAACTCCCCTCGCGGAGCCGCCTGCTCGGGTTCGGGAAGAAGGAGGAGTCGCTCGGCCTCCCGCTGCCGGACGACACGCTCGAGGTCGGCGACCGAATCGCCGTCCTGGCGGAGTTCGACGCGCTGGACGACGTGCGCCAGATACTCGTCGGCGAGGAGCCGTCGCGGGCCTCGGGGGTGAACTGAGAATGGTGGTCGCGTACGTCCTCATCAAGGCGAACTCGGGCGAGGCCGACCGCATCCTCGGCGAGATCGCCGACCTCGACGGCGTCGTGGACGCGCACATCGTCGCGGGCGACGTGGACTTCATCGCGAAGCTCGACGTGGAGTCGCCCGCGGGCGTGAAGGAGGTGAGCGCGAACGGCATCCAGCGCGTCCGCGGCGTCGAGAGCACCGAGACCTACCTCTCGATGGAGTAGCGGGAGTACGTTTTTCGTGTCGGACGTGGAACGGTCGGGTATGAGCGACGACAAACCGTGGCTGCTCGGCCGGCTGGCGCTCGGCCTCGGACTGGCGTTACAGGCGAGCGAGGACTTCCGCGACCTCGACGACCACGTGGAGTACGCGGAGTCGGCGGGCGTTCCGATGCCGTCCGTGCTCGCGCCGCTCGCGTCCGCGGCGATGATAGCGGCAGGCGTCTGTATCGCGCTCTGGCGGCTGCCGCGGCTGGCGACGGCGGCGGCGGCGGGCTTCCTCGTGACGGTGACGGCGACGATGCACGACTTCTGGAACGAGGAGGGCGACGCGAGCGGCGAGCGTCTCGCGTTCTTCGGGAACCTCGCGATGCTCGGCGGCGTCCTGCTCGCCCTCAGGAGAGCGTTCGACTAGACGAGAAAGCGCAGCGCCCAGAGCGCGAGCATCCCGGCGGCGATTGTGGCGAACATGTTCTCGGTGTACCAGGCGACGAGCGCCGCGGCGACGCCCGCGACGAGTTGGTCGGGCGCGACGTGGAGGACGCCGTCGTAGCTGACGAACTCGGGGACGACGAGCGCCGCGAACACCGCCGGGGGGACGAACGCGAGCGCGCGCGAGAGGCGGGGCGGGAGGTCGCCGGTGCGGCCGACGAGGTAGAGGAATGAGTACCGGATGAGGAACGTCGCCGCCCCGATGACCAGCACGAGCCCCCAGAGGGTCGCGTCGTTCACGCCTCGTCACCTCCGAGCGTGAGCGCGGCGGCGACGCCGAGCACCGCGCCGAGGAGGAGGCCGAGGTTGAGCGGGAGGCCCGCGCCGAGCGCGGCGACGCCACCACCGACGACGGCCGCGAGCGTGCTGGGGCGGTCGTTCATCGCGGGGACGAGGAGCGCGAGGAAGACGAGGGGGACGGCGAACGTCACGCCCCACTTCGCGGGGATGCTCGCGCCCGCGAGCAGGCCGGCGACGGTCGCTATCTGCCAGACGATCCAGAGCGGGAGGGCGACGCCGAGGTAGTAGCCGCGGGGGTCGCTCGGCGGGTCGTCGCCGTAGTGGCTGATGGAGAGCGCGTACGCCTGGTCGGTGAGGAGGTACGCCATTCCGGCGCGCCAGCGCTCCGCGACGTCGTCGAAGTAGCCCGCGATGGACGCGGAGTACATCATCATCCGGAGGTTGATGACGACGGCGGTGAGCACGACGACGGCGAGCGGCGCGCCCGCGTCGACGAGTTCGACGGTCGCGAGCTGGCTCGCGCCCGCGAACACGAACACCGACAAGCCGATTGCCTGCGCGAGGCTGAACCCGGCGTTGCCGGCGGCGACCCCGACGACTAGCCCGAACCCCGCGATCGCGGGGACGAGGGGGAGGACGGCGCGCGCGCCGCGCCGGAACTCGGTCGCGTCGGGAGCGTTCATACCGAGTGGTTCGCGGGCCGCAAGTAAGGCCCGTCGATTCCCGAATCGGCCACCGAGGTGGGGGACGCGAACGCTTTTGGCCGTCCGCGAGTATTCACTTCCGTGACAGCTACTGTCGAACTCGAAGAGCTCGCGAGCCTGCCCGAGTTCTACCACCCGCGCGTGTCGCCGGACGGCGACCGGGTGGCGTTCTACTACGACGAGACCGGGCGGAACGAACTGTACGTGCAAGACCTCGCGTCGGGCGAGCGCACGCGGGTGAGCGACGGGAACGTCCCGCGGGCGGCGCGCTGGCCCATCGCGTGGGACGCCGACGGCGAGCGCGTGTTCTTCCACCAGGACGAGGGCGGCGACGAGCAGAACGACATCCACGCGATGACGCTCGACGGCGAGGTCGAGGTCGTCGTGGCGGTGGACGGCCAGGCGGCGTTCCACGACGTGACGAGCGACGGCCGGTACGTGCTCTACGGGAGCGACGAGGGCGAGCAGATGAACCTCTACCGGTACGACACCCGCGAGGACGAGACCGAACGGCTGACCGCGTACGACCAGCCCGTGCACGGCGGGCAGTTCGGGCCGGACGAGGAGCGCGTCGCGTACGTCGCGAACGAGACGGACGCGCTGGAGAACCGGGACGCGTACGTGATGAACGCGGACGGCAGCGAGAAGCGGAAGCTCGACGTCGGCGAGGTCGGCGCGGAGGCCTACCCGAACGACTGGCATCCCGACGGCGACCGCCTCCTCGTCTCCGACAACACGACCGACCTCGGCCGGGTCGGCGTCTACGACCTCGAGACCGACGAGGTGGAGTGGCTCTCACGTGGCGAGTACGAGGAGTCCGGGGCGGCGTTCGGCCTCGACGGCGACACCGTCGTCGCCTCGCGCGTGCGGAACGCGGCGACGATGCCCGTCGAGTACGACCTCGATTCGGGCGACGCGACGGCGTACGACCTCGACGAGGGCGTCGCCGGCCTCGCGGGCGACGAACACTTCGACAATGAGGGCCGGGCGATACTGGCGCACACCACCTCGGACGAGCGCAAGACCCTGTACGCGTACGACCGCGCGAGCGGCGAGACGGAGACGCTCATCGCGCCCGAGTACGGCGACATCGACCCCGAGACGTTCGTCGAGTCCGAGTACGTCACGTACGAGAGCGAGGACGGCCTGGAGATCGGCGCGCTCCTCTACGATTCGGGTGAGCGTCCGAGTCCCGCGGTCGTGATGGTGCACGGCGGCCCGCACGCGCGCTCGATGCCGCGCTTCGACCTGTACGCGCAGTTCCTCGTCTCCAGAGGCTACACCGTCCTCCAGCCGAACTACCGGGGGTCGACGGGACGGGGGAGGGAGTTCAAGCACCGCATTCACAACGACTGGGGCGGCGGCGAGCAGGCCGACGTGGCCGCGGGCGGCGAGTGGCTCCGGAACCTCGACTGGGTCGATTCGGAGCGCGTCGCCGTGATGGGCGGGTCGTACGGCGGCTATTCGGCGTACTGGCAGATGGTGCAGTACCCCGAGCTGTGGGCGACCGGCATCGCCCAGGTCGGCATCACCGACCTCCTCCGGATGTACGAGAACTCGATGCCGCACTTCCAGTCCATGCTCGAACAACAGCTCGGCGACCCCGAGGAGAACGAGGCGTTCTGGCGCGAGCGCTCCCCGCTCACGCACGTCGAGGACATCCGGAATCCCATCCTCATCGTCCACGGCGTCAACGACCCGCGGTGTCCCGTCGACCAGGCGCGCGTCTTCCGGGACGCCCTCCTCGACCAGGGGTGGACCGAGAACGAGGACGGCGACTTCGAGTACGAGGAACTCGGCGCGGAAGGCCACGGCTCCACCGACATCGACCAGAAGATTCGACAGTTCACGCTCGTGGACGACTTCCTCGACCGCCGGCTCTGAGCGGGCCGGTAGAGGTTTTCCGTCGGCGCGCGAAGGCGTGAGTATGGTGAACGAGTTACGGGAGACGCTCGATTCCGGCGGTGTGGCGCTCGGCGTTCTGGATAACGCGTACAGTCCGACGCTGGTGGAGTTTTACGGCGAACTCGGTCTGGAGTTCGTGTGGCTGGACTTCGAGCACGGCGGGCCCGACCCGTGGGATTCCCGCGAGGTCGAAGACCTGTTGCGGGCGGCCGAGCGGACGGACATCGAACTCCTGGTTCGGCTGCCGGACACCGACCCGACGCTGGTGCGGAAGGCGCTCGACCTGGGCGTGCGGAACGTCTTCCTGCCGCGCGTCGAGACCGCCGACGAGGTGGAGGCGGCGGTGCGGTCGTCGCGCTTCACGTACGACGGCGAACCCGGGAAGCGCGGACTCGGGTCGCCGCGCGCGCGGCACTGGGGACTGAAGGAGAATTACGTCGAACGCGAGGACGCGGAGACTGTCGTCGGCACGACCATCGAGACCAAGGAGGCCGTCGAGAACATCGAGGACATCGTCTCGGTTCCCGAACTCGGGTTCGTCTTCCTCGGGCCGCTCGACCTCTCCGTCTCCTACGGCCACCCGGGCGAACTCGACCACCCCGACGTACGGGACGCCCTGGAGACCGTTCGCACCGCCGCCATCGACGCGGACGTGCCCGTCGGCGGCCTCGGCTTCGGGATGGACGACGTGAACGAGAAAGTCGAATCCGGCTACCAGATTCTCAACCTCGGCAGCACCACCGGCGCGCTCAAGGGCGCAGTCCAGGGCTGGCTGGACGGCTACGAGGGCGAGCGCTAGGTTAGCGTTCTTCTGAGTGCCGCACGTCTACCGCGATGCCGCGCGTGCTCTCCGCCATTTCCTGACCACGCATCTCGGCTTTCCCGACGGCGAACGCGCTCGGCCCCTCGACGACGACTTCGTCGCCGACGCGGATGTCGTCGTCCGCGGTCACGATGCCGGGCGCGAGCACGGAGCCGCGCGGCACGAAGTCGTCGATTTCGACGGTCTTCGTCTCCACGTCGGAGTCCACCCAGCGGCGCGCGCCGCGGAGCGTGAGGGAGAGCAGGCCGTACTGGGGGACGAGCGCGGCGAGCTGCTCGCCCTCGGCGTCGAGCGCCTGGAGTTTGGGATAGCGGCCCTGCACCTGGATGTCGCCGAGGAGGTTGTCGCCCGCGCCGCGGCCGAACTGGTAGTCCGCGACCGCGCGCAGCGTGCGTTCCTCGCGTTCGGACACCCAGATCTGGTCTTCGCCGGCGAGCGCGTCCCGGAGGTTCGCGAGGCTCTCGCCGGTGGTCGGGTGGTCTTCGACCGTGTACTCGACCGGGATATCGATGTCGGCCTCGACGCGCTCCACGATGTCCCGGTAGCCCTCGGGCGGGACGTGCGCGATGACGCGCGGGTAGTCCGTGCGTTCGAGGTAGCGCCGGAGGACGCGCGCGACGAACTCCTTCTCGTCCTCGCTCCAGCGGCCGGTGACGACGGAGTCGTAGTGCTGGGCGGGATACGTGAGTTCGAGGTCTTGCGGGACGACGCCGATGGGCGAGGTCATGGAGACGACGTGCGCGCGGTACTGCGCGGCGTCCTGGAACTGGCGGTGGCTCTGACTGTCACTGTAGGGCTTGCGCGCGCTACACGGCACGAGGAGGAGCGGGCGGTCGTCGCCGTACCGATTCACGTACCGAGAGGTGACGCGGTCGGCGAACCGCTGAATCTCCACGCGGCGGAGCGTGTCCTCGGACGCGGCGAGCAGGAGAGTGTCGCGCTGCACGGGCGTGCGCGCTTCGAGGTAGCCCCACTCCTGGTCGAGTTCGCGGAACGCGGCGGTGAGCCAGGCCTCGTGGCGCGCCTGCCCCTCGACGTAGTCGCGGAGGCGGCCCTGGCGGATGCGGGTGCGGACGCGCGCGAGTTCGGCGCGCAGCGCGTTGAGGTTGTGTTCCTTGCAGTCCTCGCGGCCGAACTCCTCGCGCGGTCGCTGGCAGGCCGGGCACGCGCAGGGGAGGTCGTCCAGGTCGGCGAGTTCGTGCTCGCCGTCGGTGGTGAGGTATTTGCCCTGGGTGCCGTAGACGGCGGCGCGGTGGCCGTCGAGGAGGTCGACGCCGGCGTACGCGAGGACGGCGGCGTTCGCGGGCGTGGCGACGCCGGAGAGGTAGAGCGCGCTGTCCGCGGGGAGGCGGTCTTTCGCCTCGACGACGGCGTTCGCGAACGCGCTCGCGTGCCCGACGAACCCGGGCGCGTTCGATAAGACGTAGGCGTCCGCGCCGTAGTCCGCCGCTGTGCGGGGCGTGACGACGGCCGCGCTCGGATACTCCACGTCCGGGTAGTCGGGCGCGAACGACTCCTGGACTTCCTCGCGCGTCCCCGAGGGAAACCCGCGGTAGGGGAGGATCGTCAGCCGGGAGTCGTCGCCCTCGGGGAACGGCTGGCTCTGGAACCACTCGCTGCCCGCGTCCGCCACGACGTCGTCGACGAGCGCGGGCGTCGCGAGGGACTCCGCGAGTCGGAGTTCGCCGAGGCGAGCGGCCGAATCCCGCTCGTGCACCTCGAAGTAGTCGGTCATGCGTCGTCCTCCGCGCCGGAGTCAGTAGTGTGTCCCGTTTCGAGGTTCACCAGTTCCACGCGGGGCGGCACGTAGTCGAGCGCGCGCGCCGGCCAGTCGCGGTGGGCGAGCGTGAACTCGGTGTCGGGGTTGAGCGCGACGAGTCGAGAGACGCCCTTCGCGGCGGCCTCGTAGCCGGCGTCGTCCATGCGCTCCGGGACTTCGGCGGTGAAGGGGTAGCTGGTGGCGAGTTCGCGCGGGTACGGGCCGAGCGGCGGGCGGACGCGCCACGTCTCGTCGAAGTCGTCGTCCGTCCCGGACTCCGCGAGGAGCACGGTGTCGGGGAGGTCGAAGCGGTCGAGGCGGTCGCGGTGCCGGACGACCTCGGGTCGGCGCGCGGACTCCGGGGACGTGTAGTAGAACGTGTCCTTGCTCACCGGATCCGATTGCTCGTACTGGCCGGCGTGGTCGAGGAACGCGCGGTAGCCGTCGAGCACGCGGGGGTGGGCGTGCGCGCGGGCCTCGACGAGTTCGAGCAGGCTCCCCTGTCGAATCGCCTGCTTCACTCTCCGCAACTCGGTGAAGGAGACGTGGAGGTTGTGCTCGGCGAGCAGTTCCTCCTGGGCGGCGTCGGGCATCCGCTGGACGTCCGCGGGCGCGTGGTCGGTGCAGACGGGACAGCCGCAGGGGAAGTACTGGAGGGAGTCGAGGTGTTCGGTGCCGTGGACGGTGAGGTAGCGGCCGTCGCGGGCGTAGAGCGCGTACGCGGCGGAGTCGAAGAGGTCGCAGCCGAGCGCGGCGGCCAACGCGAACATCATGGGGTGGCCCGCGCCGAACAGGTGGACGGGCGCGTCCCGGCCGAGGCCGCGTTTCGCGGCGGCGACGGTGTCCGCCATCTCGCCGTACCGGTAGTCGTTCAGCAGCGGAACGACGGCGCCGACGGGGAACACGTCGAGGCTGGTGTGTTCGGCGTGCCGGCCCGCCTCCTCGCGGAGGCCGGGGTGCGTGGAGCCCTGGACGGGCGCGTTCACGAGCATCTCGCCCGTCTCCACCGTCTCCGCGAGTTCGAGGCGGCGCTGGGTTTCTTCGAGTTCTTCTTCGGCGCGCTCGCGCGGCACGTCGGGCGGCGTCGGGATGTCCACCGGCGTCCCGATGTCGCTCCCGATGGCGTGCTGGAACTCGAGAATCTCCTCGGTGTCGGTGTCGATTTCGCCGTACTCGGCGAGCTGGAAGCTCCCGGAGTCGGTCATGATCGCGCCGTCGAAGTCCAGCATCGCGTGGAGGCCCTCGTCGAGCGCGCGCTCCCGGAGGTCGTCGTCGTTCTTGATGATGTAGGAGTTCGTGATGAGGATTTCCGCGCCGAACTCGCGGAAGCGGGCGGGGTCGACGGTGATGATGTTCGGGTTCACCACCGGCATCAGCGTCGGCGTCTCCACCGTCACGCCCGCGCGGGGGACGGTGAGGTCGCCGATGCGCCCCCCGGCGTCCTGGGCGCGCACCTCGAAGTGGTCTCTCATTACCCGGTTTCGGGGAGCGCTCGCATTGAGGGTTGTGTATCGCCGAACGTTCTTGTCGGTGCGCGCGAACGTGACGGGTGTGCCCGCGACACGACGCGCGTTCCTCGGCGCGGCCGCCACCGCTCCCGCGTGGTCGCTCCCCGGAACCGCCCTCCATCACGACTGGACGTACCGCGCGCCCGGACTCGTCTACCCGCCGCGCGTCACCGAGAACACGCTCGTGACGGCCGTGTGGGGCGCGGACAGCGAGCGCGCCGTCGGCCTCGACCCCGGACGCGGCGGCGAGCGGTGGGCGTACCCGGGGTCAATCGGCTGGCAGACCCGCGGCGTGGGCGAGCGCGTCGTCGTGCAGGGCGTAGACCGGCGAGCGCTCACGGGCGTCGACCCGGCGAGCGGCGCGGTCGCGTGGACGGCGGCGTTCGGCGACCCGGGGGAGACGGTGGTTCGAGAGACCGCTGTCGACCCCGGGGCGGGAACCGCGTACGCGGTCACGGACGCGGGCGTGGTCGCGGTGGACATCGCGTCGGGCGACCGGCGGTGGCGGGTCGCGGACGCGACCGGGTACGCCGCGGGAACGGCTGAGGCGGTCGCGCTCGAAACGGCGGACGGCCTCGTCGGCGTCGGCGTCGCGGACGGCACCGAGCGCTGGCGTCACGGGAACGTCGCGTGGACGACCGAACACGAGTCGCTCGGGCGCGTCGTCGCAGGGCGACGCGGCCGCCTCGTCGCGTGGGACGTGGACACGGGCGCGGTCGCGTGGTGGCGGGACACCGGGTCGCCCGTCGGAACCATCGGCGACCGCGTGCTCCTCCGAACGGCGACCGGCGACGGGGCGACGGAACTCGTCGCGGTCGGCGCGGACGGGAGCGTCGCGTGGCGGTACAGCGTGCCGGACGCCGCGGGCGCGAGCGTCACCGACGACGCCCTCCTCGTGTTCACGGGGAACGAGAGTGAGGGAGCGCGGACGGTGACGGTGGTCGCGGACGGGCGGGCGCGCTGGCAGGACGCGTTCGAGTACAGCTACGGCCTCGTCACGGCCTCGCGGGGCGAACTCCGCGTGCCGACCGCGGACGGCGTGGAGGCGCGGTCGCTCCGGGACGGCCTGGTTCGCTGGCGGTACGAGACGCCGGGCCGGGGCGTGTACGCGGTGGAGCGCGACGGCCGCGCGTACGTCGGCGCGGAGGCGGCGGACGGCGAGTCGTTCGAACTGCACGCCGTCAGCCCGCCGTGGAGCGGGTTCGCGGCGGCGGCGCGCTGGGGCGAGCGGAACGCGGGCGTGCTCGCGGCGCTCGGCGGACTCGGCGCGGTCGGCGCGGCCGCCGCGGGCGTGCGGCGGTGGCGCGACCGACGGCGGGTCGCGGGTCACGTCGAGACCGTCGAGCGAACCGCCGAGTGGACGACCGCGCGCGTCGAGAGCGGACGGATTCGAACCGAATACCGGGGCGTGGACGAGACCGGGTTCCGGGCGGCGTGCGAGGCGTGGGCGGCCGCGAGCGACACCGAGGGCGTGCTCGCGCTCCGCGAGTGGGGGTTCGACCCGCGGCCGTGGGTGGAGACCGTTCCGTACGAAGCGACGCTCGCGGACGGAGCGGAGCGAGAGCGCGCGCTCCGCGCCGTGTCGCGCGCGGCGGACGCGCTGGCGCGGCTCGACCGCCCGCACGGCCTCCTGCGACCCGCGACGGTCGCGGTGACCGGCGACCGCGCGGACGTGCGGGACGTGGGGTTCGGCGGGCTCGCGGCGGCCGCGTGGCCGAACCGCGACGACCCGTACGCGCCGCCCGAAGCCGAACCGACGCCGGCGGGCGACGTGTACCGCCTCGGCGCGCTCACGCATCACGCGCTCACCGGCCGCCCGCCCGAGAACCGCGGGGTGGACGACAGCAGGGTCGACCGTCCGGTCTCCGACGACCTCCAGGCGGTCGTGGAGACCGCGCTCGCGGCCGACCCGGACGAGCGGTACGGGACGCCGCGGCGGTTCGGGGAGTACCTCTCGTGGGCGGCGTTCGCTCAGGAGACGTGGTAGGTGAGGACGCCGACGACCGTGCGCGCGTCGCGGAGGTCGCCCGCCGCCGCGGCCGCGACGAGGTCGTCGAACTCCGCGGTGTCCACGCGGATGGTCTCGTCGTGGTCGAGGTCTTGCTCCCCGGTTGGCGTGCAGCCGCGCGCGACGAAGTGGTGGTGGACGGAGTCCGCGTACCCGTTCGCCGGTTCGACGGTGGTGAGCGGTTCCAGCGAGTCGGCCTCGTAGCCGGTCTCCTCGCGGAGTTCGCGGCGCGCCGCCGCCGCCAGGTCGGCCGCGTCCTCGGGTTCGGTGCCGCCCGCGGGAAGCCCGCGGTTCACGCGGTCGACCGCCTGCCGCCACTCCTCGATGACGACGACCTCGCCGTCGTCGGTGAACGGCAGCACCACGACCGCGGGCGGTTCGCTCAGGTAGTCGAAGTCGGTCTGCGTGCCGTCGGGGAGGGTCACGTCCTCGCGCACCACGTCGAACCCGGGACACGAGTACGCGACCGCTCGCTCGCGGGTCGTCCACGCCAAGTCGTCGTCGCTCATGGGCGGTCGCAGGGGGACGCGGGAGAAAGCGGTTGTGGTGTCAGAACTCGACGGTGGCGAGCGAGTCGCTCAACTCCCGGACGTGGTCGTTGTACGCCTCCACGAACAGCGGCACGTCCGGCGCGTGCTGGCGGACGTCCGGCGCGGACGGCGGCCCGTACTGGCCGACGAGGTACACGTCGCCCGCACGCAGGTAGGACGCGCGGCCCTCCGCGTACTTGAGCTCCCAGCGCGTGCCGGCCACGCGGGACGCGAACGACCCGTAGTCGCCGCCGTCGTACCGGTGGAGTTCGCCCGCCATTCGGTCTGCGACGTCCCGCACCTCGGAGACGATGCGGTCGCGCTCCGCCACGATATCGCTCGTGGACGCGGGCTCCGGGAACGCCGTGGACACCGCGTCGAGCGTCCCCCGCATCGACGCCACGTAGTCGTTGAAGGACGCCACGAGACCGCCGTAGTGCTCCATCGCGCGCGCCAGCGGCTCCGGCTCCGGGTCGCGCTTGGTGGAGACGACGTACACGTCGAGGCCCGCCGTCCCCTCGAACCGCAGGAAGTCGAGGCCGCCGTCCTCGTACTTCACCGTCCACTCACCACCATCGACCCGGAACGACCGCCGCCCGTACTCGCCGCCGTCGAGGCGCGCGAGCGACCGCGCGAGCTCGCCCGCGTGCTCCCGCACCGCCGCCACGACCTCGTCCCGCCGCTCCACCGCGGCGTCCGCGCTCAAAAGCTCCGAATCCATACCCCACACTCCGCCGCCACCCCGGATAAACAGACCGCTCACGAAACACGACGGACGAACGAACCGACGCATCGCTCGTGAGTGTAGAAATGCGGGAAGTGGGCCGGCGTTCTGTCCGGCACGCTCCACTCGGTTTCGCGGGTGTCGGTTCCTGCCGGAGCGGCCCTAACGGGCCGCTCGGGCGGGCTTCCGCTTCCACGGGGCACCGGCGCTAACCGTGCCGGTTGCCACGTTCCGGGCGCGGCGCGCTCCCTGCGGTCGCGCGCCGTGCCGGGCTTCCGAGCGGTCGGGCCACCACGGTGCTGCGCCGTCCGACCGTGTGGCGCGGGCCGCGCCGCCGCGCGCACTAACTCGTACCAGCCGGAGCGAGTTAGAACCCATGGACGACCTCGAACCACTGACTCCGGCGGAAGGCAAAGCGCTGTTCCAAGAGAATCGACGGGGCGAAGTCTCCGATGCAACCTTGCGGTCGCACGGCTATCGCGTCGAACGATTCGTCGAATGGTGCGACGCGAACGACATCGAGAATCTGAACGAGCTGAGCGGACGGGATCTCCAGCGGTACAAGATGAGTCGCAAGTCGGAGGTGAAGAAGACGACGCTGAAGAGCCAGCTGGATACGCTCCGCGTATTCCTGCGGTTCTGCGAATCCATCGACGCGGTTCGGGATGGACTCGCTGAGAGTGTCATCATACCCCGCCTGGAACCCGACGAGCGGTCCAGTGACGCGATCCTGCATCCGGACCGCGCGCAGCACATCCTCGAATTCCTAGATAAGTACGAGTACGCGACCCCGCAGCATACGATCCTCAGACTACTCTGGGAGAGCGGGGCGCGCACCGGCTCAATCCGCGCGCTCGATCTGGATGACGTCCACACCCAGGCCGGGTACGCGAGCATCCGCCACCGCCCAGAGACCGACACGCCGTTGAAGAACGGCGAGGGCGGGGAGCGTGACATAGCGCTGTCCGCCGCGGCGTGCGCAACGATCGACGACTACGTGGAGACGTACCGGCACGACGTCACCGATGACCACGGCCGTGAACCACTCCTAACCACGAAATTCGGCAGAATGACCGTCAACACGTTCCGGTACCACGTGTACCAACTGTCGCGTCCCTGCATGGCGGGCCGGGAGTGCCCGCACGGCCGCGACCCCGACGAATGTGAGGCGACAGAAATCCGGCATGCGGCCAGCAAGTGTCCGGACTCAGTGAGTCCGCACGCTGTGCGAAGTGGCGCGATTACCCACTTCCTGAGTGAGGATACGCCAGACGGCGTAGTGTCGGATAGGATGGACGTGTCGCAGGCGGTGCTCGACCGCAGCTACGACAAAAGGTCACTCCAACAGAAGATGCAGCAGCGCCGCGAGCACTTACCGGATTTCGACTAGCTGAATAGCGCTGAAACCCGGCGGTTTCCCCTCGAAACCGCCGGATTATGTCGAAGGTATGTGAACCGATCTCCAAATAATCGGTATCCTGGGCCGCTCAGGTTATCTCGGCTGGAGCCCTATCAGAATCTCTTATGCCGACGATGGATTTCGAAGCCGCAGTCGCCCGCACGCTCGAACACATTGATGCATCGTCGGGCATCCACCCCGCGAACAAGAAACTCATCCACGACTATCACCGCGACATGATCCTCTCGGACATCAGTATCGCTCAACAGCAGAAGCTCATGTCTCGGTTTAAGATCCTCGCAGAACAGGTCGGTCAAGCACGGTTCGACGAACTCCAGAAGGAGGACCTGGTCGATCTCGTTGCGTGGCTGTATACCCGCGGCACAACGGACGCTACTGTTATAGAGTACAAACAAGCGATCAAGCAGCTCTGGAAATGGATGAACGGCGGCGAAGAACCGGAAGAGACGAACTGGATTCGCCGCTCCCGGAGTTCGTATGCGAAGCTACTCCCGCATAATCTACTCGAGAAGCCGGTGAACCCGCACCATTTCAGACACAGTCGCGCGACGTATCTCGCAAACTATCTCACAGAAGCGCAGATGTGTGAGTGGTTCGGCTGGGCACGCGGGTCACGTGTCCCCGGACGCTACGTCCACCTCTCGGGGCGAGATATCGATCACGCATACGTAGCGACGTTAGCTGAATCTGGGTACGAACACATCTCATCGAATCCTTCGACATTGCCTCGCTCTGGCAGTTCAGCGTAGGGTGGTACTCTGTTACTCAAACCAAGGACTGTGAACCATATTTTATAATGATTCGTTGATCTTCTGTGGATAGAATGCGATTGGTGGAGGAACTGGAATCGTTACTAGAGGTCGGGCCGCATGATTCCACGTTCCGCTATCAGTTCTCCACGGTGATGCGAGAGATGCGTGACGAGTGGGGTCGCTCACCCGAGGAGATTCGTGATGAGATCGGTGAGGCAGATTGTGATCACCCGTTTCTTACTGCTATTGTGGGGTTGTCACGGTGGGTCGAAAATGAAACCTATCGTGATGGGGCAGAACTAGCGGTCACGAAACTGGAGGAGGGGTTTGAAATCGCCGATGAAGAAAGTTGGGAACCGTTAGCAGCAACGGTACTAGAAGAGTGGTTACAGTTACTGGTGCAACTCCAGCACGATGACGCCCTTGAAGCGACGATTGAGGAAGCGATTGCTTTCCTTCGGCGTACGGATGAGTTGGCTATCGGGCCGGCGTTCGATATTCTCGATTTAGTTGTTGAACATCCTGAGGCCATTCCTGCAACTGTCATTGATGATCTGCTTGCCTTCTTGGAGGAGCAGGCGGATGAAGCGCGTGAAGAGCGTGACTACGATACTTGTCGGAAATATTGGCGGCATATTCTGGAGGTCAATCGAGTGACGGATCAATCGGTGGAGAGGGCGAAGGACGGAATTATTGAGTCGTATCACGAACAGCTGGCGTTTCTTCAAGGCGGGCAGCATGCCGTGCGTGCATCAGTGGCCCACGAAGCTGTCAAAGAGTGTGTTGAGTGGGTTGATGAAGCGACGCGGGCGGAGTGGGAGCAGGAGCACCGGAAGGCGAACCGGGCGAGTATTGATCAGATGGGTGAATTTTCGTATCAGCCACCGGACGAGGAGATTGAGGAGCTTGATAACGCACTTGAATCGATCATTGATCAATTTGAAGAGCTAAAAGAGGAACGGCATACTGGTTTTGCGATTAAGTGGCTGGTCAACCGCGATATATTGGTTCCTGATTCGGAGCCGGTGGATCGTGGGCCAGGAGTATCGTTCCGCGAGCTTGTGCAGTCAAGGACCATCACGTCGTCAGGCGGATCGTATTCACAGGATGAATCAGGTGGTGACTGGTCAGATTTGTACTTGGTCGCGGTACAGCACAGTCACAAGGTATTGCAAGATTTGATCTACCGGTTAGTGAACCGGGGATTGATTCACGAGGGTGATTTCTTCATTTTGTTCAATCGACGTAACACGTTGCGGGCTGACACAATCGCGTTTCTATCCGACTTTGTGATCGCGTTCTTCGAGAACCGAGGGGCAGCGGCAACCCATATCGGGATGGCCCAGCTTGAGGCGGTAATCCGCAGCCAGATGGAAGAATACGGAAAGAGCACACTCCGCCTTGATCCTGACACCGGCGAGTTACATCCTCGATCAATGACCGGGTTATTGGGCCAGTTAGAAGGTGACGTCGCCGAGTCATGGATGACCTATATGCGGTACCGATACACGGATCTCTCGGGACAGAATGTTCGGAATAAGATCGCTCACGGTCATCTCCGATACCGCCAGGCACAGTGGGGTATGGGTTGTATCCTATTGTTCGATATGTTGCGAAGCTTCCTCGAGCTGGAACGCGCCTACACCTGAAGCTGTGGGGAAGTCAGGGGTGAAAAACCATCTGTGTCAAACACATCTTCGACAACGACTCTGTGAAAATCCTCAACAGACAACATATTCTGTCGGAGGTCGTTATGTACAATGGAAGCACTAATCATAGCTGGTGAGTAGAACCAAGAGTGGACTCTCTAATTGATTTAGAGCCGTACGCTAGCGGAGACAAATCTGAAATCGAATTCCAGATTCGTCGGGATGGCGAAGATGAAGAAAACTCGTTCTGGGAGGCGAAGGTCTCGGAAGTTGCTCCCATTCGATCGGCTGACTACCAAGATGTTCGTGGACTACAGAACGAAGGTTGGGAATACTTCGCAGTTGTTGAGTTCACAACTGGTCTAGGGAGTGGGAGGTCAGAGTTGTTCGAAAACGAAGATGGAGAGGTTTACTGGGGGGAATTGCGAGGTGACGAACTTGAGATAATTCGTCAAGTAGCGATTGTAGGTGAAGCTGAGTAAACAACATACGCAGTCCTACTTAGCGGCTGTTCCAGTGGAAGGAATGCCGAACAAATTGCTCTGTTGAATAGGTGTTGAATCACGGTTACAGCGGCTCACACAGTGATTCTATGTTGATGATGGCGAACATCAGGACAATTTGGCTCTGGTGAATCGCTGGACAGCGTCGGCTTCGACCGTCAGAACTAGTGGAATGAAGCGGGAAACCGCCGATGCCTATGTCGAAGATTTCCCGCTTCACGAAGAAAGCGGTTCAGTTAGCTAAAAATGCTGTCGGTGGTCGAGGCGAAGTCGCCGCCCCCGAAGGGGGTGGCGGCTTCGCCGATTACGCTGTTGTGTCGCTCCACTGTCTTCGGGTTTACTTGGAGAAGTCCTACCGAGAGGCGTTGGATCTGCTGAGCGAAATGCCACATATTCTCGGGGAGATCGGCCTCGAACCGGCCGATCTCCCGCATCACTCCACGCTAGTAAAGTGGTTTGACAGGATCAAGACAGCACTCTGGCGAGTGCTGCTGCGCCTCTCGGCGCAGCTGCACGAGCCGAGCGGACACGCCGCTATTGACGCGACGTTTTTCGACCGCGAACACGCCAGCAAACACTACTGCCGTCGGACAAATTACCGCGTTCAGACGCTCAAAGCAACAGCTCTCGTGGACACAGAAAGCCACGCCATTCTGGACGTTCACTGTACGACTGAGAAACGTCACGACACACAGCTCGGCTGGCGGGTCGCCCGCCGCAACGCGGGCGACCTCGCCAGCCTCGCCGCCGACAAAGGCTACGATTGGATGGAGTTACGCGAGAAACTCCGTGAAGACGGCGTGAGACCGCTGATCAAGCATCGTGAGTTCCGGCCCATCGATCACGCGCATAACGCGCGGATCGATGGGCCTCGCTACCGCCAACGAGCGATGTGTGAGACGGTCTTCTCAACGATCAAGCGCACGCTCGGCGACGCCGTGCGTGCGCGATCTTGGTACGGTGAATTTCGTGAGCTCGTCCTGATGTGTGCGGTTCACAACATCAAGCAGGCGGTGAAACCGTGAAATCACGCTACGTCTAGCGATTCACCACGGCCGCTCATTGCAATTCAACGTAGTGCTCGTACCCACTAAAGTATTTTTTAGATGATATGTTTGAATGGATAAACAACCCGTTTGAGCGGTCAAACGGCTCGTCTAGCGCTTCTGGAAATAGATGGCTTCCAGTACGGCAGGTGGTTTTCGTAGGTTGAAGTTTCCGGAAGATGCCACGAGAAGCAGTTACGTTGATTAAATATCACGTCGGATGAACCACAGTTGGCTGACGGCGATGAGTGTCGCTATCATCCCAAGAAGGATAGCCGCGCCGACGAGATCATACGTCCCGTCAAGAAGGACCTCGTTCGGTTCGAAGTACCGCATCGGCGCAATCGCTCCCAGTCTCACGTAATCCGTTCCCGTCAGCAACGATTCGACGAGGTAGAGTCCGAACGTCACGCCGAGTGCGACGCGTTGGGCGATACTCGCACGGTCGAAAAACACCGATGCAAGCAATCCAACTCCCGCACAGGCAAACAAGTACGGAATTGATAGCAAATGGAGGGCGACGACATCAACGACGGACAGTGGCTCCCCGATGAGGTCAGCACTTACGAGCACGACGACCGCCGTGACGATATTCACCGTCAGGATCGGCACGCCGAGTGCGGCGAACCGTTCGAGCGCGATACGCGGCCGCGACACCGGCATTGACAGCAAGGTATCCATCCGCCCGCGGTCGATGTCGTCGGCAATGATACTCGCTGCGCTGTACGCGAAGTACAACCCTAGCAGAATGACCCAGCCGAACATATACAGCTCAACCGCAAGAAACCCCTCGAGTGAAGCCATTGTCTGGATGTTGAACGCTTGAATCATCGGTTCAGGAAACGCTTCCCGAAGTTGCGCCATATCCATTGCTCGGCTGTACGAGGGGTATGCCCAGACGGCGAACGCGGCCAACAGCGACATCCCAACGGCAAGGTACACGCTTCCCTTGAGGCGCTTGGCGGCGTCATATCGGGCGAATTCAAACATCCTCGCCACCCCCGTAGAACCGCAGAAAGACATCTTCAAGCGGCGCTTCCTCAATCGAGACATCGACCATCTCGTGGTCGGGCAGCCTGGCGAGCAGTTCGTTGATGTCGCCGGTGAACGTAAACGTACACTCGGTGAATTCCCGATCCGGGTCGGCGTGCTGGTCGTCCGACACGCTCGTTTCGAGGTCGTGAACGCCGTCGAAATCGACGAACTCGATGGGGATCGGGTCGGCGCTGTTGATGCGGACAACTTTCCCAGTCCGACGCAGGAGCGTGTCGATTGGATCCACAGTGACGAGTTGACCGTTGCGAATGATGCCAACGCGGTCACAGAGCCGTCGAACCTCGCTCAAGATGTGCGAGGAGAAGAACACAGTGACGCCCCGGTCCCGTTCTGCCCGGAGGAATTCGGCGAATCGATGTTTCACGAGGGGGTCGAGGCCACCCGTCGGCTCGTCGAGAATGACGAGATCCGGGTCGTGCATGAACGTCGTCACCAGCCCCAGCTTCTGGACGTTCCCGCTGGAATAAGCACGAACTTGCCGGTCAAGTGGCGGGTCGAACAGGTCGAGCAGTTCCGCTCGTCGGTCGTCGCCTTTCACGGCGGCATGGAGGTCGAGAATCTCTGCCCCGGTTGCTTGGTCGTCGAACGCCTGATCGTCCGAAAGGTGACCGATCCGGTGTTTCGCGTCGATGAGGGCCTTGCGGTCCCGAATATCAGTCCCGAGTACCCGTGCCGTCCCTGCGGTCGGTTTGATAAGCCCGAGGAGCGTCCGTATCGTCGTTGTCTTCCCCGCACCGTTCGGGCCAAGATAGCCGAAGATCTCGCCAGATTCGACCGTGAACGAGATATCGTCATTAGCGAGAACCTCCCCGTAATCCTTCGTCAACCCGTCAAGCTCGATCGCGCCCATACTTCAACCATTTCGCTACCCTCATTTCGTTGTATCGGCGTTCCACGCTACCAACGAGTCAAAATCCGAATTCTCGAGGCTGGCGGAGTATCTCTTGTACGTGCTACAGAATTCACCCAGACACAGTCTGCTGTCTATGGATCTATCCACGCGTTGATTCTCTCAACACGAACCCTTCGATAGCTGTACGAAGATTCGAGGATTAGACGCGAACGGCTTACTTAGATGATTGCCTCCCTCCATCTGTAATGGCTCGGATCAACGACCGCCACCGTAACCGTCCTGGCTCAGAAACCGAGGGGACGTAATTATGCGGATTCCAGTCCCAACCAACAAACTTGTCGCGTTTACCCTCGTGGGTGCGCTCCTTACAGCGATCGTTGCTGTTGGCCTCGCTGGCCCACTTACTGGTTTCACACAATCGGGTGAACAGGCAGGCCAAGCGGGACCGACGAACGCAGATACACCTCAACAGGTTGCTGCCGACGCTCCAACCCCGAACCAGGACTTCACGCCAGCAGTCCAGACGCAGTCTGAGCACGAGGAGGACGAACATGAGGAGTACGAGGACGACCACGACGAAGGCGAAGACGACGGAGAGGGTGAAGACCACGAGGAGGAAGAGTGAGCCCAGAATGGGAACCCTCGTTGACCTCTACGAGCGGGTTGGTGACGCGCACCGTGAGTTCAGCTGCTGCGATACGACGTTCGTCGTTGAGGCTACGGGACTGCGGGTTAACGCTGCCGTATCCGATGCGCGGGAGACAGCTGACTCGCTTGAAGGCCAACTGAACGCATTCGAGACGACGAGTGCGGTCAGTCAGCTGAACAACGAGGGAACGGTCACGAACAGGCACGTCGCACGGATCGTCCGCCGTGGACTCGAATACTTCGACCGCACGGATGGCGTCTTCGACATTCATCAGGGCCGTGTCGAACACGCCCTAAAAGCGTTCCTGCGCGGCGACAGCGACTCGCTGCCGGAAACGTTCGACACCGGAACAGTCCAGCTCGACGGCGACCAAGTCACCACTGATGTCGCACTCGATCTCAATGGTCTCGCCAAAGGGTACATCGTTGATCGAACCGCAGAGACACTCGCCAGCCCCGGCCGACGCGGATTCGTCAGTGGCGGCGGCGACATGTCTCCCCCGTCGGGGCCGGTCGCTATCGAGAGCCCTTACGGCGACGATACGCCGTTGAAAATCTTGGAGACAGACTGGCACATCGCAACGTCCGGTGAGTACCGCCGCGAACGGAACGGCACCGACCACGTCTACAACCCGCAAGCCGAGTCGCTTGGCTCGCGTCACGAGTCAGTCACTGTTGTCGCACGACGGGATTGTATGGAGGCCGACGCGCTTGCGACGACACTGGCTGCCCTTCCCCTCGCCGAGGCACAGACGCTCGCAGACGACTGGGACGGAGTGGAAGCGCTCGTCATTCACGACGGTGTCTTTCATCCGACCAACGGATTCGACGCCCATGTCTTGGACGCATAAACAACGAATCACGGTCGTCGCAATCGTCGTCCTCGTCGCAGCGGTCCCAGTACTGTGGCAGGTCGGGGACGTGCGTGCTGCGCAGGCAACCGAAGAACAGCAGAACGACCTCGTCAACCAGGTCGTTTCGACGCGACAAGCACCGGACGATTACGACGGCGACGGCATCACCGATTCCACGGACCGGTGTCCGACGCGGCCCGAGACGACGAATAGCTTCCAGGATGCGGACGGCTGTCCCGACATCGTGGCGACGACGGGGGCGTCGTAATGTCGGCCATCATCTGGTATCTCGATCGCGGGGCCGCCCTCGTCGCGTATCCAGCGCTATACCTGGCAGTACTGACGGGTATTCTCTACAATACGGCGTCGTTCGGTGTGCTCCACGAGGCTGCCCAACGCGTCCACATCGAAGTCTCGGTGTTCGCGATGATCGTCACGCTGCTCCACGCAGGGCTCGGCGTGTTGGATACATGGTTCGTCATCACCGGGCAGGCCCCGGCGCCTGCGTACTCAATGACGTACTTCCTTGGTGGCATCGCCGTCGGGGTGGGCGCGCTCCTCATGCTCGTCGTGGCGGTATTGGGCTTCACCGACGCAAACCGCTTCCAGCGGCCGTGGGGCCCGCGCGTCGTTCACTCGTTCGCATACGCCGGGTTCGCCTTTGGGACGATTCACGCGGCAGCAATCGGCACCGATCTGCTGGGACTCGTTCGTCCCGTGCTGGGGCCCTCGGTGGCGTTTCTCGTCTACGTCCTCCTCTTGCGCGTATTCGTCTTGCGGGGGATCGCACCGGCCGCGTCCACAAGTCAATAATTCTCCCACAGGCCGAGTAAGCGGTCAACGACTTTGTCGGTGAACGACCGACGGTGGATCGTGTACAGGTATTTGACTCGGTCGGGGTCGCTGACGGCGTAGACGACGCTCCGGCCGTCGCGTTCGTTCGTGACGAGGTCGGCGTCAGCGAGATTCGAGAGGTGCCACGAGACCGTCGATTTGGCCTTGTCGAGGCGATCGCTTAGTTCGGTCGTCGAGAGTGGACCGTCCACGAGGAGGTGCGCGAGGATGCGGCGGCTGTATTCGCGCCGCAGCGCGTTCATCACGACTTGGTCGGTTTCGTCGAACTCGGCAGCTGGATAGTACCGCGTGTACTTCCCATCGTCCGAGACCTCGATGAGGTTCTCGTCGGCGAGCTGGCGGAGGTGATACTGGAGCGTTCCTTGTGCGTAGTCGAGAGTATCGAGAAGCGCACGGAAATGGATGCCCGGGGTGTCGGCTATCTGCTGGTAGATTTCCCGCCGGGAAGCCAGTTCGAGGTCCGGGTCAGACATTGCTTAGTCCCGCGTCAGAGCGACGAAAAACGCCAGTAAACCCCCGAGGATGAGGATCGCACTCCCGTGTTCGAGCAGTTCCAGCGTCGCGTATGGCAAGTATGGTAGCAAGGGGTGTTCGAGGAACACGATGAGTCCGTAGACAGCGAACATCCCGTACCCGACGGTGACGATCCGCATGCGCCGGTCGTGCTCGCGTCGCCATGCGAGGTAGCTGAGGATGCTAAGCCCTGTGGCGAGGACGAAAATGCCGAGGCTAACGTACTGTTCGAGGAGTTGAGCGAGTGGCATAGGCTGTTAGTTTTGACCACGACCGATGCGAGCTACTCAACGGTCGATACATCTCAACCGAGGTGCCTTCCTGCTAAAACGGTTGGCGTCCAACCGTCGAATCCAACCACAATACGGATTCTGGTGCTGATCCTCATCAAATCCCGATGACGTTCGGCTCGCAGATGGCACCCGGTCGTCAATACTTAATCCCGCGCACGGCTTCAATTCATCCATGAGTGCGTTCGATTCTGGCCACCAACTCGAGGACATTGCCGTCCGCGACACGCGGGTGTCTGATGCAATCGATGAGCCGATGCGGGCGATGATCCTCGACATCCTCGCGGATGCCGCCTTGACCGCGGGTGAGGTTCACGAACAACTCGCGGACAGGGGGATCGACCGGACTGAGAACACCGTCCGTCATCATATCAATGAACTCCGCGACGCAGGGCTCGTGGATGTCGTTCGATTCGAAGAGGGGCGAGGCGGCACGACGAAATACTATGGAGCGAACACGATCGTCCTCTCTTACTCGCTCCCAGAGACGTCCGAGCCAGCGATCGACGAGATGACTGATTCAGTCCAACCCCAGATCGAGGCGGCACTCGCAACGCTGACCGAGGAGTACGAGGACGTGATTGACGACATTACGGCCGAGATGCAACCCTGCGAACACTGCCGGACGCAGAAATACGAGACGTACGTGCTTCTGACTGTCTTGCGTCGCGCGTTCGTCCGTGCGTACCGAGACAAGTAATTCCCCCAATGAACCCTAACCGCATACCGGTGGGTCGGACCTCGCTGTTTTGACTTCATTCTCTAACGAAGTAGATGGCGAAAAGCGGATTCACCGAGAAGACCAGCTCAACGTGTGTCGTTCACTACCCGACCTCAACTCTCATGTGTTCGTCGATGAACCAGTGGATAATATGGCCTTCCGCTCGGTGTAACACGTCGCTACACGTCGCATTCGCAATATCGAGCGTGTCTGCAATGTCCCCGAGCGTCGCTTCGCGTGGGGCCTGATAATAGCCGTTCTCGGCCGCTGTGAACAACACTTCTTGCTGGCGGTCTGTCAGCAACTGATCCGCCTGACTCGCGCCGACATCCCGAACGAACTCAATCGAGAACCCGATTCCAAACTCGTCAAGCTGTGTACGAAGTCGGGACAACCGACTGTTCGAGGTCATCATCTCCCAAGTCGCTCGTCGATCCTGAATCTCGAACGGCGTCGTGAGCGGAACCCCGGATCGCCAAACAGGCAATAACAGCAGTGGGTTCGATGATTCGATCTGCAAGAGCGCCTCGTCCTCGTATTTCCAGAGCAATTCTAATTCATCGATGTCCGCTCGCTCCCGGATTTCAGTAATGATGGAGAGCGGATCGTCGGTTCGAAGTCGAACCAGCGCGATCCCGGTGTCTTCACCGGGCATCGCAGCGACAACTTCGAAGCGGAGATCCGGATGCTGCGCAGAGACGTCACCGATCCAGGTCTCCGCGGGGACATCTATCGTTAGTTTCGCGTGTGGCATCGACGGATATCGAGTGATAGGTGGCTGGCTCGGTTAACCCTAGGTGCGAATATATTAGCAACTGGCTCGCATCTTCGCGCAAACGAATAACGGACTCTCACAAGTATTCTCCCTTGATGTCCACCAACGAAATCTTATCGTCACCGAGTGACGCAGCAGAACCACTCCGGTTCACACCGTTTCATGCTGCCGGTGTGTTGTTTATCGGGGTCGGTCTCGTCTTCGCCGTGTACCGCGGCCTGATGGAGTTCGATCTCGTTCCGATCGTCGGCTGGATGACCTGGAGCCACATTCACTATGTGACGATCGGCGGCTTCACGCAGGTGCTGTTCGGCATGCTCCCACAGCTAACAGCCAGGAAACTCAGGCGACCACTCCCATCCAGGCGGACACTCAGGAGTATCTTCCTCGCGTTGAATGGCGGGTTTCTCGTTCTCTGGTACGGCCGTGCCTATGGGAGGACACTCGCCTTTGACGTCGGCCTCGCGCTGATCTGGTTCACGACGCTGGCCGTATTCTTGCTGCTCGTCGCTATGGTCATGAAAAGCGACGGTGAGCAGGCGTGGGATACGACGATTGGTCTCTATCTGCTCTCGGTATTCGTCTTCCTGTTCGGGATTCTCTATGCCATCGGGTTGTTCAGTCACCCCTGGCAAGTTCCTGGTGGGTGGCACGGTCTTCGTGAAGCGCACGTCCACGCGAATGCATGGGGGTTCCTCGGCCTCGCAGCCATCGGCACCCTGTACAACCTGCTGCCTCGCTTGACACAGACCGACCTCTATAGCGACCGACTCAAGAACGCCTCATTCTGGCTCCTCGCCGCTGGTATCTTCCCGCTCATTATCGGGCCCTGGCTCGGGATGGGGCGACTGGTCACGATGCCGGGACTCGTCCTGTATGGGACTGGATTCGTGCTGTACTTCTACAACCTCGCACGGACCTATCAATCAGGGACTCGGTCGTCGATTGCCCGAACGCTGCTGACGGCACAAATCTGGATTCTCGGACCGGCCGTGTTCGCACCGTTCCTCTTGTTTGGCCTTCCACTCGGGATTCGGAGCACGTGGGTCGAGCAGGGCGCGCTTCACTTTTTCTTCCTCGGCTGGGCGCTGCCAATCGCACTCGCCGGGTTGCGTGCCTACTTCCGCAATCTCCCCTGCATGATCGACGGTGCTCTCGGCCTCAAAGACCGAGCCAACCCGACCGATCTACTCCCCGTAGATGAAATTCCCGCAGGGATATCACTGTGGACGCTCGTCGCGTGGAACGTCGCTGTTCTGGCTGTTGGGCTTGGGTTTTTCTTTCAGGATCAGACGTTTGCGACGTATCTCCACGGGCTCGGGTGGCTCCTCCTCATCGGTATCTGGGCAGTCCAACTCGCAAAGATCGTCGCGGGACGGCGGCGACTTCGCCTGGAGTCGTCACCAAGTGATCAGTAATTTGAGGAGGACCCATCGGCGAAGGTGACACGCCCGATATTCGGGATCAGACGAATACGTTCGACTATCTCGGGTTGAACGCCGATGTCGATTCGAGTTACTTGTGCTCTAGCTTCAATATACCGGAGTTCGAAGTTACGGTATGCTCCGCTCACTCCTCACCACCATCTGTACGGTCGAAGTCGCCGCACCGGCAGCGCTCATCGACACTGCTGAGAGGCTTGCACTCGACAATCCGGATGATGTCGAAGTCCGATCGTGGGTCGTTCCAGGTGCTCGCCTCGAGGGGTTGACCTTCCTCTGGCTCATGTGGCGAAGCGATGAGTCGTATTCTCAATTCAAGCAATTTCTCGGGCTCATCGGGCTGCTAGCCTTGCTGTATCCGCGGGCCTACGTTGACTATGGGGCGAGGCTTGCGTACGTCGATAGTAGACAGTGTGACTGGCGGAGCTGGGTGTATCCTGGAACGCGACTCGTCGGATTTGTGTATCTGCTCGTCGGGCTTCGAGAACTCCGAAGAGCATGACCTACCACGGGTCACCCTACTCGCTATGTCGGTTCTCATAGCGAAATTGAGTCTTGCTCTTCGATTGTTCAGATCCACCAACGGGTTTCTATAGTATTGGGAATATCCCAATATACTAAATTACTGAGGACACATCTTCCGATATGGAACGGAACGTGGGGTCACTGGACGGGAAAGCCCGGATCGGGATCGGTATTCTCGCACTGGTCGCTGGCGGTCTCGCCATCGGCGGGTATTGGGCAGCAGGGACAGTAGTCGGCACGGTGGCGCTCCTGGTTGGCGGCATCCTGGTGGTCACCGGGACGACCCAGAAATGCCCCATCTACGCCGGGACCGGAATCGATACGGTCGAGAAACAGTAGTCCGGGGTCTGTCTCGTGACGCAGGACGCTGTTCGGACGTACGTCGAGGAGGGTGAATCGCAGCTCGTCGAGCAGACCGAGCACCTGCTCTCGTTCGATACGAGCAACCCGCCGGGGGACACACGTTCCCTCGCCGACGAGATCCAAGCGACGTTCGAGCGGCTGGCTATCGACACAGAACGGGTCGTCGCGGATCCTGCGAAGCCGAATTTGGTAGCGACACCCCCGGGAGCGTCGGCGCAGACGCTCATCTTCAACGGTCACCTCGATACGGTTCCCTCCGACGACGCAGCCTGGACGTACGACCCCTTGGGCGAGCGTGAGGACGACCGCGTCTACGGACGCGGCGCGACCGACATGAAGGGCCCGCTCGCAGCCATGCTGACGACAGCGAAAGCCTTCGTCGAGACTGATACGACGCCGCCTGTCACGCTGCAATTTGTCATCGTCAGCGATGAGGAAGTCGCTGGGGAGGCGGGCCTCCCAACTGTCCTTAGCGAGCGGCGGCTTGACGCGGACTGGGCAGTGATCGGTGAGACGACCTGTACGGAGAACCGTCACTCTGTGACTGTCGCGGACAAGGGGAGCGTCTGGGTGACGCTGACTGCTGAGGGAACTGCTGCTCACGGATCGCGGCCGATGCTCGGCGAGAATGCGATTGATCGACTCTACGACGCGGTCGAGACGATCCGGGAACGGTTTGGGACTGAGCGCTTCTCACTGCCAGCGGACGTCGACGCGATCATCGACGAGTCGGTCGCGTACTATGAACCGACAATGGGGCGAGAGACCGCCCGGGCCCTCTTTGAACAGCCGACGATCAATCTCGGGACGATCGACGGTGGGGAGACGATCAACAGCGTGCCGGCCGCAGCACAAGCGCGCCTCGACATCCGGTTGACTGCGGGTGTCGAGACGTCTGAGGTGTTACAGCGACTCCGGGCGTGTGTCGCAAGCTGTGACGGCATCGGAATTGAGGACGTGAGTTGGAGCATCGGCACCTACGAGCCGCTCGAGAGCCCGCTCGTAACGGCCGTTACCGAGACTGCCGAGTCCATCACTGGAGACCAAATCTACCGCCGGAGCGCGACGGGTGGCGGCGACGCGAAGAAATTTCGGCACGTCGGCATTCACACTGTCGAATTCGCGCTGGGAACCGATACGGTTCACGCAGCCGACGAGTACACGACTCGAGATGCACTCCTCGGGAACGCGCTTGTCTACGCTATGCTCCCGTTCAAGCTCAAAGAACAGGCAATCACCAATGACGGTGACGATGGAGAGAACAAGTGATTCACGGAACCTGGATTCTTCTCTTCCGTCACCGAGTGGTCACGTCTCCCTGGGTTCAGTAGAGATGGATGAGAACAGTACTAACAAGACGGTTGAGCGTTCGAGTGACGGTATGCGTCGGCTGATCGGGTCTGGGGTAATCGTCGGTCTTGGTTTCTGTGCGCTGATTCTCCACGTTCTTCATTATCGGCAGGAGCAAGCGCTTCACTCTGCGATTCTCGGGGCGCTTCTGCCGATGGCGCTTGCACTTCTCCTGATTAGCGTTGGCCGTTGGGTTTTCACGAGCCAGTTTAGTGATCGGATCGTGCTTCGGATGGCAGGGTGGACGGGTATTGGTGCGGCTGGTGGTCTTCTGTTCGGGTATCCTGTGATTCCATATCAGGCGGCTCACGGCGTGCCATTAGTTGATGTTCCGTTTCTTCTCGTGAATTATCTCACAGTCGGCGCGCTCGCTGGGTCAGTAATCGGGTACTACGATGGACACCAGCAGCGATACCAAACACAATTAGAGGATATCCGTGATGAGCTGCGCACCCGTGAGCAGGAGCTTGAAGAGGAGAATGAACGGTTGGATGCGTTCGCAAGTCTCGTGTCTCATGATCTCCGCAATCCGTTGAACGTTGTTGCCGGGCGGATGCAACTCGCCAAAGAGACTGGTGATACCAGTCACCTGGCCGACGCTCTGGATGCTGTGGACCGGATGGAGACGATCATCGAGGACCTCCTCTTGGTGGCCCAAGAAGGAGACGCGGTTAGCGACGATGCACTCGAGGCTGTCCAGTTGCGAGACGTGGCTAAAGAATCGTGGAAAACCTGTGAGACGGGATCAGCCACTCTCGAAGTCGAAGATTCATATGGCTTCGAAGCCGATCGGAGTCGTCTGAAACACGTTTTTGAGAACCTCTACCGGAACGCCGTCGAACACGGCTATGACGAAGTCACCGTTCGTGTTGGGTCACTTGACGGGAGTGGGTTTTACGTCGAGGATACGGGGCCAGGGATTCCTCCGGACAAACGGGACCAGGTGTTCGAGTTCGGCTATTCGACGAATTCGTCCGGAACCGGATTTGGATTGTACCTTGTCAAGCAGATTGCGGTCGCTCACGGGTGGCAAGTGACTGTCACCCAGAGCGACGAGGGCGGTACTCGGTTCGAATTCGACACTCCCTCGGAGCAGAACGGCTAATTCGATCTGTGTTGGAATGACGGCCCCTACGTTTGTGCTTCGCTGAGGGGGACGGAAACCGTCACGACACTTCCTCGCGGTTCGTTGTCCTCAATCTCGATGTGGCCACCGAGTTCGCTGACAATCCAATTGACGAACCAGAGTCCGAGGCCGCTCCCGTGGAGTAAGGGGGTCTCCTCTCCTTCGCGTAACACGCGGCGTTCGGTCGTGGGAATCCCTGGCCCATTATCCTGAACGGTAATCAATCCCCAGGGAGTTCCGTCCTCCACAGTAGTTTCAGCAGTAACCGAGATTGTCGGTTCATCACTGTCAGTGTGTGTAACGGCATTCTGAACAAGTTCTGTGATGGCTTTTTCGAGTTCGATACCTACCTGATACGACGTTTCCGGGATCGTCGTTGAGAGCGCTGACGTGGGCGGATCAGCCGACGTAATCGCATTCTGGATTACCGCTTCGAATTGTTGGAACCTGTTTTCTGTCTCCTCGTCGCCGAAGATGCTTTCGATTTGTCTTGCTTGACGGCTCAGTTGGAGCAGATCGTCGATGGACTCCGAGACGTTCGCTATCGCCTCTTGAGTGTCTGTTGAGCTGGTTTCGTGAAGCAACTCCGCGTAGCCTCGGATTACGTTCAGTTCGTTCCGGAGATTATGTCGAAGCACTCGATACAGGACTTCGAGTTGCTGGCGCTGTCGCCGCTGGGCCGTGATCTCGTTGTTCACGGCGACAAAGTGCGTAGGCTCGCCGTCCTCGTCAACGATCGGCGCGATGGTTTGATCGATATATTGTCGGCGCCCATCTTTGCGTCGGTTCACGATTTCGTTCTCCCAGATATCCCCGGAGAGAACCGTATTCCAGAGGTTCTGATAGAACTCTTCGCTATGTTCCCCAGACTTCAATCTGGAAGGGCGCTCTCCGATAATGTCCTCACTCTCGTATCCAGTGACCTCTTCGAAGGTCGGGTTGACGTAGCGAATCGTTCCATCAGTGTCAGTGATGTAGATCGCGTGTCCCGCATGTTCGACAGCTTGCCGGAAGAGTTGGGCGTCTTCACGGGCCTGAATCCCGATTATCGCACGGCCAATCGTCCGTCCGAGATCCTCAAGAATCTGTGTCTCGTCGCCCTTGAATGCGTCTTCCCGACTTGTGTAGAGGTTCAACACGCCGAATTTCTCACCGTCGTGGTGAATCGGTACGGCGGCTGTCGCTTGAACGTCGAATTGCGCGAGGGCATCTCGCCACGGCTCCATTACAGGTGCTTCCTCAACGTTTTGTACAGTAGTTACTTCCCCTGAGGAGAGTGCCCTTCCAGTCGGCCCCTGGCCGGTATCAGTCTCATCGGTAGTGAGCGTCACGTGGTCAAGATACTGTTTGGCGTCCGCGCTTGCGGTTCTTGCTGTGACGAGGTTGCCTTCGTCTTGGCGGCCGATCCACGCGAACCGATAAACCTGCGAATCTTCTAGTCGCCTACAAACCTGCTCTTCAAGCTCATCTTGTGTCGATGCTTCGACAACTGCACGTGTCGTTTCGTGGAGCGTCCGCGTGATGCGGTTTAGTCGCTCAAGTTGATCACGTTGCTGGGTGAGTTGTCGCTGCTGCTCCCGACGTTCCGTTACGTCTCGAATACTCAAGATGGCACGTTGCTGTTCGCCAACAACTATCGTGCTCGCCGAGATCTCCGCTTCGATTTCAGATCCGTCGGACTTAGTACACGTTAGATTGTCCGTCTGTGCGAATCCAGTTGTCCGGACCTTCTCCAGAAACTCCATATACTCGACTGTATTCGTCGGATGGAGGTCTTCCGTTGGCGTGACTGATTCCATCTCGGATTGAGTATATCCTAAGATGTCAGCTGCTTCGAGATTTGCATCGACCACTTGATCGGCTTCTGGGTTGATGATTAGTATCGCGTCATTCGTTGCTTGGAAGACGGCTTTATAGTATTCCTCTGTCGTTTCGAGTTCTTGTGCGAGCTTATTGGAGAGGTTTCGCCGTTCTAGAAGGTTTTCGAGTCGATGGCGGAGTTCATCGGTATCGACGGGTGTTGAGATCGTTTCATCGATGACGTCCCAGAGATCGTCTCCAAGAGATCGATTGTCGTCTGGTTGCGCCAAGAGTATCGGAAAGAACTGGGGATAGTTGCGGGTTTTCTGTTCGTAGAGCCAGTCACGATGTTCGATTAGGGCTGGTCGATCGACGAGACAGAGATCACCGGTTAGTTTCGTATCAGTATCTGTTACGACCTCTGGTGAATACGGTGATTCTTCTTCGAACCACGCCCGAAGATGCCGTTCATTTTCCGTATGTTCAAGGCAGAGTAAAACACGGTGCTCCCCGGGTTCTGTCTGGCCGTGGGCACTGTGCGAATTAGTACCGGTCATGAATCAGATTTGTTTGTTCTGGGGGTGGGGATGGTCCACTGTGACACCGGTAATTTCAAAACGTGCTCCACCGGCATCGCTGTCCGTGACAGCAACCTCACCGCCATGTGCCTCAACCACTTGTTCAACGATGGAAAGCCCCAGCCCAGTCCCTTCCTGTCGGGTCGTGTATCCCGTCTCGAAGATGCAGTCTTGTTCACCCGCCGAGATGCCTTGGCCATCATCAGCAACGTAGAACCCATTGTCTACGGCGCCGACTGTAATCGTCACGGGAGACTCGTTGTGCGCAATCGCATTTCGATAGAGGTTAGTTAGGAGTTCTTTGAGCGCACTCCGGTTGCCCCGGAGAGAGACCTCCTCGTCGGTCGTAATGTTAAGAGAACAAGCTACTGTCGTACATTCTTCCCACGCCTCCCTTGCCAGTTCTTGTAAGGAGTGCGTAGCGAAGTCCCCTAGGTCGTATTCTTGTCGAGCAAGTGTCGATACATCTGCAATGAGCTCTTCGATCCTGTTGAGGGAGTGGTCTACTCTATCAAAATACTCTGCCTCCTTGTTTTCCTGTGCGAGATCGAGATTCGCTTGGGCAACATTTAGTGGATTCCGCAGGTCATGGGAAAGGATACTAGCGGCCTGTGCTAATTGTTGTTGTTTCCCCACCTGTACTGAGAGTGTGTGTAGCCGTGACAGCGACTGCACCCGCTTTTCTATCTCTACTGAAGAAAACTCCGGGGTGATGACGTCAGTAGCAAGCTCCAAGTGTTCTTCATCAATCGTTTCGTGATCTTGGGAGGTGACTAACAGGCATGGCTGGCTGCTATGCACGGACGAGTTCCGGAGAGTTCGGAGCCGAGACGAATGATTGCGAAGCGTGACTAAATCAACGATACAGACATCAAACTCTTTGTCTGCTACGGGACGTTCGATGGACGTGATCGCGTATCGGGACGCTAATTCATCTCGTATTTGATGTTCGAGCTGATTGTTAGCAAGAACTAGTAGTATATTCACAGTTTCGGAGACTGGCTTCGAAGACTGCTCACAGGGTGCCTCAGACATCTCGTGCTCCCTCACGTTGATGATGAACCACAGCTAGTTCCCCGCAGACGAATCCTCATCTGTCCACTCCGGCGTCCCGGAGAGCACACCTCGGAGTCCAGTAAGTGAATCGCCGACCGTGACTCCATCTGATGTGATCTTGAGTTCCCGAAGCGAGCGTTCGAAGTCACTCGTTCGCTTTTTCAGCACGCCGATGATCTTTCGTAACTCTCCCTGATATTCGATATGGCGAAGGAAGAGAATGTTGTCCGCGAGGTAGCTCATTCCTGTATCGGTTGCTGCAAAGTCGCCCGTCAGTGTAGTCGATTCATCAACCAGAATAACTGTCACGCCCATATTTTTGAGATATCGACACAGTGCATGCAGGCGCCGATTGAGTGTTTGCTGGTCCCCCTGGATCGAGAGTTGATAACCACTAATTCCATCAATCATAACGACCTCAGTATCATTTTCCTCAACTTCTGTCTGCACTTTCTGGGCAAACCGTTGCGGCGATATATCTAGCGGCTCCATTTCCTCAATTTGGAGATTTCCTCGCTCTTCCATCCGCTTCACTGGGATATTGATTGCTTCAGTACGATTGCGCAGTGTCGCAGCACTTTCCTCAAAAAGATACATCAGGGAGCGCTCACCTCGGTCCGCGGCCTCCTTCATAAAATGAGATCCGAGCGTTGTTTTGCCAGCTCCCGTCGGTCCACTGATCACCGTGACTGTCCCCCGTTCAATGCCTCCATTCAGGAGTTCATCTAATTCTGGAACTCCCGAGGAGATGGGTTCTGACACGAAATCCGACGCGTGTTGCTCGGGCTGGAGTTCCGGAAACACAGAGAGGCCAGACCCAGTTATCGTGACAGCGTGCTCACCATCTTTAATCGATGAGCCCCGGAATTTGGGGACTGAAATCGTGTGTTTCGCGTCGGTCCGTTGGAGTTCGATAGTCCCGTCGCTCAGGAACTGGAGGTCTTCATCTGACGTTGCTTCGGTGTCCTGCGAGGTGAACAGAACTGTTGCACCATGGGCCGTGAGATACTCCATAAACCCAATCGCTTGTTTCCGGAACTGGTGTTGATCGGGTGTAAGATAGCGAAGCTGAGTGATCGGATCAACGAACACACGATCCGGGTCGATGTCTTCGATAGTCGTGGTAATCTTCTCGATGAACGGCTCCTGTTCAACTTCACTGGCGGACAAAATGCTATACGATTGATCGTCGGCGAATGCCGCTGCGTCTGGACTGAGATCTAAAAACTCAATGTCAGTTAACTCGAAGCCGAGAGATTTGGCGTTACGTTTGATGTCTTCTTCCGATTCTTCGAGGTTAACGAACAGGGCCGACTCGCCATTTTGTGTACCTTCTTGGAGGAAGTGGCTACCAAGGATTGTTTTGCCAGCTCCCGGACCACCGCGAACGAGATAACCCCGGTTTGGGATCAGCCCGCCGTGTAGGATTGAGTCGAGCCCGTCGATACCAGTTCCTAATCTATCAGTTGTCATGCCGTAGTTCTCGCTTGAATGTGTCGGTGGTTCGTAACTATTCGGGTGCTTTCGTGGTTTTTCGATGAAACCCACATACTATGTAGGATCCTCCTCGATTTGTTGTAGAAGGGCGTTGAAATCTGCGTCGTCAAATTCGGTGGTTGTCGCTCGGGCCGACTCCTGAATCTCTTCGATTCTCTCTGTTAATTCCTGATATTCCTCGCTAGCATCTAGTTCTGACTGGCTTAGCTCTGTCTCTAACTGGGTCTTTTTGGTCATGAGGGAGTATAACTCCCGTACGTCGTCGTTGTATTCCCGTTGTCTATTCAATTCCTGAACAGTGTTCTTGAGGTCAACTTGATCGATTGGTTTGACGAGGTAATCGTCGAATGGCATGTCGAGGATATCGAACTGGGGATTGACAGCTGTGACCATCGCTGTTCGGCAAGCTGAATGCTGTTGTTGAACCCATTCGAGAAACTCGTCTCCTGATCCATCTGGAAGTCGCCGGTCGATGAGTGCAATATCAACTGCCTCATCGAATTTCTCTCGACCTTCTTGGACAGTATACGCGGTTCGAACAGTGTAGTCGTCGGAGAGCCAAGTCGTGTACAGATCGGCCAGCCCCTGTTCGTCTTCAAGGACTATCACAATCGGCTCATGGTCATGGGACGATGGACTAGTAGACATTAACTGGCTACTTCCGATAAACAATTCAAACGGGAAAAATCGGAGGGCTAGATTATCCAAATTCTATCCAGGATGTTGGAATACTCCAATCGGAATTGGGGCAGTCATCGGTACAGAGGGGTTTCAGTAGTTTATAAACGGAGTAACCATCTGCCTAAATAGAGTTTAATTGTAGACGATCTCTTTCATCTCAGTCGGGCTTCGGGGGGCTCCCGAGGAGGTTTTTGAGGATTTTTCGCTCGGCCACTTGGAGGTGATTGTAGAACGATGACGAGGAGATACCCATCTGATCAGCGAGGTCCGCACCTTTAGTCTGCTTCGGGGACTCAAAGTATCCGCCGTGAAACGCCAGTTCTACCGTCTCCCGTTGTCGTTCCGTCAAACCCGAGAGTATCCTCTCTGAACACTCTAATGACGAAATCATTGCGTCTGATCGTTCCTCGGTACTACGCAATGTTGAATTCGGATATTCTGTTGAAATGATTTCGACAGTCTGGTGGACCGGGATCGTTGGGGGGACACTCACATATGCCGCTACGCTCCCATCTGTCTCCCCGACTATTCGATCCAACTGGATTCCGTATTTCGCAAGCACGGTCCCAATGAACGCTTCTGAGAATTCGATCTGGAAGAGTGAACTCTCCTCCGTTTCCTGAATATTGTTGATCGATGTGATTCCTGTCGCGTCTCTGGCTGTTTCGAGCAGGCGATCGACAGAGCCTTCGAGCAGCCGGACGAAGACCGTTGTATTCTCGCCGTCTTGGTCTCGAAGCCCGCCAAAGAGTAGCGTGCATTCGTGTTGCTGCGCGATTCGGAGAAGTGGACATGTCTTCGATTCGAGTTCGAACTCGAGTACAGTTCCTCGCTGAGCCAGGATTGCGCTGGTTCGCTGGATCTCCGTAATGGCGTATCCCATTACCCGTCCCCAGTCTTTGAGCGCGGCTTGCATTCGATCTGAAAAGGCGTCACGCTCGTTTGCGAAGATTTCAATGACGCCATAGAAGACGTTTTGATACGTGATCGGGACTGCGATACCTGACGCGAAGTCACGTTGGATAGCATCCCGGCGCCACGGTTCTGCTTGGACGTTCCGAGCGGTGTTCGACACGACAGTCAGGTCGTTCGATCGGGCAGTTTCGACTGCCGGCTCCGTCGCGGAACCGTTAATGGTAAACGAGCGGCTGTCGAGATATCCCTGTTCGTCCCCGGCCCACGTGCGTGGGACAAGCTCATCCCCCTCAGGAGTCAAGTCGCTCACCCAGACAAACGAGAAGGACTCCAGCGACGCGAAGATGTCACAGACCTGCTGTTCGAGTTCTTCCCGTGTTTCTGCTTGAATTGCGATCTGTGTGAGTTTACGGATACGCGAATCCAGCTCTTCAACCTGTCGCAGTGCTTCGGACGTCTGTTCGAGTTCTCGTTTGTGGTCTCGAAGCTCCGCCGTGCGAGCCACACGCTCGAATGCAGATTCAGCTGTTCGGGCGACCAGCTCAAGCAGTTGTTGATCACGCTGATCGAACGAGTTGCGTTCAGTATCGCCACAGATGATCGTCCCGAAGCCGTTGATCGGAACGATGAGCTGGCTTCGAATCGGCGTATTTGGGTTGTACACGGCTCCATGTGACCGAACGTCGCCGGTTCGGATCGTCTCGTTGTCGAGATACGCTTTGCCCGCGAGGCTTTTGTTCAACGGAAGGGCCGGTGGATCTCCGAGGATGTCGGTTACATCGTCCGAGTAGGCGACGGGGGTGAGCGTATTATCATCAGATTGCGTGAGGTTGACGGAGGCGAGTTGTAGATCAAGGATGTCGATTGCAGTATCGACGATCGATTGGGCAATTTCGAGTTGAGAATCAGCTTGGACGAATACATCGGCGGTTTCGTGGAGATCCATGAGTGTGGATTCGTACCAGACTTGGTCGGAGATGTCTCGGAAAATTCCGTGGACGAGCTTGGTGTCTTCGTTGTCGATGGTCGAAACGCTGATTTCGACGGGAATGTGGTCTCCGTCGCTCGTTTCGACGTGAATCTGATCTCCATTTGGAAGATACCGACGGGTCCCGCCGTTCATCGCGTGTGTCGAAAAGAGGGCTTCGTATTCTTCTGCTTTCTCGTCGGGATGCAGTATACGCTGGGATTTTCCGATGACAGCAGATTGGGGACGGTTGATGAGCGCTTCTGCTTCTTCGTTCATTTCGATGATCTTGCCGTCGGCTGTGCCGACGAAGATCGGGACTGGTGCGTTCTCGATGAGAGCGTGGTACCGTTCTTGGGCTTGTTTGAGTTCTTGCTCTTGTTCCTTCTGCTGGGTAATGTCTTGGGAAACCGTCATTCCCGCGAAAATATCACCGTCGCTGTCGTATACTGGTAGGACTTGTACTTGGAAGATTTTGTCTGCCAGTGTGACTGTCGTTGTGTTCACTTCGCCTTCAAACGCGGCTTCATAAAGTGGGCGTAGCTCGGTGACATTCTCGGCGGGGAAGGTTTCTTTGAGCGTGTGTCCTTCGAGGTCGTCTGGAGAAAGGGGTAGTTCGTCGAATATTTGGCCGCCGACGATCTGGTACTGGAAGTCCTCGTCGAAGAGCGTCACGATGCCGTTCGGGAAATGCTCGACGAGGGTTCGATAGGGGTCGTGCCACTCGGGAGACGATCTGGAATCCGATTGGAGGGTTCCAACGACATAGGTGCCGTCGTCAGCATAGACCGTCTGCATCCATCGAATGGTTTTTTTGCCCGCGTCTTTCGATTCGACTGTTAGCTCGTCACCGCTCTCTATCGTCGGTTCGTTGGTGGCGGTATCGAACAGGTTCCGGACCTCGGCTTGCCCCTGTTCCGGAACAAGTGTCGTCAGCCATCCATCTGCAAGGAGTTCGTCAGTCTCGTATCCAACTTGATCGCAGAAGTCGTCAGTGAGAAAGACTGCTTCTCCCTCCTTGTTAACACAGAGAGTTGCATCCGATGGATCCGAGAGTGCGGATTTGAGAACGTGGTCTGATGGCATAGTCTGTAACCGTCTTATCGATTCCTGTGGTGTCGTGAACTAATAGGTTCTCGCCAGGTCTGGCTGGACTCCAAGATCTCACAGCGCGCGGCGCGCGCTGGTGAGTGTTTCATCGCGCGAGGAGACGCTCCTACGTCATCCCCGAGGCGCGTCGACGCCTATCCGGGCAGCGGCGCGCGGCGCGAGAAGCGTGGTAGCTGTTCGGCCGCGCGGCGCGAATTTCGGCTCTAGAAAACCGCGTGACGGCGCGGTGTGTGGCCGGGAGCGTTAGTGTGCTGTAACTCGTCTGGCGGCACTGAGACCCGGTGAACCCCAAGCTATATGGCGATTATCCTCGACTCCAAAATGGCTGGGATAGTTAGTGGGCCGGCACGAATTTGAATCGTGGTTACGGCCACCCGAAGGCCGAAGGATACCAAGCTACCCCACCGGCCCGCATGTTCTCGTACGGACTCGTTCGCCTTTAACCCTTCCGAAGCGGTCTAGTAGGTGGTGTAGGCGTCGGTGTCGAGGTAGTTGTTCGCGACGGCGATGGCGTGGTCGGCGTGGATGGCGTGCGGGCCGACGCGGACGCGCTGGTCGGCCTCGCCCGCGAGGATGTCGGCTTCGCGCTCGCTGAAGTCGTTGTGGTCCGAGAGGACGAACGCGGGGTGTTCGGGGGGTTCGGCGTCGGCGAGCGGCTGGCCGTCCTCGTGGAGGTGGACGACGGTGGCGCGCTCTGTGAGTCGGTCGAGCGTCGGTTCGAAGCCGCGTTTCGAGACGTGGACGCCGGGGCTGGGTTCGGCTTCGCGGTGGCCGATTGCCTCGTTCGTGTGGTCGAGGGCGTTCCGGACGAGGCCGGCGAGGTTGCGCTCGTCGGGCCGGGCGTTCCGGAGGGTTCGACTGTCGAATCGCACGGTGAGTTCGTCCTGGAGGACGAGGTGCACTTGGACGGCCTCGCGGATGTCGTGACTGAGGAAGACGCCCGCGCCGATGCAGCGACAGAGGAGGTCGAGGCGGCCGGCGTTCGGGAGCGAATCGAGGGAGAAGTCGGCGTCCGTCGGGGCGTCGTGGCCGAGGACGATGAACTCGCGCATACCCGTGGGTTCGCGCCGGAGTGGAAAGGTGCGTCGAAAGGGCTACGTGTGCGTCCGGCCGAAAACGGAGGTATGAGTGTTATCGAGGACGCGCGTGCGGTCGTGGCCGAAGGCCCGGTCTGCGACCCGTGTCTCGGGCGGTGTTTCGCGGAGCGAAGTTTCGGGTTGACGAACCGCGAGCGCGGCCGGGCGCTGCGGACGGCGGTCGCCATCGACGACGACGACCCGCACGAACCCGCGGACGACTGCTGGGTGTGCGAGGGCCTCTCGCGCGAGTTCGACGACTGGGCGGACCGCATCGCGGACGAGCTCGCCGAGACCGAGTTCGCGACCTACCAGGTCGGGACGCGGACGCCGCCGCTCGTGGAGGAGAACGAGCGCCTCCTCCGGGAGTCAGCGGGCCTCGATTCGGACGCGGGCGAGGCGTTCAAGTCCGAGTTCAACCGCGAGGTCGGCAAGCGACTCGGACGGAAGACGGGCGCTGACGTGGACTTCGACCGCCCGGACGTGCTCGCGGTCGTCGACCTCGCGGACGACGAGGTGGACGTCCAGGTGAACCCCGCGTTCGTCTACGGCCGGTATCGGAAGCTCGCGCGCGGCATCCCGCAGACGGAGTGGCCGTGTGGCGACTGCGGCGGCGGCGGGCTGCGCGGCGACGAGGTGTGTCCGACCTGCAAGGGCACGGGCTACCAGTACCCGCTGAGCGTCGAACAGCTGACCGCGCCCGTCGTGGAGGACGCGATGGACGGCACGGAATCGAAATTCCACGGCGCGGGGCGAGAAGACATCGACGCGCTGATGCTGGGGACGGGCCGGCCGTTCGTCGTCGAGGTGAAGAACCCCCGGAAGCGCCTGCTCGACGCCGACGACCTCGAAGACGACATCAACGCGTTCGCGGGCGGGAAGGCGGAAGTCGAAGGGCTGCGGCTCGCGACCTACGAGATGGTCGAGCGCGTGAAAGAACACGACGCGGACAAGACCTACCGCGCGGACATCGAGTTCGCGTCACCGGTCGACGCCGAGGCGTTCGCGGGCGCGCTCGCCGACCTGGAGGGCGCGACCGTCGAACAGCGCACGCCCGAGCGCGTCTCCCACCGCCGCGCGGACAAGGTCCGGGAGCGCCGCGTGCTCGACGTGTCCGGCGACCTGGAGGACGACACGCACGCGACCGTCGAAGTGCTGGGCGAGGGCGGCCTCTACATCAAGGAGCTCGTGAGCGGCGATTCGGGCCGCACGACCCCGAGCCTCGCCGGACTGCTCGACACCGACGCGGTCGTGACGGCGCTCGACGTGGTGGCGGTGGCGGGCGAGGACGAGCCGTTCGAGCGCGGCGAGTTCTTCCTCGATGCGTAGGTTCGGCGTGGACGAGGCCGGGAAGGGGCCCGTGCTCGGGTCGATGTTCGCCGCGTGCGTCGTCGCCGACCCCGATTCGCTCCCCGCGGGCCTCCGGGACTCGAAGAAACTCACGCCCGCGCGACGGGAGGAACTGGACGCCGCGCTCCGCGACACGGACGGCGTCCGACTCGGCGTGGCGGAAGTCCCCGTCGGGCGCATCGACGACCCCGGGACGGACATGAACACGCTCACCGTGGACGCGCACGCGGCCGCCATCGACGCCGCGAACGCCGACGGCCGGGGTATCGTGGACGCCGGCGACACCTCCGAAGAGCGGTTCGCGAGCCGAGTAGAAGCGGCGGCCGACCGCGACGTCGAGGTGACCGCGGAGCACGGCGCGGACGACGCCCACAGTATCGTGGCGGCGGCGAGCGTCGTCGCGAAGGTGGCGCGGGACGCGCACGTCGACGCGCTCGCCGACGAGTACGGGAACGTGGGAAGCGGCTACCCGAGCGACCCGACCACCAGAGAATTCCTCGCGGCGTACGTGCGAGAGCGCGGCGAGCTACCGGGCTGTGCGCGGGCGTCGTGGAGCACCTGCGACGACGTGCTGGCGGCGGCCGAGCAGTCCGCACTCTCCGAGTTCTAGCGCGCCCTCGACGCCCGAGGCGCGCGCCTGGCGTCCGGGAAACCCGAACGCCGTTCCGTGTCGCGTCGAACGCACTGCTTAAGCGGGCCGCGCGTCATCGGTCGATGAATGGCGGCCGACCACTACGAGACCCCGGACGCGGAGACGCTCGCGAACGTCGTGGAGACCGGCCTCCACGAGGGCGCGATGGTGACCCTGCAGGCCGAGTGCGAGGTCGAGTACGACGGCCGCACGTCGGGCTACCTCGGCCCCGGCGACCGACTGCTCGTCTGCAAGCCCGACGGCACCCTCCTCGTCCACCAGCCGGACGGCCACAAGCCCGTGAACTGGATGCCCGCCGGCGGCACCGTCTCCGCCCGCGAGTCGGACGGCGACCTCGTCGTGGTCGCGCGCCGCGTCAACCCCCGCGAGCGCGTCGAAGTCCGCCTCATCGACGCGTACGGCGTCACCCGGTACGACGCCGACGACGCCGCCGAATACGAGGAGTCCGGCACCGAGGACGAGATGCACGCCTACATCGAAGCCCACCCCGGCGAACTCGAAGACGGCCTGCGAATCGTGGAACACGAACGCGAGACGAAGTACGGCTTCATCGACTTCTTCGCCACCGACTCGGAGGGCAACCCCGTCGTCGTCGAAGTGAAACGCATCCAGGCGACGCTCAACCACTTCGACCAGCTGAAGCGGTACGTCTCGCTCTACGAGGACAACGCCGACGTCCGGGGGATGCTGGTCGCGCCGTCGGCGTCCGAGCGCGTGCGGCGCGCGCTCCGCGACTCCGGCCTGGAGTTCGTGGAGCTCGCGGAGTTCGACCGTGACGCCACGGGAACGACGGACGCGAAACTCAGCGACTTCTGAACCGAGTCGGCGACGCGACACAGGATACGTCCGCGAGAAAGACCGCTGTCGGTCAGCGGTCGTCCGTGAGGAGGCGACGGAGGATGTCGCCGTACGCCGGCCGCGTCACCAGCACGCCGATGAGGACGCCGAGGATGGTGACGATGGCGAACCCGCGGAGGTCGCCGAGGCTGAGGAACGCGAGCGGGCTCATCGCGATGATTGTCGTCGCGGCCGCGGCGCCGATGATCCAGAGCGCCTTCCGGAACCGACTCTGGAACACTCTGCTCGAGGACACCTCTTCCGTCATCACCTCGTCCGCGATGATGATGAGGTCGTCCACGCCCGTTCCGATGACCGCGATGAACCCCGCGATGTGCGAGAGGTCGAGCGCCAGCTGTGTGAGCGACGCGAACCCGAGCAGCACGACGACCTCACAGAGCGCGGTCGCCACCATCGGCACCGCCACCCGCGCTTCCCCGTACCGGAGGTAGACCACGAGGCCGACGGCGAGCGCCGCGATGAGTCCGGTGAGGAAGGAAAGCGGCTTGAACCGCTCCGCGAGGCTCGGCGAGATGTAGTACGTCGTTCCCGTATCGAGGTTGAGCGTCGAGGGGAGCGCGCCGGCGCGGAGGTCGATCTGGAGCTGGCGGGCGTCCGCCATCGAGTCCGCCTGAATCACGAACTGCGGGCTCTTCACGAACTCGCCGTTCTCCATGCTCTGCGCGAGATCCGCGCCCATCGAGGACGAGTAGACGACCTCGCCGTCGTTCACGGTGAGCAGGCAGTACTGGGTCGCGTTCGGGTTCGTGCGGTACTGACAGTTACTGATCCCCTGACTCGACGTGAAGCCGTACTGACGCATCGCCGCCGCGAAGTCCCGCGCCACCGGCTCCGTGAGCGTCACCGGAACGACGGGACCGAGCACCCTGCTACGGTAGGGCGTGCCGATGCTCGCGGATTCGAGGTCGCTCGGCGCGAGCACCGTCTCGTTCGCCATCGAGCCGTTCCGCGGGAAGTACGCGATCTGACGCACGCTCCCGCGCTCGGTGACGAGCTGGCGGACGCTGGAGACGTTCCGGCCCGGGACCTCCACGAGGATGTAGTGCTCGCCCGTCTGCGAGGACTGGATCTGCTGGACGGTCGTCCCGCCGAGCCCCGTCTGGTCGAGCTTGTCCTGCAGGACGTCCACGATGGTCGCGCGCGTCGGGTCGGTGACGCCGTCACGCACGCCGGTGACGGTGAGGTTCGTCGCCGCGAGCGCGTTCCGGAACGGCGTCTCGTTCACCGGAGCGTACACCTCCACCGTGTCCAGGGAGGGGCGAACGCGAACCCGGCTCTGTTCGAGGGCGAGTTCGCTCGCGACCGTGTTCTGCACGTCGAACTGGTTCTGGGCCGTGACGTTCTCGACGGTCGCGGTCATCCCGGTGACGGGCGCGCGGATGCGGGTGCCGCCATCGAGCTGGATGCCGTACTGGAGGTTCGTCGGCTGTGCGGCCGCCGTGCCGGCGTCGTTCCCGGCGACGCCGGGCGCGAACAGCGCGATACCGCTCCCGATAACGAGGACGACGAGGAGGATGACCCGCCAGTTCTCGCGAATCATCGCGCCACCCCCTCGTACTTGTACCAGCGAAGCAGGCTGAGGTTCAACATGTAGGTGTTCATCAGGTCGGCCGCGAGGCCGAAGACGAGTATCAGGCCGATCGAGGTCAGGAGTTCGATGCCGAACGCGTACGCGACGATCGCCATCACGGCCATCGCGACCAGCGACGTGGTGGTCATCGTCGCGCCGGTCATGAACGCGCGGTCGACGCTCTCGTAGAAGCTCCCCGAGCGGCGGAGCACGTGGTTCGTGAGGAGGATGTCCGAGTCGACGCTGTACCCGATGAGCATCAGGAGCGCGGCGACCGTTCCCAGCGAGAGCTTGATACTGAACAGGTTCATCAGGGCGAGCGGGATCACGATGTCGCTGAACGCGGACGCCACCACGGCGAGGCTCGGGACGAGCGAGCGAAAGAGGATGAAGACGATGGCGCTCATACCCGCGAACGCGATGAGCAGGCCGATGATCGCGAACTCCTGGTTGTTCGCGCCGAACGTCGCGGACGTGGTGCGGAGGCCTTCGAGATCCATCTGGACGGACGCCGAGTCGACGCGCTGACGGATGTACTCCTGGAGCGCGGCCTGCGTCTGTCCGGTCTCCGGCTGGAACGTCAACACGTACGTGTCGGGCCGGGAGGGGATGGCGCGAACGGACTCCGGCGGGTGCTGGCTGAACGCCGAGACGACGGCTGATTGCGATGCGGGAGAGGTGACCGTGAGCTCGGTCCCGCCCGTGAACTCGATGCCGAGGGGAACCGGCGTCCCGGTGAGGGCGAACGCGCCGACGAGAACCGCCAACGCCACCAAGAGCGAGACGAGCGGCGGCACGAGGAGTTGGCGGTTCGAGTACCGGCTGAAGTCCACCTCCGGAACCTCGAACGATGGCATACATTCGGTTTGCGCGAGCCCCGTGGATAAGGGTTGAGTTTTCCGGACGCCCTACAGGTCGTGAACGAACCGCTCGGGGACGTATTCGAGGACGGTCGGGGGCGTGCGCGCGACAAGCCACTCCGCGACGGCGACCATCGGTTTCCGCACGAGCACGTAGACCGCGGAGACGGCGAGCGCGCCGACCGCGAGGAGTTCGAGGCCGCCGGAGAGCGCGACCACCGCGGGGGTCGCCGCGACCGCGGCGAGGCCGAGGTCTTCGGGCGCGCCGTCGTAGCGCACCCAGCGCTTCGGCGGGAGCCACCGGTCGTTGAAGTGGTCGTAGACCGCGCGGTCGCTCGTCCCCTCCCACGGCCGGAGTTCGAGGCCGCCGCCGAAGGCGTCCATCGCGGAGTGCACGGCGGCCGCGACCGCGAACAGCGCGGCGGCGAGCGTCCACGTGCCGGGCGCGAGCGCGGCGACCGCGGCGAGCAGGAGCGCGAGAACCGCGTAGTACACCGGGAAGTGCAGGGTCTTCCGGTGGCCGGCGTACAGGTCGAGATCCGGGAACGCGCCGCCGGCGAACCCGGCGGCGAGGACGGCGGGCGCGGCGTCCGGCGCCACGAGCACCGCGATTGCGAACCCGATGAGCGCGTGCGTCGTCGCCATCATGATACTGTCGCTTACGCGAGGACAGAACTTAGCGCTTTCGCGGACGCTTAAGTGAGGGTCGGTTCAATCCCACGGTAGTGGTCCGAACCGCCCGCGCGCTCGTGCACGCCCTCCAGGCGCTCGTCGCGCTCGTGCTCGTCGGGGGCGTCGTGACGCGGAACCCGAGCGTCGCCGTGAACGCCCTCCTCGGCCTGCTCGTGACGCTCGCCCCGAACGCCCTGGAGCGCGACTACGGCGTCGTCCTCGGCCCGCTCCCCGCGCTCTGGGTGACGCTCGCCGTCCTCCTGCACTCCGTGGGAATGCTCGGCCTCTACGACGCCATCGTGTGGTGGGACCACCTCACGCATACGCTCTCCGCGAGCGTCGTCGCCGGCGCCGCGTACGCCGCCGTCCACGCCGTCGACCTCCACACGGACGACATCTACCTCCCGCCGCCGTTCGTCGGCGCCCTCCTCGTCGTCGTCACGCTCGGGCTTGGGGTCGTCTGGGAGACCGCGGAGTTCGTCGCGCGCGACCTCGCCATCGCGTTCGGATTCCGACCCCTCCTCGTGGTGTACAGCCTCGAGGACGCCGTCGTCGACCTCGCGTACAACGCGCTCGGCGGCCTGCTCGTCGCGTGGTTCGGCACGACGCGACTCGACCGCGTCTCGCGAGAACTAGAGGGGCGGCTTCAGGGGAGGTAGCGCACGCTCACGACGCCCGCCTCGGCGTCGAACCGGACCTCCACGCGGTCGACGCCGAGGCGCGCAGCGCGTTCGAGCGTCGCCTGGTCGTCCGCCACGTCCGCGACCGCGTCCTCGGTCTGCGCGGGCGGCACCGCGAGCACGTGCACCTCGCCAGTCCCCGCGCGCTCGGTGGTCGTAACGTCGCCCTCCGCGAGGTCGTCGTGGAGGTCGTACGCCTGCGTCGTCGGCCGCTCCTCGCTCCGCTCGACGGGAATCGTCGTTCGCTCCTCGACCGCGGTCACCGACCACGTCACCTCCATCGGCGGGTCGGGGCTCACCGTCGCCTCCAGAACCTCGCCGACCTCGACGCCGGGGTTCGAGGAGAGGGTGTGGACGTGGGTGTCGCGGACGTCCGCGAGCACCGCGGAGTCGTCGTCCGCGTGCGTCACGAGGAACGTGCCGGACTTCTCGCTCATACCCGTACTGGGGGACGCCGGCTTTTCGGGGTTTCGCTCGCGGCGGCGGAGCGCGGGCGTTAAGACGGCGGCCGCCGGGACTTCGAGTATGAACATCGACGTGGGGAACGCACTGGACGAGGTGGCGACGCCGGGCGTCCCGCGGGGCGCGCTCGACCGACTGGACGACCGCGTGGCGGACGCGCACGACACAATCGCGAGCGGGACGGACGACGGCGAGTTCGGGTACGCCGCGCTGAACCTCCCCGAGACCGTCGACACCGACGAGGTTCGGGCGGCGGTCGAGCCGTTCGCGGACGCGGAGACCGTGCTCACCGTGGGCATCGGCGGGAGCGCGCTCGGCGCGGCCGCGCTCTGTGACGCGCTCGGCGACGACACCCGCACCGAGTTCCTCGACAACGTCGACCCGGCGGGCGTCCGCGCCCTCCTCGACGACATCGACCTCTCCGACGCAGTGATGCACGTGGTGTCGCGGTCGGGAACGACGGCGGAGACGCTCGCGAACTTCCTCGTCGTCCGCGAGGCCATGCGGGACGCGGGCGTCGACTGGACGGAACGCACGTTCGTCACCACCGGACCCGACGGAAACCTCCGCGACCTCGCGGACGCCCACGACCTCCCCGCGCTCTCGGTTCCAGCGGGCGTCCCGGGGCGGTTCTCCGCGCTCTCGACGGTGGGGTTGCCGGTCGCGGCGCTCGCCGGCGTGGACATCGAGGGCGTCGTCGCGGGCGCACGCGAGGAGCGCGAAACGCTGTCGGGAAGCCTGTTCGACTGCCCCGCGTACGCGTACGGCGCGCTCGCCTACGCGCTCGACGTGCGGGGCGCGGGCGTGAACGCCGTGATGCCGTACGCCGAGGGCCTGGAGACGTTCGCGGAGTGGTTCGCGCAGCTCTGGGCCGAGAGCCTGGGGAAGGACGGCCTCGGGCAGACGCCGGTGCGGGCGCTCGGCGCGACCGACCAGCACAGCCAACTGCAACTGTATCGCGCCGGCCCCCACGACAAGATGGTGAGCCTCGTCACCGCCCGCGACCGACCGGACGTGCCGATTCCGTCCAGCGACCTCGACGGACTCGACTACCTCGACGGCGAGAGCCTCGGCAGCCTTCTCGACGCGGAGTTCCGCGCGACGGAGGCGAGCCTCGCCGAATCCGGGTGTCCGAGCGTCCGCGTGGAACTGGACGCGCTCGACCCCGAGAGCGTCGGCGGATTGCTGTTCGGGATGGAGGCGGCGTGCGTGCTCGCCGGCGAACTGTACGGCGTCGAGACGTTCACACAGCCGGCTGTCGAGTGGGGGAAGGAGGCCGCTCGCGGCCTGCTCCGGGGCGACGAGTCACTCCCGGAGACGCCGTCGCTGCGCGTGGAGTGATGGCGGGATTCGACGCGTACGCCGCGGCGGCGCGGGTCGCGCTCGTCAGCCTCGCCGCCGTCCTCCTCGGATCGGTCGCTGGCGCGGTCGGCGCGGCCGCCACCGCTGGCGTCCCCGGAGCCCTCTCGTACGGCGTGCAGTCCGCGCTCGCGAGCGCCGTCATCGGCGCGGTCGCCGTCGCCGCGGTGCACGTCCGCGGCGGCGACTGGGCGTTCTTCGACCTCGACCGCCCGAGCGCTCGTACGGTCGGCATCGGTCTCGCGGCCGGCGTCGCGATGCTCGGCCTGCTCTGGGCGTTCAGCGTGCTCACGACCGCCCTGAACGTGCCGTCGGCGAGCCACGGCGTGCAAGAACGCATCGAGGCGAATCCGACCATCGCGCTCGTGATGGCCGTCGTCTCCGTCCTGTTCGTCGCGCCGGGCGAGGAGCTGCTCGCGCGCGGGTTCGTCCAGAAGACGCTGTACAGCCACTACTCGCCCCGGCTGGCGGTCGTCGTGGCGAGCGCGGTGTTCGCGGGCGTGCACGTCTTCGCGTACGCGACCGCGCCGGCGCTCGCCGTCGCGGCGTCCCTCACCCAGCTGTTCTGTATCTCGCTCGTGCTCGGCGCGATATACCTCCACACGGAGAACCTCGTCGCGCCGATTCTCGCGCACACGGTGTACAACGCCGTCCAGTTCCTCCTCGTCTACCTGTCCGTCTGACGGTGCGCGGACGCGCGACTGACAGAGACTTATATTCCCGTGCTACCAACCCACACAATATGGGTCGGAAGCTGTCCGCCGTCTACGACGAGGAAGTGATCGCGGAGGTAGAACGCCTCGCGAGCGAACACGACCTCACGCAGCAGGAAGTACTGCGCCAACTCGTCTCCCTCGGCCTCGATTCCCGCTAGTCGGGGTTCTTCCGCGTCAGCGAACTCCCGCAGACCGGACAGCGCTCCCGGTCGTCGTCGAACGTCCGTCCGCAGCCCTGGCACTGGAACACCCACTCGCGTTTCTCCGTGATTCCCGCCTGCTGAACCACGTCCACGTCGACGCCGAGGTCGGCCGCGACGTTCTGCATCGCGTAGTCGTCGGTCACGAGCACGGCGTCGAGGTCGTGCGCCGCGGCGACGAGGCGGAGGTCCGTGTCGGAGAGCGTGTCGAGGTCGCCGGTGCGGCGGGCGGCCTGCCGGGCCGCGCGCACGGCGGACTCGTCAGGGACGTGCACGCGCATCCCGCCGCCCTCCATCGCGTCGAATCGATAGGCGGACGCGTCGGTGAGTTCCTCGCGGACGAGCGGGATCGTGGCGACGTCGTCGTCCGTCTCGTAGCCCGCGATGAACGCCGACGAGTCGAGGACGCGCACTATCGCCGAACGACGATGTAGTCTTTCACCGCCTGCACGCGACCCACGGGAACCTCGTAGTGCCCGCGGTCGTCCCGCGAGAAGTCGAGCGCCGTCCCGAGTTCCTCGTTCGGTTCGACGAGCAAGTCCACGAGTTCGCCCGTCTTGAGGTTCATCGTGATGTTGTACAGCATCCCGAGTTCGGTTCCGTCAGAGCCCATCACCGCCTTCCCGGAGAGGTTCTCGGCGAGAATGTCGGCCATACCCCACGCTGGTTCCCGAATCCACATAAAGCCCGCGGGGCGCCCGAAGTCCCGTATTCCGGGAGTCTTAAATCGCCGAGCGCGTTCTTCACACGTAACAACCGTTTTCGGGGTTACACCATGTCTCAGGAACACTCTGCGTCCGAACCCGGCGACCTCCGTACGCCCATCGTCGCCGTCCTCGGACACGTCGACCACGGAAAGACCAGCCTCCTCGACAAGATTCGAGGATCCGCCGTCATCGAGGGCGAAGCCGGCGCTATCACCCAGCACATCGGCGCGACCGCCGTGCCGCTCGACGTCGTGTCGGAGGTCGCGGGCAGCCTCATCGACCCGGGGAGCTTCGACCTCCCCGGCCTGCTGTTCATCGACACGCCCGGCCACCACTCGTTCACCACGCTGCGCTCCCGCGGCGGCGCGCTCGCCGACATCGCCATCCTCGTCGTGGACGTGAACGACGGCTTCCAGCCGCAGACGGAGGAAGCAATCCGCATCCTCCAGGACACCCAGACGCCGTTCGTCGTCGCCGCGAACAAAATCGACACCATTCCGGGATGGCGGCCGCACGAGGACGCGCCCGTCCAGGAGACGTACGAAGCGCAATCGGACAGAGTCCGCCAGCAGTTGGACGAGGCGCTCTACGAACTCATCGGCGAACTCTCCGATCACGGCTTCTCCAGCGACCTCTACTGGCGGCTCCAGAACTTCCAGAACAACATCGGCGTCATCCCCGTCTCCGCGGAGACCGGCGAGGGCGTCCCAGACCTCCTCACCGTCCTGATGGGGCTCGCGCAGCGCTACATGAAGGAGGACATGGAGGTCGACATCACCGGCCCCGGCGCTGGGACAGTGCTGGAGGTGAAAGAAGAGCAGGGGTTCGGGACGACCGTGGACGTCATCCTCTACGACGGCACCGTCCGCGAGGACGACACAATCGTCGTCGGCGGCCTGAACGAGACCATCGTCACCGAGGTCAGGGCGCTCCTGAAACCCCAGCCGCTCGCCGAGATACGAACCGAAAAGCGGTTCGAGAACGTCGAGGAACTCTCCGCCGCGACGGGCGTGAAGATCGCCGCACCCGAGTTGGACGACGCGATGGCGGGCGCGCCCGTCCGCGCCGTCCGCGACCGCCCGCTGCAAGACGTCATCGACGAAGTCGAGGCCGAACTCGCGGAGATCGCCGTGGAGACCGAGGAGGAGGGCGTCGTCGTGAAAGCCGACACGCTCGGCAGCCTCGAAGCGCTCGCGAACGCCCTCGAGGAGGCCGAAATCCCCATCATGCGCGCCGAAGTCGGCGACATCGCGCCCCGGGACGTGTCCATGGCGACCACCGCCGACGAGGACACCCACCGCTGCATCCTCGGATTCAACGTGGACGTGCTCGCGGACGCCGAACAGCGCGCGGAGGAGGACGGCGTCGAACTCTTCGAGAGCGACGTCATCTACCAGCTCGTCGAGCGCTACGAGGAGCACGTCGAGGCCATCGAACGCCAGCAGAAGGAAGCCGTCTTCGAGAACATCCGGCGGCCCGCGCGCTTCCGCATCCTCGAAGACCACGTCTTCCGGCAGTCCGACCCCGCCGTCGTCGGCGTCGAAGTCCTCTCCGGCACCCTCAAGCGCAACACGCCCGTCGGGAAGTTCGACGGGAACGAACTCGAACGCGTCGGCGTCGTCAAGGGCATCCAGGAGCAGGGCGAGGACGTGGACGAAGTCCGCGCCGGCAACAGAGTCAGCGTCTCCATCGACGGCCCCACGGTCGGCCGCGACGTCAAGGAAGGCGACGAGCTCTGGGTCGACCTCCCCGAGAAGCACGCCAAGGTACTCGAACAGGAACTCGCCGAGGAGATCCCCGCGGACGAACGCGAAGCCCTCTCCATGTTCGTCGACAAACGCCGGAACCGCGACCCCTTCTGGGGGAAGTAGGTGGAGCCGAGCGTAGCGAGGTTCCACCGAACGAGCGAGCGCCAGCGAGACGCGAGCCGAGGCGGTGCGACGCGCCGCCGGACAGTCGACCGCCGAGCGCGAGCGTCTAGAAGCCGGGCCGAGCGAAGTGGGCGGGCGCCGAACACGCGGGCGGCGAAGCCGCGAGCCGCGGGAGGGTTTAGGGCCGTCGGCCGAACGGGGGGCGCGCTGTTTCTTCCGTTGTCGGCGTGTCAAAGCGCTCCGGGCTCCGAGTGTGGCGTTCTCTTCCGTACTGCACTGGTATCGGGCGAGAACAGCCGCCGTAACGTTTAGAATTTCGTAGTGCGTGCTAGAGCGCGTGATGTATCGACCCGATACGAGTACTGGTGAGACTGTACCGTCCGGTGAAGGGCCGTCGCCGCTCGACCGCCTGCTCGGGTCGGCGGTCGGGGCGTCCGTCTACGACCTCGTGCTGGTCGGAGTGCCGTTGCTCCTGCTGGCGGGAGTCGTCATCGGACAGTCGGTGGGCGCGTCGGTGACGGCGAGCGTGAGCGCCGGGAGTTTCGGTGCGCTCGCGCTCGTCGCGTACGGATTGTTCGGCGCACCGCCGCGCGCCGAGTAGGAGAGTCGGAGAGTTATCGTGCGGGCGGGTCGATGTCCGCGTTCGCGAGCGCGACCTTCACCTGGAGGGCGGCGCTCGCGGCGAGTCCCCGCGCGACTTCGTCGCGTTCGGCGGGCGGGATGAGGTCGGCGTCACCCTCGTCGAAGTCGGGCGTGAAACCCGCTGAGACGGGGTTTCCGACGGGCGGGCGGACGGCGACGGTGGCCTGCGGGCCGTTCGACCCCTGATTCACCTCGGAGCCGACGGTGTACTCGTCCGGCAGAAACTCGCGGGTTCGGGACGCGATGCGGGAGAGGCTCTCGCGGAGCGCGCGATGCTGCGCGGAGGAGAGTGCGACGTCGGGCGTGTTCGGCCCGGCGTACGGCGTGTTCCCGTTCATGATATTCGTGTTTGGGCGGGACTGCGGATAAGCCTTCGTCCCGGGGCGAGCTAGTTGATGTACTCGTTGCCGCGCCAGTCGACGCCGTCGTTCCCGCTGCCGTTCCCGTTGGCCTGAGACTGCTCGACGACTTCGACGGCCGCGCGGCGGGCTTCGCCGTCCACGACGCGGGTCGCCTGGAGTTCGTCCCCCTCGTCGTCGGCGGTGATGGCGGTGAGCGTTCCCTCCACGTCGAGCAGGGCGATGTCACGGAGCAGGAGAAACATCGGGTAGCGGACGGCGGTGTTCTGGAGGACGGTTTCGAGGTCGCCGGAGAAGCTCGCGTACTCGACGAGTTCGGACGTGATTTCGTCTTCTTCGTCGTTCCGGCGCGCCCACTGGCGTTCCTCCTCGTCCTGGTCGTAGATGCGTTTCTCCTCGACCTTCGCCTTGAGCTGAGCGGTCGGCGTGTACTTGCTGAGGGAATCATCGGCCGCGACGGCTTTGATGAACAGCATGCGGTTCCGACGGTCGATTTCGAGGGCTTCGACTTCCGGCGGAAGGTCGGGGTCGTCGAGATAGTCCTCTAAGTCCTCGAGCGGGAGGTCGAAGTTCGCGGAGAGCTGGTATACGTGGCCTGTCATGAGTGTGCGATTACTGGCGTGGTTCGCGAGCGACTCACAGCAATCTACCTGATAGTAGGAGGCGCGTGCATAAATGAGCAATGCTCGGTCGGCGCGCTAACAGAGCGGCGTGCTGTCGCCGTACGCGGCGAGAACGACGGCGGACGCGTACTCGCCCGCCCCCGCGGTGACGGTCGCGGTCTCCACCTGTTCGCCGGCGAACGCCCAGTCGCGGAGGTCGCGGCCCGCGTCGAGGCCCGTGCGAACCACGTCCGCGATCTCGTCCGCGTCCGTCTCGCCGGAGGCCTCGTAGAACAACCCGGGGCCGGTGCCCTCGCTGCGACTCCACGCGAGCCCCGCGCTCGCCCGACTGGGGCCGGCGACGCTCGCGTGCGCCTCCACGACCGTCAATCGGTTCCCCGCCGGCCCGAGGTCGGGCGCGGTGCCGACGACCTCGACGGGCACGTCCGCGGGGATGACCGAGGAGACGGTGACGAGGTTGTAGTTGTGGAGGTTCGCGTCCGCCAGCGCGGCGTCGTACGCCGCCATCTCGGTGGGGGCCGTCCCGGTTCCCCACGCGATACGGATACTGCTCATACCCCGAAAAGCGACCGCGCGAAATAAGGAGTGTCGGTTACCGGACGGCTACTGGACGTACACCGCGTGGCCGGGCGAGTCGTCCTCCGCGTTGCGCTTGATCTTGTCGAGCGCGTCCTCGAAGTCCTGCATCGTCACCTCGTCGCGGTCGTCGCGAATCGCGAACATCCCCGCCTCAGTGGAGAGGCTCTCCAGTTGCGCGCCCGAAAAGCCCTCGGTCTGCTCCGCGAGCGCGTCGTAGTCCACGGCCTCCGCGAGGTTCATCTCGTCCGTGTGAATGGAGATGATGCGCGAGCGCGCCTCCGCGTCCGGGTTCGGAACCTCGATGAGGCGGTCGAACCGGCCGGGGCGCAGGATGGCGCGGTCGAGCATGTCGTAGCGGTTGGTCGCCGCGATGATGCGGATGTCGCCGCGCTCGTCGAACCCGTCCATCTCGGAGAGCAACTGCATCATCGTCCGCTGGACTTCGGCGTCACCACTGGTCTTCGAGTCCGTGCGCTTCGAAGCGACGGCGTCGATCTCGTCGATGAAGATGATAGCGGGTTCGCGCTGCTCCGCGAGATCGAAGAGGTCACGAACCAGCCGACTGCCCTCGCCGATGAACTTCTGGACGAGTTCGCTGCCGGCCATCTTGATGAACGTCGCGTCCGTCTCGTTCGCGACGGCTTTCGCCATCATCGTCTTCCCCGTGCCCGGCGGGCCGTGCAGGAGGACGCCGCTCGGCGGTTCGACGCCGATCTTCTCGAACTGCTCGGCGTTCAGGAGGGGGTCTTCGACGGCCTCCCGGACCTCGCGGAGTTCCTCGTCCAGGCCGCCGATGTCCTCGTACTCGACGGTCGGGGACTCGTCCACTTCCATCGCCTGCGCGCGAGCGTCCGTCTCGTCGTCCAGCACGCGCTGCACCGCGAACGAGTCGTTGATGGCGACGCGGTCGCCGATCTCCAGTTTCTGCCGGAGGCGGTCGCCCACGTCCGTGAGGACTTCCTGATTGTTCCCGTGCTGCTGGAGGATTGCGCCGTCGTCGTTCAGGTCTTCGACCGTCGCGATGTAGAGCGACGCGGTCTTCAGCGTCTCGTTCTCCCGTTGGAGGGTCTCCACGCGCTCCCGGAGCTCCTGCTGGTGATCGCGAACCGACGCCAACTGGTCTTCGAGCTGGTCGTTCACCGTCAGAATCTCCGCGTAGTGAGACCTGAGGGCGTCCAGCCGCTCCTCGGGGGGCGAATCGGGATCCACGTCGAGGGTCGGCCGATCGGGTAGAGATGGGCTGCGGGACATCCTGTTAGCCGTCAGTATGGCCCGCGCGTAGAAGTCCCTTTGGGTCGTTACACCAGGTCGTCCATCTCGTCCAGGTAGTCGCCGTACACCGAAATCGCGGCCTCGATCGGCTCGGGCGAGGTCATGTCCACACCGGCGTGCTGGAGGGCGTCGAGCGGGTACTCGCTGTTCCCCATCGCGAGGAACTCGCGGTAGCGCCGCGCCGCGTCGTCGCCCTCGCTCAGGATGTCCTGGCTGAGCGCGACCGCCGCCGAGATGCCCGTGCTGTACTGATAGACGTAGTAGTTGTAGTAGAAGTGGGGGATGCGCATCCACTCGCGGCGGATGTGGTCGTCGAGGTCGGCGGGCGCGTAGAACGACTCCTTCAGGTCGCCGTACACCTCGTCCATGCGGTCGGGCGTGAGCGCTTCGCCCTCCTCGGAGAGCGTGTGAATCTGGTGTTCGAAGTCCGCGAACAGCGTCTGCCGGTAGAGCGTGGAGCGGAAGCGTTCGAGGTACTCGCTGAGGACGTGCCGGCGGAACGCGTCGTCCTCCACGGTGTCGAGGAGGTGCTGGGTGAGCAGCGCCTCGTTCACCGTCGACGCGACCTCCGCGACGAAGATGTCGTAGTGCGAGTAGACGTACGGCTGTTCATCGCCCGTGTACTGGCTGTGAAGGCTGTGCCCGAGTTCGTGGGCGAGCGTGTACATCGACGAGATGTCGTCCTGGTAGTTCATCAGGATGAACGGCTGGGTGTCGTAGGTGCCGCCGGAGTACGCGCCCGAGCGCTTCCCGCGGTTCTCGTACACGTCCACCCAGCGGGAGTCGAGGCCCTCGTCCACTCGGTTCTGGTAGTCCTCGCCGAGCGGCGCGACCGCGTCCACCACGTGCTCCTTCGCCTCCTCGTACGTGATGTCGGGGCTCTCGGTGTCCGCGAGCGGCATGTAGAAGTCCCACGGCTTCAGCTCGTCGACGCCGAGCTGGCGCTGCTTGAGTTCCGCGTGGTGGTGGAGTTTGTCGAGGTTGCCCTTCACCGTGTCCACGAGGGTGTCGTACACCTCGACGGGGACGTTCGTGTCGTCCAATGCCGCCTCCCGGGCGGTGTCGTAGAACCGGGCCTGCGCGGTCTTCACGTCCGCCTTCACGCTGTTCTTCAGCGTCGACCCGATGGTGTTCCGCACCGATTCGAGCTCCTCGAAGTAGGACTCGTGGACGGTCTGGCGGAACTCCCTGTCGGAGTTCTTGAGGAGGCTGGTGAAGTTCCCCTGACTGATTTCGACGGCGTCCCCGCTCGGCTTCTCGACGGTGGGGAACGTCATGTCCGCGTTCGTCAGCATCGAGTAGATGTCGCCGGGCGCGCCCGTGACCTCCCCGAGTTCCGAGAGGAGTTCCTCGATTTCGGCGGAGCGCGTGTGATCCTTCTGCCGCAGCACGTCCTCGAAGTAGTGCTCGTACTCGTCGAGGCCCTCCGTCTCCGCGACCATCTCGGCGATGTCGTCCTCGCTGAGTTCCTGGATGGCGGGCTCGATGAACGACGCCGCGCTCGACGCCTGCGAGACGAGGCTCGAAGCTCGCGCGGACAGCGCCTGATACTCCTGGTCGCGCGTGTCCTCGTCGGACCGCATCCGCGCGTACGACGACACCTTCGCGACCTCCCGCATGAGTTCGTCTCGGAGTTCCAGCACGTCCAGGAGGGTGTCGCCGTCCTCGGTGGCGTGGCCCTCGTAGTTCGAGAGGTCGTCGAGCCGTCCCTTCACCGTCTCGAACGCCTCCTCCCACGCCTCGTCGGTGGCGTAAATGCTCTCCAGATCCCACTTGTACTCCTCCGCGATGTCGCTGCGCTCGGGAACGCTGCTCATGGGCGAATCCAACCGGTCAGCGCTGTTAAGCGTTCGCAAACCGGGTCGGCGGGGGCAGTAGTTTTCCGGCGAGCGAGCGACACCCCGGGTATGGTCGAGACTCCCGAGGCGTTCGGACGGCTGTGGGCGGACGACTACCCAGGAACCTTCCTCCGCGACCTCGCCGAACTCGGCGACCGGATGAGCGGCCGGCCGGGCGAACGCCGCGCCGCCGACCTCGTCGCGGACGCCTTCGAGGACGCGGGCGCACGGAGCGTCGCGGTCGAACCGTTCGAGATGAACGCGTGGCGGCGCGGAGACACCGAGTTCGGCGTCACGAGTCCCGTCGAGCGGTCGTTCGAGGCGCTCGCGCTCCCCTACTCGCCGAGCGGGGACGTGCACGGCGAGTTGGTGGACGTGGGCCACGGCACGCCGGAGGAAATCGAAGCCGCGGACGTGGCGGGGAAGGTCGTGGTCGCCTCGACGGAGACGCCGCCCGGGATGGACCGGCTCTACCACCGGATGGAGAAGTTCGGGCACGCGGTGGCGGCGGGCGCGAGCGCGTTCGTGTTCGCGAACCACAAGCAGGGGCAGTTGCCGCCGACGGGCGCGCTCCGGTTCGACCGGGAGGCCGCCGTCCCCGCTGTCGGCGTCTCCGCGGAGACCGGGACGTGGCTGCGCGAGTACGCCGACCGCGACGGCGAGGTCTCGCTCTCAGTCTCCGCCGACACAGTACCGGGAGAGGGACACAACGCGACCGGCGTGTTCGGCCCCGACACGGACGAAGAGGTGGTCGTACTCGCGCACCACGACGGCCACGACATCGCGGAGGCCGCGCTGGACAACGGCTGCGGCGTCGCCACCGTCGTCGCGACGGCCCGCGTCCTCGCCGACCTCGACCTCGACGCACGCGTCCGCGTCGTCACCGTCGGCGGCGAGGAAGTCGGCCTGCTCGGCGCGAGCGCGCTCGCAGACCGCCTCGACTCCGAAGATATCCGGTCGGTCGTGAACGTGGACGGCGCGGGCCGGTACCGGACGATGCGGGCGTTCACGCACGGCACGCCGGCGTTCGAGGACGTGCTCGAATCGGTCGCGAACACGGCGAGCCGCGAACTCAGGGTGGAGGGCGCGCTCCATCCGTTCAGCGACCACTGGCCGTTCCTCAAGCGCGAGATACCGGCAGTGCAACTGCACTCGGTGACCCCGGAGCGCGGCCGCGGCTGGGGGCACACGCACGCCGACACGTGGGACAAGACGGACGCGCGGAACGTCCGCGAGCACGGGATGCTCGCCGCGCTCCTCGTCCAGCGGCTCACCCGCGAGTCGGTGCCGCGACCGGACGCGGACGCGCTCGCGGACGACCTCGAATCACGGGGGCTGCGGCCCGGGATGGAGGCGGCTGAGGTCTGGCCGTCTCACTGGGAGTAGAGCGAGTCCGCGACCCGCGCCCGCGTGCGGCGCTCGACCGCGAGCGACGCGAAGGTCTCCCGGCAGTCGACCGCGGCGCGGTCGTCGACGGTGAAGTCGAGGTCGTACCCCACGTCCGCGAGCGCGAGCGGATGCGCGGGCGCAGGCGGCACGCCGAGCGGGCCGTCGAGCGGTTCCGACGAGAGCACGCGATCCACGCGGTCGAACGACCCGCCCGCGGCGACATCGCGAACGAGCGCGACGAGCCGTCGGACGAGACCGCGGGGGAATCCGCCCGCGCGTACCGTGAACACGAGGTAGTCGCCGTCCCTACTGAGCGAGAGGGACACGTCCCGCTCGGTGTTTTTCGCGTCCGTGGTGAGGTTGTGGAAGTCGTGCGCGCCGGCGAGCCGGCGGGCGGCCGCGCGAGCGCGGTCGTCGTCCAACTCGGGCGCGTGCAGGTGGTAGACGTACTCGCGGTACTGGGCGTGGTGGGTGGCGTGGAAGCCGTCGGGGGCGTCCGCGAACGCCCACGCCCGCACCGCCTCGGGGAGTTCGGGGTTGAGCGCGCGCGGCGTCAGCCACTCCGGGCTCTCGAAGCCGACCGTCTGGGCGCGGGCGGAGACGCCGGCGTCCGTCCGGCCGGCCGCCGCGTACCCGTCCGGTTTCTCACCCGAAAAGACGTCGAGCGCGCGGAGCGCCGCGAACAGGTCGTCCTCCACGGTGTCGCCGTGCGGCTGGCGCTGAAACCCCCGAAAGCGGGTGCCGTCGTACGCCAGCCGGAACGCCCGCATCTACGCGAAGTCGTCGTAGGTCGGGCGCGAATAGTCGCCCGGGAAGTCGTCCACCGGGGCCTGGGTCTGGTCGCCCGAGTCCATGTCCTTCACCGTGACGTTACCGTCCTCGAGGTCGCGCTCGCCGACGATGACGACCGTCTCGGCGTTCACGCTGTCGGCGTAGTTCATCTGCGCGCCGAACGACCGGTCGGACACGTCTGACTCCACGACGTTCCCGCGCTCGCGGAGGTCGCGCGCGACACGGGCGGCCACGTCCCGTGTGTCGCCGACGCTGAGGACGTAATAGTCCGTGCGGAGCTCCTCGTCGGGATGGACGCCCGCGCGCTCCAGGAGCAAGGGGAGGGTGGAGTGCCCGGGCGCGAACCCGACAGCCGGCGTGGACTGCCCGCCGACGGACTCGATGAGGTCGTCGTAGCGCCCGCCGCCGAACACGCTCCGACTGACCTCGCCCGTGCTGTCGAAGCACTCGAACACGACGCCCGTGTAGTAGTCGAGGCCGCGCGCGGTCTCCAGGGAGATGTCGCAGTACTCGCGCACGCCGAAGTCTTCGGCGGCGGCGAGGACGGCGCGGAGGTTCTCGACCGCGTCGGCCACGTCGTCGCCCGCGAACGCCACGAGGTCGTCCAGGTCGTCCGAGTCGAGGAGGTCGGCGAACTGCTCGGCCTCCCCCCGGGAGAGCCCCGCGGCTTCGAGGTGATCGAAGAACTCCACCCGCGAGATCTTATCCGACTTGTCCACCGCGCGAATCGCCGCCGTGGTGTCCACGTCGCCGTCGAACGCCGCGAGCAGGCCGGAGAGGATGTCGCGGTGGCTCACCCGGAACTCGAAGTCATCGGGCGAGAGCCCGAGGCCGGTGAGCGCGTCCGCCGCCACCGCCAGGACTTCCGCGTCCGCCGTCGGCTCGCTCGACCCGAAGATGTCCACGTTCGTCTGGTAGAACTCCCGGTAGCGTCCCTGCTGGGGTTCCTCGTACCGCCAGAACGAGCGCGTGGAGTACCACTTGATCGGCTTCGAGAGCTCCTGCTGTTTCGCGACGACCATCCGCGCGACCGTCGGCGTGAGTTCGGGCGTCATCGCCACGTCCCGCCCGCCGCGGTCGGTGAACGAGTAGAGTTCCTCCTCGATCTCCTCGCCCGACTTGTCCACGTACATCTGCGTGCGCTCCAGCGCGGGCGTCCCGACCTCGCGGAAGCCGTAGCGCGCGGCCACGTCCTCGACGGTGTCGATGATTTCGCGCCGCGCCCGCATCTCGCGCGGATAGAAGTCCCTGAATCCCTTCAAGCGGTCGTACATGCCCCGGGATTCACCGGGCGCGCGCTTCAAACCACTGCCTTCGACCGCGCCGCTACCGCACGTCCCGCACCCGCGTCTGCGTGTGCTCGGGGAAGACGTCCGAGACTACCGCGTCCGCGAACTCGCGGCGGAGCAGTTCGCGCAACTCGGACTCGTAGTCCGACTTCTCCAGGGTCTCGCTCGGGCCGGACTCCACGTCGAGCGACGCCGCGACCATGTCGTCGATCGCGCCCCGCCCGAACCCGGAGAGCGGGGAGAGGTAGTGGACGTCGTGGCGGTCTTCGAGGCTCTGCGCCTGCGCGCGCGAGACGGTGGGGACGCGGTCGTCCCGCCGGCTCCCGTCCGCCACCGCGTCCACGCCCATCTCCGCGACAGCTTCGAGGGCGTGCTCGTGCACCTCCTGAATGCCGTTCCGAGGGTAGCCGTCAGAAACCATCCGCTCGACAGCGGCCAACGCCACGTCCCGGTCGAGGTCTACGCGCTCGAAGTCGAACGGCGTGCGCTCGGCGGCGTCCCGCGCGTGCGTCCAGTCGTCCGTCACGCCGAACGACCCCGTCACCAGCGTCACGTCGTAAAAACGTTCGAGAACGAGCGCTGCGAGCGTCGAATCCTTCCCCCCGCTGTAGAGGAGCGCGAGCTCCATCTACCGACGCGAGATGTTGAAGGACTGCTCGTCCGGCTTCAGCTCGCGGAGGAGGCTCTTCATCTGCTCCTCGTCGAGCTGATCCTGGATGCGGCCCGACCGGCCGAGCGCCACGACCTGCTGTTCGACGCGCTCCGCCAGATCGGGCTTGCTCATCCGAACCGAGTTCAGCCGACGCCGCGCGCCGTCCGAGAGGTACTGGCGGAGCATCGCCTGCTTCTGCTGTTCCGCCTGTTGCTGGGCCTGCTGCTGGGCTTCCTGGTTCGCCTGCCCGCCGCCCTGCTGCTGTTCCTTGAGCTTCTCCATCTTCTCCTGGCGAAGCTCCTCCAAGCGCTCCTCGTCGTCCTGACTCATACACGAGTATACTCGACGGAGAGACAAATGATTTTCCACACCCACCGTTTTCTCGTCGGGTGCGCGCGGAGCGCGCACCGCTCCTCGAAAAACCGGAAGAAAAAGCGGCGCGGCGGGGCCGCGCCGGACGGCGACGGAACGGATACCGCGTCCGTCCGTACCGCTACGCGCGGCGGAAGCGCGGCTGTTCGAGCGGAAAACGTAGACGTGAGCGTCCGCAGAAAACCGAGTTAGGCGTAGCGTTCGAGTTCGGGGCGGTCGAGCTGTTCGAGGACGTCGCCGGCGGTGTCGTCGAGGAGTGCGCGCCCGTCGCCGGTGACGACGCGACCGTCACTGCCCTTCCCCTGGACGAGGCCTTCGTCTTCGAGCTGCTGGAGGATGGTGCGGATGACGTTCTTCGACGCGTCCGCTTTCTTCGAGGGCGCGACCTGGTAGCGGTTGGAGCCGTCGCGGGTGCCGCCGTACTCGGTGCTGAGGCGTTCGACGCCGACCGGGCCGTCTGTCGCGACCTTCCGGAGGAGGCTGGCGGCGCGGCGCGCCCAGAAATCCTCCTGCTCGGGCGGAAGTTCACGATCCGCGCCGGTCTTCGCGTACTCGGCCCAGTCGGGCTCGTCGAGTCGGTCGTCGAGTTCCGCGGCGAGCTCGTCGATGAGCTCGTCTGCGGGGGCGTCGTAGAGAGTTACCATGGCCGGTGTTTCTCGTCCGCGAAGTAAAACGCTTGCTTTCTACGCTCGGCTTTCGAGGAGGAAGGCGGCGACGCCGCCGATGACGGTGGGTATCCAGTAGGTCGCGGCGCGGAAGACGAGCGCGGCGCTGGTGGCGGTGGCCGCGTCCACCGACGTGGTCGGGACGAGCAGGAGGACGATCGCGAACTCGACGCCGCCCGCGCCGCCGGGGAGCGGGGTGACGGACGCGATAGTGGCGACGGGAACGACGACGAAGACGATGGCGACGGAGAAGGAGACCGGCACCAGCCCCCAGAGGGTGGCGTAGAGCGCGAGGCACATGACGAGCCAGCCGAGCGTGCTGTATGCGAGCGCGAACGCGAGGTCGCGGCGGTTCGCGGCGACGCGGCCGATAGACCGGTAGAACGCGGCGATTCGGTCGCGGAGGACGCCCGCGCCGGGCGCGCTGAACCCGGGGACGACGCGCGCGACGACGCGGAGGACGGGGGCGAGCGTGGACGCGAGCGCGGCCTTGAAGCGGTCGCGGTACCGCCAGAGGAGGTAGCCGGTGAGGGGAATGGTGACGGCGAGCACGGCGACGGCAGCGGAGACGAGTTGGACGCGGTCGCCGACGGCGTACGTGAGCGTGTAGTAGGTGAGGCCGAGGACGGCGAGGAGGAGGCTCGGGATGAAGTTGAGGGTGTCGACGCTCGCGATGGCCGCCAGGCCCTCCTCGTAGTCGCTGCCGGTGGCGCGAGAGATGAGGAGCGCGCTGAACGGTTCGCCGCCCGCCTGCCCGAACGGCGTGATGTTGTTCGCGAACGCGGCGGCCGCGTAGAGGAGGAAGGCGTCAAGCGCGCTCGCGGCGACGCCGATGCTGTCGAGGACGCGGCGGAGCGCGAGCCCCCACGAGGCGAGCCAGACGACGCCGAGCGCGACGATGCCGAGGAAGGTCGAGAGGTCGAGGAGGCGGAGCGCGGCGAGGATGTCGTCGAAGCCGACGAACCAGAGCAGGCCGCCGAGCACGGCGAGCGCGGCGAGAAACCCGATGACGATGCCGCGTTCGTCGAAGTCCATGCTTGCGAGCGAGGCGTGCGCGGACGGTAAATCCTCCGACCGAGCGGCGACCCGCGGCGTTTTTCCCGGCCGGACGCGACCCCCCGGGTATGGACGAACGGGCGGCGCTGGCGCGGGTCGCGGACCTCGTGCCGGCGGCGGGCGACGACGCCGCGCTCCTCGACGACACCGTCGTGACCATCGACATGCTCCACGACCGGACGGACTTCCCGGCGGGGACGACGCGGTACACGCAGGGCTGGCGGGCGGTCGGCGCGTCCCTCTCGGACGTGGCGGCGATGGGCGCGGCCGCGACCGGCGCGGTCGCGGTGTACGGCGCGCCCGACTTCGACCCCGGTTCGCTGGAGGCGTTCGTGCGGGGGGCGCGGGACGTCTGCGAGCGCGTCGGTGCGGAGTACGTCGGCGGCGACCTCGACGACACCGCGGAGTTCACCACCGCGACCACCGCCGTCGGCGAGACCGCGAATCCCGTGTTCCGGTCGGGCGCAGAACCCGGGGACGCCGTGTGCGTGACCGGCGACCTCGGTCGGAGCGCCGCCGCCATCGACGCGTTCGCGGCCGGGGACGAGGAGCGCGGGAACGACTTGTTCCGGTTCACGCCCCGCGTCGCGGCCGGCAAAGCGCTCGCCCCGCACGCGACGGCGTTGATGGATTCGAGCGACGGCCTCGCGCGCTCGCTCCACCAGCTCGCGGAGGCGAGCGACTGCGGGTTCAGCGTCGACTCGGCGGCGGTGCCGGTGTTCGAGGACGTCGCGTTCGAGCGCGCGGTGACGTTCGGCGAGGACTTCGAGCTCGTCTGCACGCTCCCCCCGGAGGACGTCGAACGGGTCGAAACCGAGGTCTCGCTCTCAGTGATCGGTGCGGTCAGCGAGTCCGGCGTGCTGCTGGATGGAGAGCCGTTGCCCGACGAGGGCTACACGCACTAGCCGATGGTGACGGGGACGGGGACGAAGCAGAGCGCGCCGACCAGGAAGGTGAACGCGCCGACCGCCATCCGGTTCCGGTCGAGCGGGCTGTCGTCGAGCGGGACTGCCGACCCCCGGAACGCCATGTAGGCGGCGATGAACCCCCAGAGAACCCACAGGAAGACGGCCTGCCCGGCGTCGCCGAGAACGTAGAGCGAGCCCGCCAGTCCGAAGAGCGCGAAGGGGACGAGCGGAGCGACGCGCTCGTGGGCGGGTCCGAGCATCGCGCGGAGGATGTGACCGCCGTCCAACTGGCCGACGGGAATGAGGTTGAGAACGGTGACGAACGCGCCGATCCAGGCAGCGATGACGAGCGGGTTCGCGACCACCGTCGGGTCGTTCGGGTAGTGCAGGGGCGTGTCGAGCAGCCACGAGAGCCCGTGGAGGAGGAGCGGGTAGTTGAACTCTATCTGGACGAGGTCGCTCGCGGGCGCGTTCAGGATGTATCCGGGCACCTGGAGCGGCGGGAGGAGGAGGCCGACCGTTCCGACGACGACGGTGGCGGCGAGACCGGCGAGCGGCCCGGCGACGCCGATGTCGAAGAGGGCGTCCCGGTCGGGTATCTGGCCCTTCATCCGGATGAGCGCGCCCATCGTCCCGAACAGGGTGGGGACGGGGATGAAGTAGGGGAGGCTGGCGTCCACGTCGTGGTACTTCGAGAGGACGTAGTGGCCGAGTTCGTGCGTCCCGAGCACGCCGAGCACGCCGAGCGTGAACGGGAGCGCGCGCAGGAGGCCGGGCGACAGCACGTCCTGGACGTAGTACCAGCCCGTGCCCGCGTACAGCGTCGAGAGCACGGTGAGCATGAACAGGACGAGGTTCGTCGTCGGGAACCCCCCGCCGTCGCTCTCGGGAGTGGCGACGAGGACGTACTCGCCCGTGCGCTCCTCGAGTTGCACGTCGTACCCGGACTTCTCGAAGCGCGGCCACACCTCGCGCATGAGCGTCTGGTAGTCCGCGAGCGGCGCGCCGTAGTAGTGGATCGTGTCGCCCTCGCGGCGGATCTCGTACACGCGGAACACGTCGCTGAACGCGTCCGGCGTCGGGCCGGCGTCGGGCGGGTCGGCCGACATTACCAGTGATTGGATGTGGACGCGGTTAAACTCCCGGAAGCGGGAGGCCGCCGCGGAGGGCGGTGAGGAGCACGGCGAGCACGGGGATGGAGAGCAGGGTGGTGACGAGAATGGCGGTGGAGACGTACGCGGGCGCGGCGGGGTCGTCGCTGAACTCGACAGTAAAGACGAGCGGCGTGACGGCGGCGGGCATCGCGCACTCCAGGACGAACGTCCGCGCGACCACGGGGTCGGAGAACCCGAGCGGAACCGCGACAGCGAGGGCGACGACAGGGGCGACAGCGAGTTTGAGCACCGTGGGCGTCGCGACCTTCGAGAGCGCGACGCCGCGGCCGGTGTTCCCGAGTTGGATGCCGAGCATCAGCAGCATGACGGGGATGGCGGCGTTCCCGACCATCGAAATCGTCTCCATCGCCGGCCCGGTCTCTGGCGGGACGACGCCGAGGAACCGGACGAGGCCGGCGGCGAGCACCGCGTACAGGAGGGGGAGTTCGAATATCTGGCCGACGGAGTCCCGGACGCCCGCGCCGGTGCCGCGCGCGGCAATGAACACGCCGAGCGAGTACATCAGGACGGACTGCGCGGCGATGAACAGGACCGCCGTGCTGCGGCCGGTCGCGCCGAACGCGAACGCGGAGAGTGGAATCCCGTAGTTGCCCGCGTTCGAGAACGTCGACGCGAGCATTGTCCCGTTCGGGTGCGGAGCGTCGGTGACGGTGACAACGGCGTACGCGACGGCGGCCATCACGACCGTGAACGCGGTGACGCCGACGGCGATGCTGACGACCGCGCTCCCGGAGAGCGTGGTGGTCGCGAGCGTCGAGAACACGAGCGCGGGCGTGAGAACGTAGAGCGTGACGGTGCCGAGCGCGTCCACCTCGACCTCGCGGAAGCGCCCGAGGAGGAAGCCCGCGAGCGCGACCGCGAGAACGGGGAGGATGGCGTCGGTCAGCGCGGAGACGAACGACACACGGGGAGAAAGCGGGAGCGCGGCTTAATGCGTGTCGCTCTACGCGTCGGCAGGGGCGACGCGCCACGTGGTCGCGCTCGTGTACGACCACTTCTCGATTTCGAGGTCGGAGACGGAGTCCTTCAGGTTCACCATCAGCGCCCCGATCTCCTTCGGGGAGAGCCCGACCTCGTCCGCGATGAACTTGCCCTTGAAGTAGAGCTCGCCGTCGCGAGCCTTCTCGCGCAGGTAGTTCGCGAGACGCGTTTCCTTGCTGTCGGCCGTGGAGGGGTCGGCAGTAGCGCTCATTTGTAATCGCCTCACTCCTCCGTAACACCCGGTGCATCATATAAAGGGGAGAACGTTGGGGTGTATTCGCTACGTTTCACACCGACAGAACGTTTCACGGACACCCTCCGAACGTTTTACGAAACCGCGAGAGCCCGCGAGACGTTTTATAGACTGTTCTGGTAGGTTCTTTCGGATTGTTTAACGAGTGCTTTCGAGGGCGAACGGCGAACCTACTCGCCGCGTTCGTGCGTCCAGAACTCGTCCTCGACGGTGAGTTCCTTCTTGAAAATCGGAACCTCGTCCTTCAGTCGGTCGATACCGTCCGCGACGGTTTCGAAGGCCTCGCGGCGGTGGCCGGCGAGCACGACGACGAACACGATGTCCGCGCCGGCCTCGATGCGGCCCGTTCGGTGGTGGAGGCGCACCTCGTGGACGCCGTCGCGGGCCTCGAGTTCGTCGCGGATGCGCGCGAGGCGCTCGGCGGCGACGCCCTCGTACTTCTCGAACGTCAGCGACTCCGTTCGGTCGTCCCCGGGCCCCTCTCGCTCCCGGACGATACCGGTGAACGTGGCGACCGCGCCCGCGAACTCCGCGCTCGGCGCCCGGGTGACCTCCGCGACGAGCGACTGGCGAGACTCGTGTTCGTCGCGGTCGGCGAGCGCGCGAACGACCGCGTCCGTCTCGACTTCCTCGGGGGTCGAGACGCGGACGAGCGCGGTTTCTGCGTCCGCGTCCCCGACGACGACGTGGGGGACGCTCACGTCCGCGAACCCGACGAGGACGGCGTAGTCGTGGTCGCGCGCCAGATCGTCGAGCGCGCCCAGGAGGTCGCCGCCGGGCCGGGAGACGGTGGAGCCCTCGGGGCCGAGTTCGTACCGCGTAGGGTCTCCGCCCGCGCCCGCGCTGCGTTCGACGACGGCCACGGTACCGGGGAGATCAGCGGCGAGTCTGTCCGCGAGCGGGTCGGCGGGGACGCCGGGGCCCGTTGCGAGACCGAGCACGTGCATACGGGAGTCGTGGCGTGCGCGTGGCTTGTGCCTGTCGCCGGGGAGTTGACAACCCTTAAGGCCGCATCCGGGCTAGTCCGGGTAAGAATGCGAGTAGTCGTTTCTATCGGCGGGAGCGTGCTCGCTCCGGACCTCGCGCACGAGCGAATCCGAGCGCACGCCGCCGCCATCGAACGCTTGGTCGAGGAGGGGTGTTCCGTCGGCGTGGTCGTCGGCGGCGGCGGTATCGCCCGCGAGTACATCGATACCGCCCGGAGCCTGGGCGCGAACGAGATCGAACTGGACGACATCGGCATCTCGGTCACCCGACTGAACGCCCGCCTCCTCATCTCCGCGCTGGACGACGCGGCCCCGAGTCCCGCGAAGGACTACGAGACCGCGGGCGAGGCGATGCGGCGTGGCGACGTGGCCGTGATGGGCGGCGTCACCGCCGGACAGACGACGGACGCCGTCGGCGCGGCGCTCGCCGAGTACACGGACGCCGACCTCCTCGTGTACGCGACGAGCGTGCCCGGCGTGTTCAGCGCCGACCCGAACGAGGACAGCTCCGCGCAGCGCTTCGACTCGATGACCGCGAGCGAACTCGTGGACGTCATCGGGAACATCGAGATGAGCGCGGGGTCGAGCGCGCCCGTCGACATCCTCGCGGCGAAGCTCATCGAGCGCTCCCGGATGCGGGTCGTCGTGCTCGACGGCACGGACTCCGAGAACATCGTGGACGCCGTGCTGCGCGGCGAGCACGACGGCACGGACATCCGCCCCGACAGCGCGACCGAGACGCCCGCGCTCTGGCAGGAATGAGCAGTCCACACGTTCTCAGCGACGCGGAGTACGTCTTCTGGGCGGACGAAATCGCGGACCGCGTCGAGGCGCGCGACCCCGACGACCCAATCGTGATCAAGGGCGGTATCTCGCCGTCCGGCGTCCCCCACCTCGGGAACATGAACGAACTCGCGCGCGGCTACTTCGTCGCCGAAGTCCTCCGCGAGCGCGGCCACGACGTGCGACAGATTTTCACGTCGGACGACCGCGACCCGCTGCGGAAGCTCCCGCGGAAACTCGCGGACCTCGACGGCGAAATCGTCGACCTCGGGGACGTGAACGCGGGCGCTCTCGGGACGAACCTCGGTCATCCCTACACGGCGATTCCGGACCCGTTCGGGTGCTGTGACTCCTACGGCGCGCACTTCTCCAGCCTCATCGAGGACTCCGCGGAACTCATGGGAATCCCCGTGGAGATGGTGTCGAACACCGCGCTCTACGAGTCCGGGGAGTTCGAAGACGCGACCCGGCACGTGCTCGCGAACGCCGACCTCGCCCGCGAGGTTCTCGCGCAGTACCAGGACAAGGTGGACGAGTCCTACGTCCCGTTCAATCCCGTCTGCGAGAACTGCGGGAAGATAACGGAGACCGTCCGCGACATCGACGCCGACGGCGGGACGGTCGAGTACGAGTGCACCGACCTCGACGCGGGCGACCGCGTCATCGAGGGCTGCGGGCATCGGGGAACCGCGAGTCTGCGGGACGGAAAGCTCCCCTGGCGGTTCGAGTGGCCGGCGCAGTGGCAGGTTCTGGGAGTGGACTTCGAGCCGTTCGGGAAAGACCACGCGGAGGGGTCGTGGCCGTCCGGCGTGGACATCGTGGAGACCGTGTTCGAGGGGGAACCGCCGGTGCCGATGGTGTACGAGTGGTTCACGCTGAACGGCGAGCCGTTCAGTTCCTCGGAGGGGAACGTCATCCTCGTCTCGGACGTGCTCGACCTCGTGGAGCGGGACGTACTCCGGTACTTCTTCACGAAGGAACCGAAGAAGGCCCGAGACTTCAGCACGGAACGCATCGACCTGCTCGTGGACGAGTTCGACCGCTTCGAGCGCGTCTACTTCGGGGAGGTCGCGGACGCCTCGGAGGACGAGCGGGAACTCGCGGAGCGCGTCTACCCGCTCGTCGTGGACGACGTCCGAGAGGAGCGCATCCGCATCCCGTACACGTTCGCGGCCGTGCTCGGGATGACGGACGACCCCGAACTCAGGGAGGAGATCGCGCGACGCGAGGGCCACATTCCCGAGGACGCGCCCGAGTGGGCGGTCGAGGAGGCGCTCGCGCGCGTCGACCTCGCCCGCGAGTGGGCCGAGCGCACGGACAACGAGTACAACTACCGCATCAACCGCGAGCGCCTCCCCGACGTGGACCTCGATTCGGAGACGGCGGCGGCGCTCGACGAACTCGCGGACTTCGTCGCGGAAGGCCACGACGGCGAGGAGGTGCAGGGCGAGATCTACGAGACGGCGAAGCGCCACGACATCGACATCGGCGAGTTCTTCTCCGTCGGCTACCGGCTGTTCTTCGAGGAGGAGGAGGGGCCGAAACTCGGGCAGTTCCTCGCCGCGCTGGACGACGAGTTCGTCGTCGCGCGGCTGCGCCGCGAGCGGTAACCCAAACCGCTTACCGTTCCGCGCCCGGAGGGTAGCGTGATGAACGAGTGGACGTGGGTTCTCGCCGGCGTGCTCGCGTACTGGGTGGTGGTCGCCGTCGCCCGGAACCGCGGGCTGTTGCCGGACTACGTGAACACGATGGGGCCGCTGTTGACGGTGCACACGAACCGCGGGAAGCGGCTGCTCGACCGGCTCGCCCGACCGAAGCGCGCGTGGCGCGCGTGGGGGAACTTCGGCCTCGGTGTCGCGCTGGTCGTGCTCGTCGGCGCGTTCGCCCTCCTCGCGACGACGGCGATAGCGCTCGTACAGAACCCACCGGCGGCGGCGTCCGCGGTCGGGAACCCGCGGAGCGCGCTCGTCGTCCCCGGCGTGAATCCGTTCCTTCCCGTCGCCGTCGCACCCGAAATCGTGCTCGGACTGTTCGTCGGCCTCGTGGTGCACGAGGGCGGACACGGCGTGATGAGCCGCGTCGAGGGCATCGGCGTGGAGTCGATGGGCGTCGTCCTGCTCGCGGTGCTCCCGATGGGCGCGTTCGTCGAACCCGACCAGGAAGACCAGCGCCTCGTCTCCCGCGGGAGTCGCGCCCGGATGTTCGCAGCGGGCGTGACGAACAACTTCCTCGTCGCCCTCCTCGCCTTCGGGTTGCTGTTCGGCCCCGTCGCGAGCGCTATCGCTGTCGCGCCCGGCGCGGCGGTCGGCGGGGTTGTCGAGCAGTCCCCGGCCGCGCAGGCCGGCATCGAACCCGGCGACCGCATCGTCGCCGTCGGGAACGAGTCCATCGAGTCGAACGAGGAGTTCGAGGCCGTGCTCGCGAACCGAAGCAGTCAGTCAGTCTCGATGACGCTCGCGAGCGGTGAGACGGTCACCGTGAACAGATCCGTGCTGGTGACGGGCGTCCCGGAGGCCGGGAGCGACCTGGCCGCTGCAACGGCGTTCAGCCCGCATAACGGCATCTCAACCGGCGACACTATCGTGAGCGTGAACGGCACGAGCGTCGAGACGGAAGCCGGGTTCCGTGCCCTCGTCGCGAACACGACGATTGCGACCGTCACGACCGCAACGGGGAACACGACGACCGGCCCCGTCGGCGCGCTCGTGACGCTCGTGGACGGGGAGCCGTTCGCCAGCCAGACCGGCCTCGCCGCGGGCGACGCCGTCGTCGTCACGCGCCTCGACGGCCAGCGCGTCGTCACCTACGCGGACGTGAGCGACGCGCTCGCGGACACCGCCCCCGGCGACAGCGTCGAGATCGAGTACGACGTCGACGGCGAACAGCGGACGGCGACCGTGACGCTCGCCGAGAGCCCGAACGGCGACATCGGCTTCCTCGGCGTGCAGGGGTCGCCGGGCTACTCCGGGATGACCGTGAGCGACGCGGGCATCGAACTCTACCCCGCCGGGTTCTACCTCGACGTGCTCGGCGGCGACCTCACCGGCGTGACCCTCACGCAGTCGGCGATGTTCCTCGTGTTCCTGCCGTTCCTCGCGGCGGTCGGACTCGGCGTCCCCTACAATTTCCCCGGGTTCGTCCCCGATAACGCCGCGTTCTACACGACCACCGGCGTCCTCGACCCGCTCGGCGGCGCGGGCTTACTGCTCGCGAACGCCCTGTTCTGGGTGGGCTGGGTGAACATCAACCTCGGGTTTTTCAACTGCATTCCCGGATACCCGCTCGACGGCGGCCACCTCCTGCGGACGAGCGCGGAGTCCGTGGTCTCACGGCTCCCCATCGAGGACAAGCGGAGCGCGGTCAGGGCGGTGACGACGAGCGTCGGCTTCGCGATGCTCGCCTGCCTCGTCCTGATGCTGTTCCCGAACCTACTCGTCTGAGACGTCCATCCGGTCGTTGAACGCCTCGGGCGTGTCCGGGATGCGCTCGAACGTCGTGTCGAAGTAGTGCTCGTGGTGGCGGACGACCTGTTCGACTATCCACGCGGAGAACGCTTCGCCGAACTGCCAGCCGTCCTCGGGGTTCTCCACCTGAAAGCGGTCGTCGATGCCGAGCACGGCGTACATGTGGTAGAACCCGAGAATGATGTCGGCGAAGTCCTTCGCGGTTCCGCCGACTTCCTCGCGTTTCTCCGCGAGTTCCTCGCGGCCCGCCTCGGTGAGTTCGAAGTACTTCCGGTCGGGTTCGTCCTCGCGCTCGATGCGCTGTGCCCAGCCGTTGTCCTCGAACTTGTAGAGGATCGGGTAGACCGAGCCGTAGGAGGGCTCCCAGTGGCCGCCGCTGAGTTCGGTTATCTCCTTGAGGAGCTCGTACCCGTATCGTGGCTGTTCGGCGAGGAGTTCGAGGACGAGGTACGAGACGAGTCCCTTCGGCGGATCACTCTTACGCATTCTCTCGTCGTTTTCCCGGGAATCACGGAAAGGGTTTCGGTCGGTGGGATAGCGGCCAGCGCGAGCGCGAACGCGAAAGTTGCTTGTCGGAGGTCGCCCAAGTTCCGGGTATGGTTGACGCGCCCGAGACCGAGGAGGGCTGGTTCGCGCTGCACGACTTCCGGACCGTGGACTGGGACGCGTGGCGGGACGCGCCCGAACGCGACCGCGAGGCCGCGATCGAGGACGCGGCCGCGTTCCAGACCCACCGGGAGGCGCTCGCGCGGAGCGACGCGGGCGACTCCGCCGTGTTCAGCGTCACGGGAAGCAAGGCCGACCTCCTGTTCGTCCACTTCCGGGAGCGCCTGGACGAACTCGACCGCATCCAGCGGTCGTTCGAGCAGACCGAGTTCGCGGCGTACACGGAGCGCGCGCACTCCTACGTCTCCGTGAGCGAGGTCTCGGGGTACGTGAGCGACGAGTACTTCACGAATCCCGAGGCGGTGGACGACGGCCTGAAGAACTACATCGAGGGGAAGCTCACGCCCGAGATTCCCGAGGACACCTACGTCTCCTTCTACCCGATGAGCAAGCGCCGCCGGCCCGGTCAGAACTGGTACGACCTCGACTTCGAGGAGCGCGCCGACCTGATGGCCGGCCACGGCGACGTGGGCCGCGAGTACGCCGGGAAGATCAAGCAAGTCATCGCCTCCAGCGTGGGACTGGACGACTGGGAGTGGGGCGTGACGCTGTTCGGCGACGACCCGACGGACATCAAGGACATCGTGTACGAGATGCGCTTCGACGACGCGTCCTCCAAGTACGGCGAGTTCGGCGACTTCTACGTCGGCCGGCGGTTCCCGCCCGCGGACTTCGACGCGTTCCTCGCCGGCGAAGAAGTCCCGACCCCCGACGACGAGACCGCCCACGACCACAGACGCGGCGAGAGCGCGCACGGCCACGACGACCGGAGTGACGACGCCGACGAGGCGGGCGAGGAGTCGCTGCGAGACGAACTCGCAGACCTCGACGTGTACGCCGGAAAACCGCACGGCGAGGACGTGTACGCCGTCGGCCTCTACTCCGACGCCGACCTCGACGACCTCGAATCCGAGGTCGCGGATCTCGCGGAGAGCTTCGACCACTACGACACCCACGTCGAGACCACCGTCTACGAACCCACGAACGAGGGGGCGGCCGCCGTCGTCTCCCTCTGGGACACGCAGAGCGCCGCGGACACCGCCGCCGGCTTCCTCAACGACCTCCCCGGCATCACCAGCAAAGTCGCCGAATCGGAGGACGGCTGGGGAACCATGGGCATGTTCTACACCGTCAAACCCGAACACCGAGACGACTTCGTGGAGAAGTTCGACGCCGTCGGCGACGCCCTCGCCGGCATCGACGGCCACCGCCAGACCCGCCTCCTCCAGGACACCGACGACGAGAACGCGTTCTTCATCGACTCCCGCTGGGACTCCCAGGACGCCGCCACCGACTTCTTCCGCAGCGACGCCTTCCGCGACACCGTCCAGTGGGGCCGCGACGTGCTCGCAGACCGCCCCAGACACGTCTTCCTCGCGTAAATTTTTGCTTCGGGGGTTCGCACGGCGAACCCCGCTCGCAAAACGTTGGATGAAAAAACACCGCGTGCCTCCGAGCGCGGTCGGTGTCGAACCCGCCTCGGAACCGCGCCGGGAACACGTCGCCGCCGGCCCGTGCCGCCCCGTTTCGAATAGTCGTCGCGTCGGAACGAGCAGGCGTCCTGAGAGGCGTTTCCGGACGGCTGCGCCGACTATCCCAAGAAGTGCGGAGTGAAAGTGAAATGAGCGGTTAAGAACGCGCTGCAGTCTGCGGGTTTCGACCGGAAACGAAGGGGTTCGAGGAAACCGAAATCATTTAAGTTAGTTCGGCCGCGAGAATACCGGCGTCCCCCAGGTCAAGTCGCGGGAAGTCTCCTGGGCGGAGCCCCTCCGCCTCGAAACGTTCCAGAAAACGCAGCCGGGTCGTCAGTCCGCGAGGATACCGGCGTCCCGCAGGTCGTCGCCGTCCACGCTCGTCCGGTAGTCCTCGGCGTCCATGCCGTCGAAGCGCTCTACGCCGAAGTTCGCCTCGTAGAGGTCGGCGACGCGCTCCTGTTCGTCGTCGCTGACCGCGGGCGTGTCGGGCGCGGCGGCCCACTCCGTGATGTCCTCCTTCGAGCGGAACGTCGGCGTCACGGACGCGACCTCGTCGAACGAGAGCAACCACTGAATCGCGGCCTGCCCCATCGTGCGCTCGCCGTCTCGTTCGAGGAACCGGAGTTCCTCCAGTTTCTCCCAGCCGGTCTCGTACCACTCGTCGGGCCGGAACCCGCGGTGGTCGCCCGCGTCGAGTTCCGTGTCCGGCGTCACCTGCTCGTTCAGGATGCCCGACGAGTGGGGGACGCGGGCGATGAGCGACGTGTCCGCACCCGCCTCCCGGACGGTCTCCACGAAGTGTCGGTGGACGTCCTGTTCGAGGAGGTTCCCGACGTACTGGACGCCGTCGAACTCGTTCTCGATGGCGAAGTCCCCCTCCGCGAGCCAGCCGATGCTCGGGCCGAGCGCGACGCCGATAGCGTCCGCCAGCCCGTCCTCGCGAACCTCGTCGAGGACTTCGAGCACGTCCGGCGTCATCTCGGAGACGTTCGGGTTGTGGAGCTGGAGGTACTCCACGTGCTCGACGCCGAGACGGTCGAGGCTCTTCTCGACGGCCTCCCGGAGGTAGCCGGGATCCATCTCCTTCGGGAGTTCGCCGTGGCCCGCCTGCGGATTGTTGTAGAAGTCGTACCCGATCTTCGTTGCGAGCGTCACCTCCTCGCGGTAGGGCGCGAGGAAGTCCCCGAGGAACTCCTCGCTCTGTCCGTGCCCGTAGACGTCGCCCGTGTCGAAGTACGTGATGCCCTGCTCGACCGCGTGTTCGACCATCTCGCGCTGGTCGTCCTCGTCGCGGTCACCCCACCAGTCGGTGCCGACGACCCACGCGCCGAACCCGACCTCGCTCACCTCGACACCGGAGTCACCGAGTTCACGGTACTGCATGCCCGAGCGTACTGCCGGCGGACACTTAGCGGGTGCGGTTCCTCCCACGCAGCGGGAACCAGCGAACGGCCCGGAGACATCTCCGGGCGTGCCGGCCCGCGTCCACGACGGGGTCGCGGACGGCCGCCTCGACCCGTTCGTCCGGCGGCTAGTGGAGAACTCGACGCCGACGCGGAGTAACGGCAGGCAGCGTCGGGACGGAAACCCCTATCAACGTCCCACACGAGCGTTGTGGTATGACGAAACGCCACGTCTCCCTCCCTGACGACGCGGAGGCGACGCTCCGCGACTTCGTGGGTGAGGTGGACGAGCGCCTCTCGACGGAAGACCCCTACGAGGTCGTCGAGGACGTACTCGTGGACCTGAACGGCGACCGGGAGGCCTACGAGGCCTGGCAGAACGGAAACACGGTGTCGAGCATCGAGGAAGCGCGCCTGCAGTCGTACAACCCGCGGAACGCCACCCTGGAGTCGGAGTACTACGCGGAGAAGGACGAAGAGGCGTTCGCGGAGTCGAAGCCCCTGCAGTGGCTGTGGCGGCAGTTCGACAACACGCCCGTCGCGGACAACGTGGACTTCGCGCTCGAGTTCCGGCAGATGCTCGCCCGCCACCTGTTCGCGGACGCCGGCGAGGGATTACGCATCTTCAAGGGCGTGTCGATGACGTACGGCCACAACATCGAACTCGGAGACAACGTCGTCATCCACGACGACGTGCACCTCGACGACCGCGGCGAACTCACCGTCGGCGACCGCGTGAGCCTCAGCGACGGCGCGCACGTGTACACCCACGACCACGACATCGTAGACCAGACCGAGGTGACGAACTACCACACGACAATCGAGGACGACGCGCGCGTGACGCAGGGCGCGCTCGTCCGCGCGGGCGTCACCGTCGGCGAGAACAGCCTCGTCGGCGCGCGCTCGGTCGTCCAGTCCGACGTCCCCGCCCACCACGTCGCCGTCGGGATGCCCGCGGCGAGCGTCCGCGTCAAACCCGGGTTCGAGGACGAAGCGGTTCCCGTCGAGGACGCCGACGACGCCGCGGGCGATCGCGAGAGCCGCCGCATTCCCTACGCGCTCCCCGCCGACTTCGACGACTACGACGAGTTCCAGCGCGACATCTGATGGGCGCGCTCGCGATCAACGTCGCCGCGAACACCAACCAGCCCGGTTTTCGAGGCCCGGTTCGCGAGGACGGGCGGTTCGAGTACGTCCCGATCCCCGAGGCGGAACCGACGTGCGAGCGCGTGCCGACGTACGGCGACCTCGAACTCGACATCGACACGCCCGCGAAAACGCCGGTGCACCTCGACCCGTCGTTCGCGGAGTACGCGTGCTGTGACGCGTACACGTACGGCGACCCGCACGGCGTGAAAGCCCGCCCCATCGCTGCCCTCTCGGCGGGCGACCGCCTCTACTTCTACGCCACGCTCACCAGTCACGGCGACGCCCCCGCGGCCTGGGTAACGCCGGACTGGGGCGCGTACCTCATCGGGGAGTTCACGCTCGCCCGCGACCCGCTCACAGCGAAACCCGAGCGCGACGCGTTCCCCTGGAACGCCCACCTCGCCCGCGAGGAGTTCGACGCCGCCGTGCTCGTCGAGGGAACCGACGAAAGCCGCCTGTACGACACCGCGGTTCCGCTGAGCGGCGAGCGCGGCGTCGACGCGAACCGCGTCGTCACTGAGTACTCGGACGATTCGGGGAAGGGGCCGTGGTGGCGGCGCCCGCTCCGCTTCGACGACGAGGGCGCGAGCGCGCTCAGGGAGTGGGTAGACCGCGACACCTATCCGTCGGTTCGCTAACGCGCACCTCACTCGTGGGAAAACGGGTGTGTGCTCGAACGCTACGAGTCCGAACGCTGTCCGCACTGCGCGGAAGTCAGCGAGAAGCGAAGCGAACTCGGCGGCCCCCACGCCACCCACAGCCCCCGCCTTCCCGGCGGCATCGGCGGCGACGTGGCCAACGAGACCACGCACGAGGAACTGAAGGCCGGCGGCGGAGACCAGATCCCCGCCCTCGTGGACACCGCGCGCGAGGAAACAGCCTACGAGCGCGACGACAGAGTAGGCCGGTCACGCGGTTTCGACGGTGACGGTGACGCCGTCGCGGCGGCGGTAGGCGTTTTCAGTGACGTCGAAGCAGTCGAAGCGGACGAGGAGGCGGGCGTCGTCGACGGTGGCGCGGAGGAGGGGGCCGCGGCTGGTGACGACGACGTGGGGCGGCGCGGCGACCGGCGGCGCGGTGAGACTGCCGCCAGCGGCGTCTACGGCTTCCTGGAGGACGGCGGGGAGGGCGTCGAGCACGCCGGCGTCGGTGAGCGCGCGGCGGAGGAGCGGCGTGAGGCGGTCGCTGTCCGCGACGGCGTCGGCGTCCCAGGTCGCGGCGACGGCGTCCGCGCACTCGCCGATGGTGTCGAGGAGGGCGTCGCGCTCGCGGACGGCGTCCCGGGCGGCGTCGGTGTCGAGAGCGGGCACACCGGGAGTGCGCGGGCGACCGGCGAAAGCGTGACGATGCCGGGCGTCCGAGAGGGAGACGTGAAGTACCGGCGTCAGCGCGCGCTCACCCTCGCGTTCGTGCTCGCGGGGTTCGCCGCGAGCGCGCTCGCATACCCCGACCTCCCCGCGCGGATGGCGACGCACTGGAACGCGAGCGGCGAGGTTGACGGCACGATGTCCCGCCTCGCGGGCGCGTTCTTCCTCCCCGCGCTCACCGCGTTCGTCGTCGGCCTGCTGCTCGCCGCGCCGAGTATCGACCCGCGAAAACAGCGCTACGAGTCGTTCCGCGGCGTCTACGAGTGGGTCGTCGCCGGAACCGCGGGCTTCCTCGCGTACGTCCACGTGCTCGTGCTCGCGTGGAACCTCGACTACGCGATCCCCATCGGACAGGCGCTCGCGCCCGCGTTCGCCGCGCTCCTCTACGCCTGCGGCGTCCTCCTCGACCGCGCGGAACCGAACTGGTTCGTGGGCGTCCGCACCCCGTGGACGCTCGACGACGACGAGGTCTGGCGAGAGACTCACGAGCGCGGCGCGCTCGCGTTCAAACTCGCCGCCGTCCTCGCGCTCGGCGGCGTCGTCCTCCCGGACTACTTCCTCGTGTTCGTGGTCGCGCCCACCCTGCTCGCCGCCGCCTACGCCACCGTCTACTCCTACCTCGCCTACCGCCGCAGGGAAGCGTGAAGCGCTACGTTCAAGTGCCGGAGTCGGCAATTTAGAAGCGCGCGCTGGTGGTCTAGTGGTAGGACATGAGCTTCCCAAGCTCATAGCCCGGGTTCAATTCCCGGCCAGCGCATTTCTACTGCGACCAAAGTGAGCAGTGAAATCGCTCCCGGGAGTTGAGCACGCGAGTCGCAGCGGAGCAGAGCGAGAACCGGCTCGCCCAGTTCAATTCCCGGCCAGCGCATTTCTACTGCGGGTGGTGCTCCGGAGGTGTGCCGTTCTCCGCAGTTCGTCCGGCTCGAAGTGGACGGCCGTCCACGGTTCTGTGAGCGGCGAGTGGCTTTTTGTCGGGCGCGCGGGAACAATAGGTATGGTCGAAGACGTTATCGAGCCGATGGACCTGCGGTTCTCGGAGGCGGAGTTACAGGAGCGTCGAGAGCACATCGAGTCGTTCATCGCGGAGACGGTGGCGGCGGCGAACGCCGACGGTGTCGTGCTCGGACTCTCCGGCGGTATCGACAGCACGACGGTCGCGCATCTGGCAGTCGAGGCACTGGGCGCGGACTCGGTGCACGGGCTGGTGTTGCCGGCGTCGGTGTCGAGCGAGGAGAACATGAGCGACGCGGAACGCGTCGCCCAACTGCTCGGAATCGAGTACGACGTCATCGAAATCGATCCCATCGTTGACGTGCTGACAGACGCGTATCCGGAAGCCGAAACCGACCAGCTCGCGGTCGGGAACGCTCGCGCTCGGGCGCGTGGCGTGCTGAACTACATGGTCGCGAACCACGAGTCGCGGGTCGTCCTGGGGACGGGGAACCGCGCGGAAGCCATGGTCGGGTACTTCACGAAGTACGGCGATCAGGCGGTGGACTGCAACCCCATCGGGAACCTCTACAAGCAACAGGTGCGCCAGCTCGCGAGCGCGCTCGGCGTGCCGGACGACCTCGTGGAGAAGACGCCGACGGCGGAACTCTGGGAAGACCAGACGGACGAGGAGGAGATGGGGGTCGGATACGACACGCTCGACGCGGTGCTCGCGCTCCACATCGACGGCGACCTCTCGACGACCGCGACGGCGCGAAACCTCGACATCGATGAGACGGTGGTGGAGACGGTGCGCGACCTCTACGAGTCGAGCGCGCACAAGCGCGCGATGCCGCCCGCGCCCGACCCGCTATAGGCCGTCCTCGAGGAGCGCGCCGAACGCCTCCCGCTCTCTGGCGTCCTGTTCGTCGCGGTCGTACTGTTCTCTAAGGAGGCGTTTGAGGTAGTGAAGCGCGTCCGGGTCGTTGCGGGCGAGTTCGTCCGCGACCGCGCGGGGTGTATCGGTGACGCGGGAGACGAGCCCCATTTCGCGCGCGGTCGCGGCGTCGACGGTGCGGCCGGAGAGCGAGAGGTCGAGCGCGTTCGCCTCTCCGATAGCGCGCGGGAGGCGGCGAGTGCCGCCCCACGCACCGAAGATACCCATCGAGACCCCGGGTTCCGCGAACGTCGCGTCTGGCGTCGCGACCCGCACGTCGCACGCGAGCGCGAGTTCCACGCCGCCGCCGCGCGCCGCGCCGTCAACGCCCGCCACGACCGCCGAATCGGCGTCCTCGACCGCGTTCAGCGCCGCTTGCCCGCGCTCCGCGAACGCCGGCGCGGACTCTCCGTCCAGGTCTCGCACGACGTCGAGGTCTGCGCCCGCACAGAACGCCGACCCCGCGCCGTGCACGTACACCACCGCCTGCTCGGCGTCACGAACCGCGTCCGCGAGCGCGTCCAATCCAGCGGGCGTGAGCGCGTTCCGCCGCTCCGGCCGGTCGAGCGTCACCACCCGCACCCGCTCCTCGTCGCGAATCGAGAGCATACACGTCATCGGAACAGCCACGCCAAGGAACTACCGCTCGCATCCCGCCCTGGCGCGCCCGCGGGTGGTGCGTTTCCAAAGGTCTTTGCCGCTCGCACCCCTTCTTCCGGGCGATGGACGAGGCCGAACTGGCGCGCACCGCGGCCCGCGAGGCAGTCGCGGACATCACTCCGCGCGGCCTGCGGGACGTCATTGACGACCTTCTCAGCGACGCCTCGATGGTGCCGGGCGCGCTCACCGTGTTGAGCGCGGACGCGCTCACCGGCCCCGTCGACGAGGACGCCGTCGCACGGCGCGCCGCCGGCGTCCAACTCATCTACGAGGGCCTCCGGCTCACCCGCCACCTCGTCGAAACCGAACCCTGGGAGCACGCCAGCCCCGGAGCCGACCTCCCCGCCGACCTCGACGTGCTCGCCGCGGACGTCCTCGTCGCGCGCGGCTTCCGCCTGCTCGCGCACACCGAAGCCGCGAGCGACGCCGTCGCCGCCGTCCGCGAGTTCGGCCGCCACGAGACCGACCGCCAGCACGACCGCGCGAGCGACGCCCGCACCCTCGAAACAACGGTGTTCGAACTCGGCGTCGTCGCGGGCGCGACCGCCACCGGCAACGACACGCCGCTCGACCTCCGCCGGTACGCCATCGGCCTCGCGCGCTCCAACAGCCCACCCCCGCTCGCGTCCGCCGACGACCTCCTCCCCGACACCATCGAGGACGTCCTCCAGCGCGTCAGCACCCCCCGCGCCGACGACACCGCCAAACCCCGATCCGCCACCGACCCGTAATCGAAGCCCTTTTAGATGAAACCCGACTACCAGAGAGTGCTTGCCTGGGTAGCTTAGCGGTAAAGCGCGTCCTTGGTAAGGACGAGACCCCGGATTCAAATTCCGGCCTAGGCTCTCTCCGAATCACATCGCGAAGCCAGCGGCTTCGTGGACGTGACGAACGCGAGCCGTCTCGGAATTACGGACAGTCAGACGACCAACGGGAGTCTGACGCTGTTCAAATTCCGGCCTGGGCGCTCTGAACTACAACCCAAAGCCGTAGCTTCGGGTTCGTGTTTTGTCGAAGTTGAGAAACCGGGTAGTCCCGTTAGCCGCCGAGGAAGCGTTGGCGGACTTCGGGGTCGTCGAGGCGGTCGCGGCCGGGGCCGTCGTAGGCGTTTTCGCCGTTGACGAGGACGGAGTCGCGGTCGCAGCGGCGGAGGGCGGCTTTGGCGTTCTGTTCGACCGTGAGGACGGCTGTGCCTGCTTGGTTGCTGTCGTCGATGCGGTCGAACATAGCCTGGTCGCCCGCGGGCGTGCCGAGCACGGGGTCGATGTCCCGGGACGGCGGAGTACGCGAACGTTACGTGCCCGACCGCGAACACCGCGACGTGCGGCGCGTACCGGAGAGGCCGTGCGGTCACTCACCGTCGCCCCCCTCGTGGTACCGGTCGGCGTACTCGTCGCTGATCTTCCCGCGGCGCAGGTCGCGTTCGACGGCGTCGGGGTCGCGGTCGGCGGGGTCGCCGTACCCGCCCGCGCCCGGCGTGCGGACGCTCACGACCGTCCCCGGCGGGAGGTCGTGCACGGACTTCTGCGGGAGGCGCTCGCCCTCGGCGTCGTCGGTGTCGTCCGCGTCCGGGTCGAAGACGTACGCCGCGCCGGGTTCACCGGGTTCGCCGCCGAGCAGGCCGTAGGGCGCGTGCTGGTGGCGGTCGGCGAGCAGGCTGAACCGCGCCGTGTGCCCCCGCACTTCGATGTCGCGCCGGAGGCCGAGACCGCCCCGGAACTCGCCCGCGCCCCCGGAGTCGGGACGGTAGGCGTACCGACGCACCCGGAGCGGGTACGCGGTCTCCAGCACCTCGGCGGGCGTGTTCATCGTATTACTCATGTGGACGTGCACGCCGTCCATACCGTCCGTGCCCTCGCGCGCGCCGAACCCGCCGCCCTGCGTCTCGTAGAACGCGTACGGGCTGTCGCTTCGCGGGTCGGTACCGCCGAACGTGATGTTGTTCATCGTTCCCTGGCCGGCAGCCGTCACCCGCTCGGGGGCTTCGGTGGCGAACGCGCCGAGCACCACGTCCGTGACGCGCTGGCTGGTCTCGAGATTGCCGCCGACGACCGCCGCCGGCGGCTCCGGGTTGACAATGCTTCCCTCGGGCGCGTCGATGGTGATGGGGCGATAGCAGCCGTGGTTCGGCGGGATGTCGGGGTCAGTCACGCACCGAATCGCGTAGTAGGTCGCGGAGGACGTGACCGCGAGCACGGCGTTCACCGGCCCCTCGGTCTGGGCTGCGGTTCCCGAGAAGTCCACGCCGACCTCGTCGCCGGAGACGGTAACGGTCGCCTCGACGGGGAGGTCGGTGTTCCCGCGGCCGTCGTCGTCCAGCACGTCCTCGAAACTGTACGTGCCGTTCGGGAACGCCTCGATTTCGGCGCGCATCCGGCGCTCCGAGTAGTCCTTCACCTCGCCGAACGCCTCCGCGAGGTCGCTCGCGCCGTAGTCGTCGACGAGGTCGTGCACGCGCTCGCGCGCCGTCTCGTTCGCGGCCTCCTGCGCGCGGATGTCGCCCCGGCGCTCGTCGGGCGTGCGGACGTTCGTCAGTATCATCTCCATCACGTCCTCGACGACCTCACCGCCCGCGAACAGCTTCACCGGGGGAATCCGCAGGCCCTCCTGGTAGATTTCGGTGGAGTCCGCGGCGACCGACCCGGCGGTGCTCCCGCCCACGTCGGCGTGGTGCGCGCGGTTCGCCGCGTACGCCACGAGGTCGGGGTTCTCGCTCTCGGGGTCGTCGAAGATGGGGGAGACGAGCGTGAGGTCGGGGAGGTGCGCGCCGCCCCGGAACGGGTCGTTCAGGAGGACGGCGTCACCGGGTTCGAGGTCGCCGCCGTACGCGTCGACCGCCGCAGCCACCGAGAAGGGCATCGCGCCGAGGTGGACGGGCATGTTCTCCGCCTGGCTTATCATCTCGCCCTCGGCGTCGAACAGCGCGCACGAGCAGTCGCGGCGCTCCTTGATGTTCGGCGAGTACCCCGTTCGGATGAGGTTCGCGTTCATCTCCTCCGCGATAGCGATGCAGCCGTTCCGAATCACTTCGAGCGTGACCGAATCGACCATCAGGCGTCACCCCCGGTCTCCACGACCAGGTTCGCGTCGGCGTCGACGGAGACAGTCTGTCCGGGATGGACGACGACGGTGGACGCGGGGCCCTCGACGACCGCGGGGCCGTCGAACGTCGCGTCCGTCGGCAGCCGCGTGCGGTCGTAGACGGTGGTATCGTAGACCGTGCCGTCGTACGTCACGTCCCGGACTTCGCGAATCGCGTCCTCGACGCTGCCGTCCGTGTTCGGCGCGGCGAGGTCGGGCGTCTCCACGAGACCACGCGCCCGCAGCCGGAGCGTCACGAGCTCCACGGGTTCCGCGGGGTCGGCGTGGCCGTACCGGCGCTCGTGGCGCTCGTGGAACTCGCGTTCGACGGCGGCGAGCGCGTCCGCGTCGAGGTCGCCCTCGGGGAGCGGCACCGAAATCTCGAACGACTGCCCGACGTACCGGAGGTCGGCCGTGCGCTCGTACACGCGACCCGACTCCGGGATGTTCTCGTTCGCGAGGCGTTCCTCGCCCTCCGCGTGCAGGTCGGCGAGCGCGTCGCGCACGGTCGCGGGCGTGACCTCGCTCCACTCGCGGACGCGCGAGACGCTGTAGTCGTAGAGCACGTCGCTGATGAGGAGCCCGAGCGCGGACAGCACGCCCGCGGTCTGCGGGACGATGACCTTCGGGATGTCGAGTTCCTCGGCGAGGCCGCACGCGTGCAGGGGGCCCGCGCCGCCGAACGCGACGAGCGCGAACTCCCGGGGGTCGTAGCCGCGCTCGACGGACACCACGCGGAGCGCGCGCGCCATGTTCGCGTTCGCCACGTCGAGAACGCCCTGCGCGGCCTCCTCTGGGCTCATTCCGAGTTCGTCGCCGAGTTCCGACTCGAACGCGCGTTCCACGTCCGCGACCGCCACGTCGAGTTCGCCGGAGAGGAAGCGGTCGGGGTCGAGCCTGCCGAGCAGAAGGTGGGCGTCCGTGGTCGTCGGCTGCGTGCCGCCGCGGCCGTACGAGATCGGGCCGGGGTTCGCGCCCGCCGACCGGGGGCCGACGCGGAGCGCGCCGCCGGTGTCCACCCACGCGATGGAGCCGCCGCCGGAGCCGACGGTGTGGATGTCGATCATCGGGACGCCGACCGTGTAGTCCCCGACCTGCACGTCCGTCGAGACGAGCGGGTCGCCGCCCTCGACGAGCGACACGTCACAGGAGGTTCCGCCCATGTCCATCGTGATGACGTCCTCGACGCCCGCGCGCTCCGCGACGTACGTCGCGCCCTGCACGCCCCCGGCGGGGCCGGAGAGCAGAGTGTTGACGGGGCGGGTACGGGCGGCGTCCGCCGTGATGAGGCCGCCGTTCGACTGCATGATTTTCAGTTCCGCGCCGATGTCGTGGTCGCGGACGTGGCCTTCGAGGTTCCCGATGTAGTCGTCCATCACAGGCTTCAGCGCGGCGTTCAGCGACGTGGTGAGCGTGCGCTCGTACTCCCGGATCTCCGGGAGCACGTCGCTCGACAGCGAGAGCGATGCGTCCAGTTCCTCGTCCAGAATCTCGGCGACGCGGCGCTCGTGGCTGTCGTCCTCGAACGCGAACAACAGCGAGACCGCGACGGAGTCGACGCCGCGGTCGTCGAGCGTGCGCGCGAGGTCGCGAACGGCGTCCTCGTCCAGCTCCCGGAGCGCGTTCCCGCGTTCGTCGAGGCGCTCCGGCACCCCGAACCGCCGGTCGCGGGGGACGATCGGTTCGGGTTTCTCCACGTCGAAATCGTAGATGTCGGGGCGATCCTGCCGACCGATTTCGAGCACGTCGCGGAACCCCTCGGTGGTGACGAGCGCGGTGTCCGCCCACGTGCCTTCGAGGACGGCGTTCGTCGCCACCGTCGTGCCGTGGCTGAGAAAGCCCACGTCGTCGAACCCGAATCCCGCGTCCGCGGAACTCTTCTCCAGGCCGTTCACGACGCCCTCCTCGGGGTCGCTCGGCGTCGACGGCGTCTTCGTGACGTGCACGTCGCCGTCGCGGAGGCTGACGATGTCGGTGAACGTACCGCCGATGTCGACGCCGACCCGGACGTCGTCGTTGTGTGACACAGTATGTCAATTCCAAAGCGCCCACTTAGTGGTACTTGTGAAGAGCGCACGCGTCACGGATATCGCGCGTGACCGAGTTCGAGTTAGTACGAAACAGCCGTGGGACGGTGAGAAAAGAAAGACGGCAGGGCGGATAGTGACCGAACGTTCACCCTACTCCTCGACGCGGGGAGCCTTCGCGACGCCCGGATTGAGGGTCACGTCGAACGGGAGCGGTTCGACGCGCCGCTCGATGAACCGCGCCATGAACCACCGGATGTCCGCCGACGGGAAGACGAGGTGGTAGGTGTTCTCCGTGGTTCGGCGAACCGTCAGGAATCCGCAGGGCGACAGCCACTCCCGGCGTTCGTCCAGCGAGTCGAACCGGTCGACGTACGCCTGGGCGTGGTAGTCCGAGACCTGGTCGGCGTCGGCGACGAACTCCGGCGTCGGCGACGCGCTCGTCCGTCACGTGGTCGAGAAAGCAGTGGCGGAAGTCGATGTCGAGCGGTCCGTGCTCGCCGCCTCGTAGTTCGCGGCGTAGAACGTCAGCGCCCGCCGCACCAGCTCGCCCCGTGAACGGTCGGTCTCGCTCGTGAGGGTGTCGAGCGCGTCGCGGGCGTCCTCGCCGAGCGACACGGTCAACCCGCCTGAACGCACCGGCACGGCATACCACACCGAGGTGGACGCCGTCGCTCACGGGCGCACTCACTCCGCCACGAGAACGGCCGCGACCGCCCCGGCGGCGAGCGCGACGACGCCGACCGCGAGCAGGAACGCCCGGTAGCCGATGACCGCGTCCGCCGCCGTGGCGAGCGGCGGGCCGAGCGTCTGTCCCGTCCGAATCGCCGTAGTGCGGAAGCTCATCACGCCGCCGCGGAACTCCGCCGACACGAGGCTGCTCGTCGCCGTGTCGATGCTCGGCTGAACGACGCCCTGGCCCGCGCCGAAGGCGAGTATCGCGACGGCAAACGCCACCGGACTCCCCGCGAAGTACGCGCCGACGAGTCCGACGCCGTACCCCACGAACCCGAGCGCGACGAGGCGGTCGTTGCTCGCGAGCCCCGAGAGCCGGCCGTTCTGGCTCGCCGTCACCGCCGTCATCGCCGACGCCGACGTGAGCACGAGTCCCGTCCCGAACGACCCCAGTCCGTACGCCTCGTGCAGGAGGAACGGCACCGCCGTGATGAGCGTGCCGTACAGCACGACGAACGCCGCGACGTACGTCGCGTAGAGCGCGGCCGTTCGCCGGGTCGGAACGGCGGCGAGGGCGTTCCGGAAGTAGTCGAGGCCGTGCGCGCGGCCGTCGCCGTCGTCGAGCGACCGGTACGCGACGAGACCGACGGGGACGCCGACGATGTAGAGGAGGAAGGGCGCCCGCCACGACACGCTCGCGAGCGCGCCGCCGACGAGCGGGTAGGACGCCGTCCCGACCGAGATGGCCGCGCCGTTCACGCCCATCAGGTGGTTGCGCTGGCCGGCGTCGTAGAGGTCGCCGATGAGCGTCACCGCGAGCGTGACGAGCGCGCTCCCCGCTACGCCCTGCAGGACGCGCAGGCCGAGAATCACCGTGAAGTCCGTGGTGAGCGCGACCGCCGCGCCCGACACGCCGTAGCCGATCAGGCACGGCACGAGCACCGCGCGCCGGCCGTACCGATCCGCGAACACGCCCACGAGCGGGGCGAGCACGATACCGGGTACCGTGAACGCGGTGACGAGGAGCGCCGCCTGTCCGTCCGTGATAGCGAGCGCCTCGCGGACCGTCGGAAGGGCGGGACTGATGAGCGAGACGCCCATCACGCCCATGAGCGAACTCAGGACGATGACCTGGAACTGCGGGGACGTCCAGGGAACGCGCGTATCCGACACGCTCTCGGCTATTCCAGCGAGGCGTATGACGGTTGCGACAGCGGCTATCGACGGGGGGTGGCGCGGGTCGCGGTCGCCTTGAACGACGCGACGACGGCGGCGTCCGCGGCGAGCGCGAGGCGTTCGACGCTGTCGTTGGTGAGCAAGGCGTAGAGCGGCGTCGCCGCGTTCACGTCGATCGTGACCCGGGAGACGGCGTCGCCGCGTTCAACCGCGGTGACCGTGCCGGAGAATCGGTTGCGGGCGCTGGTGGCGTCCGGTTCCGGGGAGTCCGCGGGGTCGTGGAGGGTGACGGCGTCCGCGCGCACCGCGACGGAGACCGACGAGGCGTCCGGCGGGACGAGCGCGCTGAGGCGTCCCGCCGCGGTGTCGACGGTCGCGAGTTCGCCGTTCCGGGACGCGACCTCGCCGTCGAAGACCGCTTCGGTAGTTTCTGCGATACCTGCGTAGCCGGTTCGGAGGCGGTCGAAGCGGGCGAGCACGTCCGCCGCGTTCTCCGTGAGCGCGCTCCCGCCGCCGCCGGAGCCGCCGCGCTGGCGGTCGACGAGCGGCCCGAACGCGTCTTCGAGATCCGTGAGCCGGGCGTGTGCGCGAGAATACGACCGGTTCAGGCCGTCCGCGGCGGCGTTCAGCGACCCCTCGGCGTCGACGGCGCGCAACAGCGCGGCGTCCCGCTCGTCGAACGCGACATCGCCCGCGGTGAGGCGTGCGTCGAACCCGGCGTCCATACGATTCGTTCGACAGCGGGGAGGAAAACAGTTATGTCGACGCCACCGCACGATCGTTATGTCTATGACGAAACAACGAACGCGCCGTGGGTTCCTCGCTGGAACCGGCGCGGCTGCCCTCACCGGGCTCGCCGGCTGTGCGAGCCTTACGGGAACCAACGACGGGAGCACACCGACGGCGACGGTCTTCCACGCCGGCAGTCTCGGCGCCCCCTGGAGCGACGCCGAAGAACAGTTCGAGAAGTCCCACGACATCGCGATAACCCGGGCGGGCGCGGGCTCCGTGAAGTCGACGAAGAAAGTCACGTCGGAACCACACAAGCCCGCGGACGCCCTCGGCGTCTCCGACTTCCGACTCATCCGCGACATGGTACTCCCCGAATACAGCTCCTGGTACGGCATCTTCGCGACGAACGCGATGACCGTCGCGTACACCGACCAGTCGAAATACGCCGACGAGTTCGGCCCGGACACGTGGTACGACGTACTCGCGCGCGACGACGTCAGCGTCGCACACTCTGATCCCGCCGCCGACCCGAACGGCTATCGATCCGTGATGGCGATGGAACTCGGCGCCATCGAACTCGACGGAACCAAACTGTACGGCGACTCCCAGGCCCAGAAGTTGAAGGACAACGCCGTCGTCGGCGGTGCCACGGAGTCCGCACTCCTCCAGCAACTCCAGTCCGGAAAGCTCGACTACGCCTGGGAGTACCAGTCCGCGGGCGCGAGCCACGACGTCAAGACCGTCGACCTCCAGCCGCACGTCGACCTCTCGAAAGCCACGCAGACGTACGCCGAACACTACGCGAACGCCGAAGTGAACGCCGGCGGGAACACGTACACGGGCGCACCCATCGCGTACGGCATCACCGTCCCCTCGACGGGGAAGAACCCCGAAGCCGGCGCGACCTGGGTGGAGTTCATGGCGACCGACCCCGGCCAACAGATCATGGCCGAAAACGGCTTCCAGCCAGTCGCCCCGATGGTCGTTCCGGCCGCCCACGAGAGCGACGTCCCCGAGACGGTGATGCAGCACGCGACCGCAAAACAGACCCTCGGCCCCCTGGAACTCTGAGGCGTGACCCTCACCTCGCGCATCGGAACGCGACCACTCCTCCTCACGGGCGTGGTCGTACAACTCGCGGCGTTCGCCGTCGCCATCGGCACCGGCCACCCGACCGCGTACGCCGTCTTCGCGGTGCTGTCCGCGGGCGCGCTCGCGCTCGGCACGCTCCCCGGGTTCGCCGTCCCCCCGCTGGCCTTCGTCCTCCTGATAGCCACCGGCGAGAACGGAGTCCTCTACGCGGGCGTCGGCGGTATCGTCCTCCTCGCCACCGCCGTCCTCACCGCTGACCGCGACCGCGACCGCGGCCTGTTCGGCCTCGCGCTCGCCGTACTCGTCGGCGCCGTTCTCTCCCTCTCGTGGGAGTTCCTCGCCGGATTCGGGCTCGCCGGATACGCCCTCGCCGCCGCCGGGTTCGTCGCGCTCGGCGCCGCGCTCGCCATCGTCGCCGGAGCCGGTGCGTTCGACACGCTCTTCGCGCTCGTCGGCGCCAGCCTCCTCGTCGCGCTCGGCCTCCCACTCACCATGATCGTCGCGCGCCAGGACCCCGGACTGGTCTTCGAGAAAGCCACGAACCCCGCCGTCCAGCGCTCGCTCTACATCACCATCTTCGCGCCGCTGCTCGCCGCCGTCGCGACCGTCGCGCTCGGCGTGCCGCTCGCCTACCTCCTCTCACGCGGCTTCCCCGGACACACGCTCGTCGAAAGCCTCGTCGACCTCCCCCTCGTCGTCCCCCACTCCGTCGCGGGCCTCGCCATCCTCTTCGCATTCGGCCGGAGCGCCGCCTTCCCCGACCTCAACGTCTACCTCGGCCTCGCCGGCATGGTGCTCGCGATGATGTTCGTCAGCGCGCCGTTCGCCGTGAACGCCGCCCGCGAAGGCTTCGAAGCCACCGACGACGGCCTCTCCCGGGCCGCCCGGAGCCTCGGCGCGAACCGCTGGGAGACCTTCAAGCGCGTCGAAGCGCCGCTCGCGGCCCGCGGCGTCCTCACCGGCGGCGTCCTCTCGTGGGCGCGATCCGTCAGCGAGTTCGGCGCCGTCGCCGTCGTCGCCTACAACGTCTCCTTCTTCTACCCGCCCGCCGGCGAGAACGTCACCAGCCAGCACGCCCCCGTGTTCATCTACAACACGTTCACTTCGCAGGGACTCGCGGACTCCGGCGCCATCTCCGCGTTGCTGCTCGTGCTCGTCGCCGTCATCTTCGTGCTCATCAGAACCGTCGCGTACGACGAGGGAGGATGGCCATGACCCTCCACTTCGACGTCTCCGCCCGGTTCAGCGACGCCGACGCCGCGTTCGACGTCGCCGCCGACCTCGCCGTCGCGGACGGCGAAACCCTCATCCTTCTGGGACCGTCGGGAAGCGGGAAGACCCTCCTCCTCGAACTGGTCGCGGGCTTCCACGACCACGACGGCATCGTCGAACTCGGCGGCACCGACGTGACCGACAGACGGCCGGAAGACCGCGGGTTCGGATTCGTCTTCCAGAACTACGCGCTCTTCCCCCACCTCACGCCCCGAGAGAACGTCGCGTTCGGAACCGAGTACCACGACGACGCCCGAGACCCAGACGACCTCCTCGCGCAGTTCGGCGTCAGCGACCTCGCCGACCGCTCCGTGACGACGCTCTCCGGCGGGGAGCGCCAACGCGTCGCGCTCGCGCGCGCGCTCGCCGTCCGCCCGAACGCCTTCCTCCTCGACGAACCCCTCTCGGCGCTCGACGCCCCGACCCGCGACCAGCTCCGCGCCGAACTCCTCGACGTCCTCGACGGCGAGACAGCGGTCTACGTGACTCACGACCGAACGACCGCTCGCGCGCTCGCCGACAGGGTCGCCGTCATCGCCGACGGCCGCGTCCGACAGGTCGGAAGCGTCGCGGACGTCTTCGACCGGCCGGACTCACCGTTCGTCGCGCGATTCACGGGCGCGAACTGCGTCCCTCCGTCCATCATTCCCGCCGCCCGCTGCGAGACCGCCGACGCCGATCGCGTCGCGTTCCGCCCGGAACACGTCACGCTCGGCAGCGGCGACGCTACCGCCGACGTCGTCCGAGTCGTCCGGGAGGACGCCACCCACCGCGTCACCCTCGCCGTCGACGGCGTCGAGTTCGACGCGCTCACCGATCACGCACCCCAGAACGACACGGTCACCGTGGGCGTTCCCGCGAACCGGCTCCACCCCGTCGAACGAACTTAGGGTATGGGCTCCCTACCACGGGTATGAACCGCCGAACGCTACTCGGAGCGAGCGCCGGACTCGGGCTCGCCGGACTCGCGGGCTGCTCGACGCTGGCGCGAGCGTCCGTCTCACCACCGGACGTGCCGACCCAAGAGATGCAGGACGCCGGCTGGAAGCAGACTGATTCGAGCGAACGCACGCTCATCGAACAGTCCTACGGCCCCGTGACGTTCACCGCGAAGGGCTACACGACGACGTACACGGACGCCGCGCTCAATCAACGAATCCAGGAGGCGACGCTCGGCCGCGTGACGAGCCGGCTCGCGCTGTTCTCCGCGACCCGCATCGACTTCAGTCCGGACATCGGGAACCTCCCGGGCGGTATCGGTCAGCAGGAAGTGCTGGCCGAGGTTGAGGCGAGCGCGCGCGCGCAGTTCCGCGACCGCCTCACCGACGCTGGACTGTCGAACGTCGAACGCACCGGAACAGGGTCGTTCGAGGTGGCGACCGGAGAGTCAGCAAGCCTCACCGAGTACAAGGCGACCTACAAGATACCGACGTTCGAGTTCCCCGTCACGAACAGCGAAACGGTGACCATCGACGGGGAGACGCTGACCGTTCGCGGCGACCTCGCAGTCTGGCATCACGGCGACTACGGCGTCGTCGCCGGCGGCGCGTGGGTCGGAGAGAACTTCGCACGATCCGTCACGGAGGAGATCTCGGACGCCATCACCGTGTCCGTAGATGTTGACCTAGACCTCGAACCCGGGGCGTATCAGCAGGAGATCCACCGGTTCATGCGTCAGACGTCATGACCTGGCAGAACCTGTTCGACGCGGCTGACGAATACGAGGTCAGCGAGTCGGAGATACGGGCGGCCCTCGACGACTACCGGAATGAGTGACGAACCTGATCCCGCGACCGTCGTCGCGGACGCGGACGTGCTCGCCGCCGACCTGCTCTGCGGCGGCGCAGCGCGGGACGCTCTCGACCACGTGCGCTCGCACTCGTGGGCGACGCTCGTCGTGAGCGATCCGCTGCTGGACGACGCTCACGCCGTCGTCGCGGAACTCGCGGACGCCGACCTCGCCGACGCGTGGCGCGAGCGCATCAGCGAACTCGGAGAGTTCGTCGAGCATCCAGCCGGCGACCATCCCGGGCTGGCGTGCGCGTACCACGGGAACGCCGCGCACCTCGTCACGTTCGACGACGACTTGCGGTCCGTCGACGCGAACGCGTCGCTGAAGAAGTACGTGACGACGAGCGTGAAGTCCCCGGACGCGTTCGCGCGGCTGTTCGACCCCGAGCGACTGTACCCCGTCGTCGCGGACGGCGAGTATCCCGGCCCCGACCGCGACCCGCGGGCGTAAGGGAGAGCTAGCACGGCGGCACGGCGTGTCGGAGGGGGAGCGTGCCGCCGGGTTTCGCTGTCTCCCCGTCCGCGAGCGTTACGACACGACCGGTCTGGCCGCGGCTTCCCCTATGAATCCTCGGCAAGCCAGTCCGCGAGTTTCGCGAGCGCGCGACCGCGGTGGCTGAGCGCGTTCTTCTTCTCCGTCTCCATCTCCGCGAACGTCTCGCCGTCGTGTTCGAATATCGGGTCGTAGCCGAATCCGCCCGACCCGCGCGGGGCGACGAGCGTCCCCGAAACCGCGCCGTCGAACGTCTCGACGGTGTCGCTGTCGGCGTACGCGACCGTGCAGCGGAACGCGGCGCGCCGGTCGTCCAGTGATTGCGCGAGTTCCCAGACGCGATCGATGCCGAGCGTGTCCTCGACGTAGGCCGAGTAGGGGCCCGGAAAGCCGTCGAGTTTTTCGACGAAGAGCCCGGCGTCGTCGACGATGACGGGTTCGTCGCCGCCCGCGGCCTCGTAGGCCTCTTCCGCGCCCGACGCGGCGATGGCCGCGAGGCTGTCGCTCTGAATCTCCGTGTAATCGTAGTCGAACTGTTCGACTGCAGTGAGGTCGGCGAGGTACTCGCGGGCCTCCCGCACCTTTCCCTGATTGGTCGTGACGAACTTCATACGCCTCCTGGACGGGCGGAGAGAAAAACGCCGTCGGTTAGTCGTCCACGACGACTTCGACCGCGTCGTCCACGACGTCGTCCTCGCTCTCGTCGCCGGACTGCTGCTGGTAGAGGAGGACGCCCGCGACCGCGAGCACGACCCACGACCGCCAGTTCGCGAGGTTCAGCGTGTACCCGACGCCGAACGGCTTCTCCACGAGCATCCCCTCGCCGGGCTGCCAGTACGACGACGCCATGTTCGAGAGGGAGGGACGCTCGAAGTTGTACGGCACGCCGAACAGTTCACCGGATGACGGCTTCTCGGACATACCCGTGGATACGCGGAGGCGGACTAAATCAGTTGGGGGAGCGATAGCGGCCGCGCCCCAGGATCTCGCCGAGCTGGTCGAGCACGTCCGCCGCTCCGTGTTCGCGGTAGGCGTCCGCGGCGGCGTCGAGGAGCGGGTCGGGGTCGTCGGCGGTGCCGGCGAGGCTCTGCTGGAAGACGTGAATGTCCATCGCGTAGTCCTCCACGTCGTCCGTGTAGTACCCGAGGCCGAAGTCGATGAGGTAGACGCGGGTGTCGTCCGTCGCGTCGTCGCGGCTCCCCCGCTCGGTCGTTCCGCGTCGGGTCGCGACGCGCGCGTTCCGCGTTGTCGGGTCGCCGTGCACGAACCCCGCGTCGTGAATCCGGGCGAGGTGGCGTGCGGTCTCGCGCACCGTGGTCTCGGTGAGGGCGTCCCGGAGATCGGCGTGCCCGACGTGTTCGAACTCGATGGTGCTCTCGGGAACGTCCACGTCGAACACGACAGGCGTCGGAACGCCGACGCGTCGCGCCTCGCTCGTGAGGCGGGCCTCCAGTACCGTGCGGTCGCGGCGGAGCCGCGAGTCGAGCGCGGCGTGCCGGTACGCCTTCGGCCGTCGGTGTTTCGTCACCGTGTCCCCGAGGGAGACGACGGCTTCCGCGCCCTGCACGTCCGCCGCGCCCGCGGGCTGAAGGACGCTCGTCTCGCGGTCGCGCCACGTCACAGGCACCTCGTCCGGCCGGTAGTCCGAGTCCACCGCGGACTCCGCGACGGGGAGGGTGTCGCCGGCGTCGTACATCTTCGCGCCCAGCACCGCTATCATGCCCGCATTGTCCCGGAGGAACCGGGGGTCGGGCGCGTAGAACTGCGCGCCGCGCTGCTCGCACATCGATTCGAGCATTCCCCGCAGCCGAGCGTTCTGTCCGACGCCGCCGCCGAGCACGAGTTCGTCGCGGCCGGTGAGGCCGAGCGCGCGCTCCGCGACCTCGGTGAGCATCCCGAATATCGTTTCTTCGAGACCCCTGCATACGTCGTCGACGGGCGTGCCGTCGTCCACCTCGTCCTTCGCCGCGGACATGATACCCGAAAAGGAGAAGTCCATGCCCTTCACGACGTACGGGAGGTCGACGTACTCGCCCCGCTTCGCGTGTTCTTCGACCTTCGGGCCGCCGGGGTGACTCCAGTCGAGGTGTCGCGTGAACTTATCGAGAGCGTTCCCGACGCCCGTGTCCATCGTCTCCCCGAGCACGCGATAGCGGCCGTTATGGTACCCGAGGATGTGGGCGTTCGCGCCGGAGGCGTTCAGGCAGACGGGCGCGTCGAAGTCCGCGTAGTGCCGGCCGACCTCCAAGTGGGCGACCATGTGGTTCACGCCCACCAGTGGCACGTCGAGCACCTGCGCGAGCGACCGCGCCGCCGTCGCGACGATGCGGAGACACGGCCCGAGTCCCGGGCCGCGCGAGAACGCCACCGCGTCGACGGGGCCGGCCGCCGAATCGAGCGCGTCCCGGATAACGCCCGGAATCGCGTCCCGCATGTGCTCTGCGGCCTCCCGCGGATGGATCCCGCCCTCGGCGGGCTGATAGGCGTCCGAGTGAATCGTCACGCTGCCGGCGTCCGGATCCTGCAGGTCGTCGGTCTCGTACACGGCCGCGCTCGCGCACCACGCAGTACCCTCGACGCCGAGAACGCGCATCAAAAGAGCGTTACCTTACTCCCACTCGGTGTACCCGCACTTCCCGCAGTGCTGGCGGTCACCGTGGTCCGCGAGGAACGTGTTCCCGCATCGGGGGCACTGCTCCTTCGTCACCTCGCCGTCCTCGTAGTACTCGTGTCGCGCCATTACTCCTCACCCTCCGCTTCCGCGGCGTCCGCGCCCTCCTCGGACTCGGCGGAGATCTTGTTCCGGTCGAGCATGTACGCCTGCTCCACGTCCACGGCCGACTCCGCGGAGTCGTACACCTTCGCGTACCCGACGGTCTTGCGCATCCCGAACTTCGTGTCGAGGCTGTGCACGACGACCTCGTCCGAGTTCTTGTCGAGCTGCGCCGCGAGACTGTCGCGAACGGAGAGACGGGAGGGAGACGCATCCTCGTGCGTGATTTCGAACGAGACCTCGGTCCGGTGGAGCAGGGGGTTGTCGTCCTGCTCCAGAATGTCGATTTCCATGGTCAGTTGACCCTCACTTGTCTCGGTTCGCTCAAAAGGATTTCGAAGCCCCCTACGAGTCCAGCAGCCGCCAGAACGCCGCCTCGGTTTCGAGGAGCCCGAGGAGGTCGCGCACCCGTTCCTTGCGTTCGCTGTCCACGTTCACGAGCACCATCCCCTCGCCGGGCTGGCCGTACACGACGGACGCGCCGGCGGGCGCGGCGACGACCGCCGGCAGGGACGCGAGGTCTTCCTCGCCGTCCACGACGAGTAGCGTCGTCTCCTCGCGGCCGATGGCGTCCACGAGCGCCGCCACGAGTTCGTGGGAGAGCGTCGCCGGGTCGGACGCGACGTGCACGTCCGTGTCCGCGTCCGGGAACCCCTCCACGATTTCCTCGTCGACGGCCTCGCGTTCGGTGCGGCCGTCCACCACCGACACGTGCGGCGTCGCCCCCGCGCGTTCGAGGTGGTACGTCACCACGTCGCCGACGGCGATAACCGGGCTGCCGGCGTCCGCGAGCAACGCCTGGGCGTCCGTGTAGATGCGGCCGAGCGGGTCCTTGAACTCCGCGCGCGCGGACTTCGGGAGGCGTGCGACCGTCCGGGGCACTATCGAACCTTGAGCGCGTACTCGCCCGCTTCCGCGACTTCCATCTTCTCCGCGATCTCGGACTGCTCGGGGTGCGTGATGACGACGTAGCCCGCCCAGTCCTCCGTGAGCGAGTTCGACCCGCAGTACGGACACGTCTCCTCGTCCGGGTCGACGATGCGGTGGCAGTCGTGGCACGCGAGCCTGTTGGACGCCATCTAGAGGCCCTCCTCTTCCTCGCGCTTCTCCTGCAGCCAGCCGTGCTTCCCGAGCCCGGGCTGCTTCGCGGTGAGACCGATCTTGGACTCCCGGGGGTTGCGCTCGTCGATGCTCTTCGTGACGATGCGCGCCCGCACGGAGTCGCCGACGCTGAGAACCTGGTTCGACTCGCGGCTGGCGAGCTGCTGGTTCTCCTCGTCGTACGCGAGGTACTCGTCCGAGATCTGGCTGACGTGCAGCAGGCCGTCCACGGGCCCGATGCCGACGAACGCGCCGAAGTTCACGACCTCGACGACCTCGCCGTCGATGACTTCCTGCATCTCGGGGTCGAACGCGAGCGCGTCGAACTCGGCCTCGTAGTAGACGCCCGGCCGGTTCGGGAGCACCGCGCCGTCCCCGATTTCGTGGACGTCGGTGACGGTGACGATGCTCCCGAGGTCTTCGTCCATCCGGCCCTCGAGTTTGTCCTGCAGGAGTCGTTTCACCAGGTCGGGCGTGACGTCCGCCAGGTGTTCGGGGGGAACTTCGATCGTGTCCGTGAGGCGTGCTCGCTTGTACATCTATGGTTGAGTGCGTGTGAGTTGATTCCGGCCCCGTAAATGGATTACTGGCACGCCCGCGTCGAGCAGGCGTTCCTTCAGGGGGGCGTCGTTCGTGACGACCGCGTCCACCGCGCCCGACGCGCCGAGCGCGTGAACGGCGTCGTCCGCGTACGATTCCTCCGTTTCGACGGTGTCGCAACGGGCCGCGAGGTCCGCGCCCACGCTGGCCGCCCGGCCCTCCTCGCCGCCCGACTCCGAGAGGGAATCGAGTTCGGCGAGCACGGGTTCGGGGACGACCGCGTCGTACGTGCCGACGAGGCGGTCGAGTTCGTCGAACAGCCGAACGCCGGCTTCGACGGGCATCATCAGCGCGTTCGCGTCCACGGCCACTCGCGTCATGTTATCCGTCCAGCGTCCCGACGCCGATGAGCCGCCAGCGCGCGCCGACGCGGCGATTAATGGCGATTTTCGAGCCCTCCTTCGCGCAGACGGGGCGCTTGAGTTGGACTTCGCACTCGCCGTCCCGCGCGCTCGTGACGGCGCCGACGGTGGTGGCGGTGCCGACGGTGAGCATGAGGGGTTCGCCCGTGTTGACCGGGTCGACCGTCTCGCCCTCCTCCGCGCCGACGAGGCGGTCGAGGAGCTCGACGCTCATCGTGAAGTCGTTCCAGACCGGGGGGAGCGCGTCCGGGTGGCCGGCGACCTGGCCGGCGAGCGCGTCGCCCTTCGTCAGAGACGGGTCGAGACCCGTTCCGACGCCGAGCAGGCCGCCGGGGGTGGCGGCGTCCACCATCTCGTCGCCGGCCTGAATCGACCGGACTTCCGTGGTGATCGGGCGCCACTCGGTCTCGCCGCCCTCGTCCACTTCGCGGCCGGGCCGGATCTCGAAGTCGTCGCCCGCTTCGAGTTCGCCCTCGACGAGACTCCCGCCGACGACGCCGCCCTGGAGGCCCTCCCAGGTGGTTCCGGGGCGGTTGATGTCGAAGGAGCGCGCGACGAACATCTCGGGGTCGGCGTTCGGGTCGCGGTCGGGCGTCGGGATCTCGCGCTCGATGGCGTCGATGACGAGATCCGTGTTGATATCCTGTTCGGCGCTCACGGGCACGATGGGCGCGTCCTCCGCGACCGTTCCCGCGACGAACTCCTTGATCTGCTCGTAGTTCTCGCGCGCCTGCTCGGCGTCCACGAGGTCGACCTTGTTCTGCGCGATGACGACGTTCTCGATGCCGATGATGTCGAGCGCCATCAGGTGCTCTTCGGTCTGCGGCTGCGGGACGGGTTCGTTCGCGGAGACGACGAGCACCGCGCCGTCCATCAGCGCCGCGCCGGAGAGCATCGTCGCCATCAGCGTCTCGTGACCCGGTGCGTCCACGAACGAGACGGTTCGCAGAACCTCGGTATCCACGCCGTGTTCGGGGCAAGTCTCCTCGACGGTGAACGCCTCGGGTTCCTCGCACTCGGGGCACTTGCGGAACGTCGCGTCCGCGTACCCGAGCCGAATGGAGATGCCTCGCTTCATCTCCTCGGAGTGCTGGTCGGTCCATTCGCCGGACAGCGCGCGCACGAGCGTCGTCTTGCCGTGGTCGACGTGTCCGACGAGGCCGATGTTCACCTCCGGTTGTCGATTGTTTTGGGCCATTGAGTAATCTTGCGTGATTTTCGCCCCGAGCGCCTGATAAACCTACTGTTACAGTTCGACGCCCGTCAGCTACATCCCGTCGCCGTCCCCAGTCGGGTGCGTGGACACACCCGTCGAAACCCGGTCGGTGGTCGTCGGCTTCCTCGCGGGAGTGCTGCTCACCGCGCTCCTGCTCTGGGTCGTCGGCGTCGGAACGGTCGTAGACGCGCTCTCCAGAGCGCGCCCGCGCCGCCTCCTGCTCGTCGCCGCGGCCGCGGTCTGCTGGCTGGTCGCGTGGGCGCTCAGCCTCCGCACCGTCCTCCGCGTGCTCGGACGGGACGTGAGCGTGCTGCGAGCGGTCGCCGTGTACGCCTCGACGACGTTCGCGAACAACGTCACGCCGTTCGGGCAGGCGGGCGGTGAACCGTTCAGCGCGTACCTCATCTCGCGGGAGACCAACGTGGAGTACGGCACGGGGTTCGCGGCGATTTCGAGCGTGGACGCCCTCCACTTCGTCCCGTCGCTCACGCTCGGCGTCGCCGGGTTCGGCTACCTCGCCGCGACCGCGACGCTCGGCGACCGGCTGACGTTCGTCGCCGCCGCCGTCGCCGTCCTCGCGGTCGGCCTCCCCGTCCTCGTCTACCTCGCGTGGACGAACCGCGACCCCGTCGAGCGCGGCGTCGCCCGCGCCGTCGCGCCCGTCGCTCGCCTCGTCGGCCGCGTCGTCCCGCGAATCGACACGCCGGACGCGGCGGCCGTGGAGGCGCGCGTCGACGAGTTCTTCCGCGCCATCGACCGCGTCGCCGCCGACCGCCGCGGCCTCCTGCTCGCAATCGGGTTCTCCGCGCTCGGCTGGCTGGCGCTCGCCGCCTCCCTCTGGAGTTCGCTCTACGCGCTCGGGTACACGATACCGCTCGTCGTCGCGCTGGTCGCCATCCCCGTTGGCGACCTCGCCGCCGTCGTCCCGATTCCGGGCGGCCTCGGCGGCCTCGAAGCCCTGCTCGTCCTCGTCGTCGCCACCCTCACCCCGGTTCCCGCGGCCGCCGTCGCCGCCGCCGCGCTCGTCCACCGCGTCGCCACCTACCTCTTCCCGATGGTGCTCGGCGGCGCGGCCGCGGCCGTCATCGCCGACTAGCTTTTCCGCGACGACAGCCTTCCTCACCGCATGCGCGAGTTCGCGTTCGAACTCCGGCTCTGCGCCCACCTCGAACCCCGCGAGGGCGTCGTGAGCCGACAGCTCGGCGCGAGCGTTCACGGAACCGGAAACCGGATTCTGGACGTGGTGACGGTCGCGCCCGGCCCGGCGTTCGACGAGCGCGTGGCGCTCACGCCGGACGAGATCCCGAGCGGCGTCCTCGACGCGGACGTGGGCGTGGGGCGGTGGCGGCGCGTCACGGACGCGTTCGACGGACCGCCGGAGCGCGCACACCGACTCGCGGAAGCCGGCGCGGACGCGGGCTTCCTCGAACTCGATCGGAAGCGCGGTCAGCGAGTCGCGCGGCAGGTCGCGCGCTACCCCGACGACTGGTTCGGGCGACTCGTCGGCATCGAGAACAAGCCCGACCTCGGGACGCCGGGCGACCTCGACTTCCAGCTCCGGCACGACGCCGCGCTCGGCCTCCTCGACGAGGTGGTGTTGGCGACGGAGTCCTACGTGACGCGCGCTCACTTGAACCGCATCCCCGAAGGCGTCGGGGTGTGGCGCGTGGACTTCGATCGCGACGACCCGATAGAGGTAGTGCGGGAGGGGACGCCGCTCGACCCGTCCGCGCCGGGCGTCGAAATCCGGGACGAGCGCGGACTCGAAACGAGGGTCGGGTTCGTGTCGCCCGACGAGAAGGCGGCGAAGCGCCGGCGACTGGCGGAGCGCGCGTTCGGGAAGGGATGGCGAACCTACGGGCTCCCCGACTGCGCGCAGAGCCGTCCCGGCCGGGAGGCGGGCGCCGCGACGCTCCCACACTGCGCGTTCAAACAGCGGCTGGTCGATGCCGCGAGCGAGTGCGGCCCGGACTGCCCCGGCTACGAACCGGGGGACTCGCCGGCCGCCGACCTCGACGGGGAGCGCGCGGCGCGAACCGCGTGGACGCCCGACGCCGGCGAGAAGCGCCGGCAGGCCAGCCTCGACCGTTTCAGTTGAGGCTGCACCGGGACGCTTGCATTCCCGCACATGAGCCCCGCAACGGCCGCCTCGGTCTCGGCGTCGCCTATTCGAGGTCGCCGTCGGCGCCTCGCTAGAGCTCGTGCTGCTCGCCGTCCACCGCGAGCGGGTCGTCGAACGCCGCCTCGACCGGATAGAAGTGAGAGACGTGCACCAGCCGAGTGCGGTCGGCGTCGAGTTCGTCCGCGAGCGAGACCGCGCCCTCCCGCGTCATATGCTTCGTGCCGAACGTCCGCGGAATCCCGTCTCCGTCCTCGTGTCGGCCGCCCATCGGGTGATGGTCGCAGAGCGCGGCGGGGACGATGGCGTCCGCGAGCAGGAGGTCGGCGTCCCTGAGCGCGTCCCGGGACTTCGCCGGGACGTCGTAGGTCGTGTCCCCGGTGAGTGAGAGTTTCGCGCCCGTCTCCGGATCCTGCACGACGGCGCCGTAGCAGACGAGCGGCGGATGGTCCACCGGGACGAGCGTCACGTCGAACCCCGCCGCGCGGAAGGTCTCGCAGGGCGCGTGCCCGTGGACGGTGACGGGGTCGAGGTAGTCGTACTTCTCCCGCACCGTCCCCGCGACGGACTGTCCGGTCTCGGGGTCGCGTTCGTTCGTCGCGTGCACGGGCAGGTCGTCGACGAGGCGGTACGCGTTCCCGAGACCGTCGAGATGGTCGAAGTGCACGTGCGTCACGACGGCTTCGTCCGGGAGAGACACGTCCTGCGTGAGAAACTGGTGGCGGAAGTCCGGGCTCGCGTCGAGGAGGAGGGAGTCGCCCGTGCGTTCGTTCTCGACGTGCACCGAAAACCGGGTTCGTTCGACACCGCGTGCGCGGGCCTCCAGACAGGTGTCGCAGTCGCACCCCGGCGTCGGCGTGCCGGTCGTGTCGCCCGTTCCGAGGAGTGTGACGCGCATCTAGTGCGTGTGAACGTGGTCGTGTGCGTCGCCCGAGTCCTCGCCTGCGCCCTCGTCGCCCTCGACCGAGTCGCCGTGCGTGAGCGCGTCCTCCAGGTTGTCGAGGTTGCGGAGGTGGTCGCGCTCCTCGAACTGCTCGACCGCGCCGAGGAGGTCGTCCTGCGTCAGCGTCGTGCGGTCTTCGGTCAGCGCGTCCAGCACGGCCTCGCGCATCACGAGCCGGAGGTCGCTTCCGGTGAGTCCGTCCGTCGCCGCCGCGATCTCCTCGGGGTCGAAGTTCTCGATGTCCATGTCGTGCGTGATGAGGCGGAGGATGTCCGCCCGCATCGGCTCCGACGGGTTCGGGAACGCGAGAATCTCGTCGAACCGCCGCCACACCGCCGAGTCGAGGTCGTCCGGGTGGTTCGTCGCGCCGATGAGGAGGACTTCGTCCCGAATCAGGCTGATTTCGTCGATGCTCTTCAGGAGGGTGTTGACGGCGCGCTTGATCGCCGCGTGCTCGTCCGAACTCCGGGTTTTCGCGACGAAGTCGAACTCGTCGATGAAGAAGATGCAGGGCGACAGCCGGCGCGCAACCTCGAACACCTTATCGACGTTCTTCGCCGTCTCACCGAGGTACTGACTCGTTATCATCGAGAGCTTCACCTCGACGAACGGGAGGTCGAGGCTGTGCGCGAGCGCCTTCGCCGTCGACGTCTTCCCCGTGCCGGGCGGGCCGACGAAGAGGAGTTTCCCGATCTCGTACAGGCCGACCTCGGCGAGGAAGTCACGGTGTTCGATCGCCTTTCCGACCTTCCCGATTTCCGCCTCCTGTTCGGGCGTGAGGACGAGGTCGTCCATCGTCACGTCGATTTCGGAGGGCGCGCGAACCTCCACGAGGTCGAGCATCTCCTCGTCCTCCTCGTCGAAGAACTCCGCGAGCAAGCCGTCTATCCACTGCGGATCCGCGCGGACCGGCCGGTTCTCCGACCGGGCGGCCTCGTAGTCCACGCCCTCGCGGTCCTCGAACTCGTGTGCGAGCGCCGGGTTCCGGTTCAGTCGGTCGGCGTCCGCCCGCTCGTCGTACCACTCGCGCGCCATGTCGTCGTTCACGAGGTTCAGCCGCCCGCTGAAGGTGTCGCGGTCGGTGAACATCAGTCCCGAAATCTCCTCCCACGGCTCGGTGATGCCCGTGGCCTCGCGGACGGTGTCTTCGTCCACCGTCGGGGAGTCCGGCACGCCGTCCTCGGCCCAGAACGCCTCCCGGAGGTGGGGTGGGAGGTCGTCTTCGTCGAGACTCGGCGTCCGCCCGTAGACGCGAGCGGTGAGGAGAACTTCGATGACGTCGAGCGCCCTTTCGCTCATCGCCTACCCTTGCCGTGCGACCCGCTTAAGACCGTCGCCGAACGCGCGCTACGCGTCCGTGCGGACGTAGATGGCGAGGTCGCCGTGGCCCGAGGTGAGGTAGCGCGGGAACGTGTAGCGCGCGTAGCCGTCGAGGCGGTCGTCGATGTCGTCGCTCTCGCGGTCGAGCGTGACGACGACCGGCGGCGGGCTGTCGGGGAACGCGGCGACGGACTGGACGCTGGAGACGTTCGCGTCGTACTGGTCGAGGTACCAGGGGAGCGGGAGGCGCGCGAACCACCCGGGGTACGCGCCGCCCGCGTCACCGGGGACGTCCCAGTCGTCGATGGTGAACGCCTGGCTGCCGGTCGGGTTGTGGAACTCGTCGCCGTAGAACAGCACGTCGACGCCGTCGTTCGACTGGGAGACCTCGCGGATGTCGTGGAGGACGGGCTTCATGTCGCCCGCGGGCTGTGCGTACTGGACGAGCGGGTTCTCCGTGGACTGGTCGTAGGCGAAGGACGCGCCGGCCGCGACGCCGCCGGTCACGAGGGCGCTGAGCGCGAGCGCGGCGACGACGCCCGCGGCGAGCGACGGGCGGTCGGTCGCGAACGCCTCCCGGCCCATCCGGTAGAGCGCGGCGAGCGCGACGGCGGCGGGGACGGCGAGCGGGACGACCGCGTGAATCGCCGTCCACCCGGCCATGATGTCCGTGATAGCGGCGTACCCGAAGATGGACGCGAACCCCCAGTACGCGCAGAAGGCGACGAGGTCGCGGGGGGAGTCGCCGGCGTAGCGGTCGGCGACGAATCCGACGACGGCGAGCGGGAGGAGGGAGGGCGCGCCGACGATGGTGATTTCGAGGAGTTGGCCGAGGAACGCCACCATGGAGTGTGAGTGCATGCTCGCGCCGCCCCACGTGCCGAGGAACTCGAACCAGACGCCGACCGTCGCCTCCCGGAGCACGGGGAGGAGGGGGCGGCCGCCCGAGAGCGCGGTGTAGAGGTCGGGTTTCGGCGCGTAGAACAGGACGGCGACGACGAGCGCCTCCGCGAGCAGGAGGAGCGCGAGCGGAACGTACCGAACGACGGGGTTCCGCCGGGCGGCACGGAGGCCGTCGCGGACGTGCGCGGCGAGGCCGTGGCCGGGGTCGCGGGGGCCGCCGGCGAGCACGTCCACCAGTCCGAGGAGCCAGCGGTAGACGCGGCGCGCGCCGGCGACGGCGCGTCCGACCCAGCCGCGGTCGCCGGTGACGACGCGGCTGTCGGCGACGAGCGCGAGCGCGCCGACCCACGCGACCGGGTAGAGCAGGGCGTTTTCTTTCATCGTGAACCCGAGGCCGAAGAGGAGGGCGGCGACTGGCAGCCAGCGCAGGCGTTTGGTGTCCCACGCGCGGACGAAACAGCCGACGGCGGCGAACATCACCGCGGCGAGCAGGAGGTCGTTCCGCATGAACCGACTGTAGTAGAGGAGGAGGGGGTTCGCGGCGAGCAGGAGGCCGAGCGCGATGGTCTCGCCGTCCCGCAGGCGGGTGCGGTAGAGGAGGGCCGCCAGGGGGAGGAGCGCGCCCGCGACCGCGGGGAGGAGGCGCATCGCGAAGTCAGAGGGGCCGAGGAGGTCGAACAGGACGCCGTTGGCGTGCGGGAGGAAGGGGCCGTGAATGATCGGGCGGTACTCCCAGGTGCCCATCGCCATGTACTGGAGAATCCAGTCCGCGACCCGGGCCTCGTCCTGGTGAGCGACCCGGTGGCCGAGGTCGTAGAGGCGGACGGCGAGCGCGAGCGCGCTCACGAGGAAGAGCGCGGGGAGTGGGCGAGCGAGACGGCGGAGGAACCGACGCATGCGTTCGCGTAGCGCAGCGCCCGATAAACCGTTTGTCCTCTCCCGCGTCCGGCCGGTCGAAGAAACGTCTCGGAACGTGTGGCCCGTTGTGGCAGGCTTAAGGCCCTGTGGGCGCGAGACGACGGTATGGGAGAAATGCCCACGCCAGTCGTCGCGAAGGCCGTCCGAACGCCCCAAGGCAAGGAGGACGGCGTGTTCGCGGACACGCGTAGCGAAGACCTCTCGGTGACGCTCATCGACCACATCCTCGACGAGACCGGACTCGACGCCGAGCACATCGACGACCTGATGTGGGGCGTCGCGCAGCAGCGCACCGAACAGGACAACAACGTCGCGCGCGTCATCGCGCTGCTCTCCGAACTCGGAGAGAACACGCCCGCGACCAGCATCAACCGCTGGTGCGCGTCCTCGATGCAGGCCGTCATCAGCGCGAGCGACGCGATTCGCGCCGGCCAGCGCGACGCCATCATCGCGGGCGGCGTGGAGAACATGAGCCGCGTTCCGATGGGCGGCGACTCCTACAGCCACCTCCACCCGGAACTCGGCGAGAAGTACGACGTGTCCGACCTCCAGATGGGAATGACCGCGGAGAAGGTCTCCGAGGAGTTCGACGTGTCCCGAGAAGAACAGGACGAGTACGCGCTCCGCAGCCACCAGCGCGCCGCCGAGGCGACCGAGTCCGGTCGGTTCGACGACGAAATCGTGCCCGTCGAGACAGAGGACGGCGTCGTCGAGGAGGACGAGGGCATCCGGCCCGACACCGACCTCGAGACGCTCAGCAGCCTCCCGACCGTGTTCAAGAGCGACGGCACGGTCACGCCCGGGAACGCGAGCCAGATCTCGGACGGCGCGGCCGCGACGCTCGTCACGAGCGAGGAGTTCGCGGAGGAACACGACCTCGAAATCCTCGCGTACGTCGGCGACAACAACGTCGCGGGCGTCGACCCCACCATCATGGGCGTCGGCCCCGTCCCCGCCACGCAGGGGCTCCTCGAGCGCACCGGCGAGGACATCGAGGAGTTCGACCTCGTGGAGCTGAACGAGGCGTTCGCGTCCCAGACGCTCTACAGCCAGCGCAAGCTCGGCGTGGACGACGACAAGTTCAACGTGAACGGCGGCGCAATCGCCATCGGCCACCCGCTCGGCGCGTCCGGCGCACGCCTCCCCGTCACGCTCATCCACGAGATGCAGAAGCGCGACGCGAAGAAGGGACTCGCGACGCTCTGCGTCGGCTTCGGCCAGGGCGCGGCGATCACGTTCAAGCGCGACTAATCCGACCGCTCGCACCGCGAGCGGCCTTTTTACCGTAGCTTTTTCCGCGAGTGGTTCCCGCAGCGAGCGCAGCGGCGCGAGGAAACCCGACGCGGAAAAAGGTACTCGCGCCAGGGCGCGGCGATCACGTTCAAGCGCGACTAATCCGACCGCTCGCACCGCGAGCGGCCTTTTTACCGTAGCTTTTTCCGCGAGTGGTTCCCGCAGCGAGCGCGAGCGAGGGTTATTCGAGGTCGAGCGTGACGAGCCGACCGAGTTTCGTCCAGTCGTCCTCGGGGTGCTGGAGGCGGTGGACGGTCGGTGGCGTCCATTCGCCGGCGGTGCGGGTGGCGCGGAGTTCGAGCCAGTCGTCGCCGGATTCGGGGACGGCGGCGACGCGGACGCCGGTGTCGTCGTGTTCGGTGGCGGTGACGACGGCGGTATAGCGCTGGCTGTCGGTGGTTGCGTGCGCGCGGTCGCCGGGCGCGGCGCGAGTGAGCGCTCGCGCTAGCTCCTCGGACACGAGTATAGTGAACGGAAACGGCGCCCTAAAGCTAGGGTCACTCGCGCGGGTGGCACATCTCGAGGGCTTCCCGGACGGCTTCCTTTCGGCCGAGGAAGGTGAGGTGGTCGCCCTTCTGGAGGGTGCGGTCGCGGTTCGGCACTTCGTTCTCGCCGCTGCGGCCGACGAGCGCGATGATGCAGCCGTTCGGGAGTTTCTCGTCGAGTTCGTCGATGGTCATGCCGACGAGGTCGTCCGCGGTGACCTCGATCTCTTGGACGTCGCCCGAGCGGCCGATTTCGGTCATCCAGTTCGCGAGCGCGGGGCGCTCGATGAGGTTGTCGATGCCCCACGCGGTCGCCATCGCGCTGGAGACGGTGCGGACGCCGAGATCCTCGAAGGCGTCCACGTTATCGGGGTTGTTCGCGCGGGCGATGACCGTCTCGATGTCGAACTTGGAGTCCGCGAGCTGGCTGACCAGGAGGTTCGCGTCGTCGTCACCGGTCGCGGCGACCATGATTTTCGCCTTCTCCGCGCCGGCCTTCCGGAGGACTTCGGTGTCGGTGCCGTCGCCCTGGTGGACGGTGAAGCCTTCGTTGCGTGCGAGTTCGATGATCGATTCGTCCGATTCGATGATGACGACGTTCTCACCGCGGTCTTCGAGGCGCTCCGCGAGCGCTCGACCGACGGTGCCGCCGCCGACGATGATGACGCGCATGGGTATGATGTCGAGTAGTTCCGCGAACTGCCGGGCCGGGCCGCCTTCGAAGACGACCGTGAGGAGAATGACGAGGAAGACGGTGCCGACGAGCGTGCTCGCCGCGAGTTCCTGTCCGGCGTTCTGGAGTTGGACGGCGAACAGCGTCGCGACGGACGCCGGAATGATGCCGCGCGGGCCGACCGCGCTCATGAACGCGCGCTCTGCGACCGTGTACCGGTCGCCGAACGTGGACGCGAACACGGCGAGCGGCCGGATGACGGCCGCGACGAGGATTGCGACACCGATGCCGCCGAGGCCGAGACGGATGAGGTCTTCGAACTGGAGAAGCGCGGCGAGCGCGATGAAGACGAACGACAGCACGATGAGCGTGATGTCGCCCTTGAACGTCTCTATCTCCTTCTCGTAGGGGAGGTCGGCGTTCCCGAGGAGGACGCCGGCGGTCGCGACCGCGGCGATGCCGGCTTCCGAGAAGAGAGAGTTAGCGGCCGCGTACGCGACGAGCGCGCCGGCGAGCACGAGCAGGCGGGCGTTCTGCACCGCGCCGCCCGCGGAGAGATCGACGTGCCGGAGGAGGTACCAGATGATGCCGGCGACGAGCGCGCCGATGGCGATGCCGGCGCCGAGTCGGGACGCGAACGACTGCACGATCCCCATCGAGGAGTGGCTGGGGTTCACTACTTCGAACACGACGATGGCGAGGATGGCGGCCGTCACGTCGTTCACGACGCCTTCCGTCTCCATCGCCGCGCCGACGCGGTCGCGGACGGGGACGACTTCGAGAATCGGCGTGATGACCGTCGGCCCCGTCGCGACGAGTAACGCGCCGATGAGGAAGGAGAGATCCCACGCCGCGCCGAGCAGGAAGTGCACGGCGACTGACGTGCCGACGAGCGCGATGACTGCGCCGATAGTCACGAGCCGTAAGGTCTCACCGGGGGCTTCTCGGAGTTTCTCCCACTTCAGGTGGAATGCGCCCTCGAAGACGATGATGGCGACCGAGAGGCCGACGATGGCGGAGAGCGCGTCGAGGCCGAGAGCGCTCGGCGTGATGAGACCGAAGCCTTCCGGCCCCATCACGATGCCGGAGAGGATGAGGAACAGCACGCTCGGCACCTGGAACTTATCGGACAGTATCTGCGATCCGACGCCGAGCGCGATGATAGCCGCGACCAGTGGGATGACTTCCGACCCTGACACTACTCGAAAACAGGTATCCAAGCGTCATAAAAGGATGCGTTTCCCCTCAGAGAAATGTTGAACTCTACAATTTCTCCCGCATAAAATAGCACATAGACGGAAAATTCGAGTGTGAGCGCGTTACTCGTAGAGAGATTCGATTTCGTCCGCGTACCGCGCCTCGATGTTCCGGCGCTTCTTCTTCAGCGAGGGGGTGAGCATGTCGTTCTCCTCCGTGAACTCCTCCGGAACGAGCGCGAACCGCTTGATCGTCTCGAAGTCCTCGAGGCTCTCGTTCACGGCGTCGACCTCGCGCTGGATGCGCTCGTGCACGCGGTCGTCCCGGCAGAGTTCCGCGGGCGACTCGGGGAGCTCGAATCCCTCGCGATCCGCCCACGTCCGGACGCCCTCGACGTTCGGGACGACGACCGCGCCGACGAACTTCCGGTCGTCCCCGACGACCATCACCTGCTCGACGAGCGGCGACTGCGCGAACGCGTCCTCGATGGGGCCGGGCGCGACGTTCTTCCCCGTCGAGAGCGTGAGGAGCTGTTTCGCGCGTTCGAGGAACTGGATGTAGCCGTCGGATCGGAGGTCGACCACGTCGCCGGTGCGGAAGTACTCGTCCTCGGTGAACGCCGCGTCGGTCTCGTCGGGGAGTTCCCAGTAGCCCGAGAACACCTGGGGGCCCTTCACGAGCAGTTCGCCCACCCGGCCATCGGCGCGCTCGCGCTGCTCGGGCGTCGCGACGGACTCGTCGAGTTCGATCTCCGTGTCGACGACGACGGGGCCGATGGTGCCGACCTTCGGCTCCTCGGGCGGATTGACCGAGATGACGGGACTCGTTTCGGTGAGGCCGTAGCCTTCGAGCATCGGGAGGCCCATCCCGTGGAAGACGCGGGCGAGTCCGGGGTCGAGGCTGCCGCCGCCGCTGATGAAGTACTCGACGTTCCCGCCGAGCGCCTCTCGAACCTTCGAGTAGACGAGTTTGTCCGCGATCGCGTGCTTCGCGGAGAGCACGAGACCGGGGTTCTCGGCGGTGTAGTGGTCGCGTGCGACGCCGACCGCCCACTCGAAGATGCGCTCGCTGAGGTCGGAGCCGGACGCCTGCTCGCGCACCGCGTCGTAGAGTTTCTCGTACACGCGCGGGACGCTCGTCCCGGTCGTCGGCTCGACCAGGCCCATGTCCTCCTGGAGGGTGTCGGGGGACTCCGCGTAACAGACGTGCGCGCCGCTCCCGAACTGAAGGAAGTGCCCGGAGAGTCGCTCGAAGACGTGCGAGAGCGGGAGGTAGGAGACGAGACGGCTCTCCTCGTCGATGACGGGGAGGTCTCCCTTGTCGGGCCGCGGACCGAAGCGTTTCCGGCACTGGTTGACGTTCGACCGGAAGTTCCAGTGCGTGAGTTCCACGCCCTTCGGCTGGCCGGTCGTCCCGGACGTGTAGATGAGGCTCGCGAGGTCGTCGGGGTCGCGCTCGTCCAGCCATCCGAGGTAGGCGTCCTCGTCGTAGACCTCGCGGCCGCGCTCGTGAATCTCGGCGAACGAGTACACGTCGTCGCGGCCGCTCTCGAATTCGTCCATCACGACCACCCACTCCACGTCGAGGTCGTCCTCCACGGCGAGCACGCGCTCCAGGAGTTCCTGATCCTCGACGACGACCCCGGTCGCGCCGGAGTCCCCGAGGAGGTAGGACACCTGGCGTTCGCTCGAACTCGGATAGACGGTGGTGATGACGCCGCCCGCGGCGAGCACGGCGAAGTCGGTCTGCGCCCACTCCATGCGGGTGTGTGCGAACACGCCGACGCGGTCGTCGGGACGGAGGCCGAGGTCGCGGAAGCCGGCGGCGAGGTTCCGAACCAGCGCGCGCATCTCGTCGTACGTGACGTTCGCGTACTCGCCTCCGGGGGCCGCCGGCAGCACGTCCGGAGTGAGCGTGCGGTCGTAGACACCGCCCTTGTACCCCTGTGCGGGGCGGTCGGCGTGTCGCTCGGCCGCGTCCTCGAAGAGCCGGGGGAGCGTCGTTCGGCCGATGACCGCGTCCTCGTACTCCCGCTCCGCGTCCTGCCAATTCATACCATGGGGTTAGTCCCGGGAGTTCTTAAGGTATCCCAACACGCCACGCACGTTCATCGCGGTTTCCTCGCGGGCCTTCCGCGACCCCCAGACCGCGGAGATGTCCGTGTTCTCCGCGAAGTACTCCTGTACCGCCTCCCCGTCGCCGAGTTCCGCGTACTTCGCCTCGACCGCCTCGACCCACTCCGTGAGTGTGTCCGCGTAGCCGGCGAGTCGGTCGTCCACGTCGTCCGCGACCGGCCCGAAGTGCGGATAGAGCAGTGCGTCGGGGTCGAGGTCGCGAATCATCGACACGTCGTCGAGGCACTGTTCGAGGTCGAAGTTCGGCGGCGGACTCGTCTCCCGGACGGCGTCGCGGTCGGGGACGTAGATGCCGGCGGCGTCCGCGACGAAGACGGCGTCGTCGCGGTCGTCGCGGAACACGACCTGGTGGGGGGCGTGGCCGGGCGCGTGATGCACGTCGAGCGCGCGAGAACCGAGGTCGATCGTGTCGCCGTCCGTGAGCTCGACCACGCGCTCCTCGGGGACGGGCGTCGGTTCGACGTAGAACTGCCACTGGTCGCCGACCGCGTTCTTCGTGCCCGCGACGAGCCGGCTCGGGTCGACGAGGTGGCGCGCGCCGAGTTCGTGGACGTACACGTCCGCGTTCGGGCAGGCCTCCGCGAGCAGGCCCGCGCCGCCCGCGTGGTCGAGGTGGACGTGCGTCGGCGCGATGACTTCGACGTCCTCGCGGGCGATACCGGCCGCGTCGAGCGCGTCGAGGATGCGCTCGTAGTTCGTGCCGATGCCGGCGTCGACGATAGCGGGGCGCTCCGCGTCCACGACGTAGACCGCGCCGTACTCCGCGGTGTCGTACATGCCGGTGTCGACGTAATGGATGTCGGTGCAGGAGGGGACGGCGGCGACGTCTCCGGGTTGCATACTCGAAGCGCGGTGGCGCGCACCCAAAAGCGTTGATGCACCGAGTGGTCACGTCGTCGTCCGCGTCCCGGAGTTCACGATTACCTGTAGCTCGGTGCGTCGCGGTGGCTCGGTCTCCCCGAGGAGCCACGTTTCGACGATGGACTCCCAGTTCGGCTCGCTATTCGTGGGCTCCTGCGGTTTGATGTCGACCGTCACCGAGTACGTCCGCCCGTCGAGGCGGGAGCGCGCCCCCGAAACAGTTCGGTCGGCCGGCAGTTTGAGCGTGGTAACCCCCACGAACCGGTCCTCGTAGTCCATCCGGACGTACCGCGAGTACGCCCGCGAGAACGCCTCGATATCTCGAAAGACAGCGCGCGCGTCGTCCGGGTCGTGTACCAGCGCCTGGGCCGACGGAACGATATCGCCCGAATCGACGGAGAGCGTGGTGAGATGCTCGTCGTCGAAAAAGAACGACGTTCGATATGCACGCGGGAGTTATTCATCGGCGTCCAAGTAGGAGGTACAGCCGGCGAGCGCGGCCAGTCCGCCGAGGCCGCTGGCGACGAACGCGCGTCGGTTCATGACGCGTTTCGTTCACCTCGCCACACAAATCTTGTGGACGAGTGAGACGTACAGTGAGCGCGGGCCGAGGAAGCGGCGCTATACGACAGCTCCCACTAAACTGACCGGGTAGCGGCGACGGGGCGACTCTTATGGGCGCGCGCCCCGAAGCCGTACGTGAGACGATGGACGATGGACGACCCGGGCGTGAGCGCCCGGCGGACGTAGCGCCACCCGAAGCGTTCGCGGCGGACGCGAACGTCACGGCCCCGCTGCGCGACGAGTACGACGCGAACTGGCCCGAGTGTTGGGCGGCCGCGGGCGACAGCCTCGACTGGATAGACGACTACGACGAGGTGTTAGACCGCGACGGCGAGCGCGCGACCTGGTTCGCGGGCGGGCGGTTGAACGCCGCGGCGAACTGCGTGGACCGCCACGTCGAGGCGGGGCGGAAGAACCGCGCCGCCATCAAGTGGGAGGGAAAGCGCGGGGAGACGCGGACGTACACGTACCAAGACCTCCACCGCGAGGTGAACGCGTTCGCGGCCGCGCTCCGCGACCTCGGCGTCGCCGAGGACGACGTGGTGACGCTCTACCTCCCGATGGTTCCCGAACTCCCCATCGCGATGCTCGCCTGCGCGCGCATCGGCGCCGTACACTCCGTGGTGTTCGCGGGGTTCTCGAAGGACGCGCTGGCGACCCGCCTCGAACAGACCGGCTCCACCCTGCTGGTGACGTGCGACGGCTACTACCGCCGCGGCACCGCGTACGACCTGAAGAGCAAGGCGGACAACGCCGCGCTCGCGGTGGAGCAGTCCGTTCAGCAGGTCGTCGTCGACCGACTCGGGGACGGCCGCGCGCTCGACGGCGACCACGCCTACGACAGCCTCGTGGCCGACCACGCGGGCGCGGAGGTCGACCCAGTGCCGCGGGACGCCGACGACGCGCTGTTCGTCATCCACACGTCGGGCACGACCGGGGAGCCGACGGCGGTCCGCCACGCCACCGGGGGCTACCTCGCGCACGTCGCGTGGACGAGCGAGACCGTTCTCGACCTCTCCCACGAGGACACCCACTGGTGCAGCGCGGACGTGGGCTGGATCACCGGCCACTCCTACATCGTGTACGGCCCGCTCGCGCTCGGCGCGACCACCGTGATGTACGAGGGCGCGCCCGACCACCCCGAGCGCAACCGCATCTGGGAGATCGTGGAGCGCAACGCCGTGGACGTGTTCTACACCGCGCCGACCGCCATCCACTCCTTCATGAAGTGGGGCGCGGAGTACCCGGAGAAGCACGACCTCTCCAGCCTCCGCCTCCTCGGCACGGTCGGCGAGCCGATCGACGAGACGGCGTGGTGGTGGTACTACGAGCACATCGGGAACGGGGAGTGCCCCATCGTGGACACGTGGTGGCAGACCGAGACGGGGGGCATCCTCCTCTCGACGCTTCCCGGGGTGGACGGAATGCGGCCGGGCGCGGCGGGCCCGCCGATTCCGGGCGTCGACGCGGACGTGGTGGACGCGCGCGGCGACCCCGTCGACCCGGACGAATCCGGGATGCTCGCGGTGACGCGGCCGTGGCCGGGGATGGCGGACTCACTCCGCGACGCGGCGACCCGGGGCGGCTGGACGTACGATACGGGCGACACGGCGACGGTCGACGAGGCGGGCTACATCCGGTTGCTCGGGCGGCGCGGCGACCTCTTGAACGTCGCGGGCCGCCGCCTCGGAACCGCGGAGGTGGAGTCCGCCATCGTCGGCGTCGAGGGCGTCGCCGAGGCCGCCGTCGTCGGTGGCGGGGGCGGGGCTGGCACGTCACTGTACGCGTACGTCAGCCCGCGGAAGAACGTGAGCGCGACCGATCCGCTCCGCGAGCGCGTTCGGGAAGCGGTCGCGGACGCCATCGGTCGGTTCGCCGCGCCCGACGTGGTCGTGTTCACGCCCGACCTCCCGAAGACGCGCTCGGGGAAGCTGATGCGGCGGTACCTCGAACGCATCACGAACGGCGAGGACATCGAGGACACGTCCGCGCTCCGGAACCCCGAAATCGTCGGCGAACTCGAATCCATCGTCGACGGCGTTTCGGAATCGTAGACGGAGTCCGAAACAGTATTCCGGAATTCCGACCGCTTTCGAGCTAGTTTCGAAGTAATGGGCTGTATAGACCCCAACACTTATTCGCAAGAGCGAGGTTTTCCGAAACAGTATGTCGAGGGCGCTCACGGTGGCGGAGTACGAGCGCGTCGCGCGGGCAGCGCGAACGTACCGGGAGGCGCTCGTCGTCGCGCTCTGCGGGCGCGTCGGCCTCCGCTCCGGCGAACTCGCTGACGTGAAGCCGAGTCACCTGACCGAACGGTCTTTCGACGGCCGGACGCACGCCTTCCTGCGCGTGCCGAACGACGGCAGGCGCGCGTACGTGCCCGCCGACGTGTCGCGGGAGTTCGAGCGGTACGTGAACGCGAACAGCGTCGGCGCGGACGAGTGCGTGTTCGACGTGACGCCGCGCCGCCTCCAGATGCTCGTCTCCGAGGTCGCGACTCGGGCCGCGGACGACGCCGACGGCGACCGGCTCGCAGACGCCGCGGCGCGCGACCTCCGCGGCGGGTTCGCGCGCCGCCACCTCGACGACGGCGTCGACCCCCGAGTGGTGCGCGCGACCGGTGGCTGGGCGGGCCTCGACAGCCTCGAACCGTACATCGAACAGCCGACCGACCGCGAGATAGCGGCCGCGATGACCGACGACGAACAGACGGTCGCAGGGGACGCGGTGCCGTTCGCGGGTGCGTCGCGGCGGCTCGGCGCGGCGCTCGACGACGTGTCGACACGGGACGCGGTGGATCGCGCGGCCTGTGAGGCGCTCGCACCGGCGTTCCCCGCGGTCTGGACGTGCGACGAGCACGGCGACCTCCAGGAGTGCGCGGGCGTGGACGCGGAGACCGCGAGCGCGACCCTCCGAGAGAGCGTGCGGGAGACGGGCCTGCTGGATCGCCACGGCGTGGACGAGCGGGGCGCGTTCGCCGAGCGCGCGCTCGACGCCGAGCGCTGGGGGCGAGACGGGACGGTCGCGGCGAGCGCGATACGGTCGAACGGGACGCCCCACGGCCTCCTCTGTGCCGTCACCGAAAACGGTGAGACCGAGGGGCTGCGGGAGTTCCTCGTGGACGCGGGCCGACGGATCGGCTGGACGACTGCCGCGGTCAAGCGCAAGCGCCTGCTCGTCGCGGACACCGGCGTCGAACTCTCCTTCGGCGTCACCGACGGGTCGTTCTTCGTCACGGCGTCGCGCGAGCTGGACTGCGCGTTCGACCTGGAGGGGTTGGTGCCCGTGGAGGACGGCGACCTCCTGTGTTTCGTCATCGCGAGCGGCGCGTCCGTGGAGGACATCCTCGCGCACGCGGACGGAGACGACAGGGTGCGGGACGTACGCCTCATCCGCGACCACGGCGACCGCGCGCACCTCGAGTGCATCGTCTCCGCGGATACGCCGACCGGCGTCGTGGTGGATCGCGGGGGCGCGGTCGAGGCGCTCTCGATCGCTGACGGCGACGGCGACCTCACCGCGGTCTTCCCGAAGGCCGTGGACGTGCGGGGGGTCGTAGAGGCCGTCACCGACCGCTTCGGCGGCGTGGAACTCCGCGCGAAACGCGAGACGGAGCGCCGCCCGCAGACGACCGACCTCCGGCAGACCATTCAGGAAGACCTGACGGAGAAACAGCGCGCCACCCTCCGCGCGGCGTACTTCGGCGGCTACTTCGAGTGGCCGCGCGGGAGCACGGCGGAGGAGTTGGCGGACGCGATGGACGTCTCGGCGCCGACGCTCCACAACCACCTGCGCAAGGCCCAGCAAAAGTTGCTGACGGCCGCGTTCACCGACGACGCGTAGGATGACGGCTTCGATTTCGCGGGCGGGATTACGATAATTAGCGAGGGTGCTTTTTATGCCTATTATCGACTATTACGCTACACCATGTCAGGCGACGACGCGGATGTCGAACTGGAAGCACGGCTCGAAGAGCAGGCCGAGTTCGAGCCGCCGGAGGCGTTCGTCGAACAGGCGAACGTCTCCGACGAAGGCATCTACGACGACTTCGACGAGAACTGGCCCGAGTGCTGGGAGGCGGCCGCCGACCTCCTCGACTGGGACGACGACTACGACCAGGTGCTGGACGACTCGAACCCGCCATTCTTCGAGTGGTTCACGAACGGCAGTCTGAACGCTTCAGCGAACTGTCTCGACCGGCACCTCGACGAGCGCGGCGACGAGGCCGCAATCGAGTGGGTCGGGGAACCGACGGACGAGGAGAACCGGACGTACACGTACGAGGATCTCCACCGGGAGGTCAACGAGTTCGCGGCCGGACTCCGGGAGATGGGTGTCGGCGAGGGCGACATCGTCACCCTCTACATGCCGATGATTCCCGAACTCCCCATCGCGATGCTGGCGTGTGCGCGCATCGGGGCGCCGCACTCGGTCGTGTTCGCCGGGTTCAGCGCCGACGCGCTCGCCACCCGGATGAACGCGGCGGACTCCGAGTACCTCGTGACGTGCGACGGCTACTACCGCCGCGGCGACCCGCTCGACCACCTCGACAAGGCGAACGAGGGACTGAGCGGCGTCGAACACGACGTCTCTGACGTGGTGGTCGTCGACCGCCTCGGCGACGACGGCTTCGGCCACGACCTCACCGACACCCAGCGCGACTACGACGACGTGGTCGCCGCCAACGAGGGCGCGGAGGTCGACCCGGTCGAGCGCGACGCGGAGGACATGCTCTTCCTGATGTACACCTCGGGAACGACCGGGGAGCCGAAGGGCGTGAAACACACCACGGGCGGCTACCTCTCGTGGGCGGCGTGGACGAGTCAAGCGGTCCTCGACATCAAGCCCGAGGACACCTACTTCTGCAGCGCCGACATCGGCTGGATCACCGGCCACTCCTACATCGTGTACGGCCCGCTCGCGCTCGGAACGACGACGATGATGTACGAGGGAACGCCGGACTACCCCGAGCGCGACCGGCTCTGGGAGATCATCGAGGAGTACGAGGCGACCCAGCTGTACACCGCGCCGACCGCGATTCGGTCGTTCATGAAGTGGGGCTCCGAGTTCCCCGACCAGCACGACCTCTCCAGCCTCCGCCTCCTCGGCACGGTGGGTGAACCCATCAACCCCCGCGCGTGGAAGTGGTACTACAAGCACATCGGGAAGGAGAACTGCCCCATCGTCGACACGTGGTGGCAGACCGAGACCGGCGGAATGATGATAACCACGCTCCCCGGCGTGAAGCAGATGAAGCCGGGGAGCGCCGGCCCGCCGCTCCCCGGTCTCGACGTGGAAATCGTCGACACGAACGGCGACGAGATCGAGCCCGGCCGCGCGGGCTACCTCACGGTGCAGAAGCCGTGGCCCGGGATGTTGCGCACGCTCTACAAGAACGACGAGCGCTACATCGACGAGTACTGGGCCGAGTACTCCGACACCGACTCGGACGACCCCGACGACTGGGTGTACTTCCCGGAGGACGGCGCGAAGATAGACGAGGACGGCTACATCACCGTCCTCGGCCGCGTCGACGACGTCATCAACGTCTCCGGCCACCGGCTGGGGACGATGGAGATCGAGTCCGCCATCGTCGGCGTCGAGGGCGTCGCTGAAGCCGCCGTCGTCGGCGGCGACCACGACATCAAGGGCGAAGCCGTGTACGCGTACGTCATCACGGAGGACGGCTACGAGGGCGACGACGACCTCCGCGAGGACATCGTCGCGGGCATCGAGGACGCCATCGGCCCCATCGCGCGGCCCGAGAGCGTCGTGTTCACGCCCGAGCTCCCGAAGACGCGTTCCGGGAAGATTATGCGTCGCCTCCTGGAGGACGTCGCGAACGAGGAGGAGCTCGGCGACACCTCGACGCTCCGGAACCCCGAAATCGTCGAAGAGATCCGCGACCAGGCAGAGAACTAACCACTCGAAACAGCGGTTCCACCATATTCAACGTGAGACACTATGACAGAAAATGACAGGCACGATTCGGACGACGAACGAACCGCTCCCGACGGCGGCACCGCCACGGCGGCGCAACGCCACCGGGAGACGAACTACCTCCAAGAGGAAGTGAACCTCCTCAATCCGAGCACGGAGTTCATGCGCGACCACCTCCGCCTCATCTGGACCGGCTTCATCATCTGGGCGGTGCTCGTCTTCGGCCCGGTGACGGCGACCGCGCTCGCGCCCGAGACGATGACGATGACCATCCCCGGCGGCTTCCCGCTGCACTACTTCCTCGTCGCCGTCTGCGCTCCCGCAGGGGCGCTCATCCTCTCGTTCTGGTACGCGCGCCGACGCGACGCGCTCGACGAGAAGTACGGCATCAGCCACGGAGGTGACGCCTGATGAGTCTGCTCCTCCCGATGCAGAGCGGCCTGCTCCCCGAGGGACTGAACGTCTCGTTCAAGCTCATTCCCGCCATCCTCGTGCTGGCGATGCTCGCATTGTTCCTCGTCATCGGCTTCGTGTTCAAGGTCGCCGACACCGAGGGCATGTGGGTCGCCGGACGCTCCATCGGGAACGTCGAGAACGGCATGGCCATCGGCGCGAACTGGATGAGCGCCGCGTCCTACCTCGGCATGGCCGCGCTCATCGCACTCAGCGGGTTCTACGGACTCGCGTTCGTCGTCGGCTGGTCGACCGGGTACTTCATCCTCCTCATCTTCATGGCCGCCCAGATGCGGCGGTTCGGGAAGTACACCGCGCCCGACTTCGTCGGCGACCGCTACAACTCCGACACCGCGCGCGCAATCGCCGCCGTCACCACGTTCCTCATCGGGTTCGTGTACGCCATCGGGCAGGCGCGCGGCATGGCTCTCGTCGGCCTCTACATCTTCGGCGACCTCGGCATCCTCGGCCTCACCGGCTATCAGTCGATGGTCGTCTTCATGATGGCCATCACGGTCGGCTACCTGAGCATCTCCGGCATGATGGGTGCGACGAAGAACATGGCCGTCCAGTACGTCATCCTCATCGTCGCGTTCCTCGCCGGTCTCTACGCCGTCGGCTACGTGAACGGCTATTCCACCGTCCTGCCGCACATCGAGTACGGCCAGCTGTTCAGCGTGCTGAGCAACGAGTTCAGCGAGCCGTTCGTCCACCAGAGCTACTACCTCTGGATCGCGACCGCGTTCTCGCTCGTGGTCGGAACCTGCGGCCTCCCGCACGTCCTCGTTCGGTTCTACACGGTCGACTCCGAGCGCACCGCGCGCTGGTCGACGGTGTGGGGGCTCGGCTTCATCTGCCTCCTCTACCTGAGCTCGCCCGCGTTCGCCGCGTTCGGCACCGACCTCTACTCGAACCAGATCGGTGACGTGTACGGCGACCCCGGGATGACGAGCGCGGCCGGCGACGTCATCGTCGTGCTCGCCGCGCAGCTCTCGAACCTCCCGCAGTGGTTCGTCGGTCTCGTCGCGGCTGGCGGTATCGCCGCCGCCATCGCGACGGTCGCCGGCCTGTTCATCGCCGGGTCGTCCGCCATCTCGCACGACATCTACGCGAACATCATCAACCCGGACGCGACCCAGCGCCAGCAGGTGCTCGTCGGCCGCCTGAGCATCGTCGCGCTCGGCGTCATCACGACGCTCGCCGCGCTCAACCCGGCAGCCCCCATCGCGGCGCTCGTGTCGTACGCGTTCTCGCTCGCCGGCGCGGTGCTGTTCCCGATGTTCTTCCTCGGTCTGTGGTGGGAGAACACGAACCGTCAGGGCGCGCTCGCCGGCATGACCACGGGCCTCGTCATCTGGATAATCCCGATGATCAACGAGGTGCTGCCGGCGTACGTGGCGTCGCTCGACAGCACTATCTCCCCGACGCTCGCGCAGTGGGTGCCCGCCATCGGCTCCGCGCTCATCGCGGTTCCCGTCGTGTTCGTCGTCACCATCGGCGTGTCGCTCGTGACGGAGGAACCGGACATGGAGACGAAACAGCTCGTCCGGCAGTGTCACAGCCCCGAACCGATGGACCGCATGGAGTCCGCGGAGGAAGCGGTGTCCACCGACGGCGGCGAGGACATCGAGGGAGGTGACGCGTGATGTACGACCGCATCCTCGTCCCGACCGACGGCAGCGACGTCTCGGAGGTCGCGATCGAGCACGCCGTCGACCTCGCCGAGAAGTACGACGCCGAGGTTCACGCGCTCTACGTCGTCGACGTGGACGCCGTGAGCTTCGGCCTCGGCGCGGAGCAAGTCGACCGCATCCGCCAGGGCCACCTCGGCGAGATGGAGGAAGTAGAACAGAAGGCCAACGACGCCACGGGCGCCGTCGCCGACGCCGCGGCCGAACGCGGCATCGACGTCGCGGAAGCGGTGCGAGTCGGCCAGCCGCACGCGGTCGTCGCGGACTACGCCGAGGACGAGGACATCGACCTCGTCGTCATCGGCAGCCACGGCCGCAGCGGCGTGCGCCGCGCGCTCCTCGGGAGCGTCACCGAGCGCGTGCTCCGCTCCACCCGCAAGCCCGTGCTCGTCGTGGACTTCGAACCGGAGGACTGAGATGGGCGTCATCGACTCCGTCCGCGAGCAGAAGTCCGGAATGATGGCGGACCTCGTGTTCGCCGTCGCCTGGGTCGTGGGCGTGAACCTCCTGTTCGACCTGACGAACGGCCCCGAGTGGGCGTACTACCTCTGCATGTTCGCGGGGGTAATCGCGTACTTCGGGTTCTTCACGTCGCTGGAGATGGCGCGGGCGCAGCAGTAGCCCGCGCCCCGCACTCCGACACGATTTTGGCGGCCCCGACAGAAGCGAGCGTATGCTCAGCCGTCAGTTCGTCCGGGAGAACCCTGAGGCGGTCCGCGAAGCCCTCGACAACAAGGGCGTCGACGTCGACCTCGACCGCATCCTCGAAGTGGACGAGGAGTGGCGCGACCTCAAGGCCGAGGGCGACGACCTCCGCCACGAACGGAACGAAGTCAGCTCGAAGATCGGCGAACTCAAGCAGGAAGGCAAGGAGGCGGAGGCCGAGGACGCCATCGAGCGGTCGAGCGAACTCAAGGAGCGCATCGAGGCGGTCGAGGACCGGGCGGACGAACTCGAAGCCGAACTCGAAGAACGCCTGCTCGAACTCCCCCAGATTCCGCACGAGAGCGTTCCCGTCGGCGAAGACGAGTCGGAGAACGTCGAGCGCCGCCGCGAGCTGTTCGACGACCTGCGCGACCTCCCCGAGGAGGTGGTGCCGCACTACGACCTCGGCGAGGAACTCGACATCCTCGACTTCGAGCGCGGCGCGAAAGTCTCCGGCGGCGGGTTCTACTTCGCGAAGGGGGACGGCGCGAAACTCGAACACGCTCTCGTCCAGTTCATGCTGGACGTCCACCGCGAACAGGACTACGTGGACGTGTTCCCGCCGATACCCGTGAATTCGGCGTCGATGCGGGGGACGGGGCAGTTCCCGAAGTTCACCGAGGACGCGTACCGACTCGGCGGATCGAACGAGGAGGCGTACGACGACGACGACCTCTGGCTCCTCCCGACCGCCGAAGTCCCGGTGACGAACATGTACCGGGACGAGATTCTGCTCAGCGAAGACCTCCCGCTCAAGCACCAGGCCTACAGTCCGAACTTCCGCCGGGAGGCCGGCGAGCACGGCACCGAGACCCGGGGTATCGTGCGCGTCCACCAGTTCAACAAGGTGGAGATGGTGAACTTCGTCGAGCCAGAGAACAGCTACGAGCGCTTCGAGGGCCTCGTGAACGAAGCGGAAGAAGTGCTTCGCCGCCTCGAACTCCCCTACCGCATCCTGGAGATGTGCACGGGCGACCTGGGGTTCACGCAGGCGAAGAAGTACGACCTCGAAGTGTGGGCGCCCGGCGACGACATGGAAGAGGGGCCCGATGTCGGAGGGCGGTGGCTCGAAGTGTCGTCGGTGTCGAACTTCGAGGACTTCCAGGCGCGCCGCGCGGGCATCCAGTACCGGCCGGAGAAGCACGAGAGCGCGGAGTACGTCCACACCCTGAACGGGTCGGGGCTCGCCGTGCCGCGCATCGTCGTCGCGATCCTCGAATACTACCAGAACGAGGACGGAACGGTCGACGTGCCCGAGGCGCTCCGGCCGTACATGGGCGGCCAGGCGGTCATCGAGGGCGGCGAGAAGGTCGGGGAGTCCGCGCTCGGCGCGCAGGACTAATCCGCGTACGTCCGCAGTCGTTCTATCTTTTCGCCGGTCTCGAACACGTCCACGAACGCGAACAGGAGTTCGTCGGGCGCGAACAGGTGGCCGTGCGCGACCGCGCCGTCCACGCCCGCCGTCACCGAGTCCACGACGTGTTTCGTGTCGGTGCGCGGGCGGTCGTCCCGCATGAAGGAGACGAACTCCTCGCGGCCCGCGAGCGTGCGGTCGGGCCGGACGTGGGTGAAGTCGGGCGCGAGTACCGCTCGGAGCGCCTCGTAGTCGCCCGCGTCGATGGCGTCGTAGTAGGCGTGCGCGAGGTCGACCGAGTCCATACCCGGTGGTGAGCGCTCGACGGACAAGAAACCGCGGGGCGAACGCGGCGCTTTTGCCCGACGCGGGCGAAACGGAGGCGTGGAGTTACACGTCCGGTACGAGGGCGACGACGACCCCGAGAAGTGCACGGCGCGAAAGCTCGCGCGCTTCGACCTCGCGGAGTTACACCGCTCCGCGAGCGCGACCCCGTACGGCGTCGTCCTGAACCCGCACGCCGAGGTCGCGCTCAGCCCCGCGGACGCCGACCACCAGCGGCTCGTCGCACTCGACTGCTCGTGGGAGACCGCGGAGAAAGCGATGTTCGAGATGCCGGGCGACCACCGCGCCCTCCCCTTTTTGGTCGCCGCGAACCCCGTGAACTACGGCCAGCCCTTCCAACTCAACACCGTCGAGGCGTTCGCCGGCGCGCTCTGCATCCTCGGCGAGCGAGAGCACGCGGAGGAAATCCTGGCGAAGTTCACCTGGGGACACACCTTCCTCGAACTCAACGAGGAACCGCTTCGGCGATACGCGGAGTGCGAGGACTCGACGGAGGTCGTCGAAATCCAGCAGGAGTACCTCGACGCCGGCGGAGAATAGTCGGAATTTTTACTTGTGGAACGGGAGTTGTCGCCGACAAGATGGAAGACCGCCCTCCGATAGGAGTGACGCTCATACTCGTGGGGCTCGCACTTCTGGTGTTAACGGCCTCGCGAGGAGTCACCGAACTCGCTCAACTCAACGGAGGGAGCTCAGGGATAATATCGGGGATGGCGTTCCTCGGCGGCGCGGCGCTTCTCGTCGTCTCGCTCGCGTTCCTCGCAGACCACGCGCTGAACTGAGCGGGTAAGCACCCCGCTCGCGGTGCGGTCGAAACGAACGGACGTGTCGAGAATTAGGCGGAGCGGCGTTCGCGGGCCTTCGGGCGGAGGTTCCCGTAGCCGCACTTCCGGCAGTTGTCGGCCTCCTTGGGGTTGCGGGCGTTGCAGCGCATGCACACCTGTTTGTCGAGGAGTCGGTCTTCGACGGAGATTTCCTTGCTCATACGGGAGTTCTCGACGGCGAGGCGTTTAAACCTTGAGAAACACGCCCACTCGCGGACACGACCACCGCTACGGCTTACTCGTCGGGGTATTTCGGTTCGCGGCGTTCGGCGCGTTCGAGCGCGCGTTCGACGACCGCGCGCACGTCGCCGTGGAAGACGCCGCCGTGGCCGCTGTACATGTGTTCGACGGCGTCGTCCATTCGCGAGAGGAGGCGCTGAATGCTCTCGATGAGCGCTTCTCGACTCTGGCCGGGCATGTCGGTGCGGCCGAAGCTCCCGTCGTCGAACGCGCCGTCGTCGTGAACGACCACGTCGCCGCTGAAGAGGCTGGACTGGGAGACGAGGGAGACGTGGTCGTCGGCGTGTCCGGGCGTGTGCACGACCTCGAAGGACTCGTCGGCGATAGTGACGGTGTCGCCGTCCGCGAGTTCGTGGGTTCTGTGGGAGTGGTCGGCGTACGCGTACACGTCGGGGTCGAACGCCTCGACGACGGCGTCGAGTTCCGCGACGTGGTCGCCGTGCTGGTGGGTGAGGACGACGCGGTCGAGGGTGTCGGTGTGCTCGCGGACGACATCCTCGACGCCGGGCATCGCGCCGGCGTCGACGAGCGTCGCGGTGTCGTCGAGCGCGAGGTAGGCGTTACAGGTGAAGGTGTCCGCGTCCGCGGTGACGGTCGTGACGTTCATACGCGGGGAGACGGGCGGGCGCGTCAAATAGGCGGGGAATTTTTGAATCCGTCGCCCCATGGAACACACATGGGCTTCGGTAGTTACGACGAGTCCGAACAGGAGAACCAGAACCTCGACTCGGACATCGACGAGAGCGCGAGCGTCGATACCGAAGAACACGCACACAGGGGGGAGGTCGATTACGAGATAGACGCGTCGAACGACGAGCTGCTGGACAAGCTCAAGGACATCAAGAGCGAGTGAAGTCGGGGACGCGCGCGCTCGGCCTCGCCGAATCCTACACCGGCGAGGAGTCGACGCTCGCCGGGGCCGTGGTGCGTGCAGACCGCGTCGTAGACGGCTTTTCGTTCGGTTCGTGCACCGTCGGCGGCCTCGACGCCACCGACTGCGTTATCGACATCTGGAACGACCTCGACCGACCCGACGTACAGTACCTCTTCGTGGCGGGCGTCGCGCCGGCGTGGTTCAACGTTCTCGACCTCCCGCGGATTCACGAGTCCGTCGAACGACCGACGCTCTCCGTGTCGTTCGAGGAGAGCCCCGGCCTCGGCGACGCCATCCGACGCGAGTTCGACGACCCCGGGCGCCGTCTCGCCATCTACGAGCGCCAGCCGCCGCGCGAGGAGGTGGTGGTGGACGACGAGTCGGTGTTCGTGCGGTCGGTCGGCTGCGACGACCCCGCGAGCGTGGTGCGGGCGTTCACGCCGGCGGGCGGGCGGCCCGAACCGGTTCGGGTGGCGCGACTCGCGGCGCGCGCGGCGGACGACTACCGCACCGGTTAACCCCCCGTCGGCCGACGTGGCGGGTATGGAGAACATGGACGGCCTCGACGTGACCGCGTGCGAGCGCTGCGGCGACCTCGTGGAGTCGCGCTCGCGCATCGTGAACGGCACGGGGCCCGCGGACGCGGACGTGGTGTTCGTCGGGGAGGCACCGGGCGAGCAGGAAGACCGGGAGGGCGTGCCGTTCGTCGGGCGGAGCGGCGACGTGCTCGACAGCGCGCTCGGCGAGCACGGCCTCCCCCGGAAGCGGGTGCGAATCACGAACTGCGTGCGGTGTCGCCCGCCGGACAACCGCGACCCCAGCACGGAGGAACTCGCGAACTGCCGGCCATATCTGGAAGCCGAACTCGACCAGATCGACCCCGAGGTCGTGGTGACGCTCGGGAAGGTGCCGAGTGAGCACCTGCTCGGACGGGACGTGGCGGTGACGAGCGAAGCGGGCACCGTCGAAACCGTCGAACTCGGGAGCAAGCGCCGGGACGTCCTCGTCTGCGTGCATCCGGCGGCGACGCTCTACGACCGCAGTCAGGAGGAGACGTTCGACGCGACCATCGAGAAGGCCGCGACCGTCGCGGGCGTCGCGGGCGGACAGGCGACGTTCGACGACTACTGAGGCCGAACGACGGAGGGGAAAACGACTTGCCCGCGGTCGGCGTACCCACTCGCATGAGCACTACGGACGCCCAGCGGCAGGCGGCGGCGTCGGTCGTCGTCGTGGACTACGGCCTGGGGAACCTGCGGAGCGTGACGCGCGGCCTCGAACGCGCGGGCGCGTCCGTCACCATCACCGAGGACACCGACGAGATCCTGAACGCGGACGGCGTCGTCCTCCCCGGCGTCGGCGCGTTCAGCGAGGGCATGGAGAACGCGGGGCCGTTCCGCGACACCCTGCTCGACGTGGCGGAGTCGGGGACGCCCCTGTTCGGCATCTGCCTCGGGATGCAGATGCTGCTGGAGGGCAGCGAGGAAGCCAGTCGGGACGGCGAGGGCGACGTGGACGGTCTCGGGCTGATTCCGGGACGGAACGTCCGGTTCAGCCAGGGCCAGAAGGTGCCGCACATGGGCTGGAACGAACTGGACGTGCAGCGCAGCCACCCCCTCGTTGAGGGCGTCGACAGTGTCTCGTCGGAGACGCGGTTGGCCGACGGAACCGCGGGCGGTTCCGTCGACGGCGAGTACGCGTACTTCGTGCACTCCTACTACGCGGAGCCCGACAACGGCGTGAACGTCGTTGCGACGACCGACTACGAGGTCGAGTTCGCGTCCGTCGTCGCGAACGAGGCGGGGAACGTGTTCGGCACGCAGTTCCACCCGGAGAAGTCCGGTGAGACGGGGCTGAGGATTCTGCGGAACTTCGTCGACATCTGCGCCGAGTGAGCCGCGGGCGGTGTGTCGGGCGTGTTGGGTGGGTCGGCGAGCGGTTACGCCGTCGTGGGGTGGCGGGCGTCGGCGACGGCGTGCACGGCGACGCCGACGAGCGCGAGGAGGACTGAGGCGGCGGCGAGGTAGGCGAACATGGACTGGACGCCGACGGCGTCGACGAGCCAGCCGGCGACGATGTGGCCGAGCGCGCCGCCCGCGCCGACGCCGACGCTCGTGAGGAGGGTCTGGGCGGTGGAGTGGAGGCCGTCGGGCGCGCAGTCGTGCGCGAGGTTGACGAGCGCGAAGAAGAGGAGGGCGAGGCCGACGCCGAGGCCGACGTTCGCGAGGAGGACGGAGCCGAGCGTGGGGAAGAGCGTGAGGCCGGCGTAGCCGGCGGCGAACCCGAGGCCGCCGACGGAGACGAGGCTGCCGTAGGAGAGCGCGGTGCGTCCGACGGCGAGGAAGACGACGGTTTCCGCGACAGTCTTGAGCGCCCACGCCGCACCCGTGTAGCCGTCGCCGAGGCCGACGGCGCGCATGTAGACGGAGAAGAATGCGTCGCCGGATCGGGAGACGAACCCGAGGAGGAACGCGGCGACGAGCACGACCTGGAACTGGCGGCGCGCGAGCAGGCCGATGGCTTGCGTGCCGAGGCCGCCCTCCAGGATGGACTCCTCGTCGTCGGGGATGGTGAGCGCGAGCGCGACGAACACGGCCATGCCGGCGATGTAGAGGTAGACGACGAGCAGGGTGGTGGTGTAGGCGAGCAGGAAGCCGATGACGAGGACGGCGATGCCGAAGGATGTGGAGCCGAAGCTTCGGGCGTAGCCGTAGTCGAAGCCCTCGCGGAGGACGAGCGCGTTCGACAGCGGGACGATGGGGGCGCGGCCGACGGCGAACAGGGCGGTGCCGGCGGTGATGAGGAGGAAGGCGTCGCCGGGGAGGCTTGCGCCGAGGGGATAGGAGAGGAGGGACAGCGCGGAGACGGTGGCGGCGACGACGAGCACGCGGGCGGGCGAGCGCGTGTAGTCCGCGACGAACCCCCAGAGGGGTTGGACGACGACGCCCGCGGTGATCATCACCATCCCGACGATGCCCATCTCGACGCCGGACATCCCCATCTCCTCTAAGAGGACGTTCCGGAACGCGGCGAACCCGCTGAACGCCGCGAAGAACACGAAGTAGAGCGCGGGGTAGCGATAGCGACTGTCCACCCGTCGGGTCAGAACGGGCAGGCACCTGAACGTGATGATTCGCGCGAACTGTGAGAAAAACAAGCATGGAGTGGGCGGAAGACACCGCCGTCGCGGTACGGAGACGGACGCGGTCGCGGTGGTAGGTTCGGGGATGACGCGGCGGCCGGCAGGCCGCCGTCTGCGTGCGCCCACGGCAGGGGTGGGACATGAAAAGGGGTCAGCCCGACGCTTCGCGTCGGGCTGAGGGCTTTCAGATGAAGTCCCGGACGTCCGAGTAGTACATGTCGTGGTGGTCGAGTTCGTCGATAGCGTGGGCGATGTCGGCGGCGAGGGCGTGCCAGCAGCGTTGGCCGTCGTCGGGGTCGATGTTGTAGGTGGAGTCCTGGCAGTGGCAGCCGCCGTTTTCGACGACGTATTCGTCGTGGTGGCCGACGACGACGGTGAAGTCGTTGTATTCTTTGACGCGGCGTTCACTGACGGCTTCGATGGCGCGTCGGCCGCGGTCGCCGTGCGCGTGGAGGATTCGTTGGACGATGCTGGGCGTGAGGGCTCCCGCGTTTCGGAGGTCGTCGCGCCAGTCGTCCGTCACGGCCGGGTTTGGTGGGGGCGTGGTTTAGCCGGTTCGATTGGCCCACCAGCGCGTCCTTAATGATTATTAATTCTTATCCACCCATATTACATTATCAATCATTAACTTTATCGTGGTGTTCCACACCTACCTGGACGCAATGGCAGTACACCACCGGACCTCCGACGCCCGCACCGCCTATCGACCAACCCCAGCCACCACGACATAATGTCCGAATACACCGATATAGAGAACACCGGCGCGCCGGCCGTCCCGGATCTGACGAACACCACCGACCCCCGCGAGGACTACGACGAAACCGTCCTCAGCCACCGAATCCAGACCAATGAGTGACTACCCAGACTATACGCACCGAGACATCGACAACCCAGCCGGCCGCGAGTTCCGCGACAAGCTGGAGAACCAGGACTACGTGTTCGCGCCCGGCCTGTACCACGCGCTCGACGCCCGGCTCGCCGAACGCGCCGGTCTCGACGCCGCCTACATGAGCGGGTACTCCACCGTCCTCGGCCAGTTCGGCTTCCCCGACCTCGAGATGGTCACGATGACCGAGATGGTGGAGAACGCGAAGCGCATCGTCGACGCCACCGAACTCCCCGTCGTCGCGGACGCCGACACCGGGTACGGCGGCGTGCACAACGTCCGACGCGCCGTCCGCGAGTACGAGAAGGCCGGCGTCGCCGCCATCCACATCGAAGACCAGACCTCGCCGAAGCGCTGCGGCCACATCGCCGGCAAGCAGATCGAAGACCGCGAGACCGCGCGCTCGCGCTTCGAAGCCGCCGTGGACGCGAAGCAGTCCGAGGACACCGTCATCATCGCCCGCACGGACGCCTACGGCTCCGCGAACGGCGACTGGGAGGAACACCTCGAACGCGGCCGCATCTACGCCGACGCCGGCGTCGACCTCGTCTGGCCCGAGATGCCGGATCCGAGCCGAGAGGACGCCGTCGAGTACGCCGAAACGATCCACGAGACCCACCCCGACCTCGACCTCGCGTTCAACTACTCCTCCTCGTTCGCGTGGAGCGAAGAAGAGGATCCGCTGACGTTCGAGGAGCTCGGCGACCTCGGCTACAAGTACCAGTTCATCACGCTGTACGCCCTCCACTCCGGCGCGCACGCGGTGTACGAGGACATGAAGAACATCGCGGAGAACGACGAACAGGCGCAGTTCGACCTCGAAGACCGCTACCTGGGTCACGAGACGGAGAGCCACCACGAGATGTCGCTCGTGCCGCGCTACCAGGAGATCGAGGCGGAGTTCGACCCGGACGCCAAGCAGCGGATGGAGGAATCGGCCGGCTTCACCGAAGACGAGTCCGACCCGATCACGGCCGACGGAGACACGCCGGAGCAGACGCAGGATGACTGATCCGACAGACCGCCACTACGACCGCGAGTTCGTTCGGTCGTTCTTCACGAGTCCGACGGCGGTGGACGGCGAGGACGACTCCGCGAAGATGCTGCGGCGCGCCGCCCAGCTCCGCGGCCTCGAAGCGCCCGACGTGTGGGTGCCGGACAACGAGGACGCGACCGCCCCCTCGATGCGTGACGAGGGCGCGCGGAACATCGCGGAGGTCGTTTCAGAGCACGGCGCGGACTTCCCCGGCGAAATCCATCCGCGGGTCGTCTGGCACCGCGACAGCCCCGAAACCCGGTACCGAGGGTTCCAGCACATGCTCGAGATCGCCGACCCCGAGAACGGCGCGGTCGAGCACATCGACGGGTTCGTCATTCCCGAGGTCGGCGACCTCGACGACTGGAAGAAGGCCGACGAGTTCATCACCATCGTGGAGACCGAACACGGCCTCGAACCCGGCAGCCTCTCGATGTCCGTCATCATCGAGTCCGGGGAGGCCGAACTCGCGATGAGCGACCTCCGCGCTGAACTCGGGAACCCGAGCAACAACCTCGAACGGATGTTCCTGCTCGTGGACGGCGAGGTCGACTACACGAAGGACATGCGGGCGATGACGCCCACCGGCGAACTCCCCGAGTGGCCCGAGTTGCGGCACAACACGTCCCGGGGCGCGAGCGCCGCCGGCCTCGTGGCCGTGGACGGCCCCTACGACGACATCCGGGACGTCGCGGGCTACCGCGAGCGGATGGAGGAGAACCGCGCGAAGGGCATGACCGGAATCTGGTCGCTCACGCCCGGACAGGTCGTCGAGGCGAACACGGCCCCGCTCCCGCCGGAGTCCGGCCAGTGGCTGCTCGACGACGGCGGCGACGAGGTCGAACTCGACGCGCAGGGCGGCCGCCAGATCTACCGGGGCGACCGCCTCGAACTCGAGGAGACGGACACGGGCTACGAGCTCGAAATCGGCGGCGAAGAACGCGAGCTCGACGCGGACGAACTCCGTGAGGAACTGCTCAATCGGGCGTCCTACGTCCCGAGCATGGACGACATCGTGGACTCGATGGAGCAGTTCGAGGCCGCGAAGGAAGCCGGCACCGGCGCAATCGCGATGACGCGCGAGGCCACCATCGAGGTGGACGGCGTGACCGTGGACATCGAGAACGACCGGATGTGGGACGAAGCCACCTATCAGGCGGCGAAGACGCCCATCACGCTGTTCCAGGACGTGTACGAGCACCGCCCCGATCAGCACGACGAACTCGCGGAGCGGTACAGCGAGGACGTCGTGGAGCGCGCGGCCGCGGTCGGCGAGTAACCGATCCGCGGGGCTTTTTTCCGCGGGTCGCGGAGTCCGCGTATGCTCGTAGAGGAGGGTGCGGTGACGGTGGAGGTCGAGTCCGCGTCCGGCGGCGGCGAGGGCGCGGCGGAGGGCGTGTTCTTCAACCCCGGTCAGGAGCTTAACCGCGATATCACCGTCGCGGCGCTCCGCGCGTACGGCGAGCGCACGCCGGAGGCCGACAGCTACCTCGACGCGACCGCCGCGAGCGGTATCCGGGGCGTTCGCGCGGCGAACGAGGGCTGGAACGTCACGCTCGCCGATACCGACCCGGACGCCGTCACCCTCGCGCGCCGGAACCTCGAACGGAACGACCTCCAGGGGGCGGTCGTCCATCAGGACGCGAACGCCGTTCTCCACGACAAGGACGCCTACGTCGACGTGGTCGATATCGACCCCTTTGGCACGCCGATTCCGTTCGCGGACGCCGCGCTCGCGAACGCCCGCGACCTCGTCTGCGTCACCGCGACCGACACCGCGCCGCTGTGTGGCGCGCACTTCGAGTCCGGCGTCCGCAAGTACTCCACCGTCCCCCGGAACACCGAGTACCACGCCGAGATGGGGCTGCGAGTGCTGCTCGGCGCGTTCGCCCGAACCGCCGCGCGCTACGACGTGGGCGTCACGCCGATCCTGAGTCACGTGAGCGACCACTACGTCCGCACCTACCTCGACCTCTCCCACCGCGCGACCGACGCCAACGCCGCAATCGACGAACTCGGCTACATCCACCACTGCGAGGCCTGCCTCCACCGCCGGACCGAGAAGACCCTCCTTCCCGAATCGCCGGACGCCTGCCCGAACTGCGGGGAGGGCGTGCAGACCGCCGGCCCGGTCTGGCTCGGCGCCGCCCACGACGCCGAGTTCGTCGCGGACGTGGTTCGAGAGCTCACGGGCGAGATGGGGGCGGCGGAGCGCGCCGAGCGCCTTCTCGAACGCATTGCGAGCGAACTCCACGAACCCACGCACTACGACCAGCACAAGCTCTACAAGCGCTGGAACGAACCCGCGGTCGGGATGGACGAGTTCCTGGACGCGGTTCGCGACGGCGGCTACGAGGCGTCGCGCGCCCACTACGGCGGGACGACGTTCAAGACGACGGCGTCCGTCGCAGCGTTGCGCGACCTCGCCCCGTAAGGGTTTTTCAGACCGGAGGTCGAACGCAGCGTGTGTCACGAAACGCCGTCTCGGTCGCCCGCGAGGTCGTCGCCGAGGCGCAGGACAGCCAGATAACGTTCCTCGCGGCCGCCGTCGCCTACTACGCGTTCGTCTCCCTCATCCCCCTCCTCCTGCTGACGCTCGCCGCCGCGTCCTACCTCGGCGTCGAATCCATCGGCGAGCAGATAGTCCAACTCGTCGGCACCCTGCTCACCGCTGAGGGGAGCGACGCCGTGCGGAACGCGCTGCGGGGCGCGAGCGGCCGCGGAACCGCCACCGTCGTCTCCCTCGTCGTGCTCGCGTGGTCGGGCCTCAAGCTCTTCCGCGGGCTGGACGTGGCGTTCGCGCACGTCTACGGCGTGGTCGGCGCGCGCCCGCTCACTCACCAGCTACGGGACGGCGTGCTCGTCCTCGGCGCTATCGCCGCGGGCGTCGTCGCCGCCGTCGTCGCCGGGTTCGTCGCCGGGTTCGTCGCCACCGGCCCGTTCGTCGGCGTCGTCGCGTTCGGCCTGCTCGCCGTTACGCTCTGCCTCGTCTTCTTCCCCATCTTCTACATCTTCCCCGACGCCGACATCACCCCGAGAGAGGCCGTGCCCGGCACGCTGCTCGCCGCCGCCGGCTGGACCGCCCTCAGCGGCATCTTCGAGGCGTACGCGCCGCTCGCGGGGAAGTACCAGGCGTACGGCATCCTCGGCGCCGCGCTCCTGCTGGTGACGATACTGTACGTTGGCGGTACGATTATCATGGTCGGGGCGGTACTGAACGCCGTGCTCGCGGGACGAACCGACGAAACCGACGTACACGACGAAGTCGACGAACCGGACTCCGCTCCGGACATCGCGGAGATGGAGCGGGAAGTACGCGCGCTGCGCGCCGAGCTCGACGCGAAGACGGTGTCGAAGAACGATCTCGAATCGGACCTCCGGACGTACGTCCGCAAGCGGCTGCGTCGCAATCACGCCCGCGGCTGGGGGCCCTACCTCGTCCTCCTCTACGGGACGCTGATGACGCTCGGGGCGTTCTACTTCCTCTCCGGCGGCTGGGCCATCCTGGCGATGGTCGTGGTCTGGCTGTCCACCCTCGGCCTCTACGCCCTCATGTTGCTGTTCGGCGTCGGACTCAACGCCGCCGGCGTCCCCGGTCGCATCGCCGACTGGGTGAACGACCGCCGATAGATGCACGGTCTCGGCGTCTCCGACGCGCTCGCCGGACGGGTTCCCGAGGCGCTCGTCCCGCTTCTGCGCGCGCTCACCGCGCTCGGCGACCCCGAACTGTTCCTCGTCGCCGCGCCACTCCTCTACTGGCTCGGCCCCCGATACGACGTGCTCTCGCCCGAACGCGCGGCGCGCTTCCTCGGCATCGTCGTCGGCGGACTGGCGCTCGTCGTCGCGCTCAAGAGCCTGTTCGGGTTCCACCGCCCGCCGGCCACAGTCGCGCTCGTTCACGCGGACGGCTACGGCTTCCCGAGCGGCCACGCGACCGGCGCGGCCGTCTTCTACGGCGCGCTCGCCGCGCTCCTCCGCGCTGGCACCCGGCGAACCCGATACGCGGTCGCGGGCGTCGTCGTCGCCGTCGTCGCGGTCACGCGACTCGCGCTCGGCGTCCACTACCTCCCGGACGTGGTTGCGGGCGTCGTCGCGGGAAGCCTCCACGCCGCGTTCGCGCTCGCCGTCTCCCGGGACAGTGTCGCAAACGCGTTCTTCGTCGCGCTCGCCGCCGGCACCGCGGGTCTCGCGCTCGCGTGGACGGCCGAGGCCGCGACCGTGTTCGGCGCGACCCTCGGCGGTATCGTCGGCTGGCAGGCCGCCCGAGAGCGCGTCCAGCGACTCGCCGACGCGTCCGCGTGGTCTGTGCTCGCGCTCGTGCCACTGCTCGCCGTCGGCGGACTGCCGCTCGCGATAGAACCGCCCGTGCCGGTCGCGGCGGCGGGAGGAATAGTGTTAGGGTTCGGCGTGATGTGGGTGCCGACGCGCCTCTAGAACGTCTCGAGGTAGCGCTCGAGTTCCCAGTCCGACACCTGAATGCGGTAGCCGGTGTGTTCCTCGCGTTTCGCCTCGACGAACTTCTCCGCGATGTGCTCGCCGAGCGTGTCCAACATGACCTCGTTCGATTCGAGGGCGTCCACGGCTTCGCCGAGGTTGGACGGTAGCGTCTCGATGCCGTGCTCCTCGCGTTTGGCCTCGTCGAACTCGTAGATGTTCTCGCGAACCGGGTCGGGCGCGTCGAGGCCCCTCTCGATGCCGTCGAGTCCGGCGGCGATGAGCGCCGCGAACGCGAGGTACGGGTTGCACGAGGGGTCGGGGAACCGCGCTTCGATGCGGGACGCGGCGGGAACGCGGGCGGCGGGTTTCCGGATGAGCGCGCTGCGGTTCCGGTCGGACCACGCGACGTACACGGGCGCTTCGTAGCCAGGAACGAGGCGCTTGTAGGAGTTCACGGTCGGGTTCGAGACGGCCGTGATGGCGGGCGCGTGTTCGAGGATGCCCGCGAGGAACTGGTGGGCGGTCTCGGAGAGGTCGAACTCGTCGTCCTCGTCGTGGAACGCGTTCTCGCCGTCCTCGAACAGCGAGAAGTGCGTGTGCATCCCGGAGCCGTTGATCTCCGCGATGGGCTTCGGCATGAACGTCGCGTGCAGGTCGTGCTCGGCGGCGATGGCGCGGACGACCGTGCGGAACGTCGCGACGTTGTCGGCCGTCGTGAGCGCGTCGTCGTACTCGAAGTTGATCTCGTGCTGGGACTCGGCGACCTCGTGGTGGGACGCCTCGATTTCGAACCCCATCGATTCGAGGCCGTTGATGATGTCGCGGCGAACGTCGGACGCGGGATCCTTCGGCGCGAGGTCGAAGTATCCGCCGAAGTCGGAGAGTTCGGTGGTGGCGCGGCCGCGCTCGTCCTCCTCGAACAGGAAGAACTCGGGTTCGGGCGCGGCGTTCACCGTGTACCCCATCTCCTCGGCGCGGTCGAGGACGTTCTTCAGGACGCGGCGCGGGTCGCCCTCGAACGGCTCGCCCGTCGACGTGTCGATGACGTCACAGATGAGGCGAGCGGACGCCGTCTCCTCGCGCTGGCGCCACGGCAGGATGGCGAACGTCTCCGGATCCGGCTTGAGGCGCATGTCGGACTCCTGGATGCGGACGAAGCCCTCGATGCTGGAGCCGTCGAAGTAGATGCCGTCAGTGAAGGCCTTCTCCGCCTGGTCGGCGGGGACGGAGACGTTCTTCACCGTGCCGAGGATGTCCGTGAACTGCAAGCGGAGGAAGTCGACGTTCTTCGCCTCGATCTCGTCGAGGACGTCCTGTTCCGTCTCGCTCAGCCCGCCGTCCGGAGAAAGGTTCCCTTTTGTCATTGGTTTCGACAGTAATACGAGACAGGAGCCACCATATTAGCCGTACCGGTTGGCGCAATCTCCACCAACCGACCCCTAACTGGACATTCGTTAAATTCTAAACCCCCGATACCGTAGTAGGGTTCGATGACGTACGAAAACCTCGACGCAAAACTCATCAACGCACTACTCGGCGACGGTCGGGCCAGCCTCCGCAGCCTCGCAGACGACCTCAACGTGTCCGTCACCACCGTCTCCAACCACCTCAAAGACCTCGAAGACGCCGGCGTCATCGACGGCTACACGCCCGTCGTCGACTACGACGAACTCGGCTACGACGTCACCGCCGTCCTCCAGCTCAAGGTCGAGGGGAACAGCCTCCCCGACATCACCGACCGTATGCGCGCTCACAAGCAGATGGTGTCGGTGTACGAAGTCACCGGCGACTACGACATCTTCGCCGTCGGGAAGTTCCGCGACACCGACGACATGAACGACCTCATCAAGACGCTCCTCGGCGACGCCGACATCAAGGAATCCAGCACGAGCGTCGTCCTCAACGCCGCCGCCGAGCACGAACAGTTCGAACTCGACATCCAGGAGTAGCCGGACGCGCGCTCTTTCGTTCTCGAAAAGAACGCAGAAGATAGTCGTCGAGCGGTGCGAACGCAGCGCGGTCGGGGGACGGGAGCGGGCAGGTGGCCGATTTTACATCATGCCGCCCATGCCGCCGCCCATGCCGCCCATGCCGCCGCCGGGCGCGCCACCTTCGTCGTCGCCCTTGTCGGTGGACAGGTCGCCCGCGGAGATGATGTCGTCGATCTTGAGCACGAGGTTCGCGGCCTCGGTGGCGCTGGAGAGCGCCTGCTCCTTGGCGTGCGCGGGTTCGACGACACCGCCCTCGTAGGTGTCTTCGAGATCGCCGGTGAGGACGTTCAGGCCGGTGTTCTGCTCGCCGGTCTCGTGGGCCGCGCGGAGGTCGACGAGAATGTCGATGGGGTCGAGGCCCGCGTTCTCGGCGAGGACGCGCGGGATGAGTTCGAGCGCGTTCGCGAAGGACTCGACGGCGAGCTGCTCGCGGCCGCTGACGGAGTCCGCGTACGAGCGGAGTCGGTCGGCGAGTTCGACCTCGATTGCGCCGCCGCCGGGGAGGACGCGGCCGTCAGTGAGCGTCTGCGCGGCCACGTCGAGAGCGTCCGTGACGCCGCGTTCGAGTTCGTCGACGACGTGATCCGTGCTGCCGCGGAGGAGGAGTGTGACGCCGTGGGCCTCCTCCTCGAGGCCTTCGACGTAGAAGAGGTCGTCCTCGTCGTCGCGGCGGACGCTGCCGCGCCCGAGGTCGTCCTCGGTGAGGCTGTCGAGGTCCTGGACGACGCTGCCGCCGAGGACGTTCTTGAGGAAGCCGATGTCCGATTTCTTCACGCGGCGGACGGCGAGCACGCCCTCCTTCGCGAGGTAGTGCTGCGCCATGTCGTCGATACCCTTCTGGCAGAACACGACGTCCACGCCGGTCTCGACGATCTTGTCGACCTTCTCCTGGAGCTGTTTTTCCTCCTGGTCGAGGAAGCTCTGGAGCTGGTCGGGGCTGTCGATACTCACCGAGGTGTCGGCGTTCGCCTCTTCGACCTCGATGGCTTCGTTGAGGAGGAGCGTGTTCGCGTCGTCGAGCTCCGTGGGCATCGAGTCGAGGACGGGATCCTTGTCGATGGCCGCGCCCTTGAGGAGGTCGGACTCGCCGACGGCGCGACCGGTCTGGGTCTCGATGTTGATGTTCGCCACGTCGACGACGGTGGAGCCGTCCTCGGCGTCGACGGACACCTGATCGAGCGCCTCGTAGATGAGGCTGCTGAGGAGTTCCTTGTCGATTTCAGCGCTCTTGCCCGTCATGGACGTCTCCGCGACGGAGCGGATGAGGGCTTCGTCCTCGGGGTCGACGGAGACGGCGATGTCGTCGACTTCCTCGCGGGCCTTCTCGGCGGCCTGGTTGTAGCCCTTGATGATGGCCGTCGGATGGATGTCCTGTTCGAGGAGGTCTTCGGCCTCCTTGAGGAGTTCGCCCGCGATGGCGACCGCGGTCGTGGTGCCGTCGCCGGCCTCGTCCTCCTGGGTCTCGGCGACTTCCACGATCATCTCCGCGGTGGGGTTGTCGATGTCCATCTCCTCGAGGATGGTGACGCCGTCGTTCGTGATGGTTACGTCACCCATCGAGTCGACGAGCATCTTGTCCATCCCCTTCGGACCGAGGGTGGAGCGCACGGCGTCCGCGACGGCGCGCGCCGCGGAGATGTTGTGTTCCTGCGCGTCCTTGTCCTTCACTCGCTGGGCGTCATCTCCCATGATAATCATGGGCTGGCCCTGCATACGCTGTTGCGACATAGCTACTCGAATGATTGTTTGTCCTTCTATATAAAACCTTGGGCCGAAGGGGGGAGAAGGGCGGTGAGACGCCCGGAGCCCCCAGAATTCGTGTCGTGTGTTCACACAGTACAGTCCGATCCGGGGGCACGTGATCCGCCCACCACGCCTTTCACGCCGCTCCGAGAACCCCCAAATATGGCGACACTCACGCCGGATGACGAGGGCAAGTTCCTCGTGGACATCGAAGGCGAACAGCTCGGCATCGTCACCGCAGTCGAGGACAACACCGCCTGGGTCGACCCCGAACCCGGACTCGGTGAGTCAGTGCTCGCCGCCTTCGGCTGGACGGAGAAAGGCGAGGACGACTACACCGTGAGCGGCGACGCCGTGGACACCGTCACCGGCGAGGAAGTCCGCGTCCACACGGACATCTGAGCACTCCCCTGGTTTTACGTCGAAACGCGGAGGAGAACCAGCCACGCATGTCCGCCCTTCCCATCGTCGTCGGCGTCGTCCTCCTCCTGATTGCGGCGTTCGCCGGCGTCTACGGCCGCCGCCAGCACCGCCGGAGCGCGCTCGTCGAAGGAACCGAAACCACCGACGTGAGAGACATCCGCGAGGAAGGACGCGTCGAACTGAAAGGCACGGTCCGAACCGAGAACGCGTTCGACTCCCCCATCCGCGGCGACCCCGCCGTGGTCTCCGCGTGGGAAGTCGAGGAGTGGGACGAACGCGGCGACACCGAGATGTGGGAGACGCGCGCCGAAGGCGTCTACGCCACACCGTTCACGCTCGACGACGGCACCGACAGCGTCACCATCGACGTCGGCACCCACGTTGACGACGTGTCCTCCGGAACCGGCATCGACGACATTCAAGTGAGCGCCGTCGACGTGGACCGCTTCCTCTCCACCGGCGTCACCGTCGACGGCGTCACCGCCGCCATCGACGGCTTCTCCGCCGAAACCACCGTCCCGCCGGACGCCGAACCCCCCGAACGCATCGCGGCGTTCGTGCGCGGCGAAACCGGCGTCGCCACGCAATCTGACTCAGTCACGAACGTCATCGACATCGGGAACGCCCACGGCGAACGCCGCTACTACGAAGCCACGCTCTCCCCCGGCGACGACGTCTACGTCCTCGGGCACGCCCGCGCCACCGACACCGCCACCCACCCCCTCAAACCCGACGACGTCGTCATCGAACCCGTCGACGGCGAGACCTTCATCGTCTCCGACAAACCCGAAAGCGAACTCGTCGAAACCTTCGGCCGCTACACGTACGCGTACGCCGGTGCAGCTATCGCCACCATCGCCGGCATCGCCGCCATCGCGTACGGCGCAGGCGTGGTGTAACGAGAAAACACACGGAATCGTTGCTCCGCGGTGCGAGTCAGAGAGAAGCGCCGGGACTGGGATTTGAACCCAGAACCCCGTAAGGGGACACGCTTTCCAGGCGTGCGCTTTGCCATTCGGCCATCCCGGCTTACACCACTTCGTAGCCGACTCCGGCGTTTAAACCCTTCTCATTCGGGCGGCGACGGCGGGGACGGTGAGCGCGGTGGCGAGGAAGACCGCGAGGGCGACGCCGAGCAGGACGGGGAGGCCGGGGCCGTCGCCGGTGGCGAGGCGATACGCCTGCGCGAGAACGAGGAACGCGAGCGCGCCGACGAGCCCCCAGACGGCGGCGGCGCGGTTCATCTAGTCGCGGGTGGCGATGGCTTCGATCTCGACGCCGACACCCTTCGGAAGCGCGCCCGCCTGCACGGCGCTCCGCGCGGGCGGGTTGTCCTGGAAGTACTCCTCGTACGTCTCGTTCATCTCGTCGAAGTCGTCGATGTCAGCGAGGAACACCGTCGTCTTGAGCACGTCCTGGGTGGTGAGGCCTTCCTCTTCGAGGATGGCTTTCACGTTTTCGAGGCTCTGCCGGGTCTGGGTGGCGATGGGTTCGTCGTCGAGCAGGTCGCCGTCCGGCGTCATCGGAATCTGGCCGGCGGTGAACACGAGGTCGCCGTCCGTCGTCGCCTGACTGTACGCGCCGACGGCCTCGGGTGCGTCACCGGTGGAGATCGTTCGCTTCATACCCGAAGGGACGCCACGGGAGGACTTAACTCCCCGCGACTAGCCGCCGACCTGATGCCGAACCACCGCAAACTGAGAGTATGAACAAGTGGAGAACGGGCGGTGCTCTCGCAGGACTCGTCGGGCTGGCGGGCGTCGCCGAGTCCCGCTCGCGGGCGCGCGGGATCCCGTTCAGCCCCGTGGACGGCGGCAGTCGCATCGGCTCCGGATTTCCAGAGCGCGCGGGTCTCGTGGACGACAACGCGGCGACACCCGCAGGCGAGATGGACGACTTCGACGCGTTCGCGCGCCCGGACTTCGACACCGACCGCGTCGCCCCCGACATCCGCGCGTTCTACGAGACGACGAGCGACTTCGAAATGACCTACCGCGCGCGCTGGCACCGGCCGTTCCGCACCGGCGCGCGACTCGCCGCCCCCCTCACGACCCACATCCAGCAACTGAACCTCCCCGCACCCGGGGACGCCGGGACGCGAACCCTGGAGAGCCGGTTCGTCCCCATCGACCCCGACGCCGACCCGCGGCCCGGCGCGCGAGCGTGGATACGCACCGACCCTGACACCGGCGAGGCAGTGTTCGTCGCGCTCTACGCCCACCACGACGCGCGAAACGAGCGCTTCGTGAACATCGCCGCCCCCCTCCCGGGCGGGAACCTCTCGACGGTACTCCACCTCGAATCGGTCGCGACGGACAGCGCGCGGGGTGACGGCTTGCGGTTGACGACGCGCGCGCCCGGCGACCCCGGGCTCTACTGGGTGCGCGGTGGAACGGGGTTCTGGCTGCCGATGGAGCAGACGTTCACGGTGTGGCCGGCGGACGCCACGAACGCGCCGGACGCACCCGGCGACGGGCCGGTGGTGGCGACCCACGAGATGTGGCTGCTCGGCGGGAAATTCCTCACCGTGACGTACGGGATTACGCGATAGCTCAGACGAGGACTTCGACGTCGTAGCCGCGTTCGCGGAGGCTGTCGAGGAGTTCCTCGACGTGGTCTTCGCCGCGGGTTTCGAGGTCGAGTTCGACTTCGGCGGCGTTCATCGCGATGTCGCGGTTGGTGCGGTCGTGCTGGATGGCGTAGATGTTCGCGCGGGCGTCGCTGAGCACCTCGATGAGGTCGTCGAGCGCGCCGGGCCGGTCCTTGAGGACGGTGCGAATCTTGATGTAGCGGCCGGACGCGACCAGTCCGCGCGTGATGACGGTGGTGAGGAGGTTGAGGTCGATGTTCCCGCCGCAGAGCGCGGGGACGATGACCTCGTCCTTCTCGTAGACGAACTTGCCTTCGAGGAGCGCGGCGAGCGGCACCGCGCCCGCACCCTCGACCAGCGTCTTCCCGCGTTCGAGGAGCATCGTGAGCGCGCTCGCGATCTCGTCGTCAGTGACGGTGACCACGTCGTCCACGCGCTCGCGGATGACGGGGAACGTCTGCTCGCCGACCCGCCGCACGGCGATGCCGTCCGCGATGGTGTCCACGGAGTCGATGGCTTCCGGGCTTCCCTTCCGGAGGGACTGCGCGACGGTCGACGCGCCGTCGGCCTGCACGCCGACGACCCGCGTGTCGGGGCTGCGGGCCTTGATGGCGGTGGCGATGCCGGAGATGAGGCCGCCGCCGCCGATGGGGACGACGACCGTCTCGACCTCGGGGAGGTGGTCGAGGATTTCGAGGCCGATGGTTCCCTGGCCCGCCATCACGCGCTCGTCGTCGAACGCGTGGACGTACGTCCGGCCCTCCTGGGATTCGAGTTCGTGCGCGCGCTCCTGGGCGGCGTCGTAGTCCACGCCGTGCAGGACGACCTCCGCGCCGTAACTCCGGGTCGCCTTGATTTTCGAGATAGGCGCGGTCTCGGGCATCACGACCTTCGCGTCCACGCCGGAGCGGCTGGCGGCGAGCGCGACGCCCTGCGCGTGGTTGCCGGCGCTGGCGGTGACGACGCCCGCATCCGCCTCCTCCTCGGAGAGCGTGCGGATGCGGTTCGCCGCCCCCCGGATCTTGAACGACCCGGTTCGCTGGAAGCACTCCAGTTTCAGGTGGACTTCCGCGCCGGTGATGTCGGAGAACGTGTGCGAGTAGTCGAGCGGCGTGTGGCGGGCGACGTCGCTCACGCGGTCTTCGGCTTCGAGCACGTCCGCGAGTTCGAGCATACGGGGGAGAGAGCAGGGGCTACAGTAAGAATAGCGGTATAGGGGAGAGGGAGCGTGTGACTCCACTCACGCCTACGCCCGGGCGAATCATAAACCCGCGGGAAGCGGAGTGAAAGTGGAGCGCGGGCGGTTTTCGCCAACCGCCAAACGACTTCCGGACGGCCAGGCAACTCCATGTCCGGCGGGTACACCGGACGCGTTCAGTTTCACCGGGGTGGTCTGCCGGCGCCGGGGCGGTGAACGTTTATACGACGAGACGCCCCAGTGAGGGACATGGACGTACTCTCCCGCGTCGGCATCGGCGCAGCGACCGTCGACACCGTCTTCCCCTCCGACACCGTCACCGCGGGCGACTCCGTGGACGTCGAAGTCCGCGTCGCCGGCGGCGACAGCGAACAGGACGTCGACGGCATCTACTTCGCGCTCGAAACCCGCTACCACACCGAAGACGGCTACGACACCGGCGTCGTCTCGAAACAGCGCCTCACCGAATCGTTCACCATCACCCCCGACGACGACCGCACGTTCGACGCGACCATCGACATCCCCTACGACACGCCGGTGACGCTCGGCCGCACCAAGGTCTGGGTGGAAACCGGGCTCGACATCGACTGGGCGCTCGACCCCGACGACACCGACCACCTCCACGTCGAACCCGGCGACCGCCTCGGCGCGGTGCTGGACGCCTTCGACGCCCTCGGCTTCTCCGTCCACGCGGCCGAACCAACCGCCGCCGGCCGCGGCGTGTTCAGCCACCACTTCGTTCAAGAGTTCGACTTCCGCCCCCGCGGCGGCGACTTCGCCGGCGACGTGGACGAAGTCGAAGTCACCGCCCGCCCCAAATCGGACAGCCTCGACCTCGTCGTCGAAGTCGACCGCCGAGGCAGCGCGTTCGCCGAGCTCGCGGACGCCGACGAGCGCTACGAACGACTCACCGTCACCGACACCAGCGGGCTCGAAGAAGAACTGCGCGACATCGTTCAGCGACTCGCCGCGTAATCGGAAAAGAACGTCGTCCGATTCCTACCGTTCGTCGATCGGCGTCCAGTCGTTGTTCTTGTCGCCGATGTAGCGGCCGCGCGGGCGGATGAGGCGGTTGTCCTCCTGGTATTCGAGGACGTGGCCGACCCAGCCGCCGACGCGACTCATGGCGAAGATGGGCGTGTAGAGGTCGAGGGGGATGCCGAGCTGGTAGTAGACGGTGCCGGAGTAGAAGTCGACGTTGGGGGCGAGTCCCTTCTCGTCGAAGTTCTTCTCCTCCACGAGGTACTGCTCGATGTCGTGGGCGATGTCGTACCACTTCTTCTCGCCGCTCGCGTTCCCGAGATCCTTCGATTTGCGTTCGAGGATGACGGCGCGCGGGTCTTTGACGTTGTAGACGCGGTGCCCCCAGCCGGGGACGCGGAGGCCGTCCGCGATAGCGTCGTCCACCCACTTGAGGGGATCCTTGCCGGACTCCTCGACTTCGACGAGGAGTTCCATGACATCCTGGTTCGCGCCGCCGTGGAGGCTGCCGGAGAGCGCGCCGATGCCGCCGGTGACGGAGGAGTACATGTCCGCGAGCGTCGAGGCGACGACCATGCTCGTGAACGTAGAGGCGTTCAGGCCGTGGTCGGCGTGGAGCGTGAGCGCCATGTCGAACGTCTCGGCGGCCACGTCGTCGGGTTCCTCGCCGGTGAACATGTAGAGGAAGTTCGCGGCGTGCCCGAGATCCTCGCGGGGCTCGACCACGTCTTCGCCGCGGCGGAGGCGGTCGTAGGCCGCGAGGATAGTCGGGATTTTCGCGGTGATGCGGCGGCCCTTCCGGAGGCTCGCGTCGAGGTCTTCGGGGTCGGCGTCGTCCTCGGGTTCGTACGCGGAAAGCTGGCTGACGGCGGTCCGGAGCGCGTTCATCGGGTCTTCGTCCGCGTCCACGAGGTCGCGGAGGAGGTCGACGACGGCGTCGTCGATGTCGCGTTCGGCGGCCATCTCGGACTCGAACGTGTCGAGTTCCGCTCGGGTCGGAAGTTCGCCGTGCCAGAGGAGGTAGAGGACTTCCTCGTAGCTCGCGTTCTCGGCGAGATCCTCGATGGTGTACCCACGGTAGACGAGTTTACCCTCGTCACCGTCGATGTAACTCAGCGAGGACTCGGCGACGAGCACGCCTTCAAGCCCCTTGTGAAGTTCGTCTGCCATAGCCAGGGGTTCTTCGCGGTCTTTCAAAAGGATTGTCTATTAGGAAGCGCGCGAGGGTTTTTATTCGCGGCCGCTGAATCCGAGTGCATGAGCGGACGCGTCGAGTACGAGCCCGCGAGCGTGAAAGACCTCCTCGCGGAGATGAAGGACACCGCGGAACTCCTCATCGACCTCTCGTACTCGGCGGTTCTCCACGGGAGCGACGACGTTGCCGAGGAAGTGCTCGCGCTGGAAGAACGCATGGACGTGTTGCAGATGCGGGCGCGGATGAGCGTGATGATGGCGGCGCGCAACCCCGAGGAGGTGGAGTCGCTCGCGCCCGTGCTCGGCATTACGGGGGCGGCGGAGAAGGTGAGCGACGCCGCGGGTGACATCGCGAAAATCGTGCTGGATGACATCGGGCTGCCGGAGGCGATTCGGTCGGCGCTCCCGGAGGCCGTGGAGACGCTGGTGCGCGCGGAACTCTCGCCCGACTCCGCGTACGCGGGCCGGACGTTCGCGGACGTGAACCTCGAAACCGAGACGGGCGTGCGCGTCATCGCCGTCCGGCGGGGTGGCGACTGGCTTCTCAATCCCGACCGGGAGACGGCGTTCGAGGCCGGTGACGTACTCCTCCTTCGCGGCCCCGGAGAGACCATCGGCGGCGTGGTGGAGACCGCGACCGGACGAGCGTACCAGCCGCCAGAACCCGTAGAACCGGACATCGCGGACCTCGAACGCGCCGTCGATTCGCTCGTGTTGATGAAGAACATGAGCGAGCTCGCCGTCGACCTCGCGTACGGGAGCGTGCTGTTCGACTCGACGGAGATAGCCGAGGAGGTCGTGGAACTCGAAGCCGAGGTGGACGCGCTGAAGTCGCGCTTCGAGGCGTGGACGCTGGGGGCGGCGGCGGACGTACCCGACCCCGTCCAGTTGCGGGGGCTGGTGCACCTCGCGACCGCGACGGAGGTCATCAGCGACGCCGCGCTCGAAATCAGCGAGGGCGTCCTCCGCGGACTGGACACGCACGTCGTCGTACAGGAGGCAGTCGAGGAGTCAGACGAGGTTATCGTCCGGCAGACGGTCGACGCGGGGAGCGCGCTCGACGGAACGACGCTCGGCGAGCGCGCGGTGAAGACCGAGACGGGAATGCGCGTCATCGCCGTGCGGCGACCGGACACCGACGACGAGTGGGTGGTGCAGCCCGGTCCCGACACGGCGCTCCGCGCGGGTGACGTACTGCTCGCGAAGGGAACCCGCGCCGGCGCGGAACGCCTCGACGCGCTCGCGTCCGCGTGACCGCGCTACCGCGCTCTCCTGTGGTTCTCCCCGGACCGAATCAATCAATACCTTCCAGCGGCGGATTGTAGGTAATGACCACGCTGGGCTCCGCGAGCGCCGAGCCGGGGGAGGCCGGGTTCGGCCGCCTCGACGTCGGCGAGACGCGGGACGGAACCACCATCGGACTCCCCGTCGCCGTGATCAACGGCGCCGACGAGGGAGAGACGCTGTACGTGCAGGCGGCGAGCGACGGCGACGAACTCAACGGCGTCGGCGTCGTGAACCGCGTCGTCCCCCAGCTCGACCCCCAGGAACTCGCGGGGACGGTGCTCGTCGTCGGCATCACGAACTGGCACGCCTTTCAGGTCGCGGAGCACCGCAACCCCATCGACGACACGAAGATGAACCGCGCGTACCCCGGGGACGCGAACGGTTCCTCCTCGGAGCGGATCGCGCACGCGACGTTCGAGGCCGCGCAGCGCGCCGACCTCGTGCTCGACCTCCATCAGGGCTCGACGAGTCGGATGCTGAACGAGGTGCGGGTGCGGTGTGGGCGCCGCCACCGACTGCACGACGAGTGTCTCGAGCTCGCGAAGGTGTTCGACTGCGGGCACGTCCTCGACCAGAAGGGGCCGGACGGCCAGCTCGCGCGCGCCGCGCCCGACGAGGGCATTCCGACCATCGACCCCGAGCTTGGCGGCGCCGTGGGCTGGGACGAGGAGTCCATCGAGTACGGCGTCCGGGGCGTCTGGAACGTCCTCGAACACTACGGGTTCGTCGAGGGTGACGCGGAGCCGGAGTCGCAGACGCGCGCGAAGCGCTTCGACCGGTACGGCGCGCCCGCGGGCGGTATCGTGAACTTCGAAGTCGAGCTCGGGGACGAGGTGTCGGCGGGCGACGTGCTGTTCCGCGTGACGGACGTGTTCGGGTCGCTGAAGGCCGAGGTCGCGGCGCGCAGCGACGGCGTCTTCTGGCGCTCTCGGCGACTCCCGCAGGTCGCGACCGGCGAGTACGTCTGCTCCGTGGGCACGAGCGTCGACACCGCATGACCCTGGAGTGTCGCGCGTGCGGCGCGACGTACGCGGAAGGCCCCGACGAGCCGTGGCGCTGCGACTGCGGACACGCGCTCGACTTCGCGGAGCGCGCGCTCCCCGATCCTCGCGACGTGGACGCCTCTCGGGGGCTGTGGGCGTTCGAGTCGTTCCTCCCCGCGCCCCCCGACGTGTCGCTCGGCGAGGGGTTCACACCGCTGACTGACGCGCCCGCGTGGGACGCCCAGTTCAAGCTCGACTTCGTCTTCCCGTCCGGGAGTTACAAGGATCGCGGCGCGACCGTTCTGCTGTCGCGCGCGGCGGAACTCGGCGTGGAGCGCGTGCTGGAGGACTCCTCGGGGAACGCGGGCGCGGCCGTCGCGCAGTACGCCGCGCGCGCCGGTATCGACGCGGACATCTACGTGCCGGCGGACGCGAAACCGTCGAAGCTCCGCGCCATCGAGGCCGCGGGCGCGACTCCCGTGCGAATCGAGGGAACCCGGAGCGACGTGACGGACGCCTGCGTCGAGGCGGTGGCGGCGGGCGAGGGCTGGTACGCGAGCCACGCCTGGAACCCCGCGTTCTACGCGGGTACGGAGACGTTCGCGTACGAACTCGCCGTCCAGCGCGACAGGAGCGCGCCGGACGCCGTCGTCCTCCCGCTCGGCCACGGCACGCTCTTCCTCGGCGCGTACCGCGGGTTCCGACGCCTCCACGAGGCGGGCTGGACGGACTCGATCCCGCGACTGTACGGCGTCCAGGCGGCGGGCGTCGCCCCTATCGCGAACCGCCTGCACGCCGACGGCGACGGGGAGAACGACGTGCCGGACGGCATCCAGATAGCCGACCCCGCGCGCGCCGACCAGATTCTCGACGCCATCGACGCGACGGGCGGGGACGCCATCGCGCTCGACGCCGACACTACGAAGCGGGAGCTGGAGCGCCTGCACGACGGAGGCTTCTACTGCGAGCCGACGAGCGCCGTCGCGCCCGCCGGCCTCCGCGCGTACCGCGAACGCGGCGAAATCACTGCGGGAGAAGACGTGGTGGTGCCGCTCACCGGGAGCGGACTGAAAACGTAGTTAGCGGCAGTCGGCGAGCGAAACGAACGCGTCGTCTTTCGCGGTGAGCCACGTCGTCACGTCCTCTTCGGGGGCGTCAGCGGGGGACACCGTGCACTCGTCGCCGCCCGGGTAGGACTCCACGCGGCAGACGAGGTCGAATCGCGGCCACCGCTGGCTCGCGCGGGGTAGTTCGCCGCGCTCGGCGCACGTCGCAGCGTCGTGAGCGTCGGCGCCGCTCATGCGGCCACCTCCGCTGTGGGTGCGACAGTCAGATCGCGCATCGGCTACCCGGAGATTCACACCCCCCGTATTTACACCTACCTATCCCGTCCCGGAATTAAAATCGAAAGTATACAAACCCCATCCGAAATCGGCCCGAAGAAATATACGTCGAAACAGTCCCGGAGTAGATCGGCGTTCGTCAATATCCAGCCTATCCTTCGGGATGCGTCGGCGCGTCGAACCCGCCGCGGACGAGGGGCTTGGCGACGTGCCGACGCGCACAGGGCGGAACCTCGTACCAGCCCGGTGAGAGGTCGCGGCGGAGCGGTCGCTCGGTCTTCCCGGGCGCGCTGGTGTCGCAGTCCCGACAGCGATAGCCCTGGTCGCGGCCCGCGGACTCCATTCGGTTCCCGCACTCGGGACACGTCGGGGTGACGCGCTCCACGGAGACGAGCGCGTCGACGCGGAGCTTTTCGAGTTTGAGCGTGCCGTCGCTCACCTCGCCACAGGCGAGCACGCCGTCGCCGGGGCGGAGCGCGCGCACCCGCTCGCGAAAGCGCTTCGTCGGCTCGAACGCCGCGCAGGCCAGGGCGTCGCCGTCGGCTTCGAGCGTGAGGAAGACGTGGCCGCCCCGCCGGGTCTCCGGGCCGGACGCGACGGTTCCCGCGACGCGGTACGCGCCGCCGTCCGAGACGTCCGAGAGCGGAGCGTCCCGGAGGTGGGCGTCGGTTCCCTGGTTCGTGACGAACGTCCGCGCGGCGTGTGCGGGCTCGGACTCGATTGCGTCGGCGACCGTACGGACGGCGTCCGGGTCGTCGCCGCGAATCCCGTGGAGGACGGGGCCGGGCGTGTGCGGCACGCAGACCGCTTCGCCCTCGCCCCTATCGACGGTATCCCAGACGGCGGGGTATCCCGCGTCCGCCGCGGCGAACACGGACTGGTGAGAGAACTCCCGGGGAGTGCCCCAGCGGTCGGGCTGGCGGTACGAGATGCGTTCGTACGTCCAGTCCGAAAAGGCGGTCGACGCGCCGACTGCGGCGAGCGCGCCGATGCGGCCGCGGCCGCCCCGCCAGCCCTCGTGGCGGTAGCCCAGGTCGTCGGCGAGCGCGATCGCGTCACCGAGGGCAAGGAGGTCGCGGACGGCCCGCCGCGCGAACTCGCTCGCGCCCGCGCCGTCGTCGGGCGCGACCACGACCCCCGGCTGCGTGTTCGGGTCGTCGACCTCGGCCGCGTCGCTCACCACCGCGCTCGCGGCGTCGAACGCCGTCTCGGGGTCGGCGTCGGTGTGCACGGCGAGCGCGGCGTTCCCCCGGGTCTTGTGCGGGGCGGCGGGGTTCAGGCGGACGAGCAGCACGCGTTCGACACCGTCGCCCGCTGCTTCGAGACGTTCTGCGACCTCGTGAGCGGCGTACGTCGTACACATCCCGCGCTCCCGGGAGTCCGTGTCGTCCAGGCCGACGATAGTCACACGCGCAGTTCTCTCGCAGTGAATTAACAGCTTTCGGACGCTCTCCCGGCGGCACAACGCATATATGCGCCGAACGGTTTATCTCCATCTATGTCACGGTCGGCCCTCATCGAGAACGTCACCGCGATGCTCGCGGACGCCGGGTTTTCGGTGAGCGACCGCGCCACCATCCGACCGAAGAGCTTCGACGTCGCCGCCCGCCGCGGCGAGGACGTCGTGCTCCTCAAAATCCTAGCGAACATCGACGCGTTCGACGCGCCGACGGGCGCGGAGATGCGGCGGCTCGGCCACTACCTGAACGCCACCCCGCTCTTGGTCGGCCTGCGGAGCCGCGACGAGGAACTGGAACACGGCGTGGTCTACTTCCGGCACGGCGTCCCTGCCATCAGCCCGGACACCGCGCTCGATTACTTCCTCGAGGGCGTCCCGCCGCTCATCTACGCCGCGCCCGGCGGGCTCTACGTGAACATCGACGGCGACGTGCTCGCGGACGAACGCGAAGAACAGGGGTTGAGCCTCGGCCAGCTCGCCCAGGAGCTCGGCGTCTCCCGGCGCACCGTCTCGAAGTACGAGGACGGCATGAACGCCAGCATCGACGTGGCCGTTCAGCTCGAAGACCTGTTCGGGGATTCGCTCACGAGTCCGGTGAACGTCATGGAGGGCGCGGAGGACGTGCGGGACGCCGACCCAACGCCGGAGGACCCGGACGTCGACCCCGCCGACCAGCCCGTGCTCACCGTCCTCACCCGCGTCGGGTTCGACGTGCACCCGACGACGCGCGCGCCGTTCAAGGCCGTGAGCGAGGACGAACGCGAACCCAGCCTCCTCACCGGAAACAGCGACCTCACCGAAGCCGCCGTCAAGCGGGCGCGCATCATGGCGAGCGTCGGCCGCATCACCCACACGCGCTCCGTCTACTTCGTGGATAAGTCCAAGCAGACGTCCATCGACGGCACCGCCATCATCGAGCGCAGCGAGGTCGAGGACATGGACGACCCCGAGGAGTTCCGCGACCTCCTCAAAGACCGCGGCGAACCGAGCGAAGCCTAAGCGTACTGTTTTTCGAGGTACTCGACGATGTCGTCGGATTCGGGCATCCCGTCGACGCCGTTCTCGGGGTCGACGAGGACGGGGACGCCGGTCTGGCCGCTGACGTTCTCGACTTCCGTGCGCTCCGAGTGGGCGCGCGGCACGTCGATTCGCTCGTAGTCGAGGTCGAGTTCGGCGAGTTTGTCCGTGACTTTCGCGCAGTACGGACAGCCGGGGAGGTTGTAGAGCGTGATGGTTCCCATACGGAAGGGGAGAGCGTGGAGGCCTAAGAGCACCGGGGAAGCGGCGTTACGCGACGGCGCTCTGGAGGATGCCGCTGGTGCGGACGAAGAAGTAGAGCACGAAGGCGGCGGCGAGCAGCCACTGGCCGACGCTGACCTCGTCGTACTCGCCGACGGCGGTCTTGACGACGGGGTAGGAGACGATGCCGGCGGCGATGCCGTACGCGATGCTGTACGTGAAGGGCATGACGAGGATGGTGAGGCCGGCGGGGATGGCGTACGTGAGGTCGTTCCAGTCGATGCTGGTGACGTTCCCGAGCATGATGACGCCGATGACGACGAGCGCGATGTGGCTCGCGTACTGGGGGATGACGGCGGCGAACGGAACGAACACGAGGGAGACGAGGAAGAGGATGGCGATGACGAGCGCGGTCATGCCGGTGCGGCCGCCTTCCTCGACGCCGGTCGCGGATTCGATGTAGGCGGTGACGGTGGACGTACCGAGCATCCCGCCGACGGTGGTGCCAACCGCGTCCGCCATGAGGGACTTATCGGCGTCGGGGAGGTCGCCATCCTCGTCGAGGAACCCGCCGGCCTGCCCGACGCCGACGAGGGTGCCCGCGGTGTCGAAGAAGTCGACGAAGAAGAACGTGAAGACGATGAGCGCGAAGCTCAGCGCTTCGACGTTCTGGAAGCCCTCGATGAACGCGCCGGCGAGCGGCGTGATGTCGTACTGGGCTTCGGGGAGTTCGCTCCACTGGAAGCCGGAGGTAGTGACGAAGTCGGCGGCGAGGTTGCCGCCGCCGAAGCCGGCGAGGGTGAGGGCGACGCCGACGACAGTGGTACCGACGATGCCGAAGATGATGCTGCCGGTGACGCCGCGGGCGTAGAGCGCGAACGTGAAGAACAGGCCGACGATGGCGAGGATGGCGACGGGGTTCTGCGCGAGGTTGCCGAGGGAGACGGCGGTCGCGGGGTCGGTGACGACGACGCCCATCGCCTGGAAGCCGATGAGCGCGAGGAACAGCCCGATACCGGTGCCGACGGCGAACTTCACGGGTTCGGGGAAGAGCTGGATGACGTACTCGCGGGCGCCGATGGCGGTGAGGACGATGAAGAGCACGCCCTCGGTGACGACGGCGGCGAGCGCGGTCTGCCAGGGGACGCCGAGCGCGCCGACGACGGTGAACGCGAAGAAGGCGTTCAGGCCGAGGCCGGGCGCCAGTCCGAACGGCCGGTTGGCGTAGAACGCCATCACGAGTATCGCCGCGGCGGACGCGAGGATGGTGACGACGGCGAGCATCTGCACCGTCTCGGCGTACGTGTAGCCCTCGACGACGAACCCGCCGAACTCGTCGCCCTTCTTGGCGAGCGTGGCGGGGTTGACGACGATAATGTAGCTCATCGCGAGGAAGGTGGTGACTCCCGCGACGGTCTCTGTCCTGAGGTCCGTGTCGTGTTCGTCGAACCCGAAGTAGTCGGCGAGGGTATCAGCGAGTCCCATGATGCACGTTCGAGCCTACACGACAGAGTTTACTTAAACGTTACCACACGATTGTGCTAGACGTGCAATAATTGACCCCTATCCACCAGAAAACAGCACGTTCGTGCTTACTTCTCGAACGCGGTAAGGGTACCGACCGGCGCGTCCGTGCGCTCGCGGGCGCGCTCGACGCCCTCGTCGCCGACCGCGATGAGCGTGAACACGCCCGCCACGTCCGCGTCCGCCGTCGCCGCGATGTCGAGGAGGAGTTCCTGCGTCTCACCGGACCGGATGAGGTCGTCCACGACGAGCACCGACTCGCCCGTGTCGAGCGCCGACTTGGGGAGGTAGTACGTGAGTTCGATGCCGGAGTCGAGGCGCTGGCGGGCCTCGATGAACTCGTCCACCGCCGTCTCCTTCGACTTCTTCGCGTACGCACACCGCGCGTCGAAGTACGAGGCTAGGGCCGCGGCGAGCGTGATCCCGTCAGTCGCGGCCGTGAGCACCACGTCCGGCTGCCCGAAGTCGTAGGACTCCGCCGCGACCGGCGCGACCAAATCGAGGAAGGACTGGTCGAACACGACCCCGGAGTTGTCGACGTACCCCTCGTCGTCCACGGAGACGCGGGCTTCGAGTTCGTCGCGGAGCGTCTCCGTCCCGACGCCCTCGACGACGTCACGGGCGCGGTCCGCGCTCGGGAGCACGTGGCCGTTCACGTACCGGTTCAGGTCGCCGGCCGGGAGTCCCGTCTCCTCGGCGAGTTCGTCGTACGTCCGCGTCTCCTTCAGGGTTCGGAGAACCGATACCGCCTGCAACTGGAGGGTCGCCTTCTCGGCGCGATTCATACCCCTATTCACGATTCCACAAGCATGAATAACTCGAATTCGTTCAGGGGAGAAAGCAGCACGTCCGCGCGCTTATCGGTCGGCGTCCGCGAGCAGTTCCGCCGCCGTCACCAGCGCTTCGAGTTCCAGGTCGTGCTCCGCGAGCAGGTCGCTCCCGCCCTCCTCGCGGTCGACGACGACCAGCACGCGGTTGACTTCCGCGCCGGCCTCCCGCAGGGCTTGCGCCGCGTCGACCGCCGACTGCCCCGTGGTCGCGATGTCCTCCACGACCACGACCTCCTCGCCCTCGGAGAGCCGTCCCTCGATGCGGTTTCCGGTTCCGTACTCCTTCGCCTGCTTGCGCGCGATGACGTACGGGTTGTCCGTCTCCACGCTCGTCACCGCCGCCAGCGGCACGCCGCCGAGCGCGACGCCGCCCAGTTTCTCGTCCTCGACGAGGGCCGCGAACTCCCTCGCGATGAGCCGCAGACACCCCGGGTCGGTCTCGAACAGGTACTTATCGACGTAGTACTCCGAGGTGCCGCCGTGCGACAGCTCGAACTCCCCGAACCGTACCGAGTCGGCGTCCCGCAGCGCCCGAATGAGGTCGTCGTTCGCCATTACGGAGAACGTCGAGAGGACGCGTGAAAAGCGGTTCGCGTTGCCCGCACTACCAGGGTTCGTCCTTCAGGCCGAACTGGTAGGCGATGGCGTTGGTGAGGAGGTGGAGGAGTGGGGTGAGGACGAGGATAGCGAGCAGCACGTCGAGCGTGAAGGTGTCGCCGAACCAGGCGGGGGCGGCGACGGCGGTGACGGCGAGCGCGACGACGACGAAGTCGAGCTGGTCGAGGAGGGGGAACGAGGCGCCGCGTTCGCGGCCGGTGCGGCGCTTGACGAACGACGCGAGGATGTCGCCGAGCATCGCGCCCGCGGGAAGGGCACCCATCGCCGCGAACGGGAACCAGGGGAGGGAGACGCCGAACGCGCTGATGGCGGCGCGCTGGAGGACGTCGAGCGCGGCGGCGACGGCGAACCCGGCGAGGACGCCGAAGAGGGTGCCGCGGTACGTCTTCCCGTCGCCGAGGATGCGTCTGCCGCCCCAGGTTCGGCCGCCGTCGAGGGGCGCGCCGCCGCCCGCGAGCACAGCGGCGTTGTTCGGGACGTACGCGGGCAGCATCACCCACATCGCGGTCACGACCGTCGCGTAGAGACTCACACGCCAGTCTCGGCGCGCGCGAGCCATAAACGGCCGGGGTCGAGAGCAGGGAAGTTAAGCCGGCCACCGGCAAATATTGGTGTATGATCCCGCCCATCGCGAGCCGATTCGTCGCGGGGGAGACGCCGGCAGAAGCCCTCGAGCACGTCGCAGACGTGAACGACGGCGGCGTGACGGCTATCGTGAACCTGCTCGGCGAGCACTACCACGACCGCGAGCCGGCGGACGCGGACGCGGACGCCTACGTCGACCTCGTGGCGGACATCGCGCACAGCGACGTGGACGCCTGCATCAGCGTGAAGCCCTCCCAGATCGGGCTCGGCGTCGCGGACGCGGTGTTCGAGGAGAACGTCGAGCGGATCGCGGCGGCCGCCGACGAGCACGGCGTGTTCTGCTGGATCGACATGGAAGACCACGAGACGACGGACGTGACGCTCGACGCCTACGAGCGCCTCGCGACCGAGTACGACGGCGGCGTCGGCGTCTGCGTGCAGGCGAACCTCAAGCGTACGCGCGACGACCTCGAACGCCTCGCGGATCTCCCCGGAAAAGTCCGCCTCGTGAAGGGCGCGTACGACGAACCCGCGGAGCTCGCGCACAGGAAGAAAGAGCGCGTGAACGAGGCCTACCGGGAGTGCCTCGAGTACATGTTCGAGCACTTCGACGGCGGCATCGCGGTCGGCAGCCACGACCCCGCGATGATAGAGCACGCCACGAGCCTGCACGAGGAGCACGGAACCGCGTTCGAACTCCAGATGCTGATGGGCGTGCGGGAGGACGCCCAGTTCGACCTCGCCGACGACTACGAGGTCTACCAGTACGTCCCCTACGGGGGGAAGTGGTTCTCCTACTTCTACCGGCGCGCGATGGAGCGCAAGGAGAACCTCCTGTTCGCACTGCGCGCCGTTCTCGGACGGTAGGAGAAGGCTGATAGTCCAGCACGAGAGACTCTTTCGCGATGGCAACGTGGAAACGGGACGCCGCGAGCGGCCTCATCGTACTGGTCCCCCTCCTCCTGACGCTGTTCGTGGTGTACTGGGTTTATTCACAGATAGCGAACTTCGGCCTGCTCGGCGCTATCGAACCGCCGGCGCTCCGGGTCGCGCTCGCCGTCGTCGTGTTCGTCGGCCTCGTGTTCGCCGTCGGCTACCTGATGCGGACCGCGGTCGGGAGCGTCGCCGAGGGCTACATCGACGACGCAATCAACCGTCTTCCGGGCCTGCGCGTCGTCTACAACGCCTCCAAGATGGGCGTCGAGACCGTGCTCTCGGGCGGCACGGGCGAGTTCCAGAAGCCCGTGAAAGTCGAGACGTGGAACGGCCTCCGCATGACCGCGTTCAAGACCGGGAAAACGACCGACGACGGCCGCGAAATCGTCTTCATCCCCACCAGCCCCAACATCACCACCGGGTTCGTCGTCGAAGCGAAACCCGAGGACATCGAGGACCTCGACGAGTCCACCGAGGACGCCCTGACGCGCGTGCTCTCCGCTGGGTTCGGCGAAGCGCACGAGAAGAAAGACGTCAAGGACTTAGTCGATTAGACGTAGGTGAACCACTCGTCGTGGTCGTCGGTGCGGCGCTCGACGAGGTCGAAGAACGCGGTCTGGAGTTCCTCGGTGACGGGGCCGCGCGTGCCCTCGCCGATGGTGACGTTGTCCACCTGACGGATGGGCGTGACCTCGGCCGCGGAGCCGGTGAAGAACAGTTCGTCGGCGGTGTTGAGTTCGCCCCGGGAGATGGAGACGTTGTCGTGGACCTCGTAGCCGCGTTCTTCCGCGAGTTCGATGACGGTGTTCCGGGTGATGCCGTCGAGGATGGACTCGCTGAGGCCGGGCGTGAAGATCTCGCCGTCCCGCACTAGGAAGATGTTCTCGCCGGGGCCTTCCGCGACGTTCCCCTCCTTGTTCAGGACGATGGCTTCCGCGTAGCCGTTCCGGCGCGCCTCCTCGCCCGCCAGCAGGCTGTTCACGTACAGGCCCGTGGTCTTGGCGTTCGTCGGAACCTGACTGGACGCGTGCTTGCGCCACGAGGACACCATCACCTCGATGCCGTTCTCGAGGGCTTCCTCGCCGAGGTACGCGCCCCACGGCCACGCCGCGAGCGCCACGTCCGTCGGGCAGTCCTTCGGGCTGACGCCCAGCGAATCGTAGCCGTAGTAGGCGAGCGGGCGGATGTACGCGGATTCGAGGTCGTTGCGGTCGAGGAGTTCGAGCGTCGCCTCGGTGAGCTCCTCGCGCGTGAACTCGATGTCCATGTCGTACGGTTTCGCGGACGCGAAAAAGCGATCGAGGTGTTCCTCCCAGCGGAAGATGGCCGTGCCCTCCTCGGTGTCGTAGGCGCGAACGCCCTCGAAGATACCCGTGCCGTAGTGGAGACCGTGCGTGAGCACGTGAATCTGGGCGTCGTCCCAGTCCACGAACTCGCCGTTCATCCAGATGGTGCCGGAGCCTTCCATCTCGTCGAAGCCAGCCATACCCGAGACATCGAAAGCCCCCGTTATAGAGGTTGTCAGTTCGATATCGGGGAGAATCGCACGCGAAACGGGGGAGAAGTGAACGGTCGGTCAGGCGAGTTCGTCCACGAGCGCCGCGCCCTCCACGAAGACGAGGTCGTGGCGGTCGGCGTACGCGCGGGCGTCGGCGACGGAGCGCGCGCCGCCGGTCTCCTCGTCCAGCATCTCGCAGACGACGGCGGCGGGTTCCCGGTCGGCGGCGGCGGCGAGCGCGATACCGAGTTCGGTGTGGCCCTTCCGGTCGGCGAGCGACGGCGCGGCGCGGAGGACGTGGACGTGGCCGGGCGCGCGGAACTCCGCGGCGAAGTCCGTGTTGTCGGGGTCGGCGGCGGCGTGCCCGAGTTCCGCGATGGTGCGCGCGCGGTCGTCGTCCGTGATGCCGGTGTAGGTGTCGCGGTGGTTCACGGGCAGCGAAAAGGACGACCGGGAGTCGTAGCCGAGGTCGCCGCCGTCCGCGGCGGGATGGTCGAGTTCGTCGACGAGGAACGGGAGGTCGAAGGCGGTCGCGACCTCGTGGGAGAGCGCGACGCAGATGAGGCCGCCGGCGTCGCTGCGCATCCGCGCCACGTCAGCGGGCGTGACGGAGCGCGCCGGGTAGACGATGTCGACCTCGCCCTCGCGGTCCGCGAAGTCGTGGACGAGGACGGGACGGCCGTCGCGGAACGCGTCGATTGCGGCGTCCACGGAGGTGTCGAGCGCGGCCATCACTCGTCCTCCACGTGCACGACCACGTCGTCGCCATCGTCGAGGTCGAGGTCGTCCCGCAATCGATCCGGCGCGATGAGTTCGAGCTGGTCTTCGTCGTGATGGGTGCGGTCGGGGACGATGACGTGCACGGGTTCGTACGTGCCCGCGTCGGCTTCGAGCGCGCCCGGGTAGCAGGTCGCGCTTCCGTACGTGCGCTCGTCGTCCGCCCAGGAGTCGATGGGGACGCCGTCGAGCGATTCCATCGCGGCGCGTTCGCGCCGGCTCTGCGCGGAGAGCGCGACGTTGAGCGTGCCGGGGAACGGCTCGTAGCCGAGTTTGTCCGCGAACTGGCGCTTGTAGCCGGGGAGGCTGATGTAGTGTCGGCCCTCGCCCATTCCGCCGGTGACGGTGCCGGTGAGTGAGAGGTCGCTCGACTCCTCGAAGATGCGGCGGTAGTCCTCGTACTCGCTCTCCAGGAGGCGTTCGCCGTCCGCGGTGACGCACACCCACTGGCCGTCGCTGACGAGGTCGCGTTCGACGAGGCCGTCGTCGTCGAGGGACTGGAGGCGACGGGAGGCGGTCTGGCTGGAGGCGTCGAGTCGGTCTGCGAGGTTCGCGCAGGACACCTTGACCTCGCCGCGGCGCGCGCCGTCCAGGGCGAGGAGTTTGAGGACGGTTAGCTCGTCCGAGCCGACCGCCGCCCGCGTCGTGTTCGACATGGAGTTCACTAATCCGCCGCGAGCTATAATGGTTTTGGGATGCCTCTCAATTTTGCTACGGCTTACGAGGGGTGTTTCAGCGCCTCCACCCACGTGTCCGCCTCGCGCGCCAGCAGCGCGACCGACGACTGCTCCTGGTCTTTGAGAACCGAGTGCTCGGGGAGGTGCGACTGGACCTCGCGCGCGAAGTCGAGCACGTCCTCGTGGCGCGGCATCGCCGACCGGTCGAGGCGGCCCCGCGAGTGCCCGACGTGCATGTACGCCTTCAGCTCCACGAAATCCGGATCCGCGCGCTCGTAGAGGCCCGCGTACCAGTCCGGGTTCTGCATGTTCTCGCCGTTCACGAGCGTCGTCCGCAGTGTCGTCCGGCAGTCCTTCTCCGAAAGCACGTCCAGCGTTTCGACCAGTTTCTCCCACGCGTCCTCCTCCATCGCACCCACCACGTCCTCGAACGTCGCGCGCTCCGGCGCGTCCACGGAGACGTACAACTGGGTCGGCTCGCACTCCCGGAGCACGTCCGGCCGCGTGCCGTTCGACACGAGGAACGTCGTCATCCCGCGGTCGTGGAACGCCTCGACGAGTTCGGGGAGATGCGGGTAGAGCGTGGGCTCGCCGTCCAGACTGATGGCGACGTGCTGGGGATCCATCGCCTCCTCGAAGCGCTCTCGCGGAACCTCGTCGTTCCCGCCGAACCCACTGAGGAGTTTCTTCTGGAGGCGGATGGAGGCGTCCACGACCGCCTCGGGGTCGTCCCACTCCACGCCGTCCAGTTCGTACGTGTGGCCCGCGTGGTCGCGCCAGCAGAACACGCAGCGCTCGTTGCACCGGACGACGGGCGTCATCTGAATGCAGCGGTGGGAGCGAATCCCGTAGAACGCGTACTTGTAGCACGTGCCTTCGCCGCGCAGCGAGTTCGCCGTCCACCCGCACGTCTGCGCCGCGGTGTGGTTCTCGCTGTGGTACTCCGGCGAGGACACCTGCTTCGGCGCGTCCGACTCGCTCATTACCGGGAACCCACACGCTCCCGGGTCAAGTAGTCGTTGCTCGCCGCCTCGGGGGAACGTTCTTCCGGGCAGTTCACGTCGGGAGGGACATGGTGGCGTTCACGCGCGAAAACACGGTCGTCGCGGGGTGTGCGGCCGTCGCGCTCAGCGGCTGGTACCTCCTCACGGAGTTCACGTCCGCGGACACGGCCTCGATTATCGTCCTGCTCGGCATCGGCGTCGTCCTCCCCCTCCTCATCAACGGCTACCTCGACAGCGAGGACGGCGAGTAGGCGAGCGCTTTAGGGCGTGTAGTCCGTGAATCCCGGTATGAGCGACCCGACCGTCGTCTCCCTCCTGCCGTCGGCGACCGAGATACTGTACGCGCTCGACTGCGAACCCGCCGCCGTCTCCCACGAGTGCGACCACCCGCCCGACGCGACAGAGAAGCCGGCGGCGAACCGCCTCCTCATCGACCCGGACGTGTCGAGCGAGGAAATCAACGACCAACTGGCGAGCGCGAGCGACGTGTACGAGATAAAGACGGACGTGCTGCGCGAGGTCGACCCCGATATCGTGGTGACGCAGGGCGTCTGCGACGTCTGTGCCGTGGACGAAGTCCTCGTCGAGGACGCCGTGCGCGACCTCGGGCTGGACTGCGAGATCGTGACGACCGACCCCCACCACCTCGCTGACGTGTTCGGCGACATCGAACGCATCGGCGCGGCGGTCGGACGGGACGAACGCGCGGCGGAACTGGTCGGGAACCTCCGCGAGCGCGTCCGCGCCGTCGAGGAGCGCGTCCCGGACGGCGAGCGGCCGCGAACCCTGGTGTGCGACTGGATGCGTCCGCCGATGATAGCGGGCCACTGGGTGCCCGAACTCGTCGAGAAGGCGGGCGGCGAGTACGGCCTCACCGAACCGGGCGCGTACAGCGAGTACGAGGACTGGGACGACGTCGTCGCGTTCGACCCCGAGGTGTTCGTCGCCGCGCCCTGCGGGTTCGGAATGGATCAGACGCTCGACAATCTCGACGAACTCCGGGAGCGAGCGGGCTGGCGCGACCTGTCAGCGGTCGAGTCCGGGCGGGTGTTCGCGGTGGACGGCCACCACTACGTCAATCGGCCGGGGCCGCGGCTCGTGGACACGCTCGAGCGCCTCGCGTGGTGCCTGCACCCGGCGGCGTTCCCGGATCCATCGGAGGAAGATGTGCGCAGAGTCGAGAACCGAACGATCGGAGAACGGACTGTCGAACCCTAGTTAGGTCTCGAACGGCTCCTCGTCGCGGTGGTTGTCCAGGTTCTCGGCGTCCGCGGCCTCGTCCTCCCGCTTCTGTTCCTGCGCGTCGAAGTCGGCGTCCTCGGCGCGGTCGGGCTCCACCTCGTCGGAGGCTTCGGGTGCGGACGCGCCCGCGTCCCCGCCGCCCTCGACTGTCACGCCGTGGCCGTCGTCGTCCTCGACGTCCGGGTCTCGGTTCGTAACGTCCGCGTCTGTGTCGTCGGACATTGTGAACGGAAGAACTGCCCGCGCGCGGAAAGGCGTGATGGCCGCTCCCGTAACTCACAACGCCTTTAGGCGGCGGAACCCCACGAATCCGTATGTTCCTGGCCTTTCGCGCGGAGGTCGAGGACGCCCTCTCGGGGGCGCTCTCGGCGCTCGACCTCCCGACAGACGACCTCGGACTCGAAGAACCGCCCGAGGACGTGCCCGCCGTGCTCGCATCCAGCGTCGCGTTCCGCCTCGCCAGCGAGGCGGGCGCCGCGCCCGCCAGCGTCGCCGCGGACATCGCCGCCGAACTCGACGCGAGCGGATACGACTACCTCGGCGACGTCACGACACAGGGCCCGTACGTGAACTTCGAGGTCACAGACCAGTACGACGCGGACACGCTCGCCGCGACCCGCGAGGAGGGGTTCGGCCGCCTCCCCGACACGGGCGACAGCGTGGTCGTGGAGCACACGAGCGCGAACCCCACCGGGCCCGTGCACGTCGGGCGCGCCCGCAACCCCATCATCGGGGACGCGACGGCGCGCGTGCTCGACTACGCCGGCAACGACGTGACCCGCGAGTACTACGTGAACGACGCCGGCCGCCAGATGGCCGTGTTCACGTGGGCGTACGAGACGTTCGACGAGTCCGACCTCCCCGAACCCGAGCGCGAGAAGTCCGACTACGACCTCGTCCGGTACTACCGGACGGGGAACGCGTTCCTCGACGAGGCCTCGGAGAGCGAAGTCGCGGCCGCCGAGGACGAAATCGCGGACATCATCGAAGGCCTCGACAGCGGCGACGAGCAGACGTACGAGCGCGTGAGCGAAGTCGTCGACCAGGTTCTCGACGGGATGACGGACACGCTCAGTCGGCTCCCCGCGGAGTTCGACGAGTTCGTGAAGGAGACCCGATTCCTCCAGGACGACTCAACCCAGGAGGTCACGGAGCGCCTCAAGGACGCCGAGTACGCGTACAAGGAGGAGGGCGCGTGGCAGCTCGACCTCGACGACTGGGACATCGAGCAGTCGTTCGTCTTCCTCCGCTCCGACGGCACGACCCTCTACACGACCCGGGATTTGGCGCACCACGAGTGGAAGTTCGACGAGTTCGACCGCGCAATCACCGTGCTCGGCGAAGACCAGGAGCTCCACGCGAACAAGCTCCGCGCCGCGCTCGACATCCTCGGGAACGACACCGACCAGCTCGAAGAGCTGTTCTACGGCTGGGTGAACCTCCCCGGCGGCGAGTCGATGAGCACGCGCGCCGGCACCGGCGTCGACATGGACGACCTCCTGGACGAAGCCGTCTCGCGCGCCCGCGACGAGGTCGAGAAACGCCTCGACGACCGCATCCGCGAGGACGACCTCACCGAGGACGACATCGAACGCATCAGCCGACAAGTGGGCATCGGCGCGGTGCGCTACGACATCGTCGCGAAGCAACCCCAGAAGGCGATCACGTTCGACTGGGACGACGCCCTCGACTTCGAGGGACAGAGCGCGCCCTACGTCCAGTACGCCCACGCCCGCAGCTGCGGGATTCTCGACGGCCAGACCGTTCCCGAGGACATCGACGCAGGCCGCCTGACTGACGACGCCGAAATCCAACTGGTTCGCTCCGTCGCCCGCCTCCCCGTCGTCGTCGAACGCAGCGCGGACGAACTCGAACCCCACCAGGTGGCGACGTACGTCCGCGACCTCGCCGACGACTTCAACACGTTCTACCGCGAGTGCCCCGTCCTCGCCGACGACGTGGCCCCCGAGGTGCGGGACGCCCGGCTCGCCGTCGTCAACGCCGCCCGCGAAGCCCTCGACACCGGCCTCGGCCTCCTCGGGGTGGACGCGCCCGAGTCGATGTAGGACGGGAAATCCCCGATTTCCCGGACGTAGCGAACGCTGAACGAAGTGAGGCGTGAGCGGACACGGAGTGTCCGCTGAACGAGCGAACGGGGAACGCGAGTGACCCGTGAGTAGGAGGGGGGATCTTCGAATTCCCGGACGTAGCGAACGCTGAACGAGCGAGCGCTGAACGGTGAGGCGTGAGCGGACGCGGCGTGTCTCCCGGCCGGGCGTGCGTCTGTTTCGGACGCTCAGCGGCCGCGCGCGGGCGCGCTGGGAGTGTCAAAGGTTACTTACCGTTTCGCGGGCTAGTTTCGGGTAATGAGTGAACAGCAGGAGGAGCAGTCCGAAGACCGGAAGAAGTACGAGTTCCGGAAGCTCATCGAGGAGCTGAAGGAGTACTCCGGTTCGGGGACGCAGCTCGTCACTATCTACATTCCGCCGGACCGCCAGATTTCGGACGTGGTGGCGCACGTCACGCAGGAGCACTCGGAGGCGTCGAACATCAAGTCGAAGCAGACGCGGACGAACGTGCAGGACGCCCTGACCTCCATCAAGGACCGCCTGCGGTACTACGATACGTTCCCGCCGGAGAACGGGATGGTGTTGTTCTCGGGCGCGGTGGACTCGGGCGGCGGGCAGACGAAGATGGTGACGGAGGTTCTCGAGAACCCGCCCCAGCCCGTGGAGTCGTTCCGCTACCACTGCGACAGCGAGTTCCTGACGGAGCCGCTGGAGCACATGCTGGCGGACAAGGGACTGTACGGCCTCATCGTGCTCGACCGGCGGGAGGCGAACGTCGGGTGGCTGAAGGGAAAGCGCGTGGAGCCCGTGAAGTCCGCGAGTTCGCTCGTCCCCGGGAAGCAGCGGAAAGGCGGGCAGTCAGCGCAGCGGTTCGCGCGACTCCGGTTGGAGGCCATCGACAACTTCTATCAGGAGGTCGCGGGGATGGCGAACGACCTGTTCGTCCCGGAGCGCCACGAACTCGACGGCATTCTCGTCGGCGGCCCGAGTCCGACGAAGGACGAGTTCCTCGACGGCGACTACCTCCACCACGAACTCCAGGACAAGGTGCTCGGGAAGTTCGACGTCTCCTACACGGACGAGTCCGGACTGAGCGACCTCGTGGACGCGGGCTCCGAGGCGCTCTCGGAGGCGGAGTTGATGCAGGACAAAGACGACATGAGCGAGTTCTTCTCCGAACTCCAGGGCGGCGGCCTCGCGACCTACGGGTTCGAGCCGACCCGCCAGAACCTCGTGATGGGCTCGGTGGATAGACTCCTCTTGAGCGAGGACTTGCGGAAGGACGTGGTCGTCTACGAGTGCGAGAACGACCACGAGGAGTACGAGGTCATAGACAGGCGCGCGTCCACGCCGAGCCACGACTGCTCGGACTGCGACGCGACGGTCGCGGCGGAGGACGGCGAGCGCGAGGACGTCATCGACTTCCTGATGAATATCGCGGATCAGCGCGGGACGGACACGCACTTCATCAGCACGGACTTCGAGAAGGGCGAGCAGCTCCTGACGGCGTTCGGCGGGATCGCGGGTCTCCTCCGGTACGACACCGGCATCTAAGCTCAGATCATCGCGTCCGGGTCTATCTCCGGGTGTTCTCTGACGTAGTCGACGAGCGTGTCGACGTAACTCTCGAACGGTGGACAGCTCGCGTGCTCGAGGTCGCGGCGGGTGTTCGGGCAGACGTACGTCGTCGGATGCGTGAAGTAGTCCACTGACTCCGGGAGAACCCCCGTCTTGCGGCCGAGGCTCGTTCGGAGGAGGCGCTTCGTGAGGCCGCGCGTGCTCGGCACGGGGAGCGTGCGAGTGTCGGCGGCGTCCGCGAGCAGTCGCGTGAGCTCCGGAATCGTGGGCGGATTCGGGTCGCAGAGCTGGTAGACGATCCCCGACGAGCGGTCGAGACGGCTGAGTTCGTCGATGGCGTCGACGACGAAGTCGCGGGGGACGACGTTGAGTTCGGTGTCGAGCGACCCCGGTAGGAACGGAACGGGGGCGATACCCGGACAGCGGAGGAGCCACTGGAGGGTGAAGTAGGGGCCGTCGTACTTCTGGGTCGCGCCGGTTTCGGAGTCGCCGACGGCGATGGCGGGCCGATAGATGGTTGTCGGGATCTCACCCATGCGCTCCTGAACGGCGCGTTCGGCGAGGAATTTCGTCTCCTCGTAGTGGTTGTTGAAGGACTGTCCCACGTCGAGGTCGGTCTCTCGGAACACGCCGTCGTGGCGGCCGGAGACGTAGCACGTGCTCACGTACTGGAATCTTCGGAGGGGCGCGCCCGCCGCGAAGTCGAGAACGCGCTCGGTGCCGTCGACGTTCACGGCCATCCCGAGTTCGCGGTCGACCGCGAGGTCGTAGACGGCGGCGAGGTGGAACACCTCCTCCGCGTCCGACTGGAGGTCGTCGTACGCGTCGGGGTCGAGGCCGAGGTGGGACTGCGTGATGTCGCCCTCGTGGAGCGCGATGGCGTCCTGCCAGTCGTCGCCGGCGATGGTTTCGGCGCGCGCTTCGGCCTGCTCGCGGTACCGGGACTGAACCAGACAGTCGATGCGGTCGGTGCGGTCGCGGAGCCGGTCGACGAGCGCGGATCCGAGGAATCCCGGGAATCCCGTGAGGAAGACGCTCACGGCAACCACCCCGTGACGCGCTTCAGTGCACGAAGCCCGAGCGTAAGCCCTGCTGCCCAGAGGGATTGCGGGAGCGGGCCCGGGTCGATGCGGGCGCCGCGCTGCGTCGCGACCGTCTGGGACTCCGTGTACTTCAGGAGTCCCTCGTCCCCGTGGCGGCGGCCGACCCCGGAGTCCTTCATCCCGCCCATCGGCGCGTCGATCGACGCCCAGGCGGCCGCGTACCCCTCGTTCACGTTCACCGTTCCACACTCGATTCGCTCGGCGACGCGCTCGCCGCGCGCCGTATCGGTCGTCCAGACCGACGCGTTCAGGCCGTACGGCGAATCGTTCGCGCGCTCGACCGCCTCGTCGACGGAGTCGACCTCGTAGAGCGCGACGACGGGCCCGAACGTCTCCTCGCCCGACAGCGTCATCTCCGAGGTCACGTCCTCCAGAATCGTGGGCTCGTAGAAGTAGGGGCCGAGGTCGGGGCGCGCGCGGCCGCCGGCGAGCACGGTCGCACCGCGCTCCACGGCGTCCTCGACGTGCGCGGTCACTTTCTCGAGTTGCTGGTCGGACTGCAGGCTCCCCATCTCGGGGCCGTACTCGACTCCGGCACCGAGCGCGAGGCCTCGGGTCTCGCGGACGAACGCGTCCACGAAGTCGTCGTAGCCGTCGGTGTGGACGTAGAGGCGTTCCGTGGAGATGCAGAGCTGGCCGGCGTTCGCGAACGACGCGCGGACCGCGCCCGCGGCCGCCTCCTCGGGGTCGGCGTCGTCCAACACGAGCAGGGGGTTCTTTCCGCCGAGTTCGAGCGACACGTCGGTGAGGTGTTCGCCCGCGAGCGCGCCGACTTCGCGTCCGACGGCGGTCGATCCGGTGAATCCGACGTGGTCGACGCGCTCGACGAGTGGTTCGCCGAGGTCGGCGCCGTCTCCCGACACGACCTGGAGGAGGCCGGGTGGAAGGCCGGCGTCTTCGAGGAGGTCGCGGGCGAGCAGCGCGGTGTGAGTCGTCGACTCGTCGGGCTTCAGAACGACACCGTTGCCCGCGAGCAGCGCGGGGAGCGCGTCGGAGACGGCGAGCGTGAGCGGGTAGTTCCACGGCGTGATGAAGCCGACGACCCCGACCGGATGCTGGTGGACGACGGCCTTCGTCAGCAGCGGGAGCGCGCCGGTTCGGCGCTCCGGCGCGAGGAGATCCGTGTGGTCGGCGTAGTGGCGGGCTGTCGACGCCACGTCCAACACCTCCTCGAACGCGTCCCGCCGCGTCTTCCCGGTTTCGACCTGCATCAGGTCGAGCAGGTCGTCCTGCCGGTCGAGCACGAGGTCGTGGAAGTCGGACAGGACGGCGGCACGCTCCTCCACGGGCCGCGCGGCCCACGCCGCGCCCGCCTCGCGCGCGTTCTCGACGGCTGCGTCCACGTCGGCAGCGGTGCACGCGGGCACCTCCGCGATGCGCTCGCCGGTGAACGGCGCCTCCGCGGGAAACGTCGGTCTGTCGCCGACTCGCGTGATTCCCTCGCGCAACGCCGCCAGCCGATCGGGGTTCGCCCACACGGTATCCATACCCGCGGGTCGCTCCGAACCGGAATAAGTGTCAGGGGCGCGCTACTCGTAGAGCAGTTGCGCCAACTGGCGGCTCCGGCGGGACACGTCGAAGTACGGCTCCACACCGTCCGTGCTCGCGAGCCGGTCGACGAGGAGGAGGACATCCACGCCCCGGCGTTCGGCCTCACTCGCGAGCGCCGATATCTCCGCGCGGTAGAGTGCGAGCGAGTCAACGAGCGCGAACAGACACGCGACTATCGCGCCCGCCTCGCCATCCGGAAATCCCGGAATCGACCCGGAGAACACGGGACGCTCCGGCGGGGGGTCGTCCACGGGTTCGACCGCGAGACACCGCGTACAGAGCGCCGCGCCCGGCCGGTCGTCCGGCAGATGCTCGCGAGCCACGTCAGGCACAGGGAACGCCAGCTGCTCGCTCCTGCAGAGAGAACACGCCATAGAAAACGGGTGAGTTAAACGACGGAGTCAGAGCGTTCGCGCGCATCGTGCTTCTCGGCCTCGCGCGCCTGCTTCGCCTCTTCCTCCTTCTTGTTCTTCACTTTCTTCATGCGGAACGTCTCCTCGCGCTCCTGCTCTTCGAGCTTCTGCTCGATGTAATCCTGGTTCTCCCGGAGATCCGGCAGAATGTTGAATTCGAGCGCGTTCACGCGGCGCTTCGTCTGCTCGATCTCCTCGAGCATCTTCTTCATCGCCGTCTCCACCTCGGCCGCGAGGATGATGGACTCGAGGAGTTCCTCGTAGGCCTCCGCGGCCTCGTCGATGCGCGCGGACGTCCCGATGACGCCGTACCCGCGCTCGTCGAGGTTCTTCTTCACCTTCGAGGACTCGATCTGGGGGACGACGACGCCCATGATGTTCTTCGACTCCACGCTGAGCTCCGGCTGCTCTTTCAGGGCTGCCGCAGCACCGCGGACGGCGACGTCGCCCTCCATCGCGCGCGCCATATTGATCTTCTTCTGCGCGTCCTCGTAGTCGTCTTCGAGGTCGGAGCGCACGTCCTGCGCGGTGTCGAGGATGTCCATGAACTCCATGATGAGGCCGTCACGCTTCTGTTCGAGCGTGTCGTGCCCGCTCTCGGAGAACTCGATGCGCTCCTCGATCTCCATCAGGTTCTTGCGCGTGGGTTTGACGTCTCCTGCCATCGTTCTAGTCGGCGCTGACGGGTGAGTCGTCGGATTCCTCGGAGTCCGTGTCGACCTCCGCGTCCTCCGTGTAGTACTGTTCGATGTGCTCCTCGTCGAGGCGGTTGAGTTCCTCCTTCGGGAGCATCGACAGCACGTCCCAGCCGATGCTGAGCGTCTGCTCGATGCTGCGGTCGGTGTCGAAGCCCTGGTCGACGAACTCGGACTCGAACGCGTCCGCGAAGTCGAGGTACTTGTTGTCGCGCTCGCTGAGCGCTTCCCGGCCGACGATGTTCACGAGGTCGCGGAGGTCTTTCCCTTCCGCGTACGCCGCGAACAGCTGATCCGCCACGTCGCCGTGGTCGTCGCGAGTGAGACCCTCGCCAATACCGTCGTCCATCAGCCGGCTGAGGCTGGGGGAGACGTCCACGGGCGGCGTGACGCCCTGACTGTTCAGGTCGCGGTCCATCATGATCTGGCCCTCCGTGATGTAGCCCGTGAGGTCGGGAATCGGGTGGGTTTCGTCGTCACCCGGCATCGTCAGAATTGGGAGCTGGGTGACCGTGCCCTCCCGGCCCTTGATGCGGCCCGCGCGCTCGTAGAGCTGCGCGAGGTCGGTGTACATGTATCCGGGGTAGCCACGGCGACCCGGGACTTCCTCGCGCGCCGCGCCGATCTCGCGCAATGCCTCACAGTAGTTCGTCATGTCCGTGAGGATGACGAGGACGTGATAGCCCTTGTCGAACGCGAGGTACTCGGCGGTGGTGAGCGCGAGGCGGGGCGTAATCGTCCGCTCGACGGCCGGGTCGTCAGCGAGGTTCGTGAAGACGACGCTGCGTTCGAGCGCGCCCGTGCGCTCGAAGTCGTCCATGAACTCGTTCGCCTCCTCCTTCGTGATACCCATCGCGCCGAACACGACCGCGAACTCCGTGTCGTCGTCCTCGTCGCCCTCCTCGGGCACCTCGGCCTGTCGCGCGATCTGGAGCGCGAGGTCGTTGTGCGGGAGGCCGGACGCGCTGAAGATTGGGAGCTTCTGGCCGCGCACGAGCGTGTTCATCCCGTCGATCGAGGAGACGCCCGTCTGGATGAAGTCCTCGGGGTACTCGCGAGCGTGCGGGTTGATTGCGGAGCCGATGATGTCGCGGCGCTCGTCCGGAACGATGTCGGGACCGCCGTCGATTGGGTTCCCGGAGCCGTCGAGCACGCGACCGAGGAGGTCTTCGGTCACGGGCATCTTCATCGTCTCGCCGAGGAACCGCACCGAGGCGTCCTGACCGATACCTTCCGTGCCCTCGAACACCTGGATCGCGACGAGTCCGTCGCTGGATTCGAGGACCTGACCGCGCTTGGTCTCCCCGTCGGGTGTTTCGATTTCGACGATCTCGTCGTACCCGATCGGTTCGTCGATCTCGACGTAGACCAGCGGGCCGCTGACTTCGGTGATGGTCTGGTACTCTTTCATTAGTACTTCTCCCGGAGCTGTTCGGTGAGCTGTTCTTTGATCTCCTCGACCTCCGCTTCGGCCTCGTCGTCCGGCGTCGTTCCGAGCCGGTTCAGACGGGGCGCAGCGTCGACGTCCGTGATTTCCTCGACGGGAACGCCCGCTTCGAGCGCGCGGAACGCCTCCTCGCTGTAGTGGTGGATCGCGGTGAGGATGAGGTACGTCTTCTCGGGCGGACAGTACGTGTCCACGTCGTGGAGCGCGTTCTGCTGGAGGAACGCCTCCCGGATGTAGCGCGCCACGTCGAGCGTGAGACGCTGATCGTCCGGGAGCGCGTCCTCGCCGACGAGCTGCACGATCTCCTGGAGGTCGGCCTCCTCGTCGAGCACGTCCACGGCCCACTGGCGCTCGTCCGGCCAGTCCTCCGCGACGTTCTCACGCCACCAGTCGTCGAGCTGATCCTTGTAGAGCGAGTAGGACTCGTTCCAGTTAATCGAGGGGAAGTGACGGCGTTCCGCGAGATCGGAGTCGAGCGCCCAGAACGTCTTCACGATACGGAGCGTGTTCTGAGTGACCGGCTCCGAGAAGTCGCCGCCCGGCGGGCTGACCGCGCCCACGACGGACACCGACCCCTCGCTGCCGTTCAGGTTCTCGAACAGGCCCGCTCGCTCGTAGAACTGCGCGAGCCGGCTCGCGAGATAGGCGGGGTAGCCTTCCTCGCCCGGCATCTCCTCCAGGCGGGAGGAGATTTCGCGCATCGCTTCCGCCCACCGGCTGGTGGAGTCCGCCATCAGCGCGACGTCGTACCCCATGTCGCGGTAGTGCTCCGCGATGGTGACGCCCGTGTAGATGCAGGACTCGCGTGCCGCGACCGGCATGTTCGAGGTGTTCGCGATGAGGCACGTGCGCGCCATCAGCGCGTTCCCCGACTTGGGGTCTTCGAGCTCGGGGAAGTCCTCGATGACTTCCGTCATCTCGTTCCCGCGCTCGCCACACCCGATGTAGATGACGATGTCGGCGTCGCTCCACTTCGCGAGTTGCTGCTGGGTGACGGTCTTCCCGGAACCGAACGGCCCCGGAATCGCCGCCGTCCCGCCCTTCGCGAGCGGGAACAGGCCGTCCTGGACGCGCTGTCCAGTGACGAGCGGCGTCTCGGGCGTGTGCTTGTCCACGGTCGGCCGGGCCTCGCGAACCGGCCACTCCTGGTGCATCGTCACCGTCTCGCCCGAGTCGAGTTCGACCACGGGGTCGGTGACGGTGTACGAGCCCTCGTTCACCGTGGTGACCTCACCGCCCTCGTGGCGGGGCGGGACGAGGACTTTGTGTTCGATGCTCTCGGTTTCGTCGACCGTACCGACGACGTCGCCGGGTTCGACGACATCGCCCTCGGAGACGGCGGGAGTGAACTCCCACTCCTTCTCCATGTCGATGCCGGGCGCGTCGACACCGCGGTCGAGGAAGGCGCCCATCTCGTCTTCGAGCACGTCGAGCGGGCGCTGAACACCGTCGTAGATGGAGTCCAGCATGCCCGGCCCGAGATCCACGGTCAGCGGGTCGCCCGTGTTCTCGACGGGTTCGCCGGGTGCGACCGCGGACGTCTCCTCGTAGACCTGGATGGTCGTTATGCCGCCTTCGATTTCGATGACCTCACCCATCAGCCCCTCTTCACCGACGTACACGACGTCGTTCATCTGGGCGTCGAGGTCCGTGGCGGTCACGACGGGACCGCTCACGCTCTCGATTTCGCCGGAATCAGTGATTGTTTCTGCCTGACTCATTCGTTCTCACCGTCTTCGTCCGCCATCAGGTCGATGCCGATGGCGCGCTTGATCTGTTCGCGGAGGCCGCTCCCACCCGCTTCACCGCTGCCGATAGTGACGACCGTCGGTTCGACGCTCGTCTCCACGTCCTGACGGGTCTGCCGGGAGAGGTAGTCGAGGTCGTCCGCGTGCATCACGACGATCCCGACATCGTCGTTCGCGAGCACGCGTTCGACGGCCTCGTCGAGCTCGTCGGATTTCTCGTCGTCGGGGACGTTCTCGAACGTCTGTACGCCGGCCAGTCGGAAACCCGTGGTGAATTCGGCGCTCCCGACGACGGCTATTTCCTGACTCATAGGATGACGAGTTCCTCCTCGATCTCTTCTTCCGTGAGACCGACCTCACGGCCGCGCGCGATGGCGCGGACGTTGTCCACTTCGCGTTCCTTCGCCAGCACGTACCCGAGCACGGGACACACGGACAGCGGGAACACGTGCGAGAGGTGTTCCGAGTACGAGAGGAGCGCGGCGTCGAGCGCGTGCTCGAACGCGATGAGGCTGTCCGCCTCGTCGAGCTCGTCGAGCTTGTCCGCCAGCTCGTTGCCGTAGTGGCTGTCCCGGAGTCGCGCGACGAGTTCGTCCCAGTTGTCCGCGAGCGCGTCGAGTTCGGCAGGCTCGAACAGCCGGCCGCCCTCGATGTAATACTCCGCGGGGTCGAGGTCGGCACCGCTGCGAGCGAGCCGAACCGCGTTCCGAACGTTCCGGAAGTCGATGTCGGCCTGCAGGAACTTCACGAACTCGCGGGTGCCCGCTGACGTGCTCTGCACTTGCTTCAGGAGGCGGTCGTAGAACGCGAGGTCGACCGCGTTCTCCAGCGGCACGAGCGAGTTCGTCTCCTCGTACTCGCCGTACGCGTCGTCGAGCGCCGGCCCGAACAGCGTCTCGGAGAGCAGGTCGACGACCGTCCGAATCTCGTCCGCGTCGGCGAGCAGCGACAGCGTGTCGTCGCCGAGGTCGCCCGCGCGAATGAAGTCCTGTTCGATCTCCGCAGTCTCTGTGTCCGCGTAGACACCGCGGAGCGCCGTCTTGACGTTCCACGCGTCGAACTTCCGGAAGTAGCGGACGAGGAGGTCGCGGAGCGTTCCCTGCGACCACTGCAAGAGGTCGTGGAAGTGCTTCGCGAGGTTTCGGTTCAACGCGTACTCGACGAGGTCGACGCCGGAGAACCGCGAGCCGAGGTCGTTCACTTCCGCCTCGTACTCGGACTCCTCGAGGAAGCGAGCGATTTCGCTCGTCCCCATCCGCATCAGCGTCCGGTAGTCGTCCTCGTCGAAGAGGACGGCACGCCGCGACTTCACGCGGGCGTTGACGTACGCGTAGTTCGATGCGTCGCGGCTGATGACGTTCATTGTTCGTCGAAGAGCCGGTTACTGATCTGTTTGAGGTCGTCCTCCCAGACGTCGTCGAGCACCGAGTCGAACGTGTTCTTCACGCGCACTCGCGAGGACTCGCTCTCGACGACGACGCCGCCGAGGCAGTCGTACTCGCCGGCGAGCGAGACGTGCGTGTAATCGTCCAGGATGTCCGAGAGGAGTTCCTCGTCGCCGGACGCGTAGTGGACGGCGAGTTGCTCGTCCTCGTCGAACGAGTCGAGCGCGTCGTCGAGCAGGGCGCGAGTGAGCTCCTCGCGCTCGTCGCCGTCGAGGCCCGCAATTCGATCCTCGACCTCCTCACGGACGGATTCGAGGGCGTCGCGGCGCGCGCTCATTCGCTCGTGCTTCGCGTCGAGCTTCGCGCTGGAGAGCGTCTGTTCGCGCTCGCGTTCGATTTCGCGTTCGACCTCCGCCTCGGCTTCTTCGAGGATATCGTCAGCTTCGGACTCGGCGGCCGACACGATGTCGTCGGCGCGTTCCTCGCCCTCCTGGCGGATTTCGTCGGCCCGTTCCCGGGCGTCCTCGCGGATCTCTTCGACTACCGTGTCCAGACTCATCTTAGATGATGAAGATGACGACAATCGCGAGGATGACGAGAGTCTCGGGAAGGACCGTGAACAGGATCGCGTTCCCGAAGAACTCCTCGTCCTCGGCGAGGGCGCCGACTGCTGCGGCACCGATACCGCCTTCCGCGACACCGGCACCGAGTGCGGCGACGCCGACGCCGAGCGCGGCGCCGGCAGTGGCGATGTTCCCCGTGAGTTCCGCGGGGGTGAGAGCGGCGTTGTTCAGGAGCGGTGCGAGAGCGTTGACGAACGCGATGACGAATTCAAACATGACTAATTAGTCTTGGGTCGTGTAGGATCGGTCGTAGCCGAACGGTTCGTATTTCGTCCCACCGCCTTCATAAAACTTCCCAAAGAACTCGACGTATTCCAGGCGAACGGCCTGTAGGCCGGCGCTCGTGACGCCGAGGGCAAGCACTAAGATGTGGCCGAGGACGAAGATGAGGATGCCGCCGAGCACGGCCGTGATCGGGCCGTGCACGAGGCCGCCGAACATCAGTTCGGCCCCGGGGTGGTGTGTCTGTACGTAACTCCAGTCGTGTTCCAGCATGAAGTGGAACTCCCCCATCGTGGGGTCGTCCGGGTGCGTCTCGTACGCGCCGAAGAAGAGGAGGTTGACGACGAACGCCATCCCCCCCTTCGCGAGCATCACGGCGGCGAGCCGCGTGTACGAGAGGACGTGCGTGAGCGAGTTCAGCGCGCCCTCGATACCGCCGACCGCGCCCTCGGCGTAGATGAGGAGCGCGTATCCGACGAGACCGATTACGAGCGCCGCCCAGCCCACCGTCGCGCCGAATCCGGTGAAGCCGAGCGGCTGACCGGAGAGCGCGGTGAACAGGAGGTCGGGTTTCGCGCCGCCGAGGGCGTGGCTGAAGATCCACACCCAGAGCCCGACCATCAGAATCGCCCACGACGCGCCCTCGGTGAGCGCGTCCCAGACGCCGTGACGCATCCGCTTGTACGTGTCGATGGCGTACCCGAGCGTGAGGTGGCCGAGCGCCACCAGCACGGAGACGACGAGCCAGAGGCGCGCCCAGTCCGCGTTCCCGGGCATCAGTCCCTTGTGGAGCGGCGGGCTGCCGTTCCAGAGGTACTCGCTGATGAGGTGGAAACCGAATATCTCGCCGTACAGGAACCCGAACACGATTGTGGAGAGTCCGGAGAGGACGGCGACGCCGCCGAGCGCGGCGAGCGCGTCGGAATCGAGACTGGTGTACATCCACCAGCCGACCGCGGTGTAGATGATCCCGTACCCGACGTCCCCGATCATGAACCCGTAGAACGCGGGGAACGTGAGGAACAGGATGATCGTCGGGTCGAGGTCGTAGTAGTTCGGGCGGTTGATGACGCGGACGAGCATCTCGAACGGCTTCACCGGCCCGGGGTTGTCCTGCACGACCGGCGGCTGTTCCGCGGTGCCGCCGTCGGGCGCGGCTTCCTGCTCGCCGTGGCCGATTTCGTGCTCTGGCGGCTCGTACTCGGCGCGCTCGAGTTCCTCGACGTCCACGCCGTCGCCGCCCGCGTCCTGCACCGCGGACGCGAACTCGGCGTACTCGCTGGTCGGAACCCAGCCCTCCGCGACGAACGCGTGATCCGTGGTCGCGAAGTTGAGCGGGGCCTCGGCCTTCTGCACCTCGATGTTGAGCTTCTCCTCGGCCGCGAGGAGGAAGCCGGCGTGTTCGAGTCGGAGGCCTTCGAGTTCGTTCTCGACGGTCGCGAGTTCCGATTCGAGCTTCTGGCGCTTGTGTTCGAGCGAGTCGAGATAGTCCTCGGGGGTGCCGTTGCCCGACGGAATCTCGTGTTCGACGAACTCCGCGCCGACGAGCGCGTCCTCCAAGACGTCCGTCGCGTCGCCGCTCGGGTACGCGAAGACGGCGACGACGCCGTCCTCGCTGAACGTCTCGAACGACCGCACGTCGCTCGCGTCCGCGAGCGCGTGCTCGATTTCGTCCGTGTCGCCTTCGCCGACGGCGACCTCCACGCTGTCGTACCCCTGGAGGAGGTCGAGGTCGATGCCGAGCGTGACGAACGGTTCGACCGCACCGACGCGGTCTTCGAGGTCGCTCAGTCGGTTTTCGACCTCGGTGCGGCGCTCGTCGAGTTCGTTGACCTCGTCGCGGATGTCAGCGAACTCGTCTTCGAGCGCGTCGTCAGTGACGATGCGGGTGGGGCCGGCGTCCTCCTCGTCGACGCCGAGGATGGAGAGGAGCGACCGAACCGTCACCAGTTTGTCGGAGGCGTCGTCCGCCCCCGCAAGCGGAGAGCCGGCGTCGAACCCTTCGACGCCGACGTCGCCGCTCGAATCACTGAAGTGGAGGACGTTCTGGTCGTGCGCCGCCTCGATGACGTCCTGCACGACTCGGTTGGTGCCCACGACGGACACCTTGCTCATTCGCTCAGGTCTGAGCATGCACCGCCTCCGTGAACCGGTCGAGGGCGAACGTCACCGCGTCATCCTCGTTCTCGGCGGCCGTCGCGAGCAACGCCTCGCGCTCCGCCTCGCCCTCTTCGAGGATGCGTTCTTTCTCGTCCTGTATCTCCTCGCGGGCTTCGGAGAGGCGTTCTTCCTTGAGTTCGGCCGCCTCCTCCTCGGCCTCCTGACGGATGTCCTCCGCAGTCTCGCGGGCCTCGGAGATGCGCTGCTCGCGCGCCTCCTTCGCCTCCGCGATGATGTCGTCGGCGTCGGACTCCGCCTCCTTTAGTCGTGTGAGAACCTCTGGCCTCGCCATGGGCTAACGGGCGAAAGATTGAGCGAGCGCGTATAAGGTAGTTGCGAAAGAACCGAGCGAACTATGGCGCGTCCGGTCGAACGCCGACGTGATGGGAGTCCTCGAAGACAAAGGCCGGGCGCGCGTCTTCTACAAGTACCTCTCGAAGGTGTACGACGAGGTGAACGCGTTCATCTGGACCGAGGGGATGCGGGACGAGACCCTGGAGTGGTTCGACCTCGACGCCGGCGATTCCGTGCTCGACGTGGGCTGTGGCACCGGGTTCGGAACCGAGGGGCTCCTCCGATACACGGACGACGTGACTGGACTCGACCAGTCCGAACACCAGCTGGAGAAGGCCACCGCGAAGCTCGGCACCGAGGCCGTGGACTTCACGCGCGGCGACGCCGAACGGCTGCCGTTCGCGACGAACTCCTTCGACGCCGTCTGGTCGTCCGGTTCAATCGAGTACTGGCCGAACCCACACCTCGCGCTCCGCGAGTTCCGGCGGGTCGTCCGCCCGGGCGGGAAAGTCCTCGTCGTCGGGCCCGACTATCCGGATTCGACGGTGATGCAGAAGGTCGCGGACGCCATCATGCTGTTCTACGACGAATCCGAGGCCGACCGGATGTTCCGGGACGCCGGGTTCGTCGACACCGAGCACCGCGTCCTGCAGGCCGAACCCAACCGCCCCCGTGCCATCGTGTCGTTCGGCCGCGTCCCCGACGACGGCTGACGCGACCGCGACCACGCCCCGACTCGTTCTCACCGTCACTTCCACGTCGTCACCAGCCGCGGGAAGGGGAGCGTTCGTTCCGGCGACCCGGAACGACGCGCGTTCGCCTGCCGACCACTCGGGGTCGGCGGCGCTGTTGAACGGCCCGGTCGGCCCGCCCCGGAACCCGCGCGCCGCGAAGAACGGCACCGGCGGCTGGTGAGCGAGCGCGCGGTCGTTCACCCGCACGGAGAGCGCGAGGTCGCGGGCGTCGAGCGACCCCGAGACGAGGAGGAACGTGAGGGTTCCGTCCGGGTCCGCGTCCAGGGAGACGACCGCTGGCTCCGCGGGCGTCACCGACACCGCGAGCCCCGCGACAGCCGCGGCGAGGAGGACGGTGAGCAGGGCGAACAGCGCGACGCCGACGGCGGGCGCGAGCGCACGACTGGACACACACGGGCTGGCCGCGGCTTCCTACTTCAAGTCGCGGTCGCGTTCACGCGCACCTCGCGACCGTCCACGGTCGCCGTCACCGTGAACTCGCCGCGGGGCGCGAGCGTCCACAGCACGCCGTCGTCGACGCCCGTCGTGCCGACGCGCGCACCGCCTATCGATATCGGCGCTCGCACCGCGCTCCCGTTGTGCGTCACGCTCACGCGGAGCGGTCCGCCCGGGTAGGAGCGGTTCACCGCGAGCGTGTAGTTCCCGCTGGTGTTCGTCCAGCCGGGGTCGGTCGCGACGACGGAGAGCGCGGTCTCACGCGTCTCGTGGTACGGCTGGCCGCTGCTCGCGTCGACGTAGGATATGATCGTGCCGTCGAGGTGCGTGATGCGGACGCGGTACGCGTACCCGTCGAACGTGTAGGTGCCGGAGCTGACGAAGCCGTCGCCGGCGAGCGCCCACGGATAGAGCGCGTCCGTCCGCTCCCCGAGATCCGTGATGCTGACGGTGCGATCGACGGTCGAGTCGAGGAGGTCGGGGCGGTAGACGGTGCGCTGGTAGAGGCCGTCCGAGATAGTGGAGAGCGCGAACCCATCGGGGGAGGCGAGGACGGAAAACCGGTCACTGAAACCGCCGCGGACGGCGAACGCCGCGCTCGCGCCGGTGTCTGTGACGAGCGGCGTCACTTCGGCCTGCAGGGAGAACAGGGTGGCGCGGAGGGCGGAGCCGCGGTCGGCGTACGAGAGCAGGGAGTGCCGTGCGGGGTCGTTGCGCGGGCCGATGTAGGAGAGGAGGTGGTCGGCGCGAGCCTGGAGTTCGCCGAGCGTGGTGACGTACCGTTCGGCGGTGCTGTCGCCGTCGAGGTAGGCCCGGCGAGCGGCCCGTTCGCGTTCGAGGAGTGCGTCGACGGCGGACGCGGCGTTCTCGGTGGCGTTTTCGAGGACGCGCTGGCGTTCCGCTTGCGTCGTCGCGGCGTCGAGCGTTCGCGCGAGGGATTCGCGGGAGAGCGTCCACGTGGCGTCGGCGACGCCCATGCGGATGGACGCCATCACGGACGCGTCGGGCGCGGTGAAGTTCGAGCGCTGTGCGCCCGGCAGTGGGAAGATGCGGCTGGTGTTCTCGGAGAGCCCGACGACCGTCGTGGCGGCTTGCGCCTCCGTCGTGGACGACTGCGCGAGAGAGGGGTCGTCCGCGGCGGCGACGGCGAGCGGCGTCGCGAGGAGGAGGAGCGCGGCGAACGCGAGCGGGACCGGAACGCGGGACATACCCGAGTCGTGGGACGCGCCGTACAAAAACCTACGCGGGACGGGTCCGGGTGATGGAAAGCGTTTTGCCGTCACGACAACCACTCGGGAGTGTTCATGCGGCAGGCCGCCCTGATACTCGCCCTCGTCGCCCTCCTCGTCGCGCCTGCGGCAGTCAGCGGTGTCGCCGGCGCGCAGTCAGCCACGCCGGAGCATGCGGGAACGACTGTCACCATCCACCTCCAGGCCGACGGTGACGCGCGCTGGACCGTCTCCGTGCGGTACGCGCTCTCCGGCGCGAACGAGACGGCGGCGTTCGAATCCGTGCTCGCGGACTACCGGAGCGGCGCGGACGTGGGTCCGACGGCGGACGTGTTCGAGTCGGTCGCGGCCCAGCAGTCGGAGCGCGTCGGCCGCGAGATGGCGATTCAGCGGATAACGCGCGGTGGGTGGCTGAACTCGACCGGCGAAAACGCCACGGGCGTGCTCACGCTCTCGTTCACGTGGACGAACTTCGCTGTGGTGGAGAACGAGAGCCTGCGCGTGGCCGACGTCTTCGACGGCGGTTGGTTCGGGAGTCTCGAGGCGGGCGAGGAACTGCTCGTCTACCCGCCTGACGGCTACTCGCCGGACACCGCGACGCCACAGACGGGACTGGTGAACGGCGCGCTCCAGTGGGAGGGCCCGCAGTCGTTCGAGAGCGGGCCGGCGATGACGTTCACCGAGGGGGCGGGGACAGGTGTTCCGTGGCTGCTCGTCGCGGGCGCGGCGGTCGTCGCGCTCGTCGTCGGCGCCGCGGCCGTGTACGTCTGGAAGGACGGCGATAGCCTCCGGAACGCCGTCCTACCGGGAGGGCGGGGGGGAATCAGCGGACGCGCCGACGCCGAGCCGGTGGAGCGCGACCAGGAGGCCGACACGGGGTCGCCCACGGAACCGGACGGGGAAGTGCCGGACGAGTCCGGCGGCGCGGACGGCGAGGCGGAGGCCGAACAGTCCGCGGAGGAGTTGTTGAGCGACGAGGAGCGCGTCGAACGCCTCCTCGAGGAGCACGGCGGACGGATGAAGCAGGCGAAGATCGTGGAGGAGACGCGGTGGTCGAACGCGAAGGTCTCCCAGTTGCTCTCCTCGATGGCAGACGAGGGCCGGGTGGAGAAACTCCGCATCGGTCGGGAGAACCTCATCTCGCTCCCCGGAGAAAACGACGAGTCGTAGGCGAGGCGTTTCGAAAGCGTTTACGTCGATGCGACAGCAGTAATTGACGATGAAAGTTCTCGTCACCGTCAAGGAGGTGGCCGAGGTCGAGGAGGACTTCGAGATCTCGAACGGCGAGATCGAGGAGACCTACCTGGAGTACGACCTCAACGAGTGGGACGACTACGCCGTCGAAGAGGGCGTCCAGCTTCAGGAGGCTGGCGACGACGTGGAAGTCGTCGCGGTCACCATCGGCCCCGAGCGCGCCGAGGAGACGATTCGGATGGCGCTCGCGAAGGGCGCGGATCGCGCGATCCGCGTGTGGGACGACGCACTCGGTGACGCGGGCCTCCTCGACGTGGAGGCGAAGGCCGACATCCTCGCCGCGGTGGTCGAGGAGGAAGACCCCGACATCGTGCTCTCCGGCGTGCAGGCGGCGGACGACGCGTTCGGTGGGACGGGCGTCGCGCTCGCCGAAGAAGTCGGATTCGAGTGGGCGGCAGTCGTGAACGCGCTCGACACCGACGGCGTGCTCGACGACGGGATCGCGTCGGTTCGCCGCGAACTCGAGGGCGGCGTCGAGGAGCTCACGGACGTGGAGCTCCCCGCGGTGCTCACCATCCAGACCGGTATCAACGAACCACGGTACGCGAGCCTCCGCGGCATCCGGCAGGCGCAGTCGAAGGAGATCGCACCGAAGACCCTCGACGACCTCGGTCTCGACGCGAGCGTCGCGGACAGCGCGCTCGAACTCACCGACATGTACGAACCCGAGAGCGAGAGCGACGCCCAGTACCTCGAGGGCGACGCGGGCGAGCAGGCCGCGCAGTTGGCTGACGTGCTCCGCGAGAAGGGGGTGGTGGACGGATGAGCGACGTGCTCGCCGTCGCCGAGCACCGCCGCGGCGAACTCCGCGACGTGTCCTTCGAACTCGTGACCGCGGGCCGCGCACTCGCGGACGCCACGGATGGCGACCTCCACGTCGCCGTCGTCGGCGGCAACACCGAGGAGTTCGCGGACGCGCTGAACCGCGAGGGCGTCGACCAGCTCCACACCGTCGACTACGGCGAGGAGTTCAACCACGACGTGTACGTCCAGGCCACCGAAGCCCTGTTCGGCGACCTCGACGCCGAGTTCCTCCTGCTCCCGAACAGCGTGAACGGCCTCGACTACGCGCCCGCCGTCGCGAACAAGCTCGGTCTCCCCTACGTCTCCGACGCGGTCGACCTCGCGTACGACGACGGCCTCACGGCGACCCGCGAGATGTACGGGTCGAAGGTCGAGACCACCATCGAGGTCGCGGAGGGCCCGTACGCCGTCTCCGTCCGGAGCGGCGAGTGGCCGGCCGCCGAAGGCGTCGGCGACGCCGAGGTCTCGGCGTTCGACGTGGACTTCGACGAGGACGCCATCCGCTCCGACGTCACCGGCTTCGAGGAGGTCGGCGCGGGCGACGTGGACATCAGCGAGGCCGAGTTCCTCGTCTCCATCGGCCGCGGCATCGAGGAGGAGGAGAACCTCCCGCTCATCGAGGCGCTCGTCGAGGCGACGGACGCGACGCTCTCGTCCAGCCGCCCGATCGTGGACAACGGCTGGCTGTCGAAGAACCGCCAGGTCGGCCAGTCCGGCAAACAGGTGACGCCCGACGTCTACCTCGCTATCGGTATCTCCGGCGCGGTCCAGCACGTCGCCGGGATGAAGGGCGCGGAGACCATCATCGCCGTGAACACCGACCCCGACGCCCCCATCTTCGACATCGCGGACTACGGCGTCGTCGGCGACCTCTTCGACGTCGTCCCCGCCCTCATCGAAGAGTTCGGCGGCGACGCGCCCGACGTCTAACACGAACGCGCTCCGATTTTTGTGGTGGCGTGTGGTCTCAGTAGTGTCGCGACCGAGGAGGTTCGCGTCCGTCCTCCGGTCAGGGAGCTAGAGTGGTGGCTAGTTCGTCGTCGAAGAGCGTGCGGAACCGGGCGTGAACGGTGTCGCTGAGCGCGGGGCGGTAGAACTCGTAGGCGCCGCGGAGGTCGCGTTCGCGGGCGGCGCGGGTGAGGAAGTCGAGAAAGCGGTAGAGTCGATCCGAGGTGACGTACATGAGGGCGGCGGAGAGGCCGCGGACGTACAGCCAGTCGCCCGCATGCAGGTCGTCGATGGTGTTGCTGAGGCGGATGCCGAGGCCGGTGAGGTCGCTGGGGGCGACACGGTCGGTGACGGTGAGCGGGCCGGCGTAGTCGAGGTCGGTGCCGGATACGGGAATGACGGTGACGGTGCGGGGGTCGATTCCGTGGTCGCTGAGGCGTCGTTCGAGGCGGTTCGGGGTGTCGCGGTAGGTGGCGACGAGGATGCGGTCGGCGTCGGTGGGGAGCGGAGCGATGGCGGCGGACTGGTTCGACCGGGAGACGAGGAGTTGCGCGCCGGGTTCGGCGTCGGCGCGCGCGGCGTCACTCATCGGTTCCCTCGTCGAGGGCGGTGAACGGCTCGTCGCGGTTCGCGACGATGAGGTCGCGGACGAGGTACCACGCGCCGACGGCGAACGCGAGCGCGGCGAACCCGTGGACGAGGTAGGACGCGGCGAGGAGGATGTCGGTGCCGACGCCCGCCCAGAAGTGGAGGGTCTGGAGGACGGCGGACGCGGTGAAGAGGAGGATGCCGTAACCGATGGCTTCGACGCCGTCTCGGTAGTGAAGCGTGTCGCGGTATCGGGTGCCGACGTAGATGCCGACGAGGCTCGCGGCGACGAGCACGACGAGCGAGACGGCGATGAGGGCGCGGGCGAGGGCGTCGAGCGCGCTCATCGGACGACCACTCGACCGGCGCCGATGCGGTAGTACTGGACGGCGGCGTACGCGACGGCGAGCGATGCGACGAACCACGCGAGCGCGCTGAACAGGAGGGCGTCGGCGAACCACACGCCGAACGCCCACACGAGGAGTGCCCCGGAGAAGACGGCGACAGCAGCGATAACGCTCCCCCAGGGTGTGCCGCGGTACTCGCGGTAGGCGAGCAGGGAGAACACAGTGGCGAGCGTGTAGCAGACGAGTTCGAGGTGAACGATCCCCTCCCTGAGCAGGTCTATGAGCGCAGCCATACGTCGAGAGGCGGCCGCTGGCACGTAACGTTGACGGCGAGTTCCGAGGGAGTGAAATGCGTGAAGCCCCGACTAGGTGGTAATGGAGTACGTCGAGGCGCGTCGCGAGCGCGTCGAGGAGCGGCTGGCGGAGGTCGTGGCGCGCGTCGACCCCGCGGAGCTGTCAGACCAGCTCGCGGACGCCGTTCTCGCGGGCGGGAAGCGCGTCCGTCCGACGTTGACGCTGTTGGTGTGTGAAGCGATGGGGGGCGACCCCGCGGACGCGCTCGACTTCGGCGTCGGCATCGAACTCGTGCACAACGCCTCGCTCGTGGTGGACGACATCATCGACCGCTCGGAGCTGCGGCGGGGCGAGGCGTCGGCGTGGGCTGCGGCCGGATACGGGCCGGCGCTGATCGCGTCAGACGGCCTGCTGGGGGAGGCGTTCGCGCTGTTCGACGACCCGCGCGCGATGAGCGCGGTGGCGGACGCGATGGTCGAACTGGGCGAGGGCGAGGCGATGGAGCTCGTCGACCGCCCGGAGACCGAAGACGAGTACATGACGCTCGCGCGCCGGAAGACGGGCGCGCTGTTCCGCGCGGCGGCCGAGCTCGGCGCTATCGCGGCGGACGCGGACGAGACCGCGGTGGAGACAGTCGGGGAGTACGCGGAGCACGTCGGGGTGGCGTTCCAGATTCGGGACGACGTGCTCGACGCGACCGCTGACACCGCGGCGCTCGGGAAGCCCGCGGGCCAGGACGAGGTGCTGGAGCGGCCATCGGTGGTGCGGGTGACCGACCGCCCCGTCGAAGACGTGAACGAACTCGCGGACGCGGAGAGCGCACAGGCGAGAGCGGCGCTGGAGAGCCTCGACCTCGTGGACGGCGACGCCCGCACCTACCTCGAAGAGCTCGCGGGATTCGTGGTCGAACGGGAGCGCTAGCCCGCGTCAGCGGGGTTTCTGCGGCTCTCGATAACGGCGAACGTGAGCGTGCTGACGACGCTGAGGAGCGTGCCGGCGGTGAGCACGAGCGCGAGCACGGGAAGGGTGACGTAGCCGAGGACGTACGCGCTGAGCGCGTGGAGGACGGCGGTGATGGCGAGGACGTAGAACGGCGCGTTCAGGTACCGCCACTTGAATCGGTCGGCGAGGTACTCGTCCGTGATCTGGCCGAGGCTGCTGGTGAGGCCGGCGGCGGCGAACCAGCGGACGGCGCCGAAGAGGAGGGCGGCGACGATGGTCGCGGCGTCGGGGTCGGGGGCGGCGTCGCGGACGGTCTGGAGGTGGGTGACGCCCTGCATGCCGCCGACGGCGAGGAGGGCAGCGGCGACGACGTACGTGATGATGGTGACGCGGCCGGTGTAGAGGACGTTGCGCGCGCGGTCGACCGCGGAGTCCACGGCGTCCTCCAGGCCGAGGCCGCGGAAGAGGACGTAGAGGCCGAGCACGGCGGACGCGACGCCGAGCACGGTGCCGGGGAGGCCGACGGCGTTCGCGAGCACGGTCAGGGGGTAGATGAGGAGGAGGACGCCGAGCGGAACGAGGAGCGTGCCGCGGGTCTCGGGGTCGTTCAGGACCTGCTTGATCGTGTAGTACATTGATTCGAGATCCTGGGCCTGCCGAACGACGACGCGGCGGACGCCGTCGATGGTGACGCGGGAGCGGATGACGGGAACCACGGACTCGTCCTGCGCGCCGTCCGTGACGACGATGGCGCGAACCGGCTCGCTGGTCTGGAGGCCGGCGAGGATTTCGTCGACCTCGCTGCCGACCGCGCGGTTCGCGGCGACGCCGCCGGACTCGACGCCGGTGACGGCGGCGACCTCGACGCGCTCGTCGGCGTCGAGGCGGTCGTGGAGGTGGACGCCCTCGAAGAGGACGTTCACGTCGGAGTCCTCGGGGTCGGCGGTGGCGAGGGAGACGGCGGCGTCCTCCACGGCGTCCCGGCCGACGACCGGCGTGTCGAGACCGGTCTTCCGGCCGAGGTCGTCGTCGAGGTCGACGCAGAGAACGAGCAGCATCGGCGGGATGTATGCCGGTGAGGGTTAAGGACTTTCGGGAGGCGCGGGACGCGGTGGCACGCGCGGCGCGGGAGCGCACGGCTTTTGGCTCTTCACGCAGTAACGTGGACAACGAATGATTTCGAAGGGCTGTGAGCAGTGCGCGAACGGAGGGAAGATGGTGCTGTTCGTCTACGGCTACTGCGACCAGCGCGACTGCTTCTACTGCCCGCTCGGTGAGAACCGGAAGAACGTCACGCAGACGTACGCGAACGAGCGTCCGGTCGAGGACGACGAGGAGATCATCCGGGAGGCGAAGAAGATGGACGCGCTCGGCACGTCCATCACGGGCGGCGAACCCCAGGAAGCGCTGGATAAGACGTGTCGCTACCTCCGCCTGCTCAAGGAGGAGTTCGGCGACGACCACCACACCCACCTCTACACGGGCATCACGGGCGGCCGCGAGAACATGCGGCGGCTCTCGGAGGCCGGCCTGGACGAGATTCGGTTCCACCCGCCCTACGAGCAGTGGGGCGACCTCCACGGCACCGAGTGGGAGGACATCCTCTACGTCGCTCGCGAAGAGGGGCTCACGCCGGCGTTCGAGATTCCCGGCATCCGCGCGGAACAGGAGTTCCTCGACTTCCTCGACGAGGGCGCGGCCGACTTCTGTAACGTCAACGAGTTCGAGATGAGTCAGGGGAACTACGAGCGCATGCAGGAGGCGGGCTACGAACTCCAGGACGGCCACATGAGCGCCGTCGAGGGCTCGAAGGACGCGATTCTGGAGGAGATGGCGAGCCACGAGAAGGTATACTTCTGCACGAGCGTGTTCAAGGACGCCGCGCAGCACCGGAACCGGCTGAAGCGGATGGCGGAGAACATCCGCCGGGACTTCGACGAGGTGACCGACGACGGCACGCTCGTCTACGGGAAGACGCACGCCGACCGCGAGCGCTTCGAGGATCTGGGGGTTCCGAGCGAGTTCTACACCGTCAAATCGGAGCACGTCGAGGTCGCGTGGTGGCTGCTCGAAGAAATGGTCGAGGACGGCGACGTCGAGGGCGGCGAAATCGTCGAGCAGTACCCGACCTACGACGGTCAGGTCGTCGAGCGGACGCCGCTCGCGTAGCGTCGCCGCGTCGAAAATCGTTAGTGTTAGCTCGACGGTGAGACCGGCGGGCAGCTGTCGCGGACGGCGGTGCAGGCTTCGTCGGCGTCGATTTCGTAGATGGTGACTTCCTCGTTCTGGTAGGCGACGGTGACGCCGGTGCGGTTGTCGTAGATGCTGGGCCCGTAGGCTTCGCGCTCGTTCGGGCCGTAGTAGACGTACTGGACGTCGTAGTAGTCGAGGAGGAGGGCGGCGGCGTCCCAGTCGGCGTCGAGCATGTAGGCGGCGTCAGTGGCGCGAGTCGTGTAGGCGTCGACGCCGCGGTAGCCCTTCTCGTGCGTCCAGCCGACGACAGTGGGGATGCCGGTGAGGCTGGAGGGCGCGTTGACCCACGTGTAGGTGGTGCGGCCGGGTTTCGAGAGGAGCGTCGGAGTGCCGTCGACGTGGCTGTCGAGCCAGTCGACGGCGGCGGCCTCGTAAGGGTGGTAGGTCTCGACGTAGCGGGTGCCGTCGAGGCTGGGTTGATCCCCGGCGAGAGTGTGGTGCTGGACGAGCGCCGCGGCGGGGAAGACGGCGGCTCCGAGCAGGAGGACGGCGACGACGACGGCAGGGGCGAGCGCGCGTGCGGTGCGGAGCGGCGGGGCGGCGGAGCGAACGCGGGCGGCGGCGCGTTCGAGGACGCCGGCGGCGGCGACGGCGGCGCCGATTCCCCAGAGCACCCAGACCTGCATCGAGACCTTGTACACGGTGTTCCAGCGGGGGACGGCGGGGTCGAAGGGGTAGACGCGAGCGTACGCGAATTCGACGGCGAGGACGAGGCCGGCGCCGGCGACGAGGAGGACGAGCCAGAACGCGGGCGTGCGGCGGCGGAGGACGTACCAGCCGGCGGCAAGGAGCGGGCCGACGACGACGACAGCGGCGAGGTCGAGTGCGAGCAGGACGCCCGCAAGGGCGGCGGCGAGGAGACCGAGCGCGAACGCCACGCGCGGACGGGGGGCTGAGAGGTCGTACCGGCGGACGGCGAGCGCGAACGCGGCGAGGAAGACGCCGTAGGCGAGGAGGAGCGGGCCGAGGGCGGTGCGCGGCGGGAGGAAGCCGACACCGTGGGTGACGGGCGTGTGGAAGAGGAGGAAGGGCGCGGCGACGAGCACGGCGAGCGCGGCGACGGTGAGCGCGCCGGCGACGGCGCTGGCGTACCGCGCGAGTTCGTTCGCGACCGAACTGGCGAATTGTCGGGGGCTGGGCGTGTGCGGGGAGAACGCGAGCGCGAGCGCGGCGAGGCCGATGGTCGTGGGGAGCCCCCACGTGTTGACGAGCGTGAGGAAGCCGCCGGCGACGCCGAGCAACGCGAGGCGGACAAGCCGGGCGCGTCCGCGGGCGCGGAAGACCGTGTAGGCGAGCGCGGCGACGAGAACGAGGAAGGGCGCGGCGACGACGTGCGCGTGCAGGTCGCCGTTGAGGTACGCCCAGAACGGGGAGACGGTCAGGGTTCCCTCGATGACGTAGCGCCCGAGCTAGAACGACCAGTCGGCCGCGACCGCCTCGACGGCGTTCGGAATGGTGGTGCGGATGCCGGTGAAGGCGAACGCGGCGTGGTCGGCCGCGAACCCGGGCGCGAGGTTCGCGAGCAGGAAGCGAACCGGCGTGGCGAGCGTGCCGGCGAGACCGACGAGGAACGCGGCGAGGACGCCGGCGAGGACGCCGTCCCGGTCGGTGTGGGTGGCGGCGGCGCGCGCGAGGCCGAACGCGCCGGTGACGAGCGTGGCGTAGAACGTGGCGAGCGCGAGGTTGTACGCGACGCTCGGCGTGACGCCGGTGAGGTGGACGAGGGTCGCTGTGGCGAGTTGCGCGCCGTAGTAATATCGGAGGCGTTCGCCCGCGAACCACACGTCCTCGGGCGGGAGGTAGTCGGCGCGGAGGATGACGTTCAGGAGGCCGAAGTCGAGGAACTTCTCGCCGCCGGCCGGATGAATTCCGGGGTCGTACGCGCGCACGACCACCAGAAAGGCGAACGCGAGCAGGAAAACGGCGAACGGGAGGCGGGCGCGAGCGAGGCGGGGGCGTCGCCAGCCCCAGAGCGCGACGCCGACGAGGACGAGGACGCCGGCGGCGGCGAGGCTGACGAACCGGCCGTAGGCGAGGTGGCCGAGCCAGTACGCGAAGACCGTGACGGTGGCGAGGGCCGTCGCTGGGGCGAACGACGCGCCGCTGTCGGGGAACCCGCGGAACACGCGGTCGGCGATGGGGAGGGCAGCGGCGGCGAGCGCGAGGACGACTCCCAGCCACGCGACGACTGGGGCGAACTCCACGCCAACGCGGTTGTCCGGCGCGCGTATGAGTCTTGCGCTCGTGTCAGTGGACGGGACGAACACGTGAGGGGGCGCGGAACAGGGCGAATGCGGAGCGGGGCGGTAGAGACCCAGATTCGTACCGAGCGGCAGAGCCGCTCGGCGTTTTTTGGTCCAGATTTTTTGGAGGAGGGGTCGCCTCCGGCGACCCGCAGAGTAAAACGGTGGGTGAGGAACGCTTTTAGAGCGCGCGGCGCGAAGACGTGGTATGGCCGACTGTCCAATCGCGGACGAATGCCCGGGCTTCTCGGAGCGGATCGAGGGGATGGGGTGTCAGTATTACGGGGACCGAGGCGGGAAGGAGTGGTGTAACAACTACAATCAACCCATAGAGGAGTTGAAAACCGCGCCGGTGGTTCCCGGTGAAGAGATCGTCATCGACGTGGAGGACATGCACGAGTCGGGGGCTGGCGTGGGCCGCCACGAGGGAACCGGGTTCATCGTGATGGTGGATGGCGTGTTGCCGCCGGCGCGGGTGCGGGCGGAAGTGACGAACGTGAAGTCGAACTACGCCCGCGCGGACCTCATCGAGAAGCTTCCCGACGAGGACGGCGAGGTCGAGGACGCGACGGCGGCGGACACGGAGGGCCGCGAGAGCGGGGAAGAGGAGGACGATCCGCGGCTGGGGAGTCGGGAGAACTTCTGGGGGAGTTGATCGACGCGGACGACCTCCTGGCGCGGACGGGGTTCGACGCGTCGGAGAACGTGTTGACGCGGCGGCAAGCGGAGGTCTTGGCGTTGCGCGAGCGTGGGGTGGCGCAGGCGGATATCGCGGCGTCGCTCGGAACGTCCCGTGCGAACATCTCGAATGTGGAAGCGGCGGCGCGGGAGAACGTGGCGAAGGCGCGAGAGACCGTGGCGTTCGCCGACGCGCTGGAAGCGCCGGTGCAGGTGGAGGTCGAGGAAGGAACGGATCTCTACGACGTGCCGGAGACCGTGTTCGACGCGTGCGACGACGCGGGCGTGAAAGTCGCGTATTCGGCCGTGGATATGATGACGCGCGTGAGCGAGGCGGCGGGGGACGCGATTTCCGGGCGGGAGGTTCGGACGCCTGTTATCGTGAGTGTGACGCGAGAGGGCGACGTGCGGGTACAGGTCTCGCCCGACTAGAACAGGTCGGTTTCGCGGAGTTCGCGCACGGCGTCGCGGACGCGCTGGCTCTCCCCGCGGGGAACGACGAGCACGCGGTCGTCGTAGGCCGCGACGACCAGATTCTCGACGCCGATGGCGGTGACGTGTTTGTCGTCGCTCGCGAGCACCGAGTCCGCGGTGTCGATGGCGAGTGCGTCACCGAGGACGGCGTTTCCGTCGGCGTCGGTGTCGCGGACGCGAGCCAGGGCGTCCCACGACCCGAGGTCGTCCCAGTCGAAATCCGCGGGGACGACGGCGGCCTGATCAGTGGCTTCCATCACGCTGTAGTCCACGCTTACGGACTCAACGGCCGCAAATCCGCGTTCCGGGTCTCCCGCATCGAGCGCGTCCACGAGCGGGGCGAGCGGGCCGTCCCGTGCGGCCGCGAGGAACGCGTCGGGCGCCCACGCGAACATGCCGGCGTTCCAGAGCCAGCCGCGTTCGACATACCGGCGGGCGGTGTCCGCGTCGGGTTTCTCGTGGAACGCGGCGACCTCGCGGTAGCCGTCGTGCGCCGCGCCGGGTTCGATGTAGCCGTAGCCGGTGGCGGGCCGCGTGGGTTCGACGCCCACCGTCGCGAGGAAGCCGTCGCGGGCGGCGGCGAGCGCGGTTCGAGCGGTCGGTTCGAAGTCGCCGTCGACCCGGTGGTCGCTCGGGAGGCAGAGAACCGTGCACGAACCGACCTGTTCCCGGATTCGGTGTGTCGCGTACGCGAGCGCGGGCCCGGTGTCCTTCGCCGCGGGTTCGACGAGCACGCCGGCTTCGGGGACGATGTCGCGGACGCGGTCGGCGTACGCCTCGCGGGTCGCGACGTAGACGTGGTCGGCGAACCCGACGCGGTCGGCGGTGCGGCGGAGGAGCGAGCGCTCGCCGTCCAGTGTGAGAAACTGTTTCGGGCGGTCGCTCCGGCTCGCGGGGTACAATCGGGTGCCGGTGCCGCCCGCGAGCAGGAGCGCAACGGTGTCCATACCGGGTGGTCTGTCGCCATCCCCTAAACTCTACTTTCACCCCGGTTGACGAGGGTTTATACGGAAAGACGGCCTATCCACAGGTGTCTCCCACCGAAACACACGCGGAGACAGGAACCAACGATGAGCGACATACAGCAGACAGCGAGCGACCTGTACGAACAGTTCTCGGACCACGTCGACGTCACCGAAGACGAGATAGAGGAGCGCCTCGACAGACTCGTCTCCGAGTACAAAGTCCCCCTGAGCGAGGCGCGACGGAGCGTCGAGAGCCACTACCTCGACGAAGCCGGGCTCGAGCGCGACGACATCGGGAGTCGCGGCGGGAACGAGACCGTGCAGGTCGAGGACGTGGACGAAGCGGAGCAGTGGGTGGACATCACGGCGAAGGTCGTCGACCTCTGGGAGCCGCGGAGCGACTCCGTCGGCCAGGTCGGTCTCCTGGGCGACCCGACGGGCACGATCAAGTTCACGAAGTGGGCGAAGTCCGACCTCCCCGAGCTCGACGAGGACACCGTGTACCGGTTCGGGAACGTCGTGACCGACGAGTACCAGGGCCGGTTCTCGGTGAAGCTCAACCGCACGACGACCATCGAGGAACTCGACGAAGACCTCGAGGTCGGCGACAACGCCGAAACAGTCGAGGGCGCGCTCGTGGACATCCAGTCCGGGAGCGGCCTGATCAAGCGCTGCCCGGAGGAGGACTGCACGCGCGTCCTCCAGAACGGCCGCTGCAGCGAGCACGGCGAGGTCGAGGGCGAGTTCGACCTCCGCATCAAGGGCGTGCTGGACGACGGCGAGGACGTGCACGAAGTCATCTTCAACGACGAGTCCACAGAGTCCCTCACGGGCATCGGCCTGGAGGAGGCGAAGCAGATGGCGAAGGACGCCCTCGACACGACCGTCGTCGCCGACGAGATGCGTGACCGCGTGCTCGGTCGGTACTACCGGGTGAGCGGGCCGACGCTCGGTCGGTACGTGCTCGCGAACGACATCGAGGAACTGTCCGCACCGGATGATGCCGAAGCGGTTCTCATCAAAGCGAGGTCGATGTAAATGAGTCAGAGTGCCCCCACGCGCGAGGTCGCCCGCCGCGTCTTCGCCACCGAGTTCAACGACGCCACGTTCACGTTCAAGGAATCCGACGACGAGCGCGCGCCCGTCTACAGCCTCCTCCCCACGGGAGAGCAGGCGAACCGCGTGTTCATCGTCGGCACGCTCACCGAGACGGAGGACGTGGGCGAGGACTCCGAGTACTGGCGCGGCCGGGTCGTCGACCCGACCGGGACGTTCTTCGTCTACGCCGGCCAGTACCAGCCGGAAGCCGCGTCCGCGCTCCGCGACCTCGACACGCCGAGTTACGTCGCCATCGTCGGGAAGCCGCGGACCTACGAGACCGAGGACGGATCCGTGAACGTCTCCGTGCGGCCCGAGTCCATCACCGAGGTCACCGCCGACGTGCGCGACCGCTGGGTGGTGGAGACCGCCGAACGCACCCTCGAACGCGTCGAAACGTTCGAAGAGGAGGGCAACGAGTACGCCCGCCGCGCCGAGGAGGAGTACGATCTCCCGCTCTCGCGGTACACCGAGGGTGCAATCGAAGCCCTGGAGAGCCTCGACGACGAGGAATCGGTCGAACAGCCCGCGTAGGCGGGGAATAAGTTAAGTAACTGGACGCGCCAGTTACGCGGGAGATGGGGAACAAGAACAAGACCGTCTCCTTCCGTGTGAACGAGGACACGTTCGACGCTCTCCGCGACATCGCGGCGGAGCGCGACCTCTCCTTGTCCGCCGTGTTCCGCGACTACGTCGACCAGCTCGTCGCACACGACGGGCGGGTTCGCGTCGTCCCGGAGGACGAGACGGCAGACGTGGACGACGAGTTCCCGCCGACCGTCGAGGTGTCGAAGAGCTTCGTTCGCGAACACGAACGCCTCGAACTGGAAGCGAAACACCTCCGCGACCAGCTCGACGAGCACAAGCAGTACATCTCGCAGCTGCGCGCGGAACTCGAAGACCGCGACGACGTGGATGACGTCATCCACCTCGACGACCTCGAGGACGAGGACGAACCGTTCCAGCTGGGTTAGCCGGAGAGCTCCCGTTTCTTCTCGCTCGCCCGCCGTTCGGCCTCCGGATTCCCGTCGACGGCCGCGAGTTCCTCGACCGCTTCGAGCGTGCGGACGGCGTCGTCGAGGAACGAGTACACGTCGCCCGGGTACGCGTACACCATGTAGTCCTCCGTCATCACGTCAACGATGGATTCGGGGTCGAGGCCCTGCGCGCGGAGGTCGAGCACGTACTGGATGAACTTCCGCTCCGGGTGTCCGCAGTAGGGGTTCGACTCGCAGTTGCAGTCGAGGAAGTCCTTCGCGAAGTCCAGCACGCGCTCCTGGGTCGCTTCGTTCAACTGATCGAGGTTGCTCCCGCTGAACAGCACATCGAGCGTCGCGCCGTGGAACGCGCCTTTCGGGAAGTTCGCGTCCAGCTGCGACACCACCTGCCGGTGGTTCTTCACGTACACCTTATCCGGGAACGCCACACTCGCTCTATGGCGGAACGCGCAAAAAGCGTGTTGTCTCCCGGCACAGGCTTTTCGGGGCTCCACTGACTCGTGTCAGGTATGGCAACCACGGAGTACGTGCAGTGTCCGACCTGTGGCTGGACCGGGAGCGAAACCGACCTCGACGGAACGGGCGACTCCGCCGCGTGCCCCGTCTGCGACACCGCCGTCACACCCGGCTGATTCGTAACGCATATTTGCACACGGGGACTACCCGAGAGTGCAGTGTCCGGGTTGGGGTAGTGGACTATCCTTCAGCCTTGTGGAGGCTGAGACGCGGGTTCAATTCTCGCACCTGGACCTTTTTCACGAGGGACGAACGTGACGAGTGGAAACGTCCACGTCGGTTCTGTCGCGGGTCGTTCGGTGGGTTTGAACTGTCAGGGGCGTGAGAGGGAGGTATGGACGTGTGGGCACTGGGGGACGCCGGGCTGGCGGCGGTTCTCTGGACGGTGTTCGCGTTGTACGCGGTGTCGGTGGTGTCGTGGGGAGTGGAAGTGGCGTGGTTCTCGCGTGGCTGGCAGGCGGAGGAGTTCCCGTACGACGCGTCGGATGCGCGAGTGCGGATTGTGACGGTGAACGCGGCGGAGGTGGTCCGGCGAACCGTCGACGCGGTGCCGGCGAAGCTGGGGCGACCGCAGGTGGTCGCGGAGGAGGATATCGACGTGCCGGGCGCGGACGTGTTCGTGGTGCCCGAGGAGTTCGACTGCGTGGCGGAGCGGAAGGGCCGGGCGTTGGAGTGGGCGCGACGGAACGTTCCCTGTAACCGGGAGTTCGTACTCTACCTCGACGAGGACACGCTCATCACGGACGTGGACGGGTTTCCGGACGCGGACATCGTGCAGTTCTCGGAGCGCCCGGTGAACACGGGGTCGCGGCTCGCGTACCTCACGGACGTGTTTCGACTCGGCTACCACCTCGAACAGCGCGCGTTCCATCGGCTGTCCGTCCCGCTGTACGCGTGGGGTGGCGGTATCGCGGTGCGCCGGGAGTTCGAGGACGCGGTGACGTGGGACCGACAGACGCTCATCGAGGACACGAAGTTCGCGTGGCAGGCAGCGGACGTCCCCGACTTCGACTTCCGTTTGCTCCGCCGGCAGTTCGTGAATCAGGCGCCGCCCTCTGTTCGGGCGCTCGTGAAGCAGCGCCGCCGGTGGATGTCGGGGTCGCGCGAGGACGCGCACGGCCTCCCCCGTCGGTACTGGATGTTCTACGGCCTGCGGAACGCGGCGTGGGGGTTGTCGCTCGTCGTGCCCGCGTTCGCCGTGGTCGCCTACCTGCGGCCGGGCGCGCTCCCATATCCGCGGGTGTACACGCTCGGCACGCTCTGCCTGCTCGGGTTTCTGTTCGCGTGGAGTCTGCTCGGCGCGCGGGCGGTCGGCACGAGCCCCCGGATGACCGTGCTCGCGGTCGTGTTGACGCCGGTGACGAACTTCCTGCACTCGGTGGGCGCAGCGTACGGCGTGCTGTTCCCGCCGCGGACGTTCGAGGTGACTGAGAAGGTGGCGTTCGACGACATCCCGGAGGACGAAGAGCAGACCGTCGACTTAGAAGAAGTCATCCGGGACGACCACGGCCTGGAGGTGGAGCTCGACGACTAGGCCCGCAGCGACGGTGACTGCGCCGTCCGCCCCGTGTTCTGAATGATGTTGAACGCGGTCATCAGATCCGTGCGAGAGACCAATCCGGCGGTGTCGCCGTTCGCGTCCACGACGATGAGGCGGCCGACGCCGTGTTCCTGCATCGCTTCGAGCGCGCTCATCGCGTCGTCGTACTGCGGAATCGTGTACACGTCGTTCGTCATCACGTCCGCGACGGTGTACGCGTCGCGTTCGACTTCCGTGACGTTCCGCGCGTCTTCGAGCGTCACCATACCGACGACCTCGCCGTTCTCGGTGACGGGGTAGCCGGTGTGTCGTTCGTCGAACATGCGCTCCATGAGTTCGGCGACCGTGGTGTCCTTCGTGACGGTCTTCAGGTCGCTCTCGGGCGTCATCACGTCGTCGACAGTGACGCCCTCGAAGGCGGCGTTCATCGTGGTGCGCTGGCTCTCGCTGGACGCGCCGATGTAGATGAAGAACGCGATGAGGATGAGGAAGAGGTTCGCGAACAAGCCGACGATGCCGAGGAGGATTGCGAACAGCTTCCCGACTTCGGCGGCGATCTGCGTGGCGCGCGCGAACGGCCGGTTGCGCGCGAGGAGCGCGCGGAGGACGCGCCCGCCGTCCATCGGGAATCCGGGGAGGAGGTTGAACGCGGCGAGCGCGAAGTTCATCAGCGCGAGGTAGCCGAACACGAACCGCACGAGGTCGAGGCTCGGTGGGAAGAGCGTGAGCACGACCCAGGAGAGCGCGCCGAGCACGATGCTGACGATCGGTCCGGCGATGGCGATGAAGAGTTCGTGCTTCCAGTCCTCGGGTTGTTCGCTGAGGCTGGCGATGCCGCCGAGGATCCAGAGCGTGATGGAGTCGATTGGATAGCCGTACCGTATCGCGACGAGCGAGTGACCGAGTTCGTGGAGAACGACGCCCGCGAACAGGCCGACGGCGGCCGCGAGACCGAGATACCACTCGCGGCTACCCTGCGTGAGCACGGTCTGGTCGAGGGTCGCTCCGAACACGCCGTTCAGGATGTTCACCCAGTCCCCGACCTGGGTACCGATGACCCACGCGAGGAGGGGGAGGATGAGGAGGAACGTCAAATCGACCTTGATGGGGATGCCGAACGCGCTCCCGATTTTGAAACTACGCATACCCGTGGAGTTGAGCGAGACGGGCTTAAATTCCGGTGGCCGGCGAAGGCTTTACTCGGGGGAACGCGAACCCGTGGGTATGACCGAGCCAGTGGTTCGGCGCGCGGACGACGTATCGTACGAGACCGTTGACGCGGCGGACGGGATGCGGAAGGGCGTGCTCGTCGGATCGGAGGAGGGCGCGCCGAACTTCGCGATGCGGCGCTTCGTCCTCGACGCGGGGGCGAGCGTCCCCGAGCACACGAACGAGGTCGAACACGAGCAGTACGTGCTCTCCGGCGAGTACACGGTGGGTATCGGTGACGAGGAGTACGAGGTGGCGGCGGGCGACAGCCTCCTCATCCCCGCAGGCGCCGTCCACTGGTATCGAAACGAGGGTGACACAGAGGGGTCGTTCATCTGCGTCGTCCCGCATGGGGAGGACGAAATCAACCTCGTCGAGTGAGGACGACCACGGGGTCGGACGCGCGGAGCGCGCCGCTCGTGGCGCGGAGGCGAACGCCTGAAATAGCCGGCGGCAGTAGAACGGGTATCGTGGCGACGCAGGTTCAGCGCGTGGATACGTTGTTCTTCCACGAGGTCGGCGAGGAGTACCTCGTGGTGGCGGAGCGGGACGGCGAGCGGCTGTTCCGCGCGAAACTCGAACTCGCGGAGAAGGCGGCGGGCCCGCGGCCGGTGAAGTTCCGCGTGAAGGACGGGTCGTCGGAAGACCCGCGGCCGCCGGACGAGTTCGTGGAGATCGCGCGCCGAGCGACCCGCATCCGCATCAGCCAGCAGACCCGGCGAGCGAAGCGCGAGGAACTCCGCGAGATGCTCTCGGGGTATCAGCTCGCGGAGAAGGCGAAGGCGGTGCGGACGTGCCGGTACTGCGCAAACCAGGGGCGGTACTCGCCCATCACGACGGACACGGCCATCGAGGCGGACGGCGAGTACATCTGCCAGGACTGCGCGAAACAAGAGCTCGAACGCGAACTCGCGTTCAACGGCGACCTCACGGGCGCGGCACAAGACCGCCTGGAGGATCTGCTCATGGAGATCCAAGACCTCGACCGCATCACGAGCCTCCTGCAGGGCCAGCTCGACCCCGACCTGACGAAGTTCGACGAGATAAGCGCGAACACGGACGACATCGACCCCGTGCCGGTGAGCGACCTCGACGTCCATCCGGGGATTCGCGAGCGGCTCCAGGACCGGTTCGATACGCTGCTTCCCGTGCAGTCGCTCGCGGCGAAAAACGGCCTGGCGGACGGCGACGACCAGCTCGTGGTGTCCGCGACGGCGACCGGGAAGACGCTCATCGGCGAAATCGCGGGCCTCCATCGGCTGCTCTCCGGGAAGGGGAAGATGCTGTTTCTCGTGCCGCTGGTGGCGCTCGCGAACCAGAAGCACGAGGACTTCGAGGAGGACTACGGCGACATCGCGAACGTCAGCATCCGCGTCGGGTCGTCGCGGATTCGGGACGACGGGATGGCGTTCGACCCGAACGCGGACATCATCGTCGGCACCTACGAGGGGATCGACCACGCGCTCCGCACCGGCCGCGACCTCGGCGACATCGGGACGGTCGTCATCGACGAGGTGCACACGCTCCAGGAGGAGGAGCGAGGCCACCGGCTCGACGGCCTGATCAGTCGCCTGAAGCACTACTGCGAGCGGCGCGAGCAGGAGCGCGCCGAGTACGAGGGCGCGCAGTGGATTTACCTCTCCGCGACCGTCGGGAACCCCGGCGTGCTCGCGCGCGGGTTGCGCGCGAACCTCGTGGAGTTCGAGGAGCGTCCGGTTCCCATCGAGCGGCACGTGACGTTCGCGGACGGCCAGGAGAAGCCGCGCATCATCAACAAGCTCGTGCGCCGCGAGTTCGACAAGGAGTCCTCGAAAGGCTACCGGGGACAGACCATCGTGTTCACGAACTCGCGGCGGCGCTGCCACCAAATCGCGCGGAAGCTCGACTACCCGGCGGGCGCGTACCACGCCGGCCTGGACTACGGGAAGCGAAAGAAGGTCGAGCGCGAGTTCGGAGACCAAGACCTCGCGGCCGTGGTGACGACCGCAGCGCTCGCGGCGGGCGTTGACTTCCCCGCCTCACAGGTGGTGTTCGACTCGCTCGCGATGGGGATCGAGTGGCTGTCGGTGCAGGAGTTCGAGCAGATGCTCGGCCGGGCGGGCCGCCCGGACTACCACGACCGCGGGAAAGTCTACATGCTCGTCGAACCCGACGGCGTCTACCACAACTCCATGGAGATGACGGAGGACGAAGTCGCGTTCAAACTCCTGAAGGGCGAGATGGAGGACGTGGTGACGACGTACGACGAGACGAGCGCCATCGAGGAGACGCTCGCGAACGTGACGGTCGCGGGGAAGGGCGCGAAGCGCCTGAACGACCGCATGATCGGTGAGATTCCGACGAAGCAGGCGCTGGGGCGACTGCTCCAGTACGAGTTCATCGACGGATTCAGTCCGACGCCGCTCGGCGAGGTTGTGACCTCGCACTTCCTCGAACCGGACGAGGCGTTCCAGATTCTCGACGGCATCCGGAAGGAGCGCACGCCGTTCGAGATAGTCGCGGAACTCGAACTGTACGGCGAGGACGTTTAGAGACCCCAGAGGACGGCGATACCGCCGACGGTGACGAACGAAAGGAGGAGTTGGAGAGGCGCGCCGACGCGGAAGAAGTCGCTGAACTTGTAGCCGCCGGGTCCGTAGACGAAGAGGTTCGTCTGGTAGCCGACGGGCGTCATGAACGCCGTCGAGGCGGCGAACATCACGGCGAGGATGAACGCGAACGCGTTCGACCCGACCTGCTGGGCGGACTCCACCGCCACCGGAATCATCAACACGACGCTCGCGTTGTTACTGATGACGTTCGTGAGGAGGGCGGTCGCGACGTAGAACACCCAGAGCACGCCGATGACAGGGAGGAATCTGTTCGTGCTCGCGACCGCGTTCCCGAGGAGACCGGCCGCGCCCGTCTGCTCGATGGCGATTCCGAGCGGGATGACGCCCGCGAGCAGGAAGATGACGTTCCAGTCCACGGAATCGTAGATCTCGGGGGGTTTGAGCACGCCCGCGAGCACCATCGCCACCACGCCGGCGAGCGCCGTCGTCACGATGTCGAACGTCGGAATCACCGACAGCGCGTCGAGCACCGGAACGCCCGAGAACACGCCCCAGGGCATCGCCGCGAACCCGATGACGCCCGCGATGATGGCGACCGCGTGCGGGATTTTATCCGTCCGGTAGTCCGGGTCGTCGGGTTCGTGCGCGACGATGAAGTCCCGGTTCTGACTCAACCGGTCGAGACTCCCCGTCGTCGCCTGAACGAGCAGGGTGTCACCGACCTTCAATTGCGTGTGATCCATGCGCTCCCGGACGAGTTCGCCCCGCGACCGGAACGCGAGCACGTTCACGTTGTACCGGTCGCGGAACGTCGAACTCGCAAGCGTCTCCCCGACCAGCGCGCTCCGCGCCGGAATGATCACCTCCACCAAGCCCTGGTCGTTCGTCTCCGGTTCGAGTTCGTCCCCCGTGATAGCGCCCACCAAGTCGAGACCGTCGAGGTCGACCAGGCGTTCGAGGCTCGTCCGGTCGGTTCGCACCTTCAAGAGGTCGCCCGGCCGGAGCGTCTTCTTGTCGAGCGGTTCGACGAACGACTCGCCGCCTCGGTCGATCTGGAGGATGTCGAAGTCGAGCGGCGTCGTCGCGCCCACGTCCTCCACCGTCACGCCCGCGACCGGCGAATCCTCCCGCACCACGACCTCCGTCAGGTAGTCCTCGAGTTCGTACTCCTCCACGTAGTCCTCTTCGGGCAACACGCGCTCCGGCAGCAGCCGATACCCGACCGTCATCAAGTACACGATACCGACGACGAGCACCACGGCGCCGAGGAGCGTGAACTCGAACATCGAGAACTCCCGCAACCCCAGGCCCGCGTACTCCGGCTGCTCCGCCAACCGCGCCGCCACGTCGCTCGCCAGGATGTTCGTCGACGTCCCGATGAGCGTCAACATCCCGCCCAGCATCGACGCGAACGACAGCGGAATCAACAGCTTTGACGGACTCGTCTTCCCCTCGTGCGCCAAGTCAGAAATCACGGGCACCAGAATCGCCACCACCGGCGTGTTGTTGATGAATCCCGACACCGGCCCCGCAACACCCACCGTCGCCGCCAACTGCCGGAACGGATCGTCGCCCGCGAAATCAGCGAGCCGGTTCCCCAACCGCTGCACCACGCCCGTCCGACTGATCCCCGTCGACAAAATCAGCATCGCCAACACCGTAATCGTCGCCGTGCTCGAAAACCCCGAAATCCCCTCTCGCGCCGAAATACGAGTCCACGGCTCCAGAACCATCAACAACACCATCACCAGAATCGCCGTGATATCGATCGGTAACGCCTCCGTCGCGAACAACACCAACGCCACCCCCACCAACGCAAACACCACGACCATATCGGGCGTCATCCCGAACGGCAGCGATAGAGGACAGAGAGACATACACCCCGCTACGACCACACCCAATAAGAAACCACTCACCACGCAACGAAACGCTTTACCGCCAGCCAGCGCAAGAAAAAGACGCGGGACCGTGGGTTAGCCTGGTATACTTCGGGCCTTGGGTGCCCGTGACCCCGATTCAAATTCGGGCGGTCCCACTTCTCTATTGCGTGGTTTCGAGAGCGGCGGCGCTCCGTTGGGGCGGGATTGCGTTCAGTCGCCGTCGAGGCGGTCGCGGAGGGCGTAGGCTGCGCCGCCGAGCACGCCGGCGGCGGCGGTGAGCGCGCCGAATCCGGGTGTCGACCCGGAGGCGCTGGTCGTCGGTTGGGCAGTCGTCGTTTCAGTGGTAGTGGAGTTTCGGTCGAGAGCGGCCGTGCCGTCGTAGGCGGTGAAGAGGCTGTCGTCGCCGGGGAAGGCGTTCGTGGTCGGGTAGGCGGGGTTGCCGTTGACGTTGTGGTCGGCGTCGGTGATTGTGCCGGTGGTGAACGCGAGATCGGTGTCGAGGGCGGTGGCGAGGGAGTTCTGGCGGGCGGTGGCGTTCCCGGGGGCGGTGGCGTTGCCGAGGAGGATGACCGCGCCGCCGTCCGCCTGGAAGGACTGGAGGGCGTCGAGTTCGCCGTCCGCGAGGGCGGTCGCGGGTGCGGTGACGAGGAGCGCGCTCGCGCCGTCGAGGACGCCGGACGTGTAGTCGTTCACGCCCTCGATGCCGCGGTCGACGCCTTCGAGGTAGCGCTGGTAGGTCTGCGCGCCCTCCGCTGAGACCGCGTAGGCGGCGCTGAACTGGCCGTGGCCGCCGTCGATGGCGAGGTAGCCGTCGCGCTCCGAGAGCGCGGTGGCGAGGTTGGTGAGGAACGCGTAGTTCCCGTAGGGCGTGGCGTCGTCGGCGATGTCGAGGAAGCCGTAGTCGTCGGCGAGGAACGTGCTCGCGACGAGCGCGACCCGGCGGTCGGGGTCGGCGGCGACGAGCGGTGCGTCGGCGCGGGAGGCGGACGAGTGCGCGGCGACGACGACGGACGCCGCGGGAACCTCGCCGCCGGTTGCGGTGAGCGGGACGGCGTTCGGGAACGCGAGCGATTCGACGGGGTCGTTGGCGAGGGTCGGGCTGTCGTCGGGGTCGCTCTCCGCCCAGACGCCGGTGCCGTCGGCGCGTGCGTCGAGTTCGGCCTGGACGAGCGCGTCGTGGCCGGCGTACCCGGAGTCGTAGACGCGGCCGTGGCCGGTTTCGACCATCGTCCGCGACCAGCTAGTGTCCCGGGTTCCGGAGTCGTCGGCGTCGTAGTGAATGGTGGCGAGGAGGCGGCCGTACGGCCCGCGAACGCCCTCGTTCGGGTCGAACGCGAACTCGACGGTCTCGCCGGCGAGCGTCTCCTCCGCGAGCAGGGACGCGTTCGCACCCCACTCCGAGAGGTATGGGTACTCGCCGTCGGGGTCGCGGCCGTCCGATTCGTCCCCGAGGCCCTCCCACTCGTAGGGGTTCTCGGCGTCGGCGTTCCCGGCGGTTTCGGGCGTGTCGATGCCGAGGATGCGGATGGTTTCGGTCGCGCCGTCGTCGAGTTCCACGTCCACGGTGTCGCCGTCGGCGACGTTCGTCACGGTCGCGGTGTAGCGCTCCCCGACCTCGAACGTCGGCCCGCTGCTGATGCCCTCGCGGGGCGCGAAGTAGGGGAAGACGGTGTTGAACTGGTCGGTCCGGACGACGTACGGCGCGCCCGCGTTGTGGTCGCTGTCGACGATTTCGGTGTCGTTGAACCGGAACGCGAGGCCGAGCGCGCTCGCGATGTCGTTGAGCGCGTTCGTCTTGTCGTAGCCGCCGTAGTCGGCCTGGTGGTGGAGGAACACCGCGCCCCCACTGTCGCGGAACGACCGGAGCGCGTCGAGTTCGGCGTCGGAGAACGCGTTCGGGGACGTGATGACAGCGGCGTCCGCGTCGGGGAGATCCGCGGCCAGGCTGGTGGTCGCGTTCACCGTGTAGCCGTTGTTCTCCGCGTACTCCTCGAACCGCGAGAACTTGGAGAGCGTGTAGTACTGGCCGTGCCCCTCGTCCCAGAGCACCGTCCCGCCACCGATCTTCTCGCCCCAGACGTTCAGGAGGAACTCGTCGTTCCCGTACGAGAAATCGGCGCTGTCAGTGGCGAACGGCGCTCCCAGCCCGACGACGGAGCCGTCGACGGCAACGAGCGGCGGCCGACTGTTCGGGTAGGGGACGGTGTCGCCGTTCCCGTCCTCGTCGACGGCAGTCGCGCTCTCGTGCGCCCAGACCGCGACGTGGTCGTCGGCGAGTCCGGGATTCATCGAGTCGTCGAGGAGGGCGCTCGTCGAGTCGAAGACGATCGGGGGAATCGTTTCCTGGGGGAGGGCGGTGGCGTGGCCGGCGGTCGCGGCGGCGACCGTGCCGGCGGCGGCGGTCTTGAGGAAGGCCCGGCGGCGCATATCGACCACTGGCGAAATGGTCGGAAAAAGATACCTATGACGTCTATATAGTCGGGGTGTTGGGAAGGTTCTTACGCGAGTACGCCCTATCCCGGAGAGAATGGCGCAGTCCCAGGACCAGGAACTCACGGAGCGCTTCGAGACGTTCTTCCGTCGGTACTACAGCGACGAGGTCGGCTCGCTCGCGCGGCAGTACCCGCGGGACAAGAAGTCACTCGTGGTCGACTGGGACGACCTCTACCAGTTCGACCCCGACTTCGCGGAGGACTTCGTCCGCCACCCCGACCAACTCCAAGAGGCCGCGGAGGAAGCCCTCCGAGTCTACGACCTCCCCATCGACGTGTCGCTCGGACAGGCGCACGTCCGCGTCCGCAACCTCGGCGAGGCCACGGAAATCCGGCGTCTGCGCGCCGAACACATGAACACGTTCGTCGCCGTGCAGGGGATCGTGCGGAAGGCGACGGACGTGAAGCCAAAGATTCAGACGGCCGTGTTCGTCTGCCAGCGCTGCGGGAGCGAACAGCACGTCCCGCAGGGCGACGGCGGCTTCCAGGAACCCTACCAGTGCGAGTCCTGCGAACGCCAGGGCCCCTTCCAGCTCGACTCGGAGAAGTCCGAGTTCGTGGACAGCCAGAAGCTCCGCATCCAGGAGAGCCCCGAAGGCCTCAGCGGCGGGGAGACGCCGCAGGCCATCGACGTCCACATCGAGGACGACATCCCGGGGCGGGTGACCGCGGGCGACCACGTCACCGCCACCGGCGTCCTCCGCCTCGACGACTCGAACACCGAGAACGACTCCCCCGTCTTCGACCACTACATGGAGGGGTCGTTCATCGAAATCGAGGACGAGGAGTTCGAGGACATGGAAATCAACGAGGACGACAAGGAGGACATCGTCGAAATATCGCAGGATCCCGATATCTACGAGACGATGGTGGACTCCATCGCGCCCTCCATCTACGGCCACCGCCAGGCCAAACTCGCGATGCTCCTCCAGCTCTTCTCCGGCGTCACGAAACACCTCCCGGACGGCTCCCGCATCCGCGGCGACCTCCACATGCTCCTCATCGGAGACCCCGGAACGGGGAAGTGCGTCGACGGAGACACTCGCGTAACTCTCGGTGACGGCTCCGAGCGCGCGATTCGAGACCTCGTCGAGGAGAACCTCGACGACCCGAAGCCCGTGGACGACGGCGTGTGGGACGACGCGGACATCCCCCTTCCGTCGATGGCTGCAGATGGCAGGCTCACCGAGCGCCGCGCCACCCGCGTCTGGAAGCGCGAAGCCCCCGAGCGGATGTATCGCATCCGAACGGCGAGCGGAACCGAACTCGAAGTCACACCCTCGCACCCCCTGTTCACGCAAACGGCGGGCCAGCCGGTCGCTCGAACCGCCGACACGCTCAGCGAAGGCGAGTTCGTCGCGGCACCGCGTACACTCCCTGTCACGGGCGACGATGCGCTCGACGTCGAATACCGCGAATCGCGCGCGCCGGGCGGAGCGCACATCGACCTCCCCGACGCGTGGACCCCGTCACTCGCGCGCCTCGTCGGCTACGTTATCGCGGAAGGCCACGTCGTACTCCGAGACGACAACACCGGTGACGTGCGCGTGACCAACGCCGACGAGGAGATACTGCGGGATGTAGAGCGCGCGCTCGACGAGCTCGGTCTCGAACACACGACCGACGGCGAGCGAGCCGGAACGTCGGCGAAACGTGTTCGCTGCAGTGCGAGCGAACTCGCCAGTTTCCTCGAAACCCTCGAACCCGCAATACTCGAACGCTCGGCGAACCAGCGCGTCCCCGACGCCATCCTGAACGCGACCCGGAAGACGAAACGCGAGTTCCTGCGAGCGTACGTGGACTCCGAAGGCCACGTCTCCGCGTCGCAGCGCGAACTGACCGTGGCGTCGATGAGCCGGAAACTGCTGGATGGCGTTCGGTCGCTCCTGCTCGCGTTCGGCGTCACCACCAGCCTCCGCCCGCGAGAGAACGGGAGCTATCGGCTCCGAATCAGCGGTGACGATTTCGAGCGGTACGTGGAACGTGTCGGGTTTGTTACCGACCGGAAGGCGAACGCGGCCCGCGAGTTCGGGGACACACCGTCGAACACCAACACCGATGTCGTGCCCGAAATAGGTGACCGACTCCGGGAGGTACGAGAAGCGCTCCTTCTCTCACAGGCGGAGTGCGGACTCCCTCGGTCGACGTACCAGCACTACGAGCGCGGCGACAGGAACCCGAGTCGCGCGTCGCTCTCCCGAGTCGTGAGAGCGTTCGAGGCGCGGCTCGACGAGCTTCGTGAGACCAAACGGCGATTAGAGGACGGCGACTGGAGCGACGTGAGCGCGGCACGGGACGACCTCCGGGTCTCGCAGGCGACACTCGCGGACGAGATGGGCGTAGAGCAGACGATGGTGAGCTACTACGAGCGAAACGACGCGGTTCCCGACGGCGGCCGCGTGGCCGCCGCGCAGAGTGCGCTCGTGGACGAGATAGAAACCGGTCTCGGCGTCGCCGACGTGGTCGAGGACTTGCGCTCGCTCGCCGAGAATGACCTGTCGTGGGAGCGCATCGAATCCATCGAGACCGTAGAACCCAGTGAGGAATGGGTGTACGACCTCGAAGTCGAGGGAACGCACACGTACCTCTCGAACAACGTGGTCTCACACAACTCCCAGCTGCTCTCCTATATCCGGCACATCGCGCCGCGGTCGGTGTACACGTCCGGGAAGGGGAGTAGTTCCGCGGGGTTGACTGCGGCCGCCGTCCGGGACGACTTCGGCGACGGTCAGCAGTGGACGCTCGAAGCGGGCGCGCTCGTGCTCGCCGACCAGGGCATCGCGGCGGTGGACGAACTGGACAAGATGGCGGCGGACGACCGCTCCGCGATGCACGAGGCATTGGAACAGCAGCAGATTTCGGTGTCGAAGGCGGGTATCAACGCCACCCTCAAGTCGCGGTGCAGTCTCTTGGGGGCGGCGAACCCGAAGTACGGGCGGTTCGACCAGTACGAACCCATCGGGGAGCAGATAGACCTCGAACCGGCGCTCGTCTCGCGGTTCGACCTCATCTTCACGGTGACGGACAAGCCCGACCCCGAGGAGGACTCGCGGCTCGCGCGCCACATCCTCCAGACGAACTACGCGGGCGAACTGAACACGCAGCGCTCGAAGGTGTCGTCGAGCGAGTTCAGCGAAGAAGAGGTCGCGGAGCAGACGGAGGAGGTCGCGCCCGCTGTCGACCCCGAGCTCCTCCGGAAGTATATCGCGTACTCGCGGCGGAACGTCTACCCGACCATGAGCGAGGAGGCGCGGCAGGCCATCGAGGACTTCTACGTCGACCTCCGCGCCGAGGGGCAGGGCGAGGACTCGCCGGTTCCCGTGACCGCCCGGCAGCTGGAGGCGCTCGTGCGACTCGCGGAAGCATCCGCGCGCGTCCGGTTAGCGGACGAAGTGACGCGGGAGGACGCCGAGCGCGTCATCGAAATCGTCCGCTCCTGCCTGCAGGACATCGGCGTCGATCCGGAGACCGGCGAGTTCGACGCGGACGTCGTGGAGACGGGGCGGTCGAAGACCCAGCGCGACCGCGTGAAGAACATCCGGAGCATCATCGGCGAGATCCAGGAGGAGTTCGAGGAGGGAGCGCCCGTCGAGGAAGTACTCGACCGTGCGGAGGAAGTCGGCATGGAGGTATCAAAGGCCGAACACGAGATAGAGAAGCTCAAACAGAAGGGCGAGGTGTACCAGCCGAGCCAGGGCCACCTCCGAACCACGTAGATGGACAGAATCAGCGCACTTCGAAACGTGGAGGACGCCCTGTCCGCCTACGAGCACGGCGACATCGACCTAGACGGGATGGAAGAGCGCGTGCTGGGCGTGCTCCGAACCTACGCGACGGAGTTCGAACCCGAATCCGGGCTGGCGGCGTACCGGGCGCGGGGGGACGCGCGGGCGGACGGCCTCGTCGTCGTCGCCGAATCGGCGGCCGAGGCCCGCGAACGCGTTCACGACCTCCTCGACGCCGACGACGCCGAGTTCGACCTCGAACACGTCGGATAGGAACTTATTTTAATTCTATCCTCATATAGAAGATAGTGCTGCTCGTGGTGACGTACTCCCGGAGTTCGCGACAGACGCTCCGGACGATGTGCGGAACGTACGACGAGACGATCGTGCGGCGGTTCGGACGCGCCGCGCTGTTCGCGGAGACCGAACTCGGGGCGTTTCTCGCGCTCCGCCTCCGCGCGAAACACGGCGGCGACGTGCAGGTCGAACGCACCAGCCCGTGGAACGAATTCCGGGACGCACCCGAACGCGTTCGGAACGCGGCTGACGCCTACGAGTCCCGGACGTCCGCGAGCACGCCGTACGCGAAGTTCCGCGCGGGAACGACCCATCCGGCGACGGACGCGATGCGGGACGCGAACCTGTGAAGCTCGCCGTCGCGGGCGTTCGCGCGAGCGGGCGGGCGCTCGACCTCCGCGGCCGCGACGTCGACCCGCACCGACTCCTCACCGAGATACGCGACCCCGACAGTCGGCGGGTCGTCTGCCGCCGCCCCGGGCCCGCGCACCGCCACGTCGGCCACCTCAACGCGACGGCCGACCGACCGAATGCGGACGCGCTCGCGGCGGTCGCGGCCTCACGCGATCTCGAACCCAGCGCGGGCGCACAACCCACGGACGCAGCGGCCGAGCGGCGCGCGGTCGCAGCGGCGACGGCGGACGTGATTGCCCTGCGAGAGCGCGTGGAGCGCGCGAGCGGTCGCCTCGAAGCCCTTCGCGACATCGACGCGGAGACCGACGAGGCCGCCGCCGACCTCCGCCAAGCAACGCTCGAACTGACGGACGCGGAGACGGAGCGTGTCGCCGCCGAACAACGCCTGAACGCCGCTGAAACGCGGTTGCGCCGGGAGCGCGACCAGCGCGAGCGGGGGCTGCGGCGAGCGGACGCGCGGCGGAACCATCCCGAGCGGCGAACCTCGGCGCTCGCAGAGCGAGCGCGACCGCTCGTCGAACGGGCGCACGCGGCGGTTCCCGGCTGGAACCCGGGCGCGCTCGCCGCCGCGCGGGCCGCGCGTCTCTCCGCACCCGTCGTGGTGGAGAACGGCCCGTTCCGCCACCCGGGACAGGCCGCAGCGTGCCTCGATGCGCCCGTGATTCTCCTCTAACTTCAAGTACGAGCCCGGGGCCAGCGGACGGTATGGAGTACGACGCCCGAACCACCCGGGGGGACGTGACGCTCGTCATGGTGCTCGTCGAGAACGACGCGGCGCGCGAGCGCGGCGTCCGCGTGACGAACCTGCTCGACGGGCCGGTGTGGCCGCCACGAACGAACGGCGTTCCCGACGGGGGGTGGAGTCCGTCGGGCTACGAGACCGTGCTCGCGCCCGGCGAGCGCCGCGGCGTCGGGTACGCCACGCCCGCACCGCCCGACCCGAACCCCGTCCGCGTCGAACCCATCGAGCAACGCTCCTCGCCGGATCGGCTCGACCCGGTGCGAGACCTCGCCGACCCGCGGCCGCCGCGTGACGCGCTCGGGCCCGCGGTACCGAGGGCGGTGACGGCGTGGCTGGACGACGTGGAGCAACAGGGGCGGCCGACCGGCCGGGAGCGCGAGGCGCTGGAGCGCGCGGCCCGGCTTCGGGAGGACGCGTGATTCTCGCGGTCTGCGGCGGGAAGGGCGGCGTCGGGAAGTCCACGACGGCGTTCAACCTCGCGGCGCTCCTCGACGCAGTGGTGGTGGACGGCGACCTCGCGATGGCCGACCTGCCGACCGCACGCGGCCCCGATTTCCACGACGTACTCGCGAGCCGCGCGACTGCCGTGGAGGCGGTGCGCGAGGACGGCGCGGTGCGGATTCTGCCCTGCGGGCGGTCGCTCGGCGGCGCGCGGGCCTGCGACCTCGGGCGCATCGCGGACGCGCTCGCGGCGGTCGAAGACGAGTACGGCGCGGTGGTGGTGGACTGCCCGGCAGGGTTGAACGCGGCCGTGGGCGCGCCGCTCGCAGCGGCGGACGCCTGCGTGCTCGTGACGACGCCCGCGCCGCCGGCGCTCGCGGACGCGCTCAGGACGCGGGAGCTCGCGCGGGAGCTCGACGCCGGCCTCGCCGCCGTGGCACTCAATCGGACGAGCGGGAGAGAGACGGTGGAGGGCGATGGATCCAAGGGGGCGTACGAGCGGACGTTCGGCGGGCCGGTGGTTCGAATACCGGAGCGGCGTGCGGTCGCGACGGCGGGCGGGCGCGGTGTACCCGTGGCGCTGTCGCATCCGGGTTCGGACGCGAGCGGGGCGTTCCGCCGGCTCGCGGCGCGGGTTCAGTCGAGCGCGCGGTAGGTGCTGCGGAGGGTGACGGGCGTCACGTCCGCGACTGCGGCGGCGTCGGCCTGCGTGACGGCGTGGTCGGTGTCGCGGGCGGCGGCGTAGAGGCAGGCGGCGGCGACCCCGCTCGGGTTCTTCCCGCCAACCGTGAGGTCGTCGAGGAGGGCGCGGGCGCGGCGTTCGATCGCGGGTGGGAGGGCGAGTTCGGTGGCGAATCGCGGGAGGTACTCGCGGGGGTCGATAGGGCCGACGGGGAGACCGAGATCGCGGTTCATCGCGGCGTAGGCGGCGCGGAGTTCGTTCCGGTCGGCGCGCGCGACAGCGACGACTTCCCCGACCGTTCGAGCGACGCTGTTCGTGCGGCAGACGGCGTAGACCGCCGCGGCCGCGAATCCCTCGAGACTCCGCCCGCGCAACAGGGATTCGTCCTGGGCGGACGAGAACAGCGCGCACGCCTGATCGCGGACGCTGTACGGGAGCGACAACTGCGAGACGACGCGGCGGATCTCGGTGAACGCGTACACCTTGTTCCGGTCAGTCTTCGACGCGATGCGGGCGCGGTCGTGCTGGCGGCGCATCCGCGCGAGCCGGCGGCGCTTGCGTCCCTTCACGCGCGTGCTGCGGCCGATTTCGGTGGAGAGCCCGCGGTCGTGACGGGAGCGCGTGAGCGGCGCGCCGGTACGTTCGCGTTCGTCGGCGTCGCACGCCCGCCACTCCGGCCCGCGGTCGAGGGGGTCGTCGGCGACGACCAGCCCGCACTCGGTGCAGACGGTCTCGATACGTTCGGTGGCGAGCGAACCCTGGCATTCGGGGCAACTTCGACTCATCACTCCACGCTTGGCCCCACACGAGTATTTAAACGAGCGCGGAATCGGGGGTTCGACCCCCGAGACGCCGCGATGAACGTCCCGGTAACCGTGACGTTCCCGCGAACCGCACCGCCGCCGTCGTATTTTCCCGAGTAAACGTTATGTAGGAAAGCGGTAGTGAGTGGAGGTATGGCGCTGTCGGACATCGCGGCGGGACTGGAGGTGACAGCCACCCAGCGCGAGCGCGGGCCCACGACCGTCGACGGGACGGAGCGCGCGCTCACAGAGCGCCTCCGCGAGTTCGCGGACGGTCTGCCTTGCGACGCGTCGACGGCCGCGCTGCTGCTCGATACGTACTACGACGGCGGGAGCGTCGAGACCGCCGCGCTCGCCGCCGGCGTCGCACCGGTCGCGGGCGCAAAAACCCTCCACCTGCTCGGCGTAGACGGCCTCACGCCGCTCTCGCCGCTCGCTCGCGAAATCGTGGCGGACTGGCTCGCCGGCGAACTGACGCGGTCGGACGCGCTCGCGTTGACGGGCGCGAGCGAACACGAGTTCGCGCTCGGCGCGTTCGTCGAAGCCCACGACCCGCTCCCGGGGGCGCGGGCAGTCGTGGACGGCGAGTTCCTACGGTAGCCGGCGGCGGAGCGCGTCAAACCGACCAGCGGGTTCTTCGTGGTCGAGTTCGAGGTCGAACAGCGTCTCCGCGAGCAGTCCAGCGGCCCGTGCGGCGCTCGTTCCGGGGGTGGCGGCGACGCCGACCGGTTCGCCCGCGAGGTCGGGAACCGCGCGGTCGGCGTCCGGCGGCGCGGCCTCCAGCGTAGTTCGGGTGGCGACGAGGGCGTGGGCGCTCGCACCAACGTCGGCGAGGCGGCCGCGTTCTCGGGCGGTGGCGTCGGTTCCGCGCGGCGTCCCGGGGAAGACGAGCGCGACGCGGTCGGCGTCCGTCACCGCGGCGACGGCGGGGTTGGAGGCGACCGTCGGCGTGTCGAGGAGGACGTGGTCGAAGTCCGCGAGCGCCGCGTCGAGGACGGTGTCGAGTCGCTGTGCGGCGTCCGCCGTCTTCGCGGCCGCAACGCGACCGAAGGGCGCGTGGGCGGGAGCGAGCGCGAGGCGGCCCGGCGCGTCCAGCGCGCGGTCGTGACGGGCGTCCGCGAGCGCGATGTCGGAATCAGTGAGAAGCGCAGTCGTGTCGCCGTCGATGTCGCCGCGGACGTGCCGGGCGAGACCCTGCGTGTCGAAATCGAGGTCGAGGACGAGCGTGTCGCGGTCGGCGGCGGCGAGGCGTGCGCCGGTTTCGAGGCACGCGCGGGTGGTGCCCGCGCCGCCGACGGTGCCGACGAACGCCGCAGTTCGGGGAGAGTCCATCGACAGTCCTACTCTTCTCTTCGGATTAAAATATCCCTATTCAACGCGGAATTAGTCCGGAGTGTGGTCGCCGGCGGCAGCCGCGATGTCGTCCGCGAGGGCGTCGAGGTCGTCGTCGTCGAGGTCGGGCGGACTGCCGGCGACGGCGTGGATGGGGTTACCGCCGTCGCCCTCGAAGCGGGGAACGATGTGTGCGTGGACGTGCGGAACCTCCTGGCCGGCGGCCGCGCCGTTGTTGAACCCGACGTTCGAGCCGTCGGCGTCCACGGCGTCCTCGATGCGGGGCGTGAGGGAGTGGATGGCCGCGAACAGCGACGCCCCGGGTTCGGGCGGCACCTCGTCGAGCGTCTCGTGGTGGGATTTCGGGATGACGAGCGTGTGCCCGGCCGCGAGGGGGTTCGCGTCGAGGAACGCGAGCACGTCCTCGTCCTCGTACACGACGCGCGCGGGAACGTCGCCGTCGACGATCTGACAGAAGATGCAGTCGTCCATATGCGACGTGAGGACGGGCGGGAGTATGAAAGTAGGGCTACAGGGACGTGTCGATCCAGACACCGTCGTTGGGCGGACGACGCATCGTGTACTCGCAGGGCCGCGTGACGACGGTCTCGAATCCGAGGTTCTCGTAGAGCGCGACCGCGGGACGGTTGCCGCGTTCGACGTGCAGTCGAACGGCGAGGCCAGCCTCGTCGGCGCGCGCGAGCAGGGAGCGCAGGATCGTGGTGCCGACGTGCGCGCCCTGGTAGGCCTGGTGGACGAAGATGGCGAGTTCGTACGCGCCGTCGTGGTCGGGGACGAGCGCGGCGTGCCCGACGGGGTCGCCGTCGTGGCTCGCGACGACGTGGGAGCCGTCGCGGAGGCCGGAGAGCCACGCCGCTATCTGCGGGACGCCGGCCGGCGGAATGCCCTGCGCGCGGTCGGCGGGGTCGAAGTCGTCGTACATCCCGACGAGGGCGTCGAGTTCGCGTTCGGGGAGCCGCGGATACGTGCGGAGGGTGAGCGCGCGCCCCTCGTCGTCGACGACCGACCGGACGACGGGTCGCGGAGAGTGATCGCCGACTAGCGTTCCAGCGCCGCGTTTCGCGTCTATTTCAATCACTTTTCTCACGCTTAGGTGTACTTTCTATCACGTATATACGACTTCCCCATATATTCGTCCAATTAGAGGGAGATACGGTGAAGTCGCTAGTGAGTGTTAATGAAATAATATCCATACTAGGTCAAGGTGTTCGAAAAGAGCCTTGAGTGTCGACGGCGGAGGGGTGGTATGCTCGAACTCCTCATCGAACTCGCGGAACCGCTCGCGTTCGCGCTCGGCGCGCTCGTCTTCTCGATTGCGGGCGCGATAATCGACCTCACCGCCGTTTCGACGTACAGCGGCGGGCAGACGATGCTCGCGCTCTGGCTGGCGTTCGTCGGGTCCGCCGCACTGTACGCCGGCGTGTTCCTGTTCGGGTCGGAAGCCCGGAAGCGACTGGCCGCACGAGGGGCGTAGACTGCAGGACCGAACACCCTTTTAGCGGGGCGCGTGACAGACACGCGTATGGAACGCTTCGCTTCGGTCCCCGACCAGTACGACCCCGAGGACGTGCGAGAGCGCGTCTTCGAGTACTGGGACGAGGTCGACGCATACGAACGGACGAAACAGCATCGAGCGGACGGCGAGGACTTCTTCTTCGTGGACGGCCCGCCGTACACGAGCGGCGCCGCCCACCTCGGAACGACGTGGAACAAGACCCTCAAGGACGCCTACATCCGCTACCACCGGATGCTCGGGTACGACGTGACGGACCGCCCGGGCTACGACATGCACGGCCTCCCCATCGAGACGAAAGTCGAGGAAAAACTGGGGTTCGAGAACAAGAAGGACATCGAGGAGTACGGCATCGAGAAGTTCATCGAGGAGTGCAAGACGTTCGCGGAGTCCCAGCTGGAGGGCTTACAGGAGGACTTCAAGTCCTTCGGCGTGTGGATGGACTGGGAGAACCCCTACAAGACCATCGACCCGACGTACATGGAGGCCGCGTGGTGGGGGTTCTCCCGCGCCGCCGAACGCGATCTCGTCGAGCAGGGAAAGCGCTCCATCAGCCAGTGTCCGCGCTGCGAGACCGCCATCGCGAACAACGAAGTCGAGTACGAGGACGTCGAGGATCCGACCGTCTACGTGAAGTTCCCACTCAGCGAGGGCGAGGGAAGCGAGGCCGGGGAACGCGCGAGCGGCGACGCCGCGGGCAGCGACGAGGCGGGGAGTCTCGTCATCTACACGACGACGCCGTGGACGATTCCCGCGAACGAGTTCGTCGCCGTGCACGAAGACCTCACGTACCAGAAGGTCGCCGCGGAGAAGGACGGCGAGCGCGACGTCCTCTACGTCGCGGAGGACTGCGTGGAGAACGTCCTCTCGAAGGGACGCTACGACGACTACGAAGTCCTCGACTCCTTCCCCGGCAGCCACATGCTCGGCTGGGAGTACGACCACCCGCTCCGCGAGGAAGTCCCCGACACCCCCGACACCGAGGGGACTGGTCGGGTCTACCACGCCGACTACGTCGAGGCCGAAGACACCGGTCTCGTGCACTCCGCGCCCGGCCACGGTGAGGTGGACTTCGAGCGCGGCGAGGAACTCGGCCTCCCGGTCTTCTGCCCGGTCGCCGAGGACGGCACCTACACCGAGCAGGGCGGGAAGTACGAGGGCCAGTTCGTGAAGGACGCCGACGAGGAAATCACGAAAGACCTCTCCCGGAAGGGGCTCCTGCTCGCGTCCGGGACGGTGACGCACTCGTACGGCCACTGCTGGCGGTGCGACACGCCCATCCTCCAGCTCGCGACCGACCAGTGGTTCATCACCATCACCGACGTGAAGGACGACCTCCTCGACAACATGGAGGACTCAGAGTGGCACCCGCAGTGGGCGCGCGACAACCGCTTCCGGGACTTCATCGAGAGCGCGCCGGACTGGAACGTCTCCCGCCAGCGCTACTGGGGGATTCCCGTCCCCATCTGGGTCGCCGAGGGGACGAAGGGCGAGAACCCGGAAGACCGCATCGTCGTCGGCAGTCGGGACGAACTCGCGGAGCTCGCAGACCAGGACCTCGACCCCGACGAGATGGACATCCACAAGCCCACCGTGGACGACGTCACCATCACCGAAGAGGGCGTGACGTACGAGCGCGTCCCGGACGTGTTCGACGTGTGGCTCGACAGCTCGGTGGCGTCGTGGGGAACCGTGAACTACCCGAGCGAGGAGGAGGGCTTCGAGGAGCTCTGGCCCGCCGACCTCATCATGGAGGCGCACGACCAGACCCGCGGCTGGTTCTGGAGCCAGCTCGGGATGGGGACGGCCGCGATGGACGAAGTCCCCTACGACGAAGTCCTCATGCACGGGTTCGCGAACGACGAGAACGGCCGGAAGATGAGCAAATCGGTTGGGAACGTCGTGCAGCCCGGCGAAGCCATCGAGCGCTACGGCGCTGACGCGATGCGGATGTTCCTCCTCTCCGTCACGCCGCAGGGCGATGACATGCGGTTCTCGTGGGACGAGATGGAGAACATGGCGCGCGACCTCAACATCCTCTGGAACGTCTTCCGCTTCCCCCTCCCCTACATGCGGATGGACGGGTTCGATCCCGCCGTCCCCGAATCCGCGGGCGGAAGCGGCGTCGAACTCGCCGTGGACGACGACGCCCTGCTCGTGGAGGACGAGTGGCTGCTCTCCCGCCTCCAGGAAGTCAAACACGAGATGAGCGACTACTGGGAGGCCTTCGAGCAGCACCGCGCGCTCGACGAACTCCTCACGTTCGTCGTCGAGGACGTCTCGCGGTACTACGTCCAGCTCGTCCGCGACCGCGTCTGGGAGGAAGAACAGACCGAGGCGAAGACCGCGGCGTACGCGACGCTCTACAAGGTGCTTCTGGAGGTCGTGCAGTTGCTCGCGCCGTACGCGCCGTTCGTCAGCGAGGAGATCTACGGACACCTCACGGGCGACGACGGCCATCCGACCGTCCACATGTGCGACTGGCCGACGGAGACGGAGCGATACCGCCAGCCCGCACTGGAGGACGACGTGGCGGTCCTGCGGGACATCGAGGAGGCCGGCGGGAACGCCCGCCAGCAGGCCGGCCGAAAGCTCCGGTGGCCGGTCGCGGAGGTCACCATCGACGCCGACTCGGAAGCGGTCGCGGACGCGGTGGACAGCCACCGCGGCCTGCTCGCGGACCGCCTGAACGCGAGAACGATAACGGTCGTCGGCCCCGAGAAGAACTACGGGAACGTCGAGTACTCGGCGCGCGCCGACATGAGCGTGCTCGGCCCGGCGTTCGGCGGGGACGCCGGCGACGTGATGGACGCGCTGAACGACGCCCGGGTCGCGAGCGACGACCTCGACGACCTCGAAGCCGTCGTGAGTGACGCGCTCGGCCGCGAGGTCGAACTCACGCCCGAGATGGTGGAGTTCGTGGAGGAGACGCCGGACGACGTGGCGGCGACGGACTTCGACGGCGGCACCGTCTACCTCGACACCACGCTCGACGACGACGTGGAGAGCGAGGGCTATGCGAGAGAGGTCATCCGGCGCGCCCAGGAACTCCGGAAAGACCTCGACCTCGACATGGACGCGCAGATTCGCCTCGACGTGCAGGTGTTCGACGACCGAGTCGCCCGACTGATCCACGAGCGCGAAGACCTCATCAAGGACGAGGTGCGGGCGCGCGAACTCGCCGAAGTCAGCGGGGACACCGCGAACGCGGTCGTGGAGGAGTACGAGGACGTGGAGGGCGTGCGGATGATACTCGGCGTGCAGAAAGTCTAGGAGAGGGCGGCGGCGACCGCTTCGGCGGCGCTGACCTCGCTGACGGCGCGCTCGATGGTGTCAGTCCCATAGATTTTCTCGGCGCCGGCGTTCGCGAGTTTGGTTCGCGCGTTCCCAGCGAGCAGCGGGTGGACGCACGTGACGAAGACGCGTTCGGGGGCGTCGAGGACGCTGATGGCCTCGCTCATCGTGGAGCCGGTGGCGATGATGTCGTCCACGACGACCACGTCACGGCCGGAGACGTCGGTGTCGCTCGGTTCCACGTCCACCTCGGTGCCGGAGTGCCGGGTCTTCTCGAAGTAGTCGGCGTCGCCGGGGCCGTAGGCGTCCCGGACCGATTGGGCGAGGTGGATCGCGCCGGCGTCCGGCGCGACGAACACGGGGTCGCGGAGGTCGTCCGGGAGCGCCGCCGCGAGCCGGGGCGCGGCGTTCACGTTCTCCGTCGGCACCGTGAAGAAGTCGCAGACGCCCGCTTCGTGGACGTTCACCGTGAGCACTCGGTCGGTTCCCGTGGAGACCGCGCGCGCCATCGCCCGCGCCGACACGGGTTCACCGGGTTCGAACGCCTCGTCCTGCCGCGCGTACCCCATGTAGGGAATGACGGTAACGAGTTCGTCCGCGCCCGCTTCGCGCGCGGCGTCCTGTAACTGGAGGAGTTCGACGTAGTCCTCGTCCGCCGTCGTGCTGCAGACGACGATTGCTCGGCCCTCGACCGGGGGGACGCGCACGAGGCGTTCGCCGTCCGGGAACCGCTCGTACTCCACGGCCGCGAGCTGCTCGCCGAGTTCCGCGGCGAGCGCGGCGGCGAGCCCCTGCGAGGACGACCCGCTGACTATCATACCTGAATCCTGCGGCCGGCGGGGGGTATCGGTTTCGGTCCGCGGCACACGGAAAGCACTTGTCGGCGCATCCCACACTCCCGGTCGATGAGTCGGCTGTTCCCGTTCCGGTCGCCCGCGTCCTCCGACGCCGACGAGCCGCGGCTGGTCGACATCTCGGAGGACGCCGCGGACGACGTGTTCGCCGCGCTCTCCTCCGGGACGGCGCGCGCCGCGTACACGGCGCTCCACGACGACCCGCGGACGGCGTCCGACCTCGCCGAGGTGACGGACACGACGGTGCAGAACGTCCGCTACCACCTCGACAACCTCCGGGACGCCGGACTGGTGGAGGTCGTGGACACGTGGTACTCGGAGCGCGGCAGGGAGATGAAGGTGTACGCGCCGACGGACACGAGCCTCGTCGTGTTCGCGGGCGACGACGAGAATCGGTCCACCGTCCGCACGGTGCTCCGCGAACTCGTCGGCGGCGTCGGCGCGCTCGCGGTCGGCGCGGTCGCCGTCCAGCGGTTCGCGGAGGAGGGCACGCTCTCGCCCACGTTCGGCGGCGCGCCGGCGGGGAACGTCACCGAAACCAGCACCACGACCACGGACGGCGGGGCGGTCGCGGCGACGACGGCGCAGACCACCGACGGTGTGACGACGATGACGCAGACCACGGCGGAGGCGACAGGGACGCAGGTCTCGTACACGCAGACGACGACGGAGGCAGTGACGCACGCGACGCAGACAGCGGAGCCGACAACCGTCGCGAGCACGGCGGACACGGTGACGGGGACCGCGACGACGACCGCAGAGGCCGCGGCGGCGAGTCCGGACGTGCTCGCACCCGGTCTCGTGTTCTTCGCGGGCGGGCTGGTCGTGTTGCTCGCGGTGCTGGCGTACCGGCACGCCCGCTAGGGGACGGCGATGCCCGCCACGTCACGAAGCCCGAGGTTTCGAGAGCGCCAGCCGTCGCCGGCGTCCACGAGCAGGGTCGCGTCCGCGGTGATGGCGTACACCGCGCCGTCGCCGTGCGCCGCGTCCACGAGCGCGGCGTCAGTGTCGGCGAGGCGTTCCCGCCAGCCGTCGGCGGTGCGTTCGTAGAGCGCGCCGTCCACGACGGCGTGCGCGCGCTCGCCGTCCGCGGTCACGGCGGTCGCGTCCCCCGAGAGTTCGTTCAGCCAGCCGTTCCCGAGGCGGAACACGCCCTCCGCGGTGGCGGCGTACGGGTCGGCGGCGGCGACGTCGTTGGCGTCGTCGAGACCGGCGTGTTCGACGCCGCCAGCAGTGATGCGGTGGACGCCATCCGCGGCCGCGACGAGGTCGCCGTCGATGGCGCGGGCGTCCGAGAGGCATCCGCGTTCGACCCAGTCGCCGTCGGCGTACTCGGCGAGCGTTCCGGAGGAATCGACGGCGAACAGCCCGGATCCGTAGCCGACGGCGATCGGGTCGGGAAACCCGATCTCCTCGAACTCGTCCTGGTCGCGCGAGACGACGACGGCGTCGTCGGTGGCGACCGCGCCCTCACCGGATCGCGCCGCGACATCGCGAGCGGTGCAGCGGTGCGCGAGACCGAAGCGCCCGATCTGGTCGGCGGACACCGACACCGAGGCGACGCCCATCCCGGTCGCGACGAGCACGACCTCGCTGCCCTCCTTCTCGGCGTACACGCGTTTCTCGTCGATAGTCGTCATACCCGGGTCATCGTGTTTCGGCGTGAAAGCGTTGCGGCTATCCGCCTCGGCCGAGAAATGCGTGTATGAAGCGACGCGGGTTCCTCGCTGCGACCGGAACCGGAACGCTAGGCGCGCTCGCGGGCTGTTCGGGCGTCTTGAGCACGCAGTCTCCCGAATGGCGGTTACGCGCGATGCCCATCACGGACGCCACCGCGAGCGAGACGGACATCACCTGTACGCTGAACGAGCCGTTCGTGGAGACGTACCCGAACCTCCAGAACGTGCTCGCGCTCGCCGCGCAGGCCGAGACCGGCGAGTGGCAGATAGTTCGCGTGGAACTCGAAGCCGGGAACGAACTCGGGGACGCGCTCTACGAGTTCTGCGGCGGCTCGATTCGGGGCGCGTACTACTACAAAGACCAGGCGTACTACATCAGCCTCGTGGACACTCGGCCCGGGAACGACAGGGGACACGGCGCGCACGACCACTAACGGAACGCCTTAGGACGGCCGGACTAAGGGAAGCGTATGAAGGTGTTCGGGTCGAGCGGGACGCGGGGCGTGGCGAACGAGGAGCTCACGCCGGGGTTCGTGCTCGACGTGGCGAAGGCGGCGGGGACGCTCTGGGGGGCGAACCGCGTAGCCGTCGCGCGGGACACGCGCGCGACGGGCCGAATGCTCGCGAACGCGGCGGCCGCGGGCCTGCAGGCCGTCGGGGCGGACGTCGACCGACTCGGCGTCGTTCCGACCCCGGGAACCCAGGTGTACTGCGAGGAGGAGGGCGTGCCGGCGATGATGATTACGGCGTCGCACAACCCCCCCGAGTACAACGGCGTGAAACTGATCGGCGGGGACGGAATCGAACTCTCCGTGGACGAACTCGAACGCGTGGAGAACGTCTTCCTCGGGGACGCCTACGAGACCGTCGCGTGGGACGAGACGGGCGACGACCGCGCCGTCGAGGACGCGCGGCGGCGGTACACCGACCAGCTCCTCGACGCCGTCGACGGCGAGCGCATCCGGAACGCGGACCTCACCGTCGCGCTCGACCCCGGACACGGCGCGGGCGCGCTCACCAGCCCCGACTTCTACCGCGAACTCGGCTGCGAGGTCGTCACCGTGAACAGCCAGCCGGACGGCCGGTTCCCCGGCCGCGACCCCGAGCCGGTCGAGGAGAACCTCGCCGACCTCGGACGGCTCGTGGAGGCCGCGGACGCCGACGTGGGCATCGCGCACGACGGCGACGCCGACCGCGCAATCTTCTTCGACGAAACGGGAGCCTACGTCGAGGGTGACGCCGCGCTCGCGAGTCTCGCCGCCGCAGAACTCGATGAAGGCGACACCGCCGTCTCCGCGGTGAACGTCAGCCAGCGCCTCGTCGACGTGTGCGAGGACGCGGGCGCGACCCTCGACCTCACGCCGGTCGGGAGCACACGCATCATGACCCGCATCCGCCAGCTCCACGCCGAGGGCGAGACCGTACCCGTCGCCGGCGAGGGGAACGGCGGCATCATCTTCCCGAACTACCGCCTCACGCGGGACGGCGCGTACACCGGCGCGCGGTTCCTCGAACTCCTCGCGGAAAAGCCCGCGAGCGAGGTCGTCGAACCGTACGCGGACTACTGGAACGTCCGCGTGAACGTCCCCTACGACACCGAGGCGGAACGCGAACGCATCCTCGGCGCGGCCGAAGAGTACGCCCGCGAGGCGGACGCCGACCTCACCACCGTGGACGGCTACCGCCTCGACTACGGCGACGCGTGGGTGCTCGCGCGCCCGAGCGGCACCGAACCCGTCGTTCGCGTGTACGCCGAAGCGACGAGCGCCGACCACGCCCGCGACCTCGCGGAAGACTTCGCGGACGCCATCGAACCCTAAGCGAGCGCCGCTTCCAGTTTCTCGCGTTCCTCGCGCAGCTGTTCGAGGTCGTCTGCGACCCGTCCGGACTCGAGTTCCGCCTGCTCCTCGGCGGTGAGTTCCGCCTCCGCGACGGCGGCAGTGCGGAGGCGGTCGTAGTCCCCGCGGAGCGCGACGTTCCGCACCTCGCGGGCGAGCGCGACCGTCTCGTCGTCCGCGAACCGCGCGACCACAGCCACCAGTTCGCGCGCTCGATACCGCAGTTCGTCCGCCGGCAGCGGCGGCCACTCCACCGTCAGCGGAGCGGCGTCGACGCGGTCGAGGTAGGTGGTGTTCCCGCCGACTGCGCGCTTCAACCGCTGGGGTTGCTCGACGTAGTGGTCGAGTTTCGACACCGAGTAGTCCGCGAACTCCAGGAGTTCGGAGAGGGGTTTCTCGCCCGCCTCGGCCTCGCGGACGTACGCGTCGAGGTCGCTCGGGGGATGCGGGATACCCACGAGGGGGTAGCCGGCGGCGGTCTCCGCGAAGTCGAGGAACTCGCGCGCGCTCGCCGACCCGCGGAAGTCGGCGAAGTCGTCGCGGACGGCGTCGTTGTAGGACTCGATGGGGTCGCGGAGTTCCTCGGTCGGGGCGTCGAGGTCGGCGTTCCCGAGTTCGTGGAGGCGTTCGAGGTCCGCGAGGCGCTCCTCGACGGTGTCGAGGCGGTCGCGGACCGCGCGAACGGCCTCCCGGTAGCGCTCCCGCGCGTCCGCCCGCGTTTCGAGGAGGTCGCGGTACTCGCGGGCCGGCGCGAGCGCGTCGCGGGCGTTCTCGAAGTCGGACTCGGAGACCCGCCGTTTGTCCAGACGCTCGTCGTACGCCTCGAACGCGCCCCGAGCGGGGAAGTCCTCGGGGATGTCGTCGAGCAGGTCGTCCACCTCGCCCTGGAACGCGACGAACGACTGGAAGTCGCCCGTCCCGGTCGCGGTTTCCTCGTACTGGTCGAGGAGGCGTTCCGCGCGCTCCAGTTTCTCCACGACGCGGTCGATGGTGTCCTCGCCGACCTCCTCGACGGCCGCCGCCGCGTCCTCGCGCGCGGTCTCAGCGGCGTCCAGCTCCGCGAGGACGCTACTCGTAGACGGCATCCGGGTCGAACACCCGTTCGCCGACGGTGTCGCCGTCGAGCGTTCGGTGGAAGCACGATTCGTAGCCCGTGTGGCACGCGCCGCCCGCCTGGTCGACGAGGTAGAGGACGGCGTCGCCGTCGCAGTCCACGCGGATCTCCCGGATGTCCTGGGTGTGACCGCTCGTCGCGCCCTTCTCCCAGAGTTCCTCCCGGGAGCGACTGTAGTAGTGCGCGCGCCCCGTCTCCCGGGACTGTGCGAGCGCCTCCCGGTTCGCGTACGCGAGCATCAACACGTCGCCCGTGTCGGCGTCCTGCGCGACCGCGGGAACGAGGCCGTCGTCCCCGAAGTCGAGATCCACGCCGAACTCTGCTGACATACCCGAATCGACGGCGCTGGGACGGATAGTCTTTCTGTCAGCCGGTTCGTCCCGTCACGACCCGCCAGCCGACGTAGCAGACGACGGCGAGGATGCCTCCGAGAAACACGCCGAGAAACCCCGAAGCGAACAAGCCGGCGAACACCAACGACCAGCAGCCGGCGGCGACCACCGCGTGCTCGCGATCCCCGGTACGCGTGACGGTGTACACCGAGAGAAACGCGCTAGCGAGTAGGAAGCCGAGGATGGGCTGGAACGCGAGCAGAACCGCCCACGCGAGTACGAAGAGCGCCACGAGTCCCGCGGCACCGTCGTACAGATCGGGGGCGCCTTCGAGTGGACGCTGCCTCTTGAGGGACATATATCGAGGGTCGGATGCCGAACAGATATAAGTTGGGTAGATTATACGAGGCCGATGAGTCGCATCAGCGCGAACAGGAGGTCGCCGGCCGTGAGCGCCAGGAGGAGGCCGACGAACAGCGGGACGATGAACGGAACGCCCGGCGTTATCCAGACGCGCTCCTGGCTCGTGATGACGTCGAGTCCCTCGCGGAGTTTTCGAGGCGTGGTCCCGTACGCCGTGGAGTCGATGTCGTCGAGGAAGCGCGCCGCCCCCCACGGATCGTCGTACTCGTCCGCGTCCTCGCGCGGAGCGGGCTCGGACGCGGGGTCGGGAATCGGCTCCGTCGTCACGGAGCCGTCCCCGGGGTCGTTCGTCTCCGCGGGGACGGTCGCGGGGTCGCGGTAGCGCTCGGGCTGTGCGAGTAGTCGGCCGAGCGTGACGCCCCGCCACCGCAGGTACATCCGGAGCGCGTCCAGGTCGAGGCCGCCCCGCGAGAACCCCTCGGGGGTTTCGAGGAGGCTGCCGTGCGCCGCCGCCAACTGGCGGACGGCGACGGGCCGCCCGACGAACATCAGTTTCGAAACCACGCCCGCGAGCGCGTTCCGCAATCCGAGCGCGAGCGGATACCCCAGACTCGCGAGCATCGCGTTCGTCACCACCGTCACCGAGAACACGCCCAGCTGGGTGCGGACGAGCGGGAGCGCGAGGTCGGCGAGGTAGTAACTCGGATACGTCGGGTAGAGCAGGGCGACGACGCAGAACGCCTTGAAGTCCGCGCCGCCGAACCCGCCGACGAACCAGAACAGGTAGGCGAGCGGAATCACCAGCAGGCTCACTGCGGCCCGCACGAGGAAGAGACTGGTTCGCTCGACGAGCACGTACTCCCACGCCAGCAGGGCGAGGCCGAGCGCCGCGAACGGATACCAGAGTTCGTTCGGCACGCGCCGCACGCGCAGGTCGTGGTAGGCCGCCCACGCCAGCGCCGGCACGAACAGGAGTCGAAGGAGGTCGGGGAACGTCGCGTACACTACCCCAATCAGCGGGGGCCGGCGTGTTAGGCGTTACTTCCCGCGCCCGCCGAGCCCCCGGCTACGAACAGTGAAAGAACGGAAAAGTTGGACGCCGCGTTAGATTGGTGCGGAACCTCGGTTCCGCGAACCGTAACGCTATCGCGTTAGATGACGCGGTTCTGGAGGTAGTCGAGGTGCTTCGCGTTGTAGACGATGCGGACTTCCTCGGTCTCCGGGGAACCGATGCAGGTGAGGCGGACGTTCTTCTCCTCGACTTCCTCGTCGGAGAGGATCTGCTGCATGTCCATGTTGATCTCGCCCTCCTTAACGATAGCCGCGCAGTTCGCACACGCGCCGGCGCGGCACGAGAACGGCCAGTCGTAGCCCTGGGCCTCGGCGGTTTCGAGGATGTAGCCGCCCTGCGGAACGTCGAGGTCGCCGTAGTCCTCGGCGTCGAGGTCTGCGTCGGCGGCCTTCTCGAAGAGGTCGTCGTCCTCGATATCCCAGCCGTGGTCGTCCAGCACTTCGTAATTGAGGTATTCGACGGTTGGCATCACCTGACGGTTCTACGGCCGGAGGCATATGGCTTGTGGGATGTGTCCAGCCTCAGGGCGTGTAAAGCGGTATCAGGCTGAACAGTCCCCACGAGGCGACTGCCGCGACCGAGGGGGTGAGCACCCAGAGCACGACGACGCGCGCGGTGGTAGAGGGGTCGAAGAGGTCGCTCGCGACGAGTTCGTCCGGATCCTCCTCGCCCATCGCGGGCACGTCGTCGGGGCGGTCGGCGGCGAGCGCGTTCACGCTGACCGTGGCGTCGGCGTCCCCGCGCGCCACGTCGCTCGCTTTCACGGTGCGCGTCGCGCGCCCCCAGCCCAATCCGACGATGGACATCGTAGCGGAGACGGCGAGGCTGGCGGGAATGCCGATGAAGGAGAGGAAGGTGATGAGGCTCGCGCTGACGACTTCGACGATGAGCGCGGCGAGCAGCGGGAGGTCGGTCAGGTCGTTCCCGACGGTGTCGAGAGTGCGTCGCGCGATGGTGAACGCGCCGACACCGATGGCCGCACCAGCGAGGATGACGCCGAAACTCGGCGTGATTTCGCCGCTCCCGACGAGCGGGGCGACGGCGTTCGCGACGTTGGACGCGCCGGCGGAAAAGGCCATGTAACACCCGATGGCGACGACGAGCACGCTCGCGAGGAGTTCGCGGCTGGTGGCGTCGTCCGCGACGCGGGGACGGATCCCGTCCAGGTACAGCACGGAGCGTTCTGACTTCTCGATCGGGAACGCGGCGTCGAGGTAGGGGTAGAGATAGCGGCCGATGACGGCGCACACCCAGAACGCGAGAATCGGGGCGACGAGCCACCAGACGACGATTTCGCCCATGACGGCCCAGTCGAGCGTGCCCGACGCGACGCCGAGCCCGGCGATCGCGCCGACGGCGGTCATGGAGGTGGAGGCGGGGACGCCGAACGTGTTCGAGACGAGGAGCGCGAGGCCGACGAAGAAGAGGACGCCGACGGACGCGGCGAGCGTGAACGTGTCGGCGGGAACGATGTCGCCGCCCATCGTCTTGATGACGTTCCGCCCGACAGTCCACCCACCGAGAAGCGCGAACCCCGTCATGAGACCGGCGGCCCCGAGTTTGGAGACGACGTTACTTCCGACGGCGGGGCCGAACGCGACGCCCGTCGACGACCCGCCGATGTTGAATCCGACGAACGCGGCGACCGCGAGACCGACGAGTAGAAGCAGTTCCATCAACCCTCGATACTCGTTCGCGGCGTTTCAACCCCCCGAAAAACCGGCGGCGTTTTTCCCCGTCGGGTGCGAACTCCGGGTATGTTCGAGTCCTTCGAAGTCGTCCCCGCGGTGGACATGCAGGACGGGGAGGCGGTGCAGTTAGTGCAGGGCGAGCGCGGCACCGGAACCACGTACGGCGACCCGCTCGCCGCCGCCGAGAACTGGGTGGACGAGGGCGCAAACACCCTCCACCTCGTCGACCTCGACGGCGCGTTCGAAGGCCAGCGGAAGAACGCAGACGCCGTCGAGTCCATCCTCACAGCGGTCGATGTGGACATCCAGCTCGGCGGCGGCGTGCGCACCGCGGCGGACGCGATGACCCTCCTTCGCCTCGGCGTCGACCGCGTCATCCTCGGGACGGCGGCCGTCGAAGACCCCGAAATCGTGGACGCCGTCACGAACAGCTATCCCGACGGCGTGCTCGTCAGCCTCGACGCGAAGGACGGCGAGGTCGTCGTCTCCGGCTGGACTGAGGGGACGGGCCTCGACCCCGCGGACGCCGCGGGGCGCTACGAGGAACTCGGCGCGTCCGGCATCCTGTTCACGGACGTAGACGTGGAGGGACAGGAGGCGGGCGTTCGAGCGGACGAAATCGAGCGCGTCGCGAGCGCAGTCGACATCCCCGTCGTCGCGTCCGGCGGCGTCGCCACCGTCGACGACGTGGTCGCGACGAAGGACGCGGGCGCGGCCGCCGCCGTCGTCGGCACCGCGCTCTACGAGAGGAACTTCACGCTCAGGGAGGCGCAGGAAGCGGTCGGGCAGCGCTAGACCCTTGTGGGGGCCAGTAATAGAGGAGGTATGAGCGAGAGAAGCGCGAGCGTCGCACGCGCGACCGCCGAAACCGAAATCGAGGTCGGCCTCGACGTGGACGGAACCGGCGAGAGCGAAATCGGGACGGGTATCGGCTTTTTCGACCACATGCTGGCGTCGTTCGCGAAACACGGCCTGTTCGACCTCACGGTCTCCTGCGCGGGCGACCTCGACATCGACGACCACCACACCGTCGAGGACGTGGGTATCGTCCTCGGGCACGCGTTCGCGGACGCGCTCGGCGACAAATCGGGTCTGGAGCGGTTCGCCGACCGCCGCGTCCCGCTCGACGAAGCCGTCGCGGGCGTCGTCCTCGACCTCTCCGGCCGTCCGCTCTACGAGTTCAGCGGCGAGTTCAGCCAGGAGTACGTGGGCGAGTTCACGAGCGTGATGGCCCGACACTTCTTCCGGTCGTTCGCCGTGAACGCCGGCCTCACCCTCCACGTCGATGTGACGGGCGAAAACGCACACCACGAGATAGAGGCTGCGTTCAAGGCCGTGGCGCGCGCGCTGGACGACGCGACCCGCGTGGACGACCGCCGGCAGGGCGTCGCGAGCACGAAAGGCCAGCTGTAGATGTTCGACGAGATACTCGAGAAGTTCGAGGGGAGCCCCGGCCAGCAGGCCGTCATCCGCCTCCTGCTCGAACGCGGCTTCTCCGTGAACGCCGAGGGCCGCGTCGTCTCCGGCGACATCGAGATTCCGTACACCCAGATAGCGCAGGAGGCCGGTGTCGACAGGCGCGTGGTGGACTCGACGACGGACGCCATCCTCGCGGACGACGACCTCACCCGCATCTTCCGGAACATCAGTCAGATCCCGAGCCTGATGGACCTCGCGCCCGTCCTCGACCTCACCGTCATCACCATCGCCGTGAACGACGCCGACGAGTCGGGAATCGTCGCGCAGGTCACGAGCCTCGTCGCCGACTACGACATCAGCATCCGGCAGACAATCAGCGAGGACCCCGAGTTCACGGACGAACCGCGGCTCTACCTCGTCACGGACGAAGACCTCCCCGGCGACCTCGTCACCGACCTGATGAACCTCGCCTTCGTGCGGTCGGTCGAGCTGTCCTGATGGCGGACTCGTACAGAACCGTCGCGACCCCCGGACGGGCGTCGTTCGAGGTTCGGGGCTCCGAGTTCATCGGCCACGTCCGACGCGCCGCCACGACCGAGGACGCGGAGGCGTTCATCGACGCCGTGCGCGCCGAGTACGACGACGCGACCCACAACGTCCCGGCGTATCGAGTCAGAGTCGAATCGGGCGGGCCGGGCGACGACTACATGCTCCGGGAGTACCAGAGCGACGACGGGGAGCCGTCGGGGTCGTCGGGAAAGCCGGCGCTGAACGTCCTGCAGGGCGAGGAGTTGGAGAACGTCGCGGTCGTCGTCACCCGGTACTACGGCGGAACGAACCTCGGCGTCGGCGGGCTGGTGCGGGCGTACTCGAAGGCCGTGAAGGACGCCGTCGCGGACGCCGGAACCGTCGAGGAACGCCCGCAGGAGTCGTTCTCGGTGACGGTCGACTACGACGACTCCGGAACGGTGCGCGGCATCCTCGAATCCGCGGACTGCTCGTTCGACGCCGACTACGGCGAGGACGTGACGTTCGACGTGACCGTCGCCGCAGAAGACGCGGACGCGCTCCGCGACCGGATTCGGGACGCGACGAGCGGACGCGCCGACATCTGAGGGTCGGCGACAGCAAACCGGGAGGAAACCGCACTGGACTCCCGTAGGACGCCGAAACGGAAGTCCGGAGAGGAAGTGCGATCAGTCGTCGGAATCGCCGCCGGCGACGTAGCCGCTGACGTTCCCGGCGTTCATCGCGAGCGCGAGCACGGCAGCGATGACGAAGACGATGAGCGTCGAGATGGCGTTCATCTTCGGCGCGGAACCGTACTTGATCATCCCGAACATCGCGGTCGTGAGGACGTCGAAACTCCCCTTGACGAAGTAGACGCGAATGAAGTCCTCGAAGGAGCGAATCCACGCGAAGAGGAAGCCGGCGGCGACCGCCGGTGCGATGATCGGGAGCGTGATGTCCCGGAAGGTTCCGAGACGGTCGCTCCCGAGGTCGCGGGCGGCCTCCTCCAGGCTCCGGTCGAACGAGTAGAGGCGGGCGGTGACGGGGAGGAGGACGAACGGGAGTCCGTAGACGCTGTGCGTGAGGATGACGGTGAGATAGCTCGTGCCGATACCGACGACCGTCCGGAAGAAGATGAGGAGCGCGATACCGAGGACGATACCGGGAATGACCATCGGGAGGATCGCGAACGTCCGGTAGCCCTGCTTGAACGGGAAGTCGAAGCGCGCGAGACCGAACGCGGCGAGCACGCCGAGAACGGTCGCGATGACGGCGGAGATCGTCGCGATTTGAACGCTCACGGACACCGAGCGTAAGAGGCCTTCGTCAGCGAGCGTCGCCGTGTAGTTCGAGAGCGTGAATCCCTGGAAGGGGAAGATGGTGCTCGCGTTCTCCGCGAACGAGAGGATGCCCATGACGACGAGCGGCGCCCAGAGGAAGACCATCGTGGCCACGACCGTACCGTAGAGGCCGTACTTGAGCGCGCGTTCGCGCGTCGACGGGGCGAGAGACATCGAACTCATTTCAGATCCCTCCGAGGTCTTCGACACTCACGTAGCGGAACGCCAGCAAGAACGCGATGACGATGGAGATAACGATGAACATCGAGGCGGCGCTCCCGTAGTCGATAGCGTACTGTGAGGAGATGCGGAGTTCGATCAGCTGTCCGATCATCTGGACTTTCCCCTGTCCGAGGAACTTCGGGGTGATGAACGCGCCGAGGCTCGGAACGAAGACGAAGAGCCCTCCGCTGATGATGCCGGGGAGGGTGAGGGGGACGACGATGTCCTTGAGCGCGGCGATGCGACTGCCGCCGAGATCTCTGGATGCCTCGACGAGCGAGAAGTCGATCCCGTCGAGGCTCGCGTAGAGCGAGAGGAGCATGTAGGGGAAGTACGCGTGGACGAGACCGACGACGATGGCGAGTTGTCCGTAGCTGAAGAGCCCCACGGGATTGCTGACGATGCCGATTTTCATGAGCGTGCTATTGATCACGCCGCTCGGACCGAACATGAGGTACCACGAGTACGCACGCACGAGGTACATCGTGAAGAACGGCAGGAGGACGAGGAAGATGACGACCTTGAACGTCCGGCCGTCGCGCGTCGCGAGCAGGTAGGCGAGCGGGAACGCGGCGACGAGGCAGACGACGGTGGTTATCGCGGCGAGCTTGTAGGAGAGGATGAGCGACTGGAAAAAGGCCGTCTCCCAGAACGGGCCGTCGCCGGCGAACAGCGAGGTGTAGTTCGAGAGTGTCGGGTTCGACCAGACGATCTGGTAGGCGTCGTTCACCTGGAGGAAGCTCACCGTCACCATGAACATGATCGGGGCGAGCAGCAGCAGGACGAGCCAGATGAGACTCGGCCCGAGCGTTATCGAGAGCTTGGAGCGCTGGGTCTCGAAGACGCCGAGCAGTCGCTGTCGGAACGATTGTGAGGGGGTTTCTGAGGACATCGATGGCCTACGCGGACTTGATCTCTTCCCAGGCGCTCAGCCACGCGTCCTCGTTCTCGACGGATTTGAACGGAATCATCGCCTCGAGGCGCGACGGTTTGATGGCGCCGTACATGTCGTTCTGCTCGCTCGTGAGATACTGCTGGGTCTTCGGGTTGCAGGACGGCGAGAAGCCGGCTTGCGCGAGTTTCGCGCCGAGTTTCGGTGCGATGAACTGATTGACGACCTTCCACGCGAGGTCCTTGTTCTCGGATTTCTTCGAGACGACGGCGGACTCGAACCAGGCGAGCGACCCCTCCTTGGGAGTCGCCACCTTCGGCCAGCCCGTGCCGTTCGACCACATCTCGACGATCTCGTTCCGGCCGGACTGCCCGAGGTCGAAGTTCCCCTGCTTGAAGGACTTGATGTAGGAGGGGTCTGCGGCGATGTACCCCTGAAGGATGTCCTTCTGCTCGATCATCGTCTTCTTCACTTCGTCGATTTGTGACTGGGAGAGCGTGACTTTCGAGCCGGAGAACGCGTCACGGTAGCCGAGGTAGAGCGCCGCGGCGCTCATCGCCTTGAAGTGGTTGTCGTACATGATGAGCTTCCCGGAGAGATCCGTTCCCGTGTAGTTCGGCTCGAAGAGCGCTTTGTAGGACTCCTCGTGGTCGGGGACGGTATCGCTGTTGTAAGAGTACCCGTACCAGCCGAAGCGAACGGGGACACCGTAGAGGTCTCCGCCCGACGTGAACTGGGAGTCCGCGAACTGGTGGAACTGGTCGTAGAGCTCGGAGTAGTTGCCGACCGTGTCCTCGGGGACGGGGTCGACGAGGCCCGCATCCATCATCTTCGGCACGTAGTTGTTGTTCGGGACGGCGATGTCGTACTGGGAGTCCTTCCCCGCCTGCCACGCGGAGAACATCTTCGCCGACGACGTCGATTTCGTGAACTCGACGGTGACGTCGAGGTTCGACTCGATCTCGTCTTTGAGCGGTGTGTACTCCTCCCACGTCAGGATATTGATCGTGTTCGCGCCGCCACCGCCACCACCGGCGATACAGCCCGCGAGACCCGTGAATCCGACAGCTCCGGCCGCTCCGGTCGTTTTCAGGAAGCTGCGGCGGTTCGTGAGCGTACTGTCATCAGATACCATGCACGTGCATCTCTGAGCGTGTGATAAATAGATAACGGAAATTTGCGAAGACGTCGACAACGATCCCTGTTAGAATTTTAATGTATCACGCGTTCGCGAGATTCCCAAACAGTTTAGACAGTTCGTTCGATACGGGAATCCATGACAGACGGTGCAGAAGCCCTTGTTGAACTTGACGGCGTCCGGAAGGAGTACGGTGACGTGACTGCCGTCGACGGCATCGACTTCACAATCCGTCGCGGCGAGTTCTTCTCCCTCGTCGGGCCGTCTGGCTGCGGGAAGACGACGACCCTTCGGATGATTTCGGGGTTCGAGCGGCCGACCGCTGGGACGGTACGCCTCGACGGCGCTGACGCCGCGGACATTCCGCCAAACGAACGGGACACGAACCTCGTCTTCCAACACCTCTCGCTCTTCCCGCACATGACCGTCGGGGAGAACGTCGAATACGGCCTGAAAAAGTCGGGTGTCGATGCAGCCACTCGGACGGAGAAGTCGAAGGAGTACCTCGGTCTCGTTGACCTCGACGGCTACTACGACCGGAAGCCGAACGAGCTATCCGGTGGCCAGCAACAGCGAGTCGCGCTCGCTCGTGCGCTCGTGAACGAGCCGAACGTCCTGCTCTTCGACGAACCGCTGTCGAGCCTCGACCGGAAGCTGAGAAAGCAGATGCAGGTCGAGCTCCGCCAGATCCACGACCAAGTGGACGGGTCGTTCTTCTACGTCACGCACGACCAGGAGGTCGCGATGACGCTCTCCGACCGGATGGCCGTGTTGAACGAGGGGCGCGTCGAGCAGGTCGGGCCGCCGGAGGAGATATACCGCGAACCGGCGAGTCCGTTCGTCGCGGACTTCATCGGGGATACGAACCTCGTGGACGGAACGGCCGATGGCGATGCGGTTCGCATCGGCGGTGAAGGCGGATTCATCGTATCGGATGGCGTCGACGCGTCCGGATCGGTCACCGTCTCGATCCGCCCTGAGGACATCGACGTCGTGGAGACTGACTGGGACTTCGCGGGCGAGGTCGTAGACCGGTATTTCCAGGGGGATCAGACGCAGTACGTCGTCGAACCAGAGACAGACGGACTCACGGAGGTGACGGTCGTGATGCAGGGCCAGCGAACCCCGGTCGAGCGGGGTGAGACCGGACACTTCCGCGTACAGCCCGGTGCCGCGGTCGTGTTTCCCGAAGCCACCGAGTAGCGCAGGAGGGCGGGGATACAGCACCGAGTAGGGAAGCGCGGGCCGAACGGATCCGTCGCCGTCATTTGAGCGCCCCCGGGTGAATCAGCAGCCAGCAGTCGGCGACACACCGACACGAGGTGTTTCGAAACGAAACCTCTTTGCGAGCGTCGCTCGACCGACTGCGCATGCAACGAGTGCGTGCGAGCGAGTATCACGACATCGCGAAGCCGAGCGACCCCCGGGTGTCTCCGGACGGCGACCGGGTGGCGTTCGTGCGGCGCGTGCCCGAGGACGACGAGTCCGACGACGCCACCGTGTACGTGGTGCCGGTCGGCGGCGGCGAACCCCGGCAGTTCACGACGGGCGAGGGCGCGGACTCCCAGCCGCGGTGGTCGCCATCCGGCGACCGCCTCGCGTTCGTCAGCACGCGCGGCGGGAACGACGACCGCCCCCAGCTGTGGATTCTCCCCACGAGCGGCGGGGAGGCGCGGCGCGTGACCGACGTGCCGGGCGGCGTCTCGAACCCGGAGTGGAGCCCGGACGGCGAGCGCCTCCTGTTCACGCAGTCGGTCACCCCCGCCGAGCGCGAGGACGGCATCGACCTCGAACTCCCCGACGAAGAGTACGAACGAGAGCCCCCAGACCCCCGGGTCATCGACCGGCACATCTACCGCGCCGGCGCGCGCTACATCGACGACGCCCGCAGCCACGTCTACGTCCTCGACACCGACACCGAGGACGTAGAGCGCGTCACCGACGGCGACTTCGACCACGTCTCCGCGACCTGGGGCGATTCCAGTACCGTCTTCTTCGGCGTGAAGCGCGGCGCTGAGCCGGACGATTCGATGACGTTCGACGTGGACGCCTACGACCTCGACGCAGGCGAGGCGGAGACGGTGACGGAGGTGACGGGGTGGATGCCGATGCTCGCCGCCACGCCGGAGACGCTCGCGTACACGTGGACGCCGCTCGAGAACGCGTCGATGCGTCAGTCCGAAATCGACGTGCTCGACCTCGAAACGGGCGACGTGGAGACCGTCACCGAAGATATCGACCGCACCGTGAGCGCGCTCGGACTGGCGTTCCGGAAGGACGCGCTGTACTTCGCGACGCCCGACGAGGGCCGAGTCGTGTTGCGACGCGCCACGGACGACGGCGTCGAGACCGTGCTCGACACGGGCGGCCACATCGACGGGTTCTCCGTCTCGTCGGACGCGGTGGCGTTCACGCAGTCCGAATGGGACCACCCGGGCGACGTGTTCGCCGCGACCCCCGGCGGCGCGGAGGAAGTCCGCCTCACGCGGTTGAACAACGAGTACCTCGACGACCGCGCCGTCTCCGAACCCGAAGAACTGTGGTTCGAGAACGGCGAGGGCGACAGTACTGACCCGTCTGCCGAACCGAGCCATACCAATACTGGCCCGTCTGCCGAACCGGGCCATACCAATACTGGCCCGTCTGCCGAACCGGGCCATACCAAGATCCAGGGCTGGGTGCTCACCCCACCTGACTTCGACCCGGACGAGACCTATCCGCTCGCGGTGGAGATTCACGGCGGCCCGCACGCGATGTGGAGCACCGCGGGCACGATGTGGCACGAGTTCCAGACGCTCGCCGCCGCCGGCTACGTCGTCTTCTGGTCGAACCCCCGCGGCTCGACCGGCTACGGCGAGGCGTTCGCGACCGCCATCGAGCGCGACTGGGGCGACGTGACGATGACGGACGTGATGGCCGGCACCCGCGAGGTCGCGAGCAGGGAGTACGTTGACGACGAGAACACGTTCGTCACCGGCGGGAGTTTCGGCGGGTACATGACCGGCTGGATCGTCGGCCACACGGACTACTTCGACGGCGCGGTCGCCCAGCGCGGCGTCTACGACCTCTCCTCGTTCTACGGCTCCACGGACGCGTTCAAGCTCGTGGAGGGCGACTTCGGCACGACGCCCTGGGAGGAACCCGACTTCCTCTGGGAGCAGTCCCCGGTCGCGTACGCCGACCAGGTGGAGACGCCGACGCTGGTGGTGCACGCGGACAACGACTTCCGCGTCCCCGTGAACAACGGCGAGATGTTCTACCTCTTCATGAAGAAGAACGGCGTCGACACCCGCCTCGTCCGCTACCCCCGGGAGGGCCACGAGCTCTCCCGGTCGGGCGAACCCGGGCACGTCGTCGACCGGCTGGAGCGCATCGTCCGGTGGTTCGACGGCTACTCCGCGCACAGCGACGCCGAACGCGCGCTCGACCGCCCCGCGAACGACGGCCTGAGCGCGGGCGACGAGGACGACGGAACGGACGATACGGACACCGAGGAGTAAGGAGGGATCGGGAGCCGTCAAGGGGTCGGCTTCGTTCGGAGCGTACGCGAGAAAACCGCATGAGTGCGTGGAGTGTCGAGGTGAAGCGAAGGGGTGGCGAGACGAGGAACGCCGCCGCGCCGGACGGCAGCACCGCTAGTCGACGATGATGTTCTCGTCGTTCACAGTGGTCGTCTCCTCGGGCTGCATCTCGGCCTCGTAGCGGTCGATCCAGTCCGCGAAGCACGTCGGGCAGAGGCGCTGTTGGTCTATCTGGGAGCGGTCGACGGTGACGCGGATCGTGCGGGCGAGCGCATCGGACACGTCGTCTCCGCAGTGCGCGCAGGAGTCCTCCGGCATACCTACCGCATACACGCCGAGGTATAAAGAACTGCGGCGTCAGACCCTACTTCGTGCGGAACGCGCGGTCGCCGGCGTCGCCGAGTCCAGGGATGATGTAGCCCTCCTCGTTGAGGTGGTCGTCGATGCTGACGGTGAGGAGATCGGCTTCGGGGAACCCGTCCTGCACGCGGAGGAGGCCGTCGGGCGCGGAGACGGCGGAGAGCACGAAGAGGTTCTCCGGCTCCGCCTGCCCGTCCAGCACGGTGTCGAGGACGGTGCACATCGTGGAGCCGGTTGCGAGCATCGGATCCGCGACGATGACGGTGTCGTCCTCCGTGATTTCGGGGAGTTTCACGTAGTCCACGGTGATGGGGAAGGTTCCGTCCTCGCGCTGCCCGGACTCGTCGCGGCCCGCGCTGATCACGCCCTGCTTCGCGCGCGGGAACGCCTTCAACAGGCCCTCGACGAACGGCGTCGCCGCCCGCAATACGTTGATGATGACCACGTCGTCCAGGCCCTTCACGCGCTCGCCCGTCGTCGGCGCGAGCGGGGTTTCGAGTTCGACGTATTCCGTCTCCATCACGCCGTCGATGACCTCGTACCCGCAGATGCGGCCGAGCTTCACCAGGCCCTTCCGGAACCCGACCTGCTCCGTCGACTCGTCCCGAATCCGGGAGAGCGTGTCCTTCGCGAGCGCGTGCGTGATGACGTGCGCGTTCTCGCGGTCCTCGATAGGCATACCGGAAAAGCGGGCCGGGGAGTGCGTTAAGGTGTCGGTTACGCGGCGCTACGCGTTCGAGACTCGGCTTCGAATTCTCGTATCCGACAGAACCGCCCCGCGGTTCTGCGGACGCCGCGGAACGCGTGAGTGGGGGGCGGGTGTGAGCGGTAAGTTTTCCGTCGTCGGGGCGAATCGGTGGGTATGCGTACGGTGTCCGCGTCGCGGTTCGTCCAGGAGCCGCTGGAATCTGTGAAGCGCTCGCTCTCGCCGTCCTCCCTGATCGCGTACGAGGGGACGTTCGAGGTGGTGGGTGTCGAGGAGACCGAGTCGGGAGCGCGTGTGGCGGCGCGGATGCCGGGTGTCAGCGTGTCGTTTGCGGTGTCGGAGACGGCGGACGGCTGGGTGTACGAGCAAGTCGGGGACGCGGGGCCGTTCGAGGAGATGCGGACGGAGGCGTCAGTGACGACGGTGAGCGGAGGGGTCGAGGTAACGCTGTCGTCGACGGTGGCCCTGGGCGTGCCGCCGGCGTTTCTCGCGGACCGGGTAGCGGGGTGGAAGCGACGGCGGGAGTTAGAGCGCGCGCTGGACGCGCTCGCCGCAGACCTCGAGTAACACGAACAACCACGGTATTTATTCGCGTGGCAATGAACGTCGGTGTATGACGATACACGAGCAGTTCGCGCGCGCTCGCGAGTGGCTTCGCGAAGTGGGCCACGGCCTCTGGCACGGGATGATCGAGCATCCGGCGTTCGAGGACATCGAGGACGAGGCGCACGACGTCGAGGACGCGTTCTTCTTCGCGTGCTTCGCGGACGCCTTCGGCGTGCCGACGCCCGCGTCCTACTACACGTCGGAGCTCCTGCCGTACCTCGCGGACGAGTTCGACGCGTGGGAGCGCCGGATGTGGGAGCGAGAGTCAGTGCTCGACTGGAAGGGGCACTTCCACTTCTGATGGCGCGGTTCACGTTCTTCGGTGGGAAGGGGGGAGTCGGGAAGACCACGGTGTCGGCGGCGTACGGCCTGCGGTGCGCGAACGCCGGTCTGAAGACGCTGCTGGTGTCGACGGATCCCGCGCACTCGACCTCCGACGTGTTCGGCCAGCAGTTCGGCGACGACCCCCAGCCGGTCGAGGGGTGTGACGGCCTGTACGCGATGGAGATAGACCCCGAGGAGGAGGTCGAGGAGCACTTGATGGACGTGCGGCGGACGATGAGCGAGCAAGTGAGCGAAGTGGTCGTAAAGGAGATGGATCGCCAGATAGAGCTCGCACACCAGACGCCGGGCGCGCACGAGGCGGCGCTGTTCGACCGATTCATTCAGGTGATGCGGGAGTCGGACGACTACGACCGCGTCGTGTTCGACACGTCGCCGACGGGCGGGACGCTTCGCTTGCTCGCGCTCCCGGAGTTCCTCGGCGAGTGGACCGACCGATTGCTGGAGAAACGGCGCGAGAGCATGCGGCTGTACGACATGGCGGCAGTCGGGGGGAAAGAGCCGGAGAAGACGGCGGAGGACGACCCCATCATCGAGCATCTGCGCTCGCGAAAGGAGAAGTTCGAGTTCGCGGCGCGGACGCTCCGGGAGGACGCGGCGTTCTACCTCGTGTTGAACCCGGACGAGCTCTCGGTGCGGGAGACGAGTCGCACGATTGAGACGCTGCGGTCGTACGACCTGAGCGTGACGGGACTCGTGATGAACAAGGTGACGCCGTCGCCGGAAGACCACGAGGAGGGGCGGGGGGCGAGTTACCTCCGGAACCGCGTGGCGACCGAGCGCGAGCGCATCGACTACGTACGCGGGGAGTTCGACGTGCCGCTCGTCGCGGTCATCGAATCGCGGACGACGGAGATAACGGGGGACGCACTCGAGGCGGTCGCGGCGGGGCTGGACGTCGCTGTGGACGACTAGTCTCCCCACAAAACCTATAATACAGTAAGAAACGTTTAAGTCCCGCCAGTTGAACGTGTGAGGTGATATCATGGCAATTGGCGTCGTCTGGATGGTGCTACTGGTACTCGTGCTGTTCAGCGCGGGCTACCTGGGGTACTCGCGGTACCTCGCGAACTTCGTCGAACTCGACGATTCACGCGAAACACCAGCCCACAAGTACGAAGACGGTCAGGAGTACGTTCCGTCGAAAAAACCGGTTCTGCTCGGCCACCACTACTCGAGCATCGCGGGCGGCGCCCCCATCGTCGGCCCCATCACTGCCGGCGTCATCTGGGGCTGGGTGCCCGCCCTGCTCTGGGTCGCTATCGGCAACCCCCTGATGGGAGCAGTCCACGACTTCGTCTCACTCAGCGGAAGCCTCCGCCACGAGGGGAAGTCCATCGGGAGCATCATCGGCGAGTACGTCGGGGACGGCGGGAAGAACGCCCTGCTCTGGTTCGCGTTCCTCACCATCATCCTCGTCGTCGCCGTGTTCGCGTTCGTCGTCGCCGTCGTGTTCAACGCGTACCCGAGCGCGGCGACCGCGAGCCTGCTCTACATCGCGCTCGCGTTCGTGTTCGGGGTCTACCTCTACCAGCTCGACCTCCCATTTATCCCGGGAACCGTCGCGTTCGTCGCTGCTGTCTTCGCGAGCGTCTGGGTCGGCATTCAGTACCCCATCGCGCTGTTCAGCCGCCCCGAACTCGCGAGCGACGTCATCGTCCTGTTCGGAAGTGGCGGTGACTGGCTGCCGCTCGCCGCCAGCCAGAACGCGAACATCGCCGGCTGGGTGCCGGTCGTCATCCTGTACGCGTTCGTCGCGAGCACGCTCCCGGTCTGGATGCTCCTCCAGCCGCGGGACTACCTGTCGTCGTTCCTGCTGTACGCGGGCGTCGGCGGCGCACTGCTCGCCATCATCGTCGGCTCGGTCGGCGGCGCGCTCAACATCAGCGCCATCAGCGCCACGGAACCGCTCACCATCAACATGAGCGCCTGGAACGGGTTCTGGGGGATCGGAACGACGACCGACCTCGTCGGCCCGCTTCCGCTGTTCCCGGTTCTGTTCGTCACCATCGCGTGCGGTACGATCAGCGGATTCCACTCTCTCGTCTCGTCCGGAACGACCTCGAAACAGCTCAACAAGGAGAGCGACGCGCGCGCCATCGGGTACGGCGGAATGCTCGGTGAGGGCCTCCTCGCGACGGTCGCGCTCGCCACGCTCGCCATCGCGTTCCAGACACCGACGGGCGGCGGTATCGGCCTGGCGCTCCCGAACTTCGCGACCGGCGGCGGGATCATCCTCTCCACCTTCGGGATCCCCGCCTCGTTCGGCGCGCCGTTCATGGCCCTCGTGATGGTGAGCTTCCTCCTCACCAGCACCGACACCGCGCTCCGCCTCGGGCGTTACATGTTCGACGAGATCATCGGCACCCCGGAGACCAGCGCGGAGAAGACCGCGACGAACCGGTACGCGAACGCCGGCGTCCAGTCCGTGCTCGCGTACGTTCTCGTCGCGAGCGGGTCGTGGTCGGCGCTCTGGCCGCTGTTCGGCGGTGCGAACCAGCTGCTCGCCGCGCTCGCGCTCCTCGCCGGCACGGTCTGGATCGCGAACTGGGACAAGAGCAAGCAGCTCATCAGCACGGGCGTCCCGATGGCGCTGATGACCGTCGTCACCATACTCGCGCTGTTCTACCTGGCGTTCGTGACCAACCTCCAGGAGAAACTCCTGAACGACGCGTGGATGGCGAGCAACGGAACCGTCGCGACGATATCCGTCGTCGTGCAAATCGCGCTCGCACTCGTGCTCGTCGGCCTCGCTGCCTACGTCGTCCGAGAAGGGTACACGAACATCAAACAGGCGCGAGACCGAACCGGTCGCGCCGCCGCGGACGGCGGTGAGAACGCGGACGGCGACTAACCGCGGAACAGCTGAATCAACCGCCGCACGGCGCTTTCTTCGGTTTCGTCTACGTCCCAGAGCGTGAACGCCGAGGCGACGTCCGCGTGCTCGCTCGCCACCACGTCCTCGCGGTCGGGAGCGACGACGACGAGGTTCACCTCGTACCGGCCGTAGTAGCCGTACTTGAGGAGCGTCCGGCCGCCGTGCGACCGCACGAACGCGCGAACGTCCCCGGGGATTTCGGGCGCAACGACGACGAACGTGAAGCCGGTCTCGTAGTGTTCTTCGTCGGCGTCGATCCACTCGTCGGCGAGCGCCTCACCGAGCTCGGAGAGGGCGTCGACCGATTCGACGGAGACGGCGTCGGTGCGGCGCGCGAACACGTACTCGCGGGCGTCGTGTTCCGCGTACCGAATGGAGGGGTGGATGAGCTGTTTCCGGTTCTCGACGTGGAGCGCGCCCGCGAGGTCGAACCGTTCGCCCTGTACGTCCTCGTCCTTCCGGAGGTCGTAGTTGTGCATGAGGCGGTCGCTCACGCGGTCGAGGTACTCGTCATCCCAGTCGGGGACGCCGGCGAGCGGGTCCGCGTCAGCGGTGTCCGTGTCGGTCATTCCTCGTAGGGGTGCACGTCGTCCACGGCGGGTGCGCCGACGGCGAGCGCGCGAACGGTGGTATCGGCGTCCGCGGGGACGAACGCGCGGTGCGGGCTCTCCGGCTCCGCGACGAACAGTTCGCCGGTGTCGACGACGTGCTCGCCGTCGGGTGTCTCGACGTGGAGTGTCCCGTCGAGCACGTAGAACGCCTCCTCCTGTTCGTCGTGGACGTGGTAGGCGAGCGGGAGCTGGTCGCCCGGCTCAGCCCGGTAGACGTTCAACGCCATCCGTTCGAGGCCGAGCGCGTCGGAGACGGCGTGGTGATCCGAGGGCCGATCCGGCGTCGGGGAGATATCGGCGGGGTCGACGACGTGGTACTCCATACGCCGGAGAACGCCGCACACGCCCTTATGTCTTGTTAGCTCGTGCCACACTCTTATGCGGTTCGAGCGCTAGGTGTCGAGCATGGGCGGAAACGACGACGTCGAGGCGTGCGGCCGGTGCGCCATAACGACCGTGACTGACGCCGCCGACGCCGACAGCGACCCCTACGAGGGCGAACGGATCGAGGTGGACGAGGACGACCTCCGCTCGGTCTCCGGACACGTGCGCACGCTCGCCGCGGTGAAGGAGCGCCTGAACGAGTGGGCGACACGCGTCACGTACTCACATCGGTAACACGTAAGCCCGTTCGGAAAGTACGTGTCGTAACCGCGATGGAAGAGAGTATCTCCGGGTTCAAGGTTCGGGGTGACTGGGGCGAGATCGTCGAGCACGGCGAGCGCGTGACGTACGCGCTGCGTGAGGCGGGGGTCGATTCGGACGCGCTGGCGGCGTGGGACGAGTGGCGGCCGAAGGCGCACGAACGCATCGACGAGGAGGTGTCAGAGAAGACCGCCGAACAGGCGAGCGTCCGCGAGGGCGAGGGCGAGCGCGCGGGGCGATCCGCGGACGACGACCTCGGGTCGGCGGGCGATCGCCTGACGGAGTCCTACGAGAAACTCGGAGAGGACGACGTGGACGGCGCGGTGTCGAAGTGGCAGGACTCCATCGACTACGTGGCGCGCGCCGCCGACACGGCAGGTCGGAAGGCCCTGCGAACCATCGAGAACACGGTGTACCGGAAAGTGATGACGCAGATCGCGCCCTACTACTTCGACAACGACCTCGTGAGCGCGAACGTCCGGTACGTGCGCTCGCAGGAGGAGTTCGTGTTCGAGGTGAACGTGAACGACGACGACCTGAAGGACGCGGTGCGCGAGTACCTCGAATCCTACAAGGAGGACGTCGAGCGCTGGCACGTGGACGCGGAGAAGGACGTGGAGTCCGTCGCGGCCGCAGAGGGCGTCGAACTCCCGGAGACGGACGCGGACACGAATCCGACGACCAACTAAGCGACACCCTCAAGCCGCGGCCGCCACACGGACGCGTATGGCAGGTCTCGCCGTTCTGGTCGTCGCCGCCGTCGCGAGCCTCTTCATGGCGTGGGCTATCGGCGCAGGCTCGTCTGGGTCGACGCCGTTCGCGCCAGCGGTCGGTGCGAACGCGATTCCGGTGATGCGCGCGGGGTTCCTGGTCGGTATCCTCGGATTCGCCGGCGCGGTGTTCCAGGGCAAGAACGTGAGCGAAGCCGTGGGCCAAGACCTCATCATCGGGCAGTCGCTCTCGCCGACGGCGGCGGTCATCGCGCTCACCATCGCCGCGGTGCTCGTCGCAGTCGGCGTGTTCACGGGCTACCCCATCGCCACCGCGTTCACCGTCACGGGCGCGGTCGTCGGCACGGGCCTCGCGATGGGCGGCAGTCCCGCGTGGGCGAAGTATCAGCAGATAGCGACGCTCTGGGTGCTCGTGCCGTTCGTCGGCGGCGGCATCGCGTACGCCACCGCGCGGGCGCTCCGCGGCCTCGACCGTGACCGCGTCGTCATCTCCGTCCTTGGCGGCGTCGTCGGCGTCATCGTCGCGAACGTGAAGTTCGTCTTCCTCGGTCCGAGCGGCGTGAGCCGGTCGCTCTCCGCCGCAGTCACGCCCGGACTCCCGGGTCGCGCCGCCGTTTCGATGGGCGTCGCCGCGCTCGTCGCACTGGCGCTCTACCGCGAAATCAGCCGGAATCGCGCGCGCGGCCAGCGCCGCTTCCTCCTCGCGCTCGGCAGCCTCGTCGCGTTCAGCGCCGGCGGCAGTCAGGTCGGCCTCGCGGTCGGCCCGCTCCTCCCGCTCGTCGGCGGGGACGTCCCCATCACGTACGTGCTCGTCGGCGGCGGCATCGGACTGCTCGCCGGGTCGTGGACCGGCGCACCCCGAATGATAAAAGCGCTCAGCCAGGACTACTCCAGCCTCGGCCCGCGCCGCAGTATCGCGGCGCTCATCCCGAGTTTCGCCATCGCACAGGTCGCCGTGTTCTTCGGCATCCCCGTCTCCTTCAACGAGATCATCGTCTCAGCCATCGTCGGCAGCGGATACGCCGCGACGGGCGCGGGCGGCGGCGTGAGCAAGCGGAAAATGGTGTTCACCGTGCTCGCGTGGGTCGGGTCGCTCGGTCTCGCGCTCGCCGCGAGCTACGGCGCGTACCTCGGTGTCGACGCCGTCATCTAGGCGTCTTGTTCGGCCTCGGTTTCGAGCGACTCAGCGTCGTCGTCGGGTTCCTCGACACGGGAGACGCGCGCCTTCATGATGCGAGTGTTCTCCACCGTCTCCGCGCAGAGTTCGACGCCCTCGTAGTCGAACGTCTCACCCTCCTCCACGAGTCGGCCCGCGCGATTGAAGATGAAGCCAGCGATGGTCTCGAACTCCTCGCCCTCGGGGAGTTCGATACCGAGCGCGTCGTTCACCTCGTCGATGTTCACCTCGCCCCGCACGAGCACGGAGTCGTCGTCAACGAACGTCACGGGCTTTTCCTCCTCTCCTTCGAGGATCTCGCCGACGATCTCCTCGATGAGATCCTCAGTCGTGATGAGTCCTTCAGTCGTGCCGAACTCGTCCAGCACGACGACCATACCGACCCGCTCCTCCTGCATCTCCTGTAGTAGTTCGTCGACGTTCTTCGACTCGGGGACGTGCAGGGTCGGTTCGAGGAGGTCGGAGAGCACCACGTCGTCGCCCTCGCCGTAGACGTGCTGGCGGACGAGGTCGCGGAGCGCGACGACCCCGATGACGTTGTCGAGGCTTCCCTCGTAGATCGGGAGGCGCTCGTGGCCGGACTGCACGCACGTCTGAATCGCCTCGTCGACGGACGCGTCCTTCGGAACCGCGTCCACGTCGAGGCGCGGCGTCATCACCTCCTTCGCGATGGTGTTGTTGAACCGGAAGATGCGCTGGAGCATCTCCCGTTCTTCCTCCTCGATGACGCCCTCGCGCTCCCCGGTCTTGATCATCTCCTGAATCTCGTCCCGGGACACGTACGAGGTCTCGATTGCGGCGCGCCCGCCCGTGACGCGGTTGACGAGCCGCGTGAGGTAGTCGAACGTGACGACGAGCGGGTAGAGGACGCGTTCGGAGAGCTTGAGGAACGGCGCGACGCGGAGCGACCACGACTCCGTGTGTTCGACCGCGTACGACTTCGGGCCGGACTCCCCGAACAGCAGGACGAGCGCCGTGACGCCGAACGTCGAAACGAGCACTGCGACTCCCGAGTTCGTGACGTACATCCCGACGAGGGCGGTTGCGAGCGAGGACATCGCGATGTTCACGAGGTTGTTCCCGACGAGAATCGTCACGAGAAGGCGGTGCGGATCCTCCTTGAGGTCGGCCACGGCTTCCGCCCCGGGAACACCGTCCTCGCGTAGCGCGTCGATTCGGTGACGGGCGATGGAGAACATCGCTATCTCGGAGGACGAGAAGAACGCCGACAGCGCCATCAGGACGATTATCGCAACCACGCCGAGCGCGGCGTACGTATCAGTCCCGAGTGTCACGCCGAACACCAGCGGTGTCAGTACCGGAGACAAACCCACAATAGTCGTGGGTTTCGTCCGCGGCCGATTAAACGTTACCCCCTGCGTGCCGCGGGCAACACGTTTACGCCGGGTTCGACCGAACGGAGAGGTATGAGCGCGAGCGAAGCAACGCCGAAACCGGAGAGCGCGGACGCCGAGGTGCTGCTCTACCGATTGCAGGCGTGTCCGTTCTGTGAGCGCGTGGTGCGCAAACTCGACGAGTACGACATCGACTACCACTCCCGGTTCGTCGAACCCCTGCACTCGGAGCGCGACGCCGTAAAGCGCGTCGTCGGCGCGCGCACCGTCCCCGCTATCATCGACGAGAACACGGGCGTCGCGATGGCGGAGTCCGGAAACATCGTCCAGTACCTCGACCGGACGTACGGCGAGGGGGGTGAGAACTGATGGATTTCGACGTCGTGAGCCTCCCCGAGGCCGACCACGTGGAGGCGGGCGAGCACGCGCCGAACTTCACGCGCCCGCTCGTGAACGACGAGTACTGGGAGGACACATCGCTCACGGATCTCCTCGACGAGTCCCCGGTAGTGCTCGTGTTCCACTCGATGGACGGCGCGTTCCCGGCGACGTACGCGTGGCAGGAGCTCTCCGAGCGAGAACTCGAACAGCACGGCGTGCAGGTCGTCGGCCTCTCCATCTCGTCGCCGTACGAGCACAAGCGAACCATCGAGGAGCGCGGCATCGAGCAGTACGCGCTGTTCAGCGACCCCGCGAACGACGTGGCGCGCAAGTACGGTATCGAGCACGACCTCGACGGCATGACGGGCGTCGAGGAACCGCGTCCCGCGGTGTACGTCATCGACCAGGACGGAACCGTGACGTACGCGTGGGTCGCCGAGGAGTGGCCCGACTTCCCGGACTACGACGAGATCGAGGCCGCGGTCGACGACCTGTAGATGTCGCTCGCGGACGCCACCACCGCCATCGAGGACGGGGGCCTCGTCGTCTACCCGACGGACACCGTCTACGGCCTCGCGGGCGACGCCCTCGACGCCGACGCGATAGAGCGCGTGTTCGCGGCGAAGGGCCGCGACCGCTCGAAGCCGCTGTCGATGGGCGTCGGGAGCGTGGACGCCGCGCTCGACTACGTGAACGCGAGCGAGCGCGAGGAGGCGTTCATGCGCGAGTTCCTCCCGGGCGCGGTGACCGTGGTCTGCGAGAAGCGCGATGCCGTCCCGGACGCGCTCACCGGCGGGAAACCGACGGTGGGTGTTCGCGTGCCCGACCACGAGCTAGCGCTCGACTTCCTCGACTCGGCGGGGCCGGTGACGGCGACGAGCGCGAACCGGAGCGGCCGCTCGAACGCCCGGCGGGCCACCGACCTCGACCCCGAGATCAGGGACGCCGCCCGCGTGGTGCTGGACGGCGGGGAGACCGAGGGCGGGGAGAGCACGGTCGTGGACGCGGACGCGGGCGTGATCCACCGCCGCGGCCGGGACGCCGACCGAATCGACACCTGGCTAGAGGAGCGAGCGTAGGCTCCTCGTTTTCGTCCCGCACTCCGCTCGGTAGTCGCAACTCCCGCAGCGCGCGGTGTCGCGCAGGCGGGGCGGCGGCCCGTCCAGTCCCTCGACGGCGCGGAGCGTGCGGCGGTAGAGCGCGCGATTCCCCGCGGTGAGTCGGACTTCCCGGACGACGCCGTGCCGGGGGTACTCGACGAGCGCCGACTCGACGGGCGTCCGTTCGCGCCACGCGAGCGCGAGCGCCGCCGCGACCGCACGCACCCGCTGTGGCTCCCACACGCCGCTGTCCGCGGGGTCGCCGGGCGAGACGAGCACCGGCCGGAGCGGATCGTACCCGACTTTCTGCACGTTCCCCCGGCAGTCTCTCCCCTCGACGAGCACGTCGCGCTCGGGCGGGTCAGTGAGGGTCTGCCAGCAGTCGCGTTCGCTGAGCGCGTCGAGCCGCCGTCGGTAGGTTCCGGGGTCGACCGCGAGGTCGAACGTCCGGAGGGCGGTGTCCGACGCGACGAGGAACTCGGGGTATCGCCCGGAGAGGGCGGACGCGCGCTCGGCCGCCGCCGGCAGTCCGTCGGGCGGGTCGCGTCGCCGATAGTAGAGCTGGCGCGGACAGTACGCCGCCGTCGCCAGCGCGCTGAAGGTGGGCACGACGCCCGCTGGCCGCGGCTTCCTACTTGAACCCTACAACGAGACGTCCATCTCCTGGCCTTCGGTGGCTTCGTCGAGGCCGTCCTCCTGCACGCTCTCCGTGAGGGGGTCGGTGAGTTCGCGGTCGGTGAGGATGGCTTCGAACTCGTCGCGGTAGCGGTCGTTGACGCGCCGAATGTCGCGGCGGGCGTCGCGGACACGGCGATAGCGGCGGACGGTACTGGTGCTGACGCCGAGGGCGTCCGCGGCCCCGGCGAGGGTGTCGTGGTCGTCGAGGGCGGCGTCGAGCACGTCGAACTCGAAGGGTGCGTCGAGGTCGGTGTCTGTGAGGAGGTGGAGGTCGAGGCGGGCGCGAGTGACGGTTTCGGGCGTGGTGTCGAGGTCGCGGGCGATGGCGGCGTCGGACTCGTCGGCGTAGAACCCGCGGACGACGCGGACGTACTCCTCGGTGGTGAGGTCGGTGGTGAAGTCAAGGGCCTCCCGCATGTGATCAACAGTGTCGCGGAGTCGGTCGTCCACCTCGTCGTCGGAGGCGAGAGTGCCGTGGGTCTCCGTCTGGGACTCGGTGACGGTGTCCTCCTCGGTGACGTCGAGGAAGATATCGCGGAGTTCCTCGGTCTTCTCGTTCATGATGGGTCGAAAGCACGTCCCGCTTCATTAAAGGCTTGTTGGGCGTTCTCACGCGGCGAGAGCGTTCCGTAAACCAGTAATTTGAACACGGTTGACGAAGGGCGTGTGAGTATGAGTACGAACCACGAGTCGGTCGACCTGGTCGGCGACCAAATTGTCGGGAACCTCGCGCGGGCGGCGCTGTTCGCGGCGCTCACCGGCGTGTTCGCGTACGTCTCCTTCCAGCTCCCAGTGTCGAGCGTGCCGTTCACGCTCCAGGTGCTCGGCGTGTTCCTCGCGGGCGCGTTCCTCGGGCCGGTCTGGGGGTTCGCGGCGATGGCGCTGTACGTCGTCGCGGGCGCGGTCGGCGTCCCCGTCTACGCGTACGGCGCGAGCGGCCTCGGTACCCTGTTCGGACAGTGGGGCGGCTACCTCTGGAGTTACCCGCTCGCCGCCGCCATCGTCGGATACGCCGCACACGGCGCGGACGGCCTCCGCGACCTCGACGCCATCTCGCTCCCCCGGCTCGTCGCCGGGATGGCCGTCGCGACCGCCCTCATCTACGCGTTCGGCACGGTGTTCTTCGCGTACGTCGGGAACGTCGGACTGGTCGAAGCGGCGCTCACCGCCGCCGTCCCGTTCGTCCCCGCCGAGTTGTTGAAGATGGGCGCGACCGTCGCCGCGGTTCGCGCTGACGGCGTGACTGCCGCCTGATGATCTCCGCCGACTCGCTCGTCCACGAGTACGGGGGAACGCGGGCGCTCGACGGCGTCACCCTCGACATTTCGGACGGAGAGTTCGTCGTCGTCGCCGGCGCGAACGGCAGCGGGAAGACCACGCTCGTCCGGCACTTCAACGGCCTGCTCGAACCGGACGCGGGCGACGTGCGCGTGAACGGCACGCCGGTCGCGGACGACCTCGTCGCGGCGCGCGCGAGCGTCGGGATGGTGTTCCAGGATCCCCGCGACCAGTTCGTCGCCGGCACCGTCCGGGAAGACGTGGCGTTCGGCCCGGAGAACCTCGGCCTCCCCCGCGAGGAAATCGAGGAGCGCGTCGCGGCGGCGCTCGACGCCGTGAACATGACGGGGCGGGGCGACGACCTCCTGAGCCGGCTCTCGGGCGGCGAGCAGGAGCGCGTCGCCATCGCGGGCGTGCTGGCGATGCGGCCCGACCACGTCGTGCTCGACGAACCGTTCACCGGTCTCGACCAGCCCGCGCGGGAGAGCGTGCTCGCCCGCCTCGACGCCCTCCACGACGCCGGGACGAGTCTCGTCGTCGTCACCCACGACCTCCGGGACGTGTTCGAGCGCGCCGACCGCGTCTGCCTCATCTCCGAGGGACGGGTGCTCGCGGACGGCGCGCCCGACGACGTGCGCGACAGACTCTCCGCGGCGAGCGTGCGCGACCCGTGCTGACCCACGAACCCGGCGACTCGCTCGGGCATCGCCTCGACCCCCGGTCGAAACTCGCGCTCCAGGCCGGGTTCGCCGCCGCCGCGTTCGCCCACACGACACTCCGGGGGTTGCTCGCGCTCTCCGCGCTCGCCGTCGCCGCGACGCTCGCGTGCGCGCTCTCCCCCCGCGCGGCGCTCCGCGAGTACCTCGCCGTCCTCCCATTCCTCGTGCTCGCGCCCGTGATTCAGGCGCTCACGTGGGGCGCACCCTGGTTCGTTCTCGCGGACGCCGTCCAGCCCGCGCTCGCGTCGTGGCGGACGCTCCTCCTCCTCCTGCTCGCCGCCGCCTACGTCCACACCACACCCGTATCGGAGTCGCGGGCCGCGGTCGCCTGGCTCGTCCCCGGACGCGTGGGGCGGTTGCTCGGCGTCGGCGTCGGCCTCGTCTTCCGCTTCCTTCCGCTCCTCCAGCGCGACGTGCGACGGCTCCGGGACGCCTCGCGCGCCCGACTCGGCGACCAGCGCAGCGTCCGCGACCGCGTGCGCCTCGTCGGCGTCGGCGGCCTCCGGCGCGCCCTCCAGCGCGCCGACCGCCTCGCGCTCGCCCTGCGCGCGCGCTGTCTCTCCTACAACCCCACGCCGCCCCCGCTGGCGTTCGCAGCGCGGGACTGGCTCGCCCTCACCGCCACTCTCCTGCTCGCCGCGAGCGCGTACGCCGACCCGCTCGCCGCGGCCGCCACGTGACTGGTTACAAGTGGTAGACAGAACGCACAACAAGCCTCCCATCGTTAGCCGTTGTGACAACCTTTAAGCGCGTCCTGTCCGGGATAACGCGTATGTCACTACTCGCGCAGGCGTCGGACGTGACCCGTCCGACATTCTGGCGCATCGGCCACGTCGGCGAGGCCCTGTTCTACTACCTCGCCGCCGTCGCCATCGCCGTCTTCCTGTACGGCGTCTACGACCGGTTCGCGCGCTACACCCGGGGAAGCGAGGAACCCCGCGAGCGCGTGAACGACCTCGCGAGCCGCGTCGTCTCCGCCGCGAAAATCGTCGCGTCGAACGAGAAGCAGTTCGACCGCGACCGGTACGCCGGCGTGATGCACCTCTTCATCCTCTGGGGCTTCCTCACCCTCCTCATCGGCACCACCATCCTCGCCATCGACATGGACATCTGGACGAAGGCGCTCGGTCAGCCCTCGTTCTGGACGGGCGACTTCTACATCGCGTACTCGTTCGTGATGGACGCGCTCGGCCTGCTGTTCGTCGTCGGCGTCGGCATGGCGCTCTACCGCCGCTACTGGGCGAAGACCGACCGCCTCTACGGAAAACACACGTCCGCCGAGGACGGCCTCTTCCTCTGGACGCTGTTCGCGCTCGGCGTCGGCGGCTACCTTCAAGAGGGCGTCCGCATCCTCGGGACGAGCGCCACCCGCGACGTCTCCTTCGAGACCGCGAGCTTCGTCGGCTGGTTCACGAAGGACGTCCTCCAGCTCGTCGGCGTCACCCCCGAGATGGCGAGCGCCGCGTACGCGCCGCTCTGGTGGAGTCACGCCCTGCTCGCGCTCGCGTTCATCGCGACGATTCCCTACGCGAAGCCGTTCCACATGATCTCCTCGTTCGCGAACGTGGTCACGCGCGACGAGGACGCCGGCAGCCGCCTCCCCCGGGTTCCCGAGGACGCCAGTCCGGACGAAATCGGCGCCTCCGACATCGACGACTTCTCGTGGAAACAACTACTCGACCACGACGCCTGCACCAAGTGCGGCCGCTGTTCCTCGGTCTGTCCCGCGAAGGCATCGGGTCGGCCGCTCGACCCCCGGGACGTGATTCTCGACCTGAAGAACTACCGCGAGAGCCTCGACAGCGGCGACGGCGAGGAGAAAGCCATCGTCGCGGACGGCGGCACCTCCGTCATCGACTCCTCGACGATGGAGTCCTGCATGAGCTGCATGGCGTGCATGGACGCCTGCCCCGTCGACATCGAGCACGTCACGCAGTTCACGGAGATGAACCGCCGCCTCACCGAGTCCGGCCAGATGGACGAGAACGTCCAGGAGACCATGATGGATCTCTTCCAGAACGGGAACAGCTTCGGCGACCCCGCCCGCAAGCGCCCGGACTGGGTCGAAGACCTCGACTTCGACGTGCCGGACGCCCGCGAACAGGAGGTGGAGTTCCTCTGGTACGTCGGCGACTACCCGAGCTACGACGAGCGGAACAAGAAAGTCGCGCGGTCGCTCGCGCGCATCTTCCACGAGTCGAACGTCTCGTACGGCATCCTCTACGAGGACGAGCAGAACGACGGGAACGACGTGCGCCGTGTCGGCGAGGAAGGCCTCTTCGAGATGCTCGCCGAGGACAACATCGAGGCGTTCGAGTCGTGTGACTACGAGAAAATCGTCACCACCGACCCCCACTCGTACAACACGTTCAGCAACGAGTACGACCAGTTCGGGTTCGAGAACACGGACGCCGTCTACCACTACACGCAGGTCGTCGAGGAACTCGTCACCAACGACCGCCTCGGCCTCTCGGGAACGGAACTCGACGACACCGTCACCTACCACGACCCCTGCCACCTCGGGCGGTACAACGGCGAGTTCGAAGCGCCCCGGGAGGTCATCCGCGCGACCGGCGTCACCCTGGACGAGATGCCGCGCAACCGCGCCAACAGCTTCTGCTGCGGCGGCGGCGGCGGCGGCCTCTGGATGGACTTCGACGAGGAACCCAAGCCGTCCGAGGAGCGCATCCGGGAGGCCCTCGAGGACACCGACGCCGGCTCCGGCGTCGACCGGTTCGTCGTCGCGTGCCCGATGTGTATGACGATGTACGAGGACGGCCGCAAAACGGGAAGCTTCGAAGACCAGATCGAGATCACGGACATCGCGGAACTCGTCGTGGAGGCGCTCGCGGCCCGATAGGGTCGCGGAACGAGCGAGCGGCGTGGCCGCGAGCCTCGATGCAAAGAAGGAGACCGCGGCGTCGGACTAGCGGTACTCGTTTTCGCGGTTGTTATCGACGCCCGAGCGTGAGCGTGAGCGTTACCACTCGGTGAGCGCGCGCGGGCCGTGAGAGGACGCGAGCACAGCGAGGAAGAGGAACGCGGCGAGGACGGCGGACGCGCCGCCGATGTAGAAGACGGCGTCCATGCCGTACGCGCTCCACGCCCAGCCGCCGAGGAGAGGGGCGAGGACGCTGCCGGGCCGCCAGACGAGTTCGCGGACGCCGAAGCTGGACGCGACGCCGTCGCCGTCGGAGCCCTCGTCGGCGAACAGGGCCATGCTCGCGGGTTCGCGGACGCTGTCCGCGACGCCGAGCAGGCCGTTCAGGAGGACGAGGGGAAGGAAGGCGGCGCTGAGTTCGCCGAGGTAGGGGAAGGCGGTGGGGACGCCGAGCGCGCTCCCGATGGCGGGCGTGAACGGGACGAGGAGGGCGACGACGCCGTAGGTGAGGCCGCCGGCGAACACGAAGAGCGAGCGGCCGAACCGGTCGCTCAGGCGGCCGGTGAACGGCTGGCAGAGCATGTTCGTGAACTTCTCCGCGGTGAGGACGAGCGTGACGACGATGGGCGCGTAGCCGAGGCCGCCGCGGGCGACGGTGACGCCGGCGAAGAGCGCGAGCCACGAGCGGGTGAGGGTGACGGCGACGGCGTAGGGCGCGCGGAAGGACGTGAGGGTGAGGATGCGGCGGTTGAGCGCGAGGTCGCTGAACGGGAAGCCGGGGACGCGGGTGTCGTCGGGGTCGAGGACGGCGAGCACGGCGAGGAAGGTGAGGAAGAACAGGGCGACGACGGGGACGTAGGCGGCGGCGAACCCGAAGCCCTGGTAGAGGAGGGCGGCGCTGAACATGCCGAGGATGGACGCGGCGAACCGGCTGGCGTTCGCCTTCCCGATGTGGTTCGCGCGGGTCGCGCCCGTCGCGAGTTCGCCGACCATGCCGAGCGTGAGGAGGCCCATGCCGGTGGCGAGGACGCCCTGGAAGCCGCGCGCGACGAGGACGCCGGTGGTGGACGCGACGAACCCGAACCCGGCGTAGGTGAGGACGCCGAGCGCGAGGCAGGCGAGGAGGACGCGGCGCTTGTCGCCGCTGTCGCCCCAGTAGGCGAGCGGGACGACGGCGAGCGTCTGCACGAGCGTGAAGGCGGTGTAGAACAGGCCGGCCATGAAGTCGGACGCCCGGAGGGCGTCGACGTAGAACGGGAGGAGGATGGAGACAGTCGCGATGCCGAACCCGGCGGCGAACCGCGCGAGGTAGAGCGCGTAGAACTGGCTGCGAGAGGACACAGCGGTAGGAACGCGGGCGGCGAAAAGTCGGTTCCGATACGGGGTTCGCGAACGCTTTTACTCGCCGCGGCCCCAGTATGGGTATGGACATCACGCGGCGGCCGCGCCGACTGCGGCGGGACGGCATCCGTGAGCTGGTGAGCGAAACGAGTCTGGACAGTTCGGACCTCGTCGTGCCCGTGTTCGTGGACGCGACGACGGACGAGCGCGTGCCCATCGAGTCGATGCCGGGCCACGAGCGCGTGCCCGTCGACGAGTCGGTGGCGCGCGTCGAGGAGGCCATGGCGGCGGGCGTGGAGGCGGTGATGGTGTTCGGCATCCCCGAGTCGAAGGACGAGCGCGGGACGCGGGCGTGGGCCGCGGACGGCGTCGTGCAGCGCGCCGTCCGTCGAATCACGCAGGAGACGGACGCGTACGTCATCACGGACGTGTGCCTCTGTGAGTACACCGAACACGGCCACTGCGGGGTTCTCACGAGCGAAGCGAGAGAGGGCTGGGAAGAGCAGCCCTCTGACGGCGTCTTGGAGGCGGACGCGGAGGCGGACGGTCGGCTGACCGTGCGGAACGACGAGACGCTCGACCTGCTCGCGAAGACGGCGGTGTCGCACGCGGAGGCGGGCGCGGACATGGTCGCGCCGTCCTCGATGACGGACGGCATGGTTCGCGCGATTCGCGAGGGCCTCGACGGCGCGGGCTTCGAGAATCTGCCCGTGATGAGTTACGCCGTGAAGTACGAGAGCGCGTTCTACGGGCCGTTCCGGGACGCCGCGGACGGCGCGCCCGCGTTCGGCGACCGCCGGCACTACCAGATGGATCCCGCGAATCGGCGGGAGGCGATGCGCGAGGCCCGCCTGGACGTGGAGGAGGGCGCGGACGCGCTGATGGTGAAGCCCGCGCTCCCGTATCTCGACATCGTCAGCGACGTGCGCCGCGAGTTCGACCACCCCGTCGCGGCCTACAACGTCAGCGGCGAGTACGCGATGCTGCACGCCGCCGCCGAGAAGGGCTGGCTCGACGTCGAGGAGACGGCGCTCGAAAGCCTGCTCTCCGTCAAGCGCGCCGGCGCGGACCTCGTCGTCACGTACTTCGCGGAGGACGTGGCTCCCGTTCTCGACTGACGTGCGAACGCGCTGGCTCGCCCGATCAACGACGCCTCGTGGCGCGGTGTCGTGGGGCGCGCGCTCCGACACGACGAGCCGTTCGGCAAGTATTTCCGAAACGTTCGTCCAGTTCCCCGGGGATTCAGAGACGTTCTTTGGACGAAATACAACCTAAAGGACGTATTATCCGATTAGCAATGCGACGAGTGACCACTAAACACGAATAAAAAGTTCTTTTTTCAAGCAAACCGTTATGTAGTGAGTTGTCTTGACTTTCTCTCGTCGATGAACGAGACAAACGAACATACATCGGGTAAAGTACTGGACGAACGTCCGGGTGGTTCGGCGTGGCAGTGACCGGAATGGACGCCATCGTGACCGGCGTCAACCTCCTGTGGGTGCTCGTCGTGACGTTCCTCATCTTCTTCATGCACGCCGGCTTCGCGATGCTCGAAGCCGGACAGGTGCGCGCGAAGAACGTCGCGAACCAGCTCACCAAGAACCTCCTCACGTGGAGCGTCGGCGTGCTCGTGTTCTTCCTCGTCGGCGCCGCCGTCTCTACCATTGCCGGCACGCTCACCTCCGGCGGAAGCCCGGACATCGCCGGCGCGTTCTCGAGCACCTTCTCGCCCGACGGCGTGAACGCGTGGGTGAGCTGGCTGTTCGGCGCGGTGTTCGCGATGACCGCCGCGACCATCGTCTCCGGCGCGGTCGCCGGGCGCGCGAAACTCCGCACGTACGTCGCGTACACCATCGTGCTCGCCGCCGTCATCTACCCCGTCGTCGCCGGCATCTCCTGGGGGAGCTCCGGCCTCCTCGTCGACCTCGGATTCCACGACTTCGCCGGCGGCATGGTCGTCCACGGCATGGGCGGCGTCGCCGGCCTCGTCGCCGCGTGGGTCATCGGCCCGCGCATGAACCGCTTCGAGGCCGACGGCACCGTGAACGTCATCCCCGGCCACTCCATCACGTTCGCCGTGCTCGGCACGCTCGTCCTCGCGTTCGGCTGGTACGGCTTCAACGTCGGCACCGCCGCGAGCGTCCTCGAAATCACGGACGACGGCACGCTCCAGCTCGCCGCGTTCGCGACGGTGGGGCGGGTCGCACTCACGACGACGCTCGCGATGGCCGCCGGCGCGGTCGGCGCGGGCCTCGTCTCCGTTCTGAAGACGGGGAAGGTCGACACGCTCTACGTCGCGAACGGCCTGCTCGCCGGCCTCGTCGGCATCACGGGCATCACGGACGCGACCGTCTGGCCGGGCGCAATCGCCGTCGGCCTGCTCGCCGGCGCGCAACTCCCGGTCGTCTTCGAACTCGTGGAGAAGAAACTGCGCATCGACGACGTGTGCGCCGTCTTCCCCGTTCACGGGTCTGCGGGCATCCTCGGCGCGCTCGCGTTCCCGTTCGTCGCCGTCGACACGTGGCAGGGCGGCTTCGACGCAGCGTTCCTCACCGACGCGCTCGTCGCGCAGGTCGTCGGCGTCGTCGTCATCGTCGCGTGGACCGCCGCGCTCACCGCGGTCGTCTTCGGCGCGGCGCGCTCCCTCGGACAGGCCCGCGTCAGCGAAGACCACGAACGCGAGGGGCTCGACGTGTCCGAACACGGCGTCGAAACCTACCCCGAGTTCGGCCGCGAAGGCGGTATCCGCACCGACGGCGGCGTCGACCTCCCCGAAACGAAGCCCATCGCGGATGGCGGAGAAGACGACGGACTCGAGCTCGACTCGGACGCAGAAATCGAGCTCGTGATGTCGGTCATTCGGCCCGACCGCCTGAGCGACGTGAAGACCGCGCTCGCCGAGATCGGCGCGCCGTCGCTCACCGTCACGAACGTCTCCGGGCGCGGCAGTCAGCCCGCGAAGACCGGGCAGTGGCGCGGCGAGGAGTACACGGTCGACCTCCACCAGAAGGTCAAAGTCGAGTGCGTCGTCGCCGACATTCCCACGGCGGACGTGGTGGAAGCCATCGCGGACGCGGCGCACACGGGCGAGAAGGGAGACGGGAAGGTGTTCGTCCTCCCCGTCGCCGACGCCTACCAGGTTCGGACAGGGAAGACCGGCCCGGACGCGGTCTGAGACGAGGCGTATCGCGCGGGAACCGACAGCGAACTCCCAGCCATCAGCCGCTTTCCGCTGTTTCCTCGGTGAGCGACGGCACTCGACGGTGAGCGCGGAGCGTCAATCCTTTTCCCGAGTCCGACCCAACCTCCGAGTATGAACCGCGATACGTCGCGCGACCTCTACGACCGCGCGCTCGACTCGCTCCCGGGCGGCGTGAACTCCTCCGTGCGCGCCGCGCCCGTGCCGTACCCGACGTTCGTCCGGTCGGGCGAGGACGGCCACGTCGTCGACGCGGACGGGAACCGCTACGTGGACTGGGTGATGGGCCTCGGGCCGCTCCTCCTCGGGCACAGCCTCCCCGACCGCGTCACGTCCGCGATCCAGTCACGGACTGCGGACGGCCCGATGTTCGGGATGCCGACCGAACTGGAAGTCGAACACGCGGAGTTCGTGACGCGCCACGTCCCCTCCGTGGAGATGGTTCGGTTCGTGAACTCGGGGACGGAAGCGACTGTCTCGGCCGTGCGCCTCGCGCGCGGCTACACGGGCCGCGACAAGGTCGTTGTGATGGAGTCCGGCTACCACGGCGCGCAGGAATCCACGCTCGTGGAGCGCGTCGGACCACGTCCGACGGAACGCGCGAGCGGCGATGAGCCGCGAGCGGTGCAGGGACAGCCGTCGTCGCCCGGGATTCCGGCGTCGTTCGCGGAGCACACGCTCCCCGTGCCGTTCAACGACCCGGAGGCCGCCCACGCGGTGTTCGAGGAGCACGGCGACGACATCGCCGCGGTGCTCGTGGAGCCGGTTCTCGCGAACAAGGGCATCGTCGAACCCGACCCCGGCTACCACGAGACGCTCCGCGATTTGGCGGACGACCACGGCGCCCTGCTGGTCTGGGACGAGGTCATCACGGGCTTCCGCGTCGGCGGCCTCCAGTGCGCGCAGGGCAAGTACGGCTTCGACCCCGACCTCACGACGTTCGGGAAGATCATCGGCGGGGGGTTCCCGGTCGGCGCAATCGGCGGGAAGACCGAAATCATGAACGAGTTCACGCCGTCGGGCGACGTGTTCCAGGCCGGGACGTTCTCCGGGCATCCGGTGACGATGGCCGCGGGCCTCGAAACCCTCCGGTACGCCGCCGAAGAAGACGTGTACGACCACGTGAACGAACTGGGCGAGCGACTCAGGTCGGGTCTGGAGGACGTGGTCGAAGATCAGGCCCCCGAGTACTCGGTCGTGGGGACGGACAGCCTGTTCAAGGTCGTGTTCACGCGCGACGGCGAACGCCCCCGGAACGGCAGCGATGTCGGTGACGCGAGCGTGGAGCGCTGGAACCGCGTGTTCCGCCCGCAGATGCAGGACGCAGGCATCATGCTCTCGCAGAACCAGTTCGAGAGCCAGTTCGTCGCGCACGGTCACACGGAGGCGGACGTGGAGCGAACCATCGAGGCGTACGCGGACGCGCTCTAGAAGGGAAGGGGGTTTCAACGACGCCCTCCCAGTATTTGTATGGACAAGAGCGAGCCGATTCGGCTGGCGACGCGGGGGTCTCAGCTCGCGCGCCGGCAGGCGGCCGAGGTGCAGGCCGCCCTCGAAGACCGCCGGTACACGGTGGAACTCGTGGAAGTGGAGACCGAGGGCGACCGCATCACGGACGAACGCATCCAGGACCTCGGGAAGACCGGTGCGTTCGTGCGCGCGCTGGACGAGCGCGTTCTGGAGGGAGAGGTGGACGCGGCCGTGCACTCGATGAAGGACGTACCGACCGACGTCCCGGACGACCTCGTGACGGCGGCGGTGCCGCGGCGGGCGAGCGCGGGCGACGTGCTCGCGACCGTCGACGGCGAGAGCCTCGACGAACTGCCGGAGGGCGCAATCGTGGGGACGTCGAGTCTCCGGCGGAAGGCCCAGGTGTTGAACGCGCGCCCCGACCTCACGGTTGAGCCGATTCGCGGGAACGTCGACACCCGGCTGGAGAAACTGCTCGCGCCCGCGCTGCAGGAAGAACACGAGCGCCGACTGGACTACGAGAAGGAACAGCAGTCCGCGGAGGCACGCGACCAGAAACGGGAGGGCGACGACATCCACCAAGACGACGACCGCGAGTACGACCGGGACGTCGAGGAGTGGTTCAGTTCGCTCTCGGAACTCGAACGCGCCGCGATGGAGCGCGAGGAAGAGACGGCGTACGACGCGGTCGTGCTCGCGCGCGCCGGCCTCGAACGCAGCGGACTGGCGTACGACGTGTCGCTCACCGACCTCCCCACTGAGGAACACGTCCCGGCCCCGGGGCAGGGCGCGCTCGCGGTGACAGCGCTCGACGGCGAGGTGGCGGACGCGGTGCACACGGCGCTCGACCACCCGCGCTCGCGGGTAGAGACGACGACTGAACGCGTCGTGCTCGAAGAACTGGGCGGCGGCTGTATCGCTCCGATCGGCGTGCACGCGTTCATCCAAGGCGGCGTCGTTCGCACGCACGTGCAGGTGTTCAGCGAGGACGGCAGCGAGTCCGTCGTGGAGACGCGCGAACTCGACATCGACGACTACGCGGCGGACGCCCGCGAACTCGCGAGTGACCTCCGGGAGCGCGGCGCGGCAGACCTCATCGCGGAGGCGCGCCGGGAATGACCGGAACGGTGTCCCTCGTCGGAAGCGGCCCCGGCGACCCCGAACTCCTCACCGTGAAGGCCCGCCGCCTGCTGGACGAGGCGGACGTGGTGTTGCACGATAAGCTCCCCGGGCCGGACATTCTGGAGACGGTTCCGGCGGCGAAGCGCGAGGACGTGGGAAAGCGCGCGGGCGGCGAGCGAACGCCCCAATCGGAGATAAACGAACGCCTCGTCGAACTCGCCCGCGAGGGCAAGCGGGTGGTTCGGCTGAAGGGCGGCGATCCGTTCGTGTTCGGGCGGGGTGGCGAGGAGATGGAGTACCTCGCCGACCACGGGGTTCCGTTCGAGGTCGTGCCCGGCGTCACCTCCCCGTTGGCCGCGCCCGCGGTGGCGGGGATTCCCGCGACCCACCGCGACTTCGTGTCGAGCGTCACGCTCGTCACCGGTCACGAGGATCCGACGAAGGAGGAGTCGAGCGTGGACTGGGGTGCGCTCGCCGCCACCGGCGGCACGCTCGTCGTGCTGATGGGCGTCGGAAGACTCCCCGAGTACACCCGGGAGCTCCGCGAGGCGGGAATGGATCCCGAGACGCCCGTCGCGCTCGTCGAGAAGGGGACGCGGCCCGGCCAGCGCGTCGCGACCGGGACGCTCGACACCATCGTCGACGTGCGCGACGAAGCGGGAATCGAACCGCCGGCCGTGACCGTTATCGGCGAGGTGGCGCGCGTCCGCGAGCGCGTGGAGGCGTTCCTCGATGCCTGACGTCGCCGTCTTCCGTCCCGACGACGGGCGACTCGCGCGGGCGGGCGACCACCTCGAAGCCCGGGGCGCGACGCCCGTGCTCGACCCGATGCTCGAAGTCGCGCCCACGGGGAACACGCCACGCGACGACGCCGATTTCGTGGTGTTCACGAGCAAGACCGGCGCGGAACTCGTCGCGGACGCCGGCTGGGTTCCGAGCGAGGCGACGGTGTGCGCAATCGGCGAGTCGACGCGGGTTGCACTAGAAACAGAGGGGTTCGGCGTGGACGTGGTTCCCGGGGAGTACTCGTCTACCGGCCTCGTGAACGCCCTGCGAGACCGGGTCGGTGGGTTGCGCGTGGAAGTCGCGCGCTCCGACCACGGGAGCGACGTGCTGCTCGACGGCGTCACCGAGGCGGGCGCGTACGTCCACGAGACCGTCCTCTACCGACTCACGCGACCCGCAGAGAGCGGCGTGTCGGCCGAGCGCGCGGCCGCCGGGAGCCTCGATGCGGCGCTGTTCACGTCGAGTCTCACCGTCGAACACTTCCTCGACGCCGCGGCCGAACGCGACCGGCGCGCGCAGGCAATCGAGGGATTGAACCGCGCCGTCGTCGGCACAATCGGCGAGCCGACCCGGCGAACCGCAGAGGAACGCGGCATCGAGGTGGACGTCGTGCCGGACGAGGCGAGTTTCGAGGCGCTCGCGGACGCGGTGCTCGACGAACTGTAGGGCGGACGTTTATAGCCGAGAGCGACCTAGCGAGTGGCGATGAGTGAGACGACGGCGTCGTTCCCCGTACCGGAACTCGAAGCGCGCGCACGCCGGTGTGCGGACGCGCTCCGCGACGCGGACGCGGTGCTGCTCGCGTCCCATATCGACGCCGACGGCCTCACGAGCGCCGGCGTCGCCTCACAGGCGCTCTCACGGGCGGGAATCGACCACGAGACCCGCTTCGAGAACCAGCTCGGCCCCGAGGAGATTGCGGACATCGCCGACGCGGATTACGATACCGTTCTCTTCACGGACTTCGGGAGCGGCCAGCTCGACGAAATAGTCAAGTACGGCTTCACGCCCGTCGTTGCGGATCACCACCAGCCCGCCGATGTCGACATCGAACACCACCTGAACCCGCTCCTGGAGGGCGTGGACGGCGGGAGCGAGCTCTCCGGCGCGGGCGCGGCGTACGTGCTCGCGCGAGCGCTCGGCGGCCCCGAGAACAGGGACTTAGCGGCGCTCGCCGTCGTCGGCGCGGTCGGCGACATGCAGACCGAGGGCGGGGAGTTGGTCGGCGCGAACACCGCCGTCGCGAAGGAGGGCGTAGAGGCGGGCGTGCTCGACACCACGCGCGGACTCGCCGTGTACGGCGTGCAGACGCGCTCGCTCCCGAAACTTCTGGCGTACGCGAGCGAGGTGCAGATACCCAGCATCACGAACGACCGACAGGGTGCGGTGCGCTTCCTCGCCGGCCTCGATATCGACCTTCGGCGGGACGGCGAGTGGCCGACGTGGGCGGAACTCACCGTCGACCAGAAGCAAACGGTGGCGAGCGCGCTCATCCGGCGCGCGATACGCAACGGCGTCAGCACGGACGACGTCGAGAACCTCGTCGGAACGACGTACACGCTGGTCGAGGAGGAACCGGGAACCGAGGTGCGGGACGCGAGCGAGTTCTCGACGCTCCTGAACGCGACGGCGCGCTACGAGCGCGCTGACGTGGGGCTCGCGGTCTGTCTCGGCGACCGGGATAGCGCGCTCGCGGAGGCCCGAGAGCTCCTCACCGAACACCGCCGGAACCTCTCCGCGGGCGTACGGTGGGTAGAGGAGCACGGTGTCACCCAGGAGGAGCACGTGCAGTGGTTCGACGCGGGCGACGAGATTCGGGACACCATCGTCGGTATCGTCGCGGGAATGGCGATGAGCGCGGACGGCGTGCGGTACGACAAACCCATCGTGGCGCTCGCGCGGAAGAACGAGACGGAGTTGAAAGCTTCAGCCCGCGGAACGAGCCGGCTCGTCGACGAGGGGCTCGACCTCTCCGCCGTGATGGGGGAGGCGGCGCGGTCGGTCGGCGGCGACGGCGGCGGGCACACCGTCGCGGCGGGCGCGACCATTCCGGACGGCGACGTCGAGGCGTTCGTCGACGAGGTGGGCCGGCTAGTCGCTGCGCAGCTATCCTAAGTCCAGCACGCCCGCGTACGCGAGCACGGAGACGGAGAACGCGTAGACTGCACTGCCGGCGGCCAGCGCGATGAACGGGACGGAGAGCAGTCGTGCGGTTCGGTAGCCGACGAACCCGCGGCTGGTTCCCATGACGACGAATCCGCAGAGCGTCGCGACCAGCGTGACGGCGGCGGCGACGACGAGGCGGTCACGGCGGCGCATACCAGGACGTGGCGGAGCGCCGGCAAATCGGTGTCGGTCACCCACCAACCACGATTCTGTATCGCCCTATTTGGTTTATTATCGGTGAATCGGCCGGTTTTTACCCGCGACTCCCCCGAGGAAGGATATGAGCGACTTCACGCCCGAGGAGTTCGAGGAGGAGAAGTACACGGAGTACTTCTCGCAGCTCCAGACCGCGTACAAGCGGGCGTTCAACGAGCTGAACGGGACGTACGACTCGACGCTGATTCACGCCATCGACCAGCAGATACTGAACGAGAGCGAGCCGCACTACGAGGGCGACGGCGAGTTCTCGATAGAACTCCCAGACGACCCTATCGACCGCCTGACGGGCGCGCCCGTGAGCGACGAGAAGGCCGCGGAGACGCTCGACGTGTACGTGGAGGAGTTAAAGGAGCAGTTGCGCGCGACGTTCGATTTCGCGTAGTCCAAGAACTTAAGCCGCCAGACACCGTGTTCTTCAGTATGAGCACCGAGAGTCAGTCCGGCGACGACCTGGAGGAACGCATCAACAACTTCCTCCGCCGGAACTTCCCGCAGATCCAGATGCACGGCGGCAACCACGCGATTCAGAACATCGACCGAGAGAACGGTACGGTCAGCATCTCTCTCGGCGGCGCGTGTTCCGGCTGCGGTATCAGCCCGATGACGATTCAGGCGATCAAGTCCCGGATGACGAAGGAGATTCCGGAGATCAACCAGGTTCACGCGGACACCGGCATGGGCGGACAGGGCGGTGACAGCGGGATGAGTCCCTCGTTCCCCGGTGAAACGTCCGACGACGGCGAGGACGACGAAGGCCCGCAGGCCCCGTTCTAATCCTCGGTCCAGTAGAAGAGCTGTTCTTTCTCGGCGCCACAGGACGGGCATTCCTCGGGAAGGCCGTCATGAAGGTCGGCCATTTCACCGCACTCCGAGCAGCGCCAGGTGAGTTCCGCCTCACCGAACTCGTGTCCGGCGCGCTCGTGTTCGATTGAGAGCGATTCGACGCCCTCGCGGGTAGTGACGTAGAACCCGTCCTCGTCGAACCCGCGGACGGTGCCGAGTTTGTGGCCGTCGTCGTTGTAGATCGTTGCGCCGAGCGCGACTTCTGGTGGGTCGTCTGCCATACGCGGAGAATCGGCGCCAGCCGGGATAAAAGCACCTGCTAACACAGGTATAAATCCCATACCACGATATAGAATGGGCGTGTGCGGTTCACCGTACAGGGAGTGCTGCGAGTTCGGCATCCAGAATCTGGGAGTTCTTCCGCACCACCGCAAGTGACGCTGTCAGCCGATCCAATTCGGGCGTTCGCCGTTCCAGAGTATTCGAACAGTCGCGGAGAGAAACCCGAAGCTGAGTATCAGTGCAAGCACGATCCAAACAGTTTCCATAGTGGATAGGTTGGGAGTTTTTAATAACATAACCCGCGGTCAATCACCGAATCGCGCCAGTAGGAACACGGCCACGTCACGAAACCGCAAACCGAGAGGGAAACGGAGGGGCCCATGCAGTTTAGGGCGTGCGGTCGTTCCGACGTGTATGGACGCGAAGAACTTCCTGTTCTGTTCGCTCGACGCTGCACTGATCACGGATTTGGCTTGGCAGATCCGCAAAGAGGGGCACGACGTCAAGTACTACATCGAAGCGGAGAGCGACAAGGAGATCGGTGACGGGTTCGTCCCAAAATCGGACGACTGGCGTGGGGACATCGAGTGGGCGGACGTCATCATCTTCGACGACATCTGGGTGGGATCCGATATCGGAACCGGGGAACTCGCCCAAGAACTCCGCGACCAAGGAAAAGCTGTGGTCGGTGGAACGCCGAACACCGACCACCTCGAAGAAGACCGCGGCTACGCGATGGATATCCTGGAAGAACACGGCGTCAACACCGTCGAGCACCACATCTTCCACGACTTCGATGCGGGCATCCAGCACGTCGAGGAGAACCCGGCGTCGTACGTGATTAAGCCGCTCGGGGAGGTCCAGAACGTCAAGCGGCTGTTGTACGTCGGGAACGAGGACGACGGGAGCGACGTCATCGACGTCCTCCGCGCCTACAAGAAGGCCTGGGGCCACCGGATGAAGGGGTTTCAGCTCCAGCGGAAAGTCGAGGGAGTCGAGATCGCTATCTGCGGGTTCTTCAACGGCGAGGAGTTCATCGACGAGGTGAATTTCAACTTCGAGCACAAGAAGCTGTTTCCCGGAAACATCGGCCCCTCGACGGGTGAAATGGGAACGTCGATGTTCTGGGCCAAGCAGAACAAATTGTTCAGGGAGACCTTGGGGAAGCTCGAGGGCTGGCTCGCCGAAGAGGGCTACGTCGGGAGCATCGACATCAACTGCATCGTGAACGAGAACGGGATGTACCCGCTTGAGTTCACACCGCGGTTCGGATACCCGACGATTGCGCTGCAGGAAGAGTCCATTGAGTCATCTACTGGCGAGTTTTTCTACGACCTCGCCCATGGTAATGACCCAAAACTAGAGGTACACAACGGGTACCAGATCGGCGTCCGGATAGTCCTGCCACCGTTCCCGTTCGACGACGAGAAGACGTACGATGAGAACTCTCGGAATGCAGCTGTGGTGTTCCAGTCGGACAGCCGCGACGGGATCCATCTCGAAGATGCGAAGAAGGTTGATGGTCAGTGGCGCGCGGCTGGCGACAACGGGATGCCCATCGTCGTGACCGGCACGGGCGACACGATGCACGCCGCTCGCGAGCGAGCGTACGACCGCATCGGCGATATCGTGATGCCGAACATGTACTACCGGGACGACATCGGCGAGCGCTGGATCAACGGTGACGGCGACCGCCTGCAGGCGTGGGGCTACCTCGGCCCCGAATAGCTGGGTTCGGCGCGCTAGAAGAGGGGGTCGGGTTCGGTCGGTGGCGTGCGTTTGTGTTCGCTGTCCTCGTGCAGCCGGACGACGTGTTCGACGTCGTCGAGGGATGTGTCCGTGAGGCGGGCGGTGGCCTCGGGTGGGACGCCGCCGTCGATGCAGAGCGCGAGGATGGCGTCGAGCGTGTCGTAGTCGACGCCGAACTCCGCTTCGTCGGTGTCGTAGTCGACCATGCCGCCCGTGGGGGTCTTCTGAACGAGTGACTCGTCGACGCCGAGGTGGGCGGCGACCTGACGAACCTGCTGCTTGTAGAGGTTCCCGAGGGGGTTGCAGTCGACGCCGCCGTCGCCGTACTTCGTCACGTACCCCGTGCCGAGTTCGGCGCGGTTACCGGTGCCGAGGACGAGTTTGTTCTCGTAGTTCGCGACGAGATAGTTGAGGGTCATGCGGACGCGCGCGCTGGTGTTCCCGACGTACCGGCCCTCCCAGCGGCCCTCGGAGTCGTCCCCGGACTCGGCGTCGTACGTGTCGAGTATCTCCTCGACGATGGAGTCAACGGGAAGGACGTCGTAGGAGATGTCGAGCTTCCGCGCGACGCGCTCGGCGTCGCTCATGTTCTCCTCCGTGTTCACCTCCTTCGGGAGGAGGAGGCCGTGCACGCGATCCGCGCCGAGCGCCTCCACGGCGAGGTGGGCGGTCGTCGTGCTGTCGATGCCGCCGGAGAGCGCGATGAGCGCGCCGTCGACGTCGAACTCCTCGACGCGGCCCGCGATGAAGTCCGTGATGTGGTCGACCTGTGCGTCGAGTTCGTCCGCGGAATACCGGAGGTCGAGCGGCTGGATCTCTCGCTGCGTTTGCTCGTAGAGGTTCGCCATGATGCCGCCAACCTCCTCGCGTGACACTGAAAAATCATGCGGCCTCGAATCGACGCACAGCCCCTGTACGCTCCGTGAAACCGGGAGCGGGCCACCAGGTTGAAGTGTGTCGCAGTGCGGGTGTGCGTACAGGTTCCGAGGACACACGCAACTGCCGTGACCGTACCGCCCGTGCCACTCGATTCTGGCCGGCTGATAGCGAGCCAGTTCCGGAGTAACAACCACGAGACGTGATACACACGAGCGACATCGCGCTCGCGGCACCAGGAGTGCCGCGGGTTCGTTCGGAGGTGTACAGTGAATGACTGACGACGACGCGAACGACGATGCGGATCGGGGCGGCGAGGAGATCGCCGACGGCGGTAAAGGGCTCCAGACTGACCTCTTCCACCCGGAGTCCGAACGCGAACCCGGGGATACGAACATCCAGAAGTGGGGGTTCGACGTCCACCCGGTCGTCTTCCCCGTCTCCCTAGTACTTATCGCCACGTTCGTCGGCGCAACGCTCTTGCTCGGGAGCAGTGCCCGAACCACCTACGCGGCCGTGAAGTCGTTCTTCAACCAGAACTTCGGGTGGTTCTTCCTGCTCGCCGTCAACCTCTTCATCGCCGTCCTGCTCTTCTTCGCGTTCAGCAAGTACGGGAAGATACGCATCGGTGGCGTCGAGGCCGAAAAAGAGTTCAGCGACTTCTCGTGGATGGCAATGCTGTTCAGCGCCGGAATGGGTATCGGGCTGATGTTCTTCAGCGTCTCCGAACCCCTCTATTATTACACGAACGTCCCCGGATTCTTCGCCGCTGACCCGCGGACGGGCGCGGCCGGTGTCGCCGCGCTCGCACAGACGTTCTTCCACTGGGGGTTCCATCCGTGGGCCATCTACGGGCTCGTCGGACTCGGCCTCGCCTTTTTCTCGTTCAACCGCGGGCTGCCGTTGACGTTCCGCTCGATCTTCTGGCCGCTCCTCGGCGACCGAATCTACCGGTGGCCCGGCCACCTCATCGACCTCGTCACTGTCTTCGCGACGCTGTTCGGGCTCGCGACCTCGCTCGGCTTCGGCGTCAGTCAGATCAACACCGGCCTCTCCTACATCCTCGGCCCGCGGATGCTCGGACTCGTCGTGATTCCGCGCGGGACGATGCCCCAAATCGCGCTCATCGCAATCATCACGGGTATCGCGACGCTCTCCGTCGCCGCCGGCCTCGAAGGCGGTGTTGAGCGCCTGAGCACGCTGAACCTCTACTTGATGTTCGCGCTGCTCGGGTTCGTGCTGCTCGTCGGCCCCACCGTCTACTTGCTCGGCGTCTGGGCGCAGGGTCTCGGCGCATACCTCACCCACCTGCCCGGTCTCGCGTTCTTCACTGGCGTCCTCGGCACCGGCCAGAGCACCGTTCACGCGTGGACCGTCTTCTACTGGGCGTGGTGGATCTCGTGGTCGCCGTTCGTCGGACTGTTCATCGCACGCATCTCGAAGGGCCGTACCGTCCGCGAGTTCGTCGTGGGCGTGCTCGTCATTCCGTCGGTTTTCTCGACGTTCTGGATGGCGGTGTTCGGCGGGAGCGCGCTCCACAACTCCCTCCTCGGGAACGGTGACGTCCTCACGCTCTACCAGGAGTTCGGACAGACGGTGGCGACCTTCGCGGTTCTCGAAGAGTTCCCGCTTGGCGCGATTTCGGGACTGCTCGCGACGCTGCTCGTCGTGACGTTCTTCGTGACGTCCTCGGACTCCGGGTCGCTCGTCGTCGACCACCTCACGTCCGGCGGCAAGCAGGACGTTCCGCGCACCCAGCGCGTCTTCTGGGCGGTCACCGAGGGGGCTGTCGCCGCGCTCCTGCTCTACGGCGGCGGCCTCGCCGCGCTCCGCACCGCCGCCGTCGCGACCGGCTTCCCGTTCGCCATCATCCTCGTCGTGATGTGCTACACGGTCTACCTCGGCCTGCAGAAGGAGTACGAAATCCTTCAGTCGGAGGAGTTCGCCGACCGCATTCAGACTCTTACTGAGAAGGACGTCGATATCGACCGGTCGAGAACAGAGGTCGTGACGGATATCCAAGAGAACGCCGAGGCCGGGGACGATTAGGCCGCGTCCACGGATTCGCGCACACGCCTCCAAGCCTATTTAGCGGGCCGGGAGAGAACGTTCGATATCGTGAACTGGCCCGGAACCGCCGCCGCCGCGCTCGTCGTCGTCCTGTTTGCGGTCGCGCTCTACGCGATGACCACCGGTAGCCTCCAGATCGCCGGTCTCACGTTCATCAGTGCCAGTCTCCTCATCTACCTCCGCGCTCGATACCTCGTCGAGTGACGGCGGGACGCGCGGCGCGATTAGGAGTGCGCTGGCCGCGCAACCACCGGCATCGTGTTGAAGTCCGCGATCCCAGACTGCCTGTTCTTGTCGCCCTACACCCACCGTTTACTCGTCGGATGGACACAGCACACCGCTCCTCGCAAAATCTGGACGGAAAACCGCGCACGTCCCGGACGACTACATGAAGTCCGCGATCCCAGACTGCTTGTTCTTGTAACCCACTAATGACACTTGGCTTGTTCCAAAGAACTAAGGTCGGGGCGTGCGATCCGATTAGCATGACCACACCCCGAGAGAAATACGAACGACGGCGCGAAACCTTCGAGGAATACGTCGACGCCGGCGAAATAGACGAGAATACCGCAGCCGCCGTCCGCGAACTCTGTGACGCCTACGACGACCACAACGTAATGACGTCCACGCCGGAGGGAGAAGGCACCCGAACCCCCGGAACAATCATGTCGTGGCTGTACCGCCTCATGCAGTTCGCGCGCGAACGTGACCTTACCACCGCGACTGTGGACGACCTGAAACAAGACATTCAGGCGATGCACGACGGCCGCCACCCCACAGTCAAAGACTCCGGGATTCAGAAATCTACGCTCCGGTCGTATCAAGCCGCCTTACGGAAGTTCTACGGCTACCACGACTATGCAGTAGACCCTTCGGATATTCCGATGTTCGACCAGAAGGACTCACACGTGAACCCCGGGGATATGCTGACCAAAGAGGAAATCCACGAAGCCCGGGAAGCCTGTGGCGGCCCACGGGATAAGCTCATTTTCCAGTTACTCCTATACACCGGCCAGCGCCGTGAAGCCCTCCGCACACTCCGACTGAAAGACGTGAACCCACAAGAGGGAACGTATCGGCTGAACCCGAACGTGGACGGACTGAAGGGCGCGAGCGACCGGAATGGAACCCGCCCGCTCTTGGGCGCGAAAGCCGCTGTTCAGAACTGGCTAGAGTACCACCCGGATACCAGCGACCCGGAGAACTACCTAATCACAGCGAAACCGGGGTATTCGGCCGTGGATCCGTCCGAACCCGTTAGTGGAGAGACTATCCGACAAGTCATGTCCCGGATCAAGAAGAATACGGATATTGAGAAGCCGATGCATCCCCACGCTATGCGGCATAACTTCGTGACTATCGCCGCCCGGGATTACGACCTCCCTCATGACACGATCAAGTACCTGATTGGGCACGCGGCGGATTCACAAGTCATGGAAACGACGTATAGCCATCTGTCCGGCGACGATCACGTACAGCGCGCCGAAGAGGCGTGGGGGATTCGAGAACCGGAGAACGATAGTCCGCTTACGCCGGACGTGTGCGACGTGTGTGGGAACTCTCTCGCGCCGGACGCCAAGGCCTGCAGTCGGTGTGGGAACGTGTTTACGCCGGACGCACAGGCCGCACAGGAACAGATACAGGATGACTTGAAACAGTCCTATGCGGAGACTGAACCGGGGAGCGACCAACAGGAAAACGTCGATACGCTAGACGAGATTATAGCGGATCTGCCGGCCGACAAGAAGGCAAAGCTGCTTGAAGCGTTATCCGACGACGACGAGTAAGCCACAGACACCTTCTCCACGTCTTCGGTGTGTAATTTTACCATTAGTGGTGTTTTGCACACTCCCGATTTTTCGTCTTAACCAACACAGACGGCGTCCCATCCCGCGACTGTTGGTTAAACCCCCTACTCGTCGCCAGATAATACGTCACACACCGCTGTTTCAAACTCTTCAGGGACGTAAAACACCTTGCCGTCCCCTTCGCGTTCGACAAGCCGCTCCTCGCCCAGTGATTCAAAGTCCCACTCATACCCCAGTAGCATAGCGAGACTCTCCACGTGTGGGTACTCGTCGCCCGGCTCCGGGGCTAAGTCGTCAATCGTTCGTTCGATCTCGCGCTTACTCTTCCGCGTCATTATCAACAGGCTGTAAGGCGTTCCGCCACGATTCAGCCAGCACTTCTTTCGGGATCTCATCCCAGCCGCCGGCCATCTCCCGAAGCACAAACGGATCCACGTCCGCCGGCCACTCCTTCCGCTTCGGTTCAATCTCGTCAAGCGTCGCCTCAATCTCGCGTTTACTCTTTCGTGTCACAGGTTTTCCTCCTCTTCAAGTTGCTCAAGCCGCTCAGATAGCTCTTCAAGGTCACGGTCGTTCTGGATCTGCCGGTGGACATTGGCGGCGTAGGCGAGCGCGCGAATCCACTTGATCCGCACCTTCTCGTTCTCCGCATCATACACCCGGCCGTCCGTCACCTTCCGGTGAGCCTCCTCGATCCCGTCCTCCAAGAGCCCGAGAATCTCGTCACGCTCCGGCAGGCTATCGTTCGCGCCCGCGCTCGCGCGGTCACTCTCACTCATGGCCAACCACCGGGGGTTTCGTCCTTAATTCGGCGCGGAACGGCGTTCTGTGGGCTATACATCGGGTTCGGGAACGTAATTGGTAGTTGCTTAGTCACGGTTACTGCACCTCGTTTAGTCCCGGCCAAAACACCGCTGCCGGGGTACGAAAAAGAGGATACTCTGGGGGTTAGTGGAAGTAGGCGTCCGCGTGTTCGTTGACGCCTTGGGCTTGTGCTGTTTCGATTCGGTCTCGGATCATTCGCAATCGGAGTTTGAGGATGTCCGCGCGGCCGTCTGTGCCGAGGCGGTTCCACTCCTCGCTTGTGGCCTTCACGTCGCCCGTGAGGGCTTCAAGGTCGGCGAGAACGTCGCCAAGGTCTGCAAGGGTATCCGTGTCTGTCGCGGCGCTCTCACCACTACTCTCGTCGGTCTCTATGGGTTTGGCTCCGCGTGGGTTGTAGACTCTCATTGTACTGAAAGAAGGAGGTTTCTCACGGTCTCACACCACAATACGGGCGCACTAGGGACATGGACGGCCTCGCCCCAACGTGGGGGTCATCGGCAATTCGCGGGGTGGTTAGCCTCGGAATTTGGCGAGCGCGCTATCGGCGTCAATCTCGCGGTGAGTCATCGCCTCAAGGCCGCCCTGCGTGCCTTCTTCGCGGGCAGGCGTATCCACACGGTCGCCGTCACTATCCACTGCGGCAATCCGCCGGCTATTCGCCGACCACGCTTCTTCGGCAAGCTCCCGGGGAAGTTCGTCACCGGGTTCATAGGTCGCACCGTCAGCCCGCAGGGTGGAGTGGAGCCACACGTAGTGTTCGGCGTCTGGGAACTCGTCGCTACGCATCGTCGCCACCCGTGAGGTGAAGCTCGCCGTTAATGCGCTTGAGTTGCCGGCCCTCGTTCGTTTCGAGGTACTCACCGTAGTCAGTCGGGGGGGTGCCGGTGTCCGCCTGAATCTTCTCGGCGTTCTCCGCTTCGAGATAGTCCTCGTAGGTACTCACACCCGACGGATCCGTGTCCGTTTCGCTGTCAGCGTCGGTATTGGCCGAAATCGTGTTGAGGACGCCGGCAAGGGTATCCTCGTACACTTGGTTGGCTTCCACCTCACCAAGCGCCTGCTGGGCCATCGTCCGCCACACGGCCGCCTCGATCTCGGCCGGCGTCTTATTCGTTGTCTGTGCTACGTCGTTCGCCGTGACAAATTGCTCTGTGCTCATAGCTATGAGAATTGTTGTCGCTTATCCGCAGTCCTCGCCGACATAGCCGGGTCATCGGCCACACTGCTAGTCAGAACACGATTCCTTCCGCGCCTCACTGCATACGACCTGCAACAGCGACGGCAAGTCAAGAATATGCAGCAGGCCAATCACCAGAACGCCGAGCGACCCGTTCGCCTCACCCACGACCACAAGGAACGCGACAAGGAGTGAGGCAGCGAGCGTTTCACTCGGCGCAAGATCGGGGAACGTCCAATGCATGAAGAGTGTCGTCGGATTGCCTCGCCCACGCCGGGGTCATCGGGGCGAAAATCAAAGTGTCTTCGCGGGTTCAAGCCGTCTACTCCTACCACACACGGGTTCCGGAGGGTCAATTAGACACTTTCCTCTGAACCACCGCACACGTACACACACGCGCTCGCGATTAATAGAACAAAAGTGTCTAACGCCACCCCGAATACTGTGGTTCGCCGGCGGTAGAACGCCGCTACCCCCAAAGACACTTTTTAGCCGAAGTGTCTAATTCCGCTGTTCTGTGAATCATCGTCGTCGTCATCAAGGTAGCTTTCGCCCTTCCCGGTGAGTTGCACCCCGACAAACACGCGCTGTTGTTTGCCGTCAATGGTAGCTCTGCCGTCCGCAATCCCTTCTTTCTTCAACCGGCGCGTCATCTTGTGCTGGGTTTCTGCCGGCAGACTCTCGGCTTCACAGAACGCATGATAGGCGTGGTATGCCGTCTGTTTCGATAGTTCCGCGCCGTCTGTTTTCTCTAAGCAGATCTCGCGGAAGCGGTCAACCGTATTCCCCCACTTCTCCCATGTCCGCTGGGTTTCACCGGGGGTTCGGTCGGCCGTAAACCCGCCTTGCTGTAGTAATCGCTGCAGGCCCGTGACCATCCAGTTCAACACGCCGGATAGTTCCGACTGTAGTTTCTCGTCTAAGTGTGGGTCACGTTCCTGTTTCGGAACGGTGGACGGGAACGGAACCAATAGCACACGCCGGTAGAACGCTTCGTCATCGGTTTCGGCGTCCGGGAGTTGGTTCGCACTAAAGAGGTGTTTCGCGGTCGGCTCGAACCGGAACGGGTCTTTGAATTTCTGCTCGGCTTTGATTGAGTCGCCGGCGGTAATCTCCTTGAACGCGCCCGTGTCCTCAATCAGACTACTCGGAATATCGTTCCGGAAGTTCGCCCAACTCTGGTATAGTTCCGCGCCGGCGAACCGCTCACCCGTCAATTCCTGCGGGGTGAGGGACACCACAGTATTGTCACCGAGCACGGCGCGAATCGTATCCAAGAACGTCGACTTCCCGGACGCGGTCGGCCCGACCAAGAATAACGCCTTGTGGTGGGGGAGTCCCCAATGCAGCAACGTATATCCCGCGTATTCTTGGAGTTTCTTCCGTTCGGCTTCCGTCTGCACCACGTCGTCGAGGAACGCGCGGAAGCGTGGACAGTCGGCGTCCGGGTCGTAGTCAGTTGCGACCGACCCCAAGAATCGGTAGTCCGGGCTATGTGGTTTCAGGTCAATGTCTCGCGGGGCTACGTCGAGCACGCCGTTCTGGACAGGGACGTGATTCGGTGGGCCGCCCATGTCGGTTTGGCTGACGGTATGCCGGCCGCGTAGTTGATCGAGGATTTCCGACTTCTCGTTTTTCGCGTATTGGTCCGCGAGGTGGTCAACTAACAGCTCACGAACGCGCTTCTCGCCGGTCGGCTCATAGATACCTGTATCGTCGTCGTAGGCATACAATACGTCGTTTTCTTCGAGGTTCGCCCAATGGTGGGTTTCGCTCAATACCTTGGTCGCTGCGAACCGTGCGGGCTTCTTGTCGTCGCTATCGCTCGCGTTCGCGTACTGCTCATACACTCCGTTCCATTGGGGCGTAGTCGAACCCGTATTGTCGGCGTCATGGGTGGGGTTCACGGCGGCAGACCCACCGTCCGGACGGGACTGTGACGGGAGTGTTTCGGTATCCGCGTCACTCCCGACCTGTTGTTTCGCGCGCTGCCACGTCCGCTGCCAATAATCCTGTGCGGCGTCCACAGCGTCTACCTTTGAGTTACCATTCGCCGCAAGTAGGTGGTAGGCTTCGGATTCAGGGACGCCGTGTTCGATGAACCGACAGCACACGTGGAAGTCTGATTCACTCCGGTCGTCACTCCCGAACTGAAGGTACTCCTCAATATTCGAGTAGTGTTCTGCCACCGCACGGGCGTGTGACGTACTTCCGTCAGCGTCCGGGGTGTCCCGGGAGGTATCCACACTCCCGCCGGCGTGTGACGGCGTCTCGTCGCTCTCGTCGGCGCGTAGCACATCGAAGAGGTCGGCCAGCGTAATCTCGGCAATCTCGGCGTCTGTGGCAATCTGATAGTGGCCGCCGTCCGGAGTAGCGCACTCGTCACACCACTCCTTACTACACCCATCAAGCTGGGAACCCGGCCCAACCACGTACTGGTTGTGAACGCGAATCTCACCCCAACTCAAACCGGGGTTCTTCGCGCCGTGGAACGCCTCAATACTCTCGTGGACGTCCTTTCCCTCGATGTAGTAGTAGCGGTGGCCGCCCGTCTCACCGTCCGTATGCGGGCTTTCAACTGTGAACGTGTCGGGAAGGTCGTTCACCGCTTCGAGCGCGTCACTATCGGCGTCGTCGCTGTAGTCGTCAATATCTACGTCAATCAGCCAGCGATCTCCGGCGGGTGTCGCGCCGGCGTACACCCCATAATTCCCGGAGACGTCCTCGAAGCTACTCCGCCGGTGTCGCGCGTCATTGTGGTAGACTTTGGACGCTTTGCCGCCGTCCTCCACGGGGATTAGGCGGTTCTCAAGCAATCCCGCGTCGGCAAGGCGTTCAGCCAGCACCTCACGGGGATTCATAGATCCACCTCGCGGACACGCTCGCCACACACACGACACTGGAAGTCGGTTACTTCGTCGGGCGTTTCTTGAAGGGTCGGGCGGTCACACGCGGGACAGCCAAAGCCGGCGACGGCGTCACCAAAACCATTATGCGGTTTCGTTACGTAACCTTCACGTGACGGCCCACACCGTCCCCCACTTTCCCCACCCTTCATTCCTCACACACCTCTAGGAGCGCCGTGGCCACTCTCGCGGCTGGAAGGTCGCTTTCAGCAATTGACTCAATCGCTTCTCGATTCTCTTCAACGGTAGCGATACCACTCTCTGCTGATTTTTGCGTACTCATTGGTAAATGTAGAATCCGCGAAATTCGCGCTGTTACTCGTCCGCCTCTATCCCGACAACTCTGCGAAGAAACGTATCGTAACTCTCGCCCGGCTGTTTCTGGTAGTACAATTCGTCTCTCGTCTCTTCAGCCACTGAGATTGTGGTTCGATTCATTCTTGCAATCACCTCGAATCCGACGCCGGTGTTCAGGAAACTGCAGTCAGCACTAACCGGCGAAATGAAAAACTGCAGTCTCCCCTTACCGGCAAAAGAAGCGTACTGTGAGAACGTGATCGCTCGCTAGTGCGGCGTGCGGAGCGTGGTAGCTATGGACGGCGCGCTATCGGTTCTCTCGCCACAGAGAAAGGGGGTGAAGCTATCGAGCGTAACACCTGGATATCGTGTATTCGGCCGTGTAAATCGCTTTAGGAGGTAGAAGCTTGTTTGACAAAGGTAGCCCCTATGGAATCCAACATACCCGCGTGGGGCAGTCAGAAGGCTCGTTTGATAGAGGCCGGGACGAAGCCGATGTTATTTGCGGGTGTAGTAGACATAGCCGACACTGTTCGTAAAAATACCCCTCGCTTTCAACGGATGGGTGAGCTATTATGGTGTTACACGCGATTTTCGGGAGTACGCCAGCAGGGGAGAGAACCGAATCAAGATGACGGACTCTCCCCCACGAATCCCGGGGAATCCAGGGGGCGTACTTCCGTTCCCAACGGAATCCACTTTGGCCACCCCGTCTAGGTGGCCCGGGAGCGCGTGTATGTTCTTATTCAATGAATAAGGCGGGCGTTGTAAAAAGTCTTGTCCTACTGAAGAGGTATTGTAGAAGATTAGTGCGGGCGAGGGAAGAAGTGTCCCACTCGTCACGCACGACTCGCCACTACATAAAATCACCAATAGTCGTGGGCTTGTTCTTGTCGTTCTCGAAGACGCTCTCCAGCGATTGTTCGAGGACTTCGAGGCGCTGCTTGGTGTACTCCCGGCAGTCGTACTCTTCTGCGACCTGAATCGCGGTGTCCATGTACTTGTTGACGGAGCCGCGGTGAACGGTGAGGTTCACGGTTCCCCCGCACTCCCGGCAGTCGCCCGTGAGCGGGACTCGTCTGTATTTCTTCCCGCAGTCCAGACACCGGGTCTCCTGCCGGCTGAACGCGCGGAGGTTCCCGATGAGGTCGGGGAGGAAGTGGTACTCGATGACGCGCTCCGCCACGTCCGTCTCGTCGACGGCGCGGAGCTTCCGGGCGAGTTCGAGCTGCGCGTCCATCTTCTCCATCATACTCCCGAGCGTCTTGTACGCGGAGAGGTCGGGGCCGAGCGCGATATTCGACGTGTCGTGCGTGTGGTCGAACCCCGTGTACTCCAGGTCGGTTCCGAGGTTCTCCTCCGCGATCTCCACGTCCACCGACTCCGGGTCAGCCAGCTCCCGACTCGCCTCGTAGAACTCACGCGGATACTGCCGCACCACGTCCATGTTGTGCGCCTCGTCGTCGATTTCCGACGGGTCGATACGACTCGACATCACCAGCGGCGCGTCCATCGAGTTGTGCGCGTAGAGCCAGTTCGCCGTGAATACGGGGTCGCCTCCTACCTGAAGGTCGTAGAGGTAGCCGTCGTAGTCGATTGCGTCGACGTCAGTGACACGCAGGTACGAGAGGTCGCCGTCGACGAGGGGGCGGATGTCGTCGAGCCGCTCACGGGCAGCCTCCGGGAGGTTCTGGTCGTCGAGTTCATCGACCATCTCGCGGAGCTTCTCCAGGGAGACGTTGTCTCGGCGCTTCAGGTATTTCGGTACAATCTGTTTCACGTCGGGAACGTCCATCTTCCGAATCTCCATCAGCGCCTCCGGAATCGTGACGACGAGACTCTTCGGCTGGTAGGGTTCATCCCCGTTCAGGACACGGCGAAGAGGATTATCCGACGCACCGCCGGAAACAGTGATAGTGTAGATCGGGTTCCGCGTCTCGTCACGCTCTCGATAGGAGACGTTCGCGACGAGGCCGAACCGGTGGAGAAGGAAGACGAACCCGTCCTTCACGTCCTCGCTCGTCGTGTGGAAGGCAATCGACGTGACGTTGCCATCGGCAGGCTCGCTACCATCGCCTGCGATGAATCCCCGTACGAACGCGAGCGCGACCTCGTCAGGCGCGTGGAGGATACACTCGGGAATTACTTTCTCGGTCGAGTCGTACGAGTCCACGTCCTCGAAACCGAGGTGATAGAGGACATCCCGGAACACAGCAGGAAATCTGACCTCGTACGCCTTGTTCGACCAGCGAACGTTGGGTTCCACGCCGAGAGCCGACACCGTTGTTTCGACGACTTGTTCGATGAGATCCTCGTTCGCGTTGTGTATCGTCGGGTTCGCAGTGGAGAGTGATCCCTCGGCGACAAACATCCCGAGGAGCCACGCGAAATCCTCGTCGACATCGATTGACCGCGCGATACCGTCCGACGAGCCCTTCAATCCGACCGTGAATTCATCCGGAGCGGTCGTTCCGGATTCGTCGGAGAGTCGTTCCAGCATCTCGTAGGAGAGTTTCTTCTTTCTGAGCCGGTACGAGAGTCCGCCGTCGAACGCGACCCGAGTCTTGTCGCCACGGTTGGCCTCGTTCCAGACACGAGTCAGGTACTGCTCGACATCGTCGACGAAGACATATGGTTCTTCGACTGCGTCGAGGACGTCAATCGTCGTCTCCTCGGTCTCAACATCGAGGCTTTGTGGTGCGACGACGAGGTCGCCCGGTTCGAGTTCGCCCCCCGCGACCTCCTCGATTCCGTCGTCGTACCTGAAGAGACTGTGGTGTTCGGTGAGGTCGAGAGACCGTCCGAACTGCGTTTCCACCCGAACCATCACCTCGTCCTCGCTCGCACGATACCGAATCGCCTTCTCAATCGGCTGGAGGGACGCCTGGTGGTTCTCATCGAACGCGTACGTCCGCCATCCCTCGTGAACACAGGTTCGCTTTCGGAACTTCCCATCGACCTCGAGCGGACTCTCCAGCTCGTTCCAGAGTTCGTCGAACGTGAGGAAGCGAACGTTGTCCTCTGGGTCGACTGCGACAAGCCGGGAATCCTCGGTGACACTTCCCCCACGTTTGTCCGGCAAGTAACTCCGCGAGAAGTTCAGCAGACCGTCCATCAACAGCATCACGCAATCTTCGTCACCATCACAATTCCGGCGTTTCGCGGCGTGGAAGTAGGGATGCGCGTAGCCGACGGCGGCGCTGGTGAAGCCGACGACGCGTCCGACTGTCGCAGCGCTGGTGTGGGGGGCCATGCCGAAGACGAGTTCGCCGACGAGGTCGTCGCGGTCGTCGAGTTCGTAGAAGGGGTCGACGCCGTAGTATTGGGTGAGGAGGTCGTCGACGAAGTCGGCGGTTTTGAGCATGTGTTCGGCGGCGCCGTCGCTGAGGACGATGTCCTGAACGTTGAGTTCGAGGAGTTGGTCATCGTGCTGGAGGGGGTCGCCGTTGATGTCCTCGGTGTAGCCGAGTTCGCGGAACTGCTGGACGGTGACGTCGAGTTCGCTGGGGCGAACCGAGGTGACGGGGAGGTCGGTCATGTCGTAGCGGACGGTGCCGTCCTTGAACGTGGTGACGCCGTGTTTGGCCCGGAGGACGCCTTTCTCGATGGGTTCGGGGACTTTCTCGGAGGAGGTGAGTCCCTTGACGCCTTTGAGGATGTCGTAGGCGTTCTCGCGTTCGCCGACGGATTGGAGGGCGTCGGCGTACTCCTGGCGGAGGTCGACGGTCTGGGTGGTGACGTTGTCGAGTTCGCGGTCGCAGCGCGGGCATTCGACGCGGCCGGATTCGTCGGGATGGGCTTCGACGCCGCAGTCCGGGCACTCGTAGTAGGGGTCGGTCCAGACCTCGCAGTCGGGACACCGGGCTTCGTAGGTGTGCTGGCTGCAGTCGGGGCACTCGCGGACGCCGAGTTGCACGTCGATCTGGCCGGGCGTGCTCTGCATGTCGGGGGCGTGTTTCGCGGCTTTCGCCACGTTCCGCTGGCTGCCGCCGGCTTCGCCGATGGGGAAGAGGGTGTGGACGGCGGGCGAGAGGTCGCGGGATTCGGATTTCTCGGGGCGGCCCATGCGGTTCCCGATGCGGGTCGGGGCGCGTTCCTGCACGGAGAAGGGCGCGACTTCCTCGACGGCCTTCATCGCGTTCTCCCACTCTCTCGCGTCGGGGCTGAGAGCGTCCCACTGTTTTTCGAGGTCGGTAGTGAGTCCGAGCGACCGGACGAACGGCTCCCAGTCGGTGGTGCGGATGTACTCGCCCTGGTGGTGGGGGAGGATGAGGGCCTCGACGGTCTCACGGACATCCTCGTCGTAGGGGAAGACGAGTTCGTCGCCGTCGATTTCTCCCCGGGCGACGGCGTCCGCGAGCGCTTCGAACTCAGGTACCGAAATGTCGTGCCAGAGGTAGGTGTACTCGGGGTGGAGCGGGGCGTCGTACTCGTCCGCCCACTCGAGTGCTTGCTCGGGCGTCGGGTGTTCGAGGTCGACGTAGGGCGAGTCTTCGAGCGCCTGGACGTCCGCGCCGGCCGCGTCGAGGTCTTGTTTCCACCACTCCGTGACGTAGGACGCGGGGGCGAGCGGGTGGTTGTTCTCGACGAACTCGCCGTAGTTCACGAGGTACTCGCCGAGGTCGAGGATCCTCTCGACGCCGTTCCGGACTTCGAGGGCTTCGCGGGGGTCGTCGATGCGGCGCACGTCGCCGTTCGCGAGTTTGACGGTCGGACCGTCGATGCTGTCCACGGGGACGACGCCGGCGGCCTTCCCGGGGCGTTCGGTCTTGATCTGGGTGCCGGTGGCGAGGAAGTCGTCCACGAGGTGCATCGTCGCGGGGTGGACGCCCGCGGTCGCAAAGCCGTGGTTGCGCGCGCGCCCGTACCGCAATCGGAACCCGCCTTCGCGAGAGGGGTGGCCGAAGACGGGGCGGCCGGCGATGAGGTCGCGGAGGAACTTCCCCGAGGAGTCCACTCGGGGCGGCCCGTCGGACGCCGTGTCGGCCTCGCTCTCGGCGTCAGCCTCGTCGTCGGCGGCCTCGCTCTCGGCGTCAGCCTCGTCGTCGGCGTCGTCGGTGTCGTCGTACGTGCCGTCGATGAGATCCTGGAGCCACGGCCAGTCCACCTCGTCGAGGCCGCGCGTGTACCGCTGAATCTTCGGGGCCTTGAGCGCGATTCCCTCCGCGAGCACGAGACACATGCCGCCCCGGGGGTTGTTCGTGTCGACGCGTTCGAGGTCGCGAAAGCCCGAGACCTCCTCCTGGCCCGTCGCCTCGCCGTCGAGCATGATGGGCATGTGCTCGGCGATGAATTTTGTTTCCGTGTCCTTCGGCGTGTACTGGAGGCCGGTCTCGGAGTCGTAGAGCGCGACCTCCTCGGCGTAGCGCTCTATCTCGTCGTCCCGGCCCGTGTACTCGCTCATCCCGAGGAGCGCGCGGGCGTAGTCCGCGACGAGCACGCTCAGGGCCTGCGCCGTCCCGCCCGCGGAGCGGATGGGGCCGGCGTAGTAGACGTTCACGAACTCCGTGCCGTCGTCGTTCTCCAATACCTCGACGCGGTCGATGCCCTCGATTGGCGCGGCGACCACGCCCTCCGTGAGCAGGGCGACCGCGGTGCGGACAGCGCCCTCGACCTTCCCCGCGTCGGTCTCGTAGTCGCCGACCGTCCCCTCGACGAAGTCCTCGGTGAGTTCGAGCGCGGCCTCCTCCCGACTCATCTCGCCCTCGAGTTCGCGGACGCGCTCGGCGACGCCGTCGATGCCGAGGATGTTCTCCACGCGGTCGGCCATGTCCTTCGCGACCGGAATCTCCACCTCGGGTTCGGGGTCGCCGCCCTGCTGTTTCGCGCGCTCCGCGAGGTCGAACGCCTCGTCCAACTGTGATTCGAGTCGTTCGAAGTAGGCCTCGTCCTCGGAGCGCATGTACGCCTACCGGATACACCGGACGGACTATTAGGGGTTGTGTTCGCCCACCCATTCAAGCCGGTGCGGCGCGTCCCCGCCCGCATGGACACCGCGTACACGTACACCACGGGACTCTCGCGGGACGAAATCGAGGAACGACTGGCGGAGCGCACGCACGGCACGCTCTCGCTCTGCCGGGACGGCGCGGCGTACGGCGTCCCGCTCAACCACCGTTACGAGGACGGCGCCCTCTACTTCCGGTTCGCGAACACGCCCGACAGCACGAAAAAACGGTTCCTGGAGACGACGGAGCGCGCGAGCTACGTCGTGTACGACGCCACTCCCACCGCGGAGGCGCGCGAACTTGACTCGTGGAGCGTGCACGCGACCGGTCCGGTGACCGAAGTCGAAGCCGACCCCGACCCCGCCGGCGTGAACGACGCGTTCGCGCCGTTCCGGCTGTTCGACGAACCCCTGGAGGACGTGTCGGTGGCGCTCGTTCGCCTGGACTGCGAGACGCTCACGGGCCGGGAGACTCCTGCCTGAACCGCGTGGTTTGAAGCGTGGACGCCCATAGGTGGGGTATGGCGCTCATCGCGTTCGATTTCGACGGGACGCTGTCCGACGACGAGATGCTCGTACTGCTCGCGGAGCAGTACGGGGTCGCGGACGAGGTGGAGGACATCACGGAGCGGGCGATGCGGGGCGAACTCGCGTACGCGGAGAGCCTGCGCGAGCGCGCCGCCCTGCTCGACGGCCTCCCCGAAGCGGAAGCCGAGGCGGCCTACGAGCAGGTGTACCTCCGGCCGGGCGCGGCCGACCTCATCGAGGCGCTGCGGGACGCCGGGAACACCGTCGTCATCCTCACCGGCGGGTTCGAGGAGGGCGTACAGGCCGCCTTGGAGAAGGAGAACGTCGAGGTGGACGCCATCACGGCGAACTCGCTCCCCGTCGAGGACGGCCACCTCACCGGCGAGGTCGAGGGGCCGCTCATCGAGGGGACGAAGGACGACGCGCTCGACGCCGCGATGACCGAGTTCGGTGTCGACCGCGCGGACACCATCGCGGTCGGGGACGGCGCGAACGACCTCCCGATGCTCGAACGCGCCGGTCGCGCCGTCGGGTTCCTCCCGAAGCCGAACGTCCGTCCCGAGTGCGACATCGTCGTCGCGCGCATGGACGTCCTCCACGAGGTGTTCGCGGAGGACGGCCTCATACAATCCTGACCTGGAACTCCCTGTTCTCGCTCGCGGAGTCGAAGTAGTACGTCACGTCCGGCTGGCCGTCCCCGGACCTCGCGCTCGTCGGCGTCGCCGGAGGCGTGGCTGAAAGAGGCGTTTCGGGCTATTCGGTGGCTGCGGCGATGGCCTGATCGAGGTCGTCGATGATGTCGGCGGGATCCTCGATGCCGACGGAGAGCCGCACCATCTCGGGGAGCACGCCCGCGTCCGCCTGTTCGTCATCGCTGAGTTGCTGGTGGGTGGTGCTCGCGGGGTGGATGACGAGCGTCTTCGCGTCCCCGACGTTCGCGAGGAGGCTGGCGAGGTCGGTGTTCTCGACGGTCGCGCGGGCGGCGTCGTAGCCGGCGTCGAGGCCGAACGTGAGCATGCCGCCGTACCCGCCGTCGAGGTACTCGCTCGCGGCGTCGTGCGTCTCGTGGGACTCCAGGCCGGGATAGTTCACCCAGGAGACGGCGTCGTGGTCTTGGAGGTACTCGGCGACGACCTGCGCGTTCTCGGAGTGCCGGTTCATGCGGAGCGGGAGGGACTCCATGCCCTGGAGGGTCGTCCACGCGTCGAACGGGGATTGCTGGTTCCCGAGGTCGCGGAGGCCCCTGGCGATGGCGGCGTACGTGAACGCGGCGTCCCCGAAGCGCTCCGCGAAGTTCACGCCGTGGTAGGCGGGGTTGTCCGCGCCGATTTCGGGATACGAGTCCGCGTTCGCCTGCCAGTCGAAGTTGCCCGCGTCGACGAGCGCGCCGCCGACGGTCGTACCGCCGCCGTGCAGCCACTTCGTGGTGGAGTGCCAGACGACGTCCGCGCCGTGCTCGATTGGGTTGCAGAGCGCGGGCGTCGCGAACGTGTTGTCCACGACGAGCGGCGTGTCGTGCTCGTGCGCCACGTCCGCGATGGCTCCGAGGTCGGGCGTGACGAGCGCGGGGTTCCCGATGGTCTCCACGAGCACGTACGCGGTGTCCTCGTCGATAGCGTCCTCGTAGGCGTCCACGTCGAGGGTGTCCACGAAGCGCGTGGTGACGCCGCGGCGCTCGACGGTGTGACTGAGGTAGGTGTGGGTGCCGCCGTAGAGCGCGGACGCCGCGACGATGTTGTCGCCGGCTTCCGCGAGCAGGAACGTCGCGACGTTCAACGCGGCCATCCCCGAGGAGGTGGCGACCGCGCCGACGCCGCCTTCGAGCGCCGCGAGGCGGTCTTGTAGCACGTCCACGGTCGGGTTCATCAGCCGCGAGTAGATGTGGCCTGGTTTCTCCAGCGCGAACTGGGCGGCCGCGTCGTCGGCGTCCGCGAACTCGTACGAGGTAGTCTGATAGATCGGGGTGGCGCGCGCCCCCGTCGCGGGGTCGGGGTCGCTGCCGGCGTGCACGCTCTGCGTGTCGAATCCGGGCGTCTCGGTAGTCTCGTCGGACATACCCCGTGGTTTCTCCCGGCGCGACGTAAAGCAGGGGTACACCTGCAGAACCTACCGACGTCTATCCCGGAAAGAGGCTGTTGTGGACGGGGGCGTGGCCGCCGTCGGTGGAGACGCCGCTGTCGAGGAAGGAGCGGAGGGGCGGGCCGACGTTCTCGGGTTCGACGAGGAAGGCGTCGTGGCCGTGGTCGGAGTCCACGACGCGGTGGGTGACGGGGACGTCGGCGTCCTCGAACGCGGCTTCGAGGTCGCGGGACTGCTCGACGGTGAAGTGCCAGTCGCCCGTGAAGGACATGACGAGGGCTTCGCCGGTGAACGCGGCGAGCGCGTCCGCGTCGCTCCCGTAGCCGTTCGCGAGGTCGTAGTCGTCCATCGCGCGCGTGAGGTAGAGGTAGCTGTTCGCGTCGAAGCGCTCCGTGAACTGGCTCGCGTTGTAGTCGAGATAGGATTCGACCTCGCGGTAGGGGAAGAAGCCGCCAGCGGGGTCGCTGGGGAAGCGGTCACGGCCGCCCTCGCGGCCCGCGCTCCGCCGGCCGAACTTCCGCTCCATCGAGTCCTTCGAGAGGTACATCAGGTGGCCGAGCTGGCGGGCGATCGCGAGGCCGTCGGTCGGTTCCTCGCCGCCGTAGTAGTCGCCGCCCTGCCAGTCGGGGTCGGTGGTGATGGCGCGGCGCGCGACTGCGTCGAGTCCGAGGCACTGCGCGTCCAGTCGGGGGGCGGTCGCGACGGCGGCGATCCGGTGGACGTCGTCGGGGTAGCGTTTCGCCCAGTCGAGCGCGTTCATCCCGCCGACGCTCCCGCCGACGACCGCGAGGAGGCGGCCGACGCCGAGTTCGTCGAGGAGTTGGCGCTGCGCGCGCGTCCAGTCGCCGACGGTGACGGGCGGGAAGTCGGTGCCCCAGTGGTCACCCTCGGGGTTCTCGCTCGCGGGGCCGGTGGTGCCGTAGCACGACCCGGGGACGTTGGCGCAGACGACGAAGTAGTCGTTCGTGTCGATGGCCTTCCCGGGGCCGACCACGTCGTCCCACCACGCCCGCGCCTGTCCGGCGGTGCCTTCCGTCTCGCGGACGCCCGATGCGACGTGCTGGCTGCCGGTGAGGGCGTGACAGACGAGAACGGCGTTGTCGCCCTCGAACTCGCCGTAGGTCTCGTACGCTATCTCGAACTCCGGGACGGTCTCGCCGCACTGGAACGTGAAGTTCCCGAGTGTGACGGTCATAGCGCGTCGTCGAAGTCCGCGAGGATGTCGGCCGGGTCTTCGATGCCGACGGAGACGCGAACCATGTCGGGGAGCACGCCCGAACTGCGCTGTTCGTCCTCGCTCAACTGGGCGTGCGTGGTGCTCGCGGGGTGGATGACGAGCGTCTTCGCGTCCCCGACGTTCGCGAGGAACGACGCGAGAGTCGCGCTCTCACAGAAGTTCTTCGCGGCGTCGAAACTCCCGAGGCCGAACGTCACCATCCCGCCGTATCCGCCGTCGAGGTACTCGGTGGCGTTCTCGTGCGTCTCGTGGGTGTCGAGTCCGGGATAGGACACCCAGTCGGCGGCGGAGTGGTCCTGGAGGTACTCCGCGAGTATTCGCGCGTTCTCCGAGTGGCGGTTCATGCGGAGGCCGAGCGTTTCGAGTCCCTGGAGGGTCTGCCAGGCATCGAAGGGGTTCTGGGCGTGGCCGATGCTTCGGGCGGCGCGGTAGCGGGCGACGGCAGCGAAGGGCGCGTCCGGGAACCGCTCGGTGAACCGGATCCCGTGAAACGCGGGGTTTTCACCGGCTATTTCCGGGTACTTCTCGGGGTGGGCGCTCCAGTCGAAACTCCCGTCCTCCACGACGACACCGCCGAGCGTCGTGCCGCCGCCGTGCAGCCACTTCGTGGTGGAGTGCCAGACGACGTCCGCACCGTGTTCGAGGGGGCGGCAGAGCGCGGGCGTCGCGAACGTGTTGTCCACGACGAGGGGCACGTCGTTGTCGTGGGCGATGTCGGCGAGGCGTTCGAGGTCGGCGGTGACGAGCGCGGGGTTCCCGATAGTTTCGGCGTGGACGTACGCGGTGTCCTCGTCGATAGCGTCCTCGTAGGCGTCGTAGTCGAGGGTGTCGACGAACCGGGCTTCGACGCCGCGGCGGCGCGCGGTGTGCGCGAGGTACGCGCGGGTGCCGCCGTAGATAGCGCTCGCGGAGACGACGTTGTCGCCCGCGGAGGCGAGCGCGAAGTTCAGGGCGTCGAAGCTCGCCATTCCGCTGGCGTTCGCGACGGCCGCACTGCCGCCGGCGAGGCTGGCGATGCGGTCTTCGAGCGTGGCGACCGTGGGGTTGCTGATGCGCGAGTAGATGTCTCCATCGCTGTCGAGCGCGTAGAGGTCGGCGGCCGCATCGGCGCTCTCGAACTCGTAGGACGTGGTCTGGTAGATCGGGGTGGCGCGCGCCCCCGTCGTGGGATCGGGGTCGCTGCCGGCGTGGACAGTTCGGGTGTCGAAGCCCGACTCACCCTCGTCACTCATACACTACACGCATACTCCTACACCCATCTATAACTGAGAGTTACGGCGACGTTTGCCGGTTAGAGTGACACGAGCCGAATCGTGAGGGAGGGCGCAAGGGAGCCCAGACAGTATCCGAGCAGATGCGAGTAGAGGTTCAACACCGTCCCGTACCCGAACGAGACGGTCGTGAACGCCGCGAGCGGCGCGCCGACACGACAGCGAGGACGAGGAGCGCGCCCGCGAGGAGTGCAGGTGTCCCGGATTGCATTCGTTGCCCCGACACTACTACACCCTACCTGAAACGAGGTTGGGAGTTCTTAACCAGTCGTTTCATCGGCTAAAGCCCCCATATACGATGGTTCGGATTCCGGCCAGAAAATCAATATTCGCCCAAGTATGTCGTCGAGACATACAACACGTTCAATATGTCGCGAACTGTAGATGTACTCAATGAAAGGACGGGCGCTGCTCTCGGAACCACAGTCGAGCCGCCTCGATAAATCCGACATCCACGACGTCCTCCGGAACGACCGCCGGCGATACGTCCTCGAGTACCTCCGGAGTATCGACGGCGAGACGACCGCACGCGAACTCTCCGAGTACATCGCCGAACAGGAGAGCGGCGAGTCGCCGCCGCCGCGGAACGTCCGACAGTCCGTCTACGTCACCCTCCAGCAGACCCACCTGCCGAAACTCGCGGAACTCGACATCGTCGAGTACGACGAGAACGAGAAGACCGTCACGCTCTCCGACCACGCGAAGGACGTGGGAATCTACCTCGAAGTCGTCCCGAAGTACGGCCTGTCGTGGAGCGAGTTCTACGCGGGCCTGAGCGTGCTCGGCATTCTCCTCGTACTCGCCACCGAAGTCGGCGTCCCCCTCCTCGACTACGTCTCCGCCGCCTACTGGGCGATCTTCACGTTCTGCGTCATCATCGCGTGCGCGGTCTACCAAGCGTACGCCCAGGAGAGCTCGGTGCTCCACCGCGTCCGCGAGTAACCGCACCGGCTATACGACTCGCCGCCCTGACTGCGACGTGTGACGGAACGACGTGAACGAGCCGCGCTCGCCGCCGTCGTTTTCGCGACCCTGTTCGCACAGGTTCTCCTCTACCCGGGTATTCCCGACCTCGTCGACGCGCTCGGCGCGAGCGCGAACATGGACGCGAGCACGTGGTTCCTCGGCGCGGAGTTCGCGGCGTTCGTCGCGTTCGCCGGCGTCTGGGGTGCAGTGAGCGACCGAACGGGCCGCCGCGTTCCCTACATCACCGCCGGTGCGGTCGGCGGCGCGATATGTTACGCCGTGCTCGCCGCGACCGCCGGCGCGCTCTCGTTGCCCGCGCTCGTCGCGCTCCGCGTGCTCCAGGGCGCGCTCACAGTCGGCGCGTTCAGCCTCGCCATCACGATGCTCGCCGACCTCTCCAGCGAGCGCGGGAAGAACATGGGCGCCGCCGGATTGGCCATCGGCCTCGGCACCGCACTCGGCGCGCCCGTCGGCGGCCAACTCACCGACATGAACCCCGTCCTCCCGCTCTGGGCGGGCGCGCTCTCCCTCGGACTGGTGGGCGTGCTCGCGCTGTTCGTCACCGACCGCGCGCCAGACCGCGCCGCGTCCGCGCTGGACGCACTCCGCACGCTCCGCCGCCGCCCCGCGCTCGCCGTCCCCTACACGTTCGGGTTCGTCGACCGATTCACCGCGGGGTTCTTCGCGCTCGTCGGCACCTACTACTTCCGGGACGCGTTCGGGCTGGACGGCGCGGCGACCGGCCTCACGCTCGCGCTGTTCTTCGCGCCGTTCGCCCTCCTCCAGTACCCGTTCGGCCGGCTCTCCGATAGAATCGGCCGCACGCTTCCCATCGCCGGCGGCTCCGCGCTCTACGGCGTCGTCGTCGCCGCCGTCGGTCTCGTGCCCGCGCTGCTGTACGCTCGCGTCGGCATGGTCGCGGTCGGCGTGCTCGGCGCGCTGATGGCGCCCGCGACGATGGCGCTGGTCGCCGACCTCACACGCGGAAACGAACGCGGCGTCGGAATGGCGGGATTCAACGCCGCCGGTAGCCTCGGATTCCTCGTCGGCATCGTCGGCGGGAGCTACGTCGCCGACGAGTACGGGTATGAAGAAGCGTTCCTCGCGGCGGGCGGCGCGGAACTCCTCCTCGCCGCCGTCGCGCTGCCCGCGCTCCTCAAGCTCGATCGCTAACTACTGGCGGAGGTGGTCGCGCGCCGCGTCCAGCGCCGCCTCGGTGTCCACGTCGACGCCGACCGCGTCGAAGGACTCGCCGATGGTTCGAACTCCGCGGAGGACGTGCTCGCTCGTCAGGTTCCCCATGTTGGAGACGCGGAATATCTCGCCGCCGAGGTGGGCCTGGCCGCCGCTGATGGACACACCGCGTTCGCTGACCTCACTCATGAACTCCTCGGGGTCGCCGTACACCTCGTCCGGGAGCGAGACTGCGGTGAGCGTGTTCGAGTACGTCGAGTGCTCGTTCAATCCGGGGAAGAGCTCGAGCCCCATCGCCTCGAACGCGCTCCGGAACGCCGCGGACTGTCGGCGATGCCGGGCGATGCGCTCTCCCATCCCCTCGTGTCGAATAGTCTCCACGGCGACCGCCAACCCGCGGAAGAGCGGGACAGCGCTCGTGAACGGCGTCTGGTGGCTCTCGGACTTCCGGAGGTGCCAGTCGAGATCCTCGTAGAACGGCGCGCCCTCGCCCTCGATGTGGCCTTCGGCGCGCTTCGAGACGTAGAGCGCGCTCACACCGGGCGGGCCGGCGAGCGCCTTCTGGCCGTCCGTGATGGCGATATCGACGTACCAGTCGTCGACGCGGAACTCGTCGCCGCCGATAGACGTGACGCCGTCCACGACGTACCGCGCGTCGTGTTCCGCCGCGAGTTCACCGACCTCCCGAACGGGATTGAGGAGGCCCGTGCTCGTCTCGTTGTGCACCATCGTCACCACCGCGGTGTCGTCCGAAACGGCGTCCGCGACCGCGTCGACGTCCACGGGACTCCCCCAGTCGAACTCGACGCGCGTCACGTTCGCGTGGCGATCTGCGATGCGGGCGAACCGACGGCCGAACTTCCCGTTCACCACCGCGACGACCTCGTCGTCCGCGTCCGCGAGGTTGGCGACCGCGGCCTCCATCCCCATCGTCGCCGTGCCGTTCAGGACGAGGCTCGTCCCGCCCGCGGACGTTTCGGCTTCGTCCAGCGTGGAGCGTTCGAACACGTAGTCGAGTCCGTCCTGCGCGCGCTCGTAGACGGCCTCGAACTCGCTGGATCGGTGCGACACCATCGGCTCCGACATCGCCGTGCGGACGTCGTCCGACAACGGGACGGGGCCCGGGTTCAGGAGGAGGAAATCCTCTCGCATATCCGTGGATTGGGCGGACGCGGGTTAAGCGTCGTGGATCCGTGCAACTAGTGCCGGAGCGCGGCGGCCCCGCCATTTACGCCACCCCCAGGCCTACTCCGAACCATGTCAGACGCGGCGTTCGAGGGCCTAGAGGGGGCCGGCGACCTCGACCCCGAAAACCCCTACATCACGAACCCGAACACGGAGTTCAGGGACGTCGACTCCCTCACCGAGAGCGAGGCCGAAGAGCAGGTCGCAGACATTCGGGAGGCCGTGCGGTTCCACGACTACCGGTACTACGTGTTGAACGATCCCGTCGTCTCCGATCGCGCGTACGACCGGTTGTTCGAACGCCTGCAGGAACTCGAGAACGTGTTCGGCCTTCAGACAGAGGACTCACCCACGCAACGCGTCGGCGGCGAACCCGTCGACGAACTCGGCACCGTCGAACACGTCGCGCCGATGCTATCCATCGACTCAAGCGGCGACGAAGCCGACGTTCGAGCTTTCGACGAACGCGTGCGGCGAACCGTCGACGGGGACGTACAGTACGTCTGCGAGCCGAAGTTCGACGGTCTCTCCATCGAAATCGTCTACGAGGACGGCCGGTACGTTCGCGCCGCGACCCGGGGCGACGGCGAGCGCGGGGAGGACGTGACGGAGAACGTCCGCACCATCGAGAGCGTGCCCGCCCGTCTTCGGGGCGACCACCCCGACTTCCTCGCCGTCCGCGGCGAGGTGTACATGCCGCGGGAGGCGTTCCAGGAGCACAACAAGGAGCGCGTACAGGCGGGCGAGGAGCCGTTCGCGAACCCGCGGAACGCCGCCGCCGGGACGCTCCGCCAGCTCGACCCGTCGGTGACGGCAGAACGACCGCTCGACTGCTTCTTCTACGACATCCTCGCAGCGGGGGAAAGCGAGGGCGACGTGGCGGACGCGACGGCGTCCCGGGGCGCGCTCGGGGCGGCGGATCTCGACACGCACTGGATCGAACACGAGCGGTTCCCCGACTGGGGGTTGAAGGTGAACGACCGCACCCGCCTCGTCGACGGCATCGAGGACGCGATCGCGTACCGGAACGAGCTACAGGACGCGCGCGAGGACTTGAACTACGAGATAGACGGCGTGGTGTTCAAAGTGAACTCGCGCGCGCAGTGCGCCGACCTCGGGACGACGAGCCGACACTACCGCTGGGCGTACGCGTATAAGTTCCCGGCGCGCTCCGAGACGACCCGCATCACGGACATCATCGTGCAGGTGGGGCGGACGGGCCGCCTGACACCCGTGGCGTTGCTCGAGCCCGTGGACGTAGCCGGGGTGACGGTGTCGCGCGCGAGCCTCCACAACCAGGACGAAATCGCGGAGATGGACGTGAACGTCGGGGACGAAGTCCGCGTCGAGCGCGCGGGCGAAGTCATCCCGTACGTGGACGAAGTCGTCGAGAAGCACGCGGACGGGCACTTCGAGATGCCCGAGGCGTGCCCGGTCTGCGGGAGCGAGACCGAACGACGGGGGCCGCTGCACTACTGCACGGGCGGGCTCGCGTGTCCCGCGCAACTGAAGCGTTCCGTCGAGTACTTCGCGAGCGACGACGGCCTCGACATCGACGGACTCGGCGCGGAAGCCGCCGAACAGTTCGTCGAGGAAGGCCTCGTCGAGCACAGCGTCGCCGACCTCTACGAACTCACCGTGGATGACATCGCGGAACTGGACGGCTGGGGGGAGCCCAGCGCGAAGAACCTGGTGGACGAACTGGATGGCTCCCGGAACCCGTCGCTCGCCGAGTTCATCGCCGCCATCGGGATCCCCGAGGTCGGACCGACGATTGCGCGCGACCTCGCGCGACACTTCGGCGGCCTCGACGCGGTGCTCGACGCGAGCGAGGACGACCTCCGCGAGGTGGACGGCGTCGGGGAGACCGTCGCGGGCGAGATTCGGGAGTTCGTCGAGAACGAACGGAACCGCGAGGTCATCGAACGGCTGCGCGAACGCGGCGTCACGCCGCACGTCGAGAGCGAGGACACCGGGAGCGAACTGGAAGGCCTCACGGTCGTATTCACGGGGTCGGTCGAGGGCTGGACGCGGGACGAACTCGAAGCGATCGTCGAGGAACACGGCGGGAACGCGACGGGAAGCGTCTCCTCGAACACGGACTACCTCGTCGTCGGCGACAATCCCGGAACGACGAAGCGCGAGGACGCGGACGCGGCTGGCGTTCCCGAACTCTCACCCGAGGAGTTCTTCGAACTGCTCTCCGACCACGGTATCGACACGTAGGGGCGTTCACGGCGGTGCGTCGGCGTTCACGGACGAGCGCACCGCCGGGATTTCGCACTCTCGTCCGCACCCGTTTCAGAGCACACCGCCCGCTGGATCCGCCATCCTACTTCAATCTACGCCGACAGTGCGGAGCAGAGCGGAAGCGAGGGAGCCGCGAGGCGGCTGCTGTGCGGGAGCGGCGCGACACCGGTCACGAGTGCGTGCCGAACGCGACTGCGGAGCAGTCGCGCTTTTTGCTTCCAGGTTTTTGGAGACGAGGCGCTCAGCGCCTCGTCTCGAAAAAGGTGGGTGGGAAAGGACAATTCTTTATGCTCGGCAGATGTAGCGTCGGGCACTATGGGTAAGAAGTCGAAGTCCAAGAAGAAGCGGCTGGCGAAGCTGGAGCGCCAGAACAGCCGTGTTCCGGCGTGGGTCATCATGAAGACGGATCGTGACGTGCAGCGAAACCCGAAGCGCCGGAATTGGCGGCGTAGCGACACCGACGAATAATGAGCGCGAGTGATTTCGAGGAGCGGATCGTGACCGTTCCCCTCCGAGATGTGCTTGCGGAGCCGAAACACGAACGTGCGGGGAAGGCGATGACGCTCATCCGCGAACACCTCGCGAAGCACTTCAGCGTGGACGAGGACGCGGTGCGTCTCGACCCGTCCATCAACGAAGTCGCGTGGGCGCGCGGCCAGAAGAAGCCGCCGAGCAAGGTTCGGGTTCGCGCTGCTCGCTTCACTGAAGAGGGCGAACCCGTCGTAGAAGCGGAGTACGCGGACGAGTAAGTCGTGTTCCGTACGTCGTTCGCGGGGTCCCCGTACGTCGGTGTGTTCGCGCGGGCGACCGACGACTGTGTGGTGGTGCGGCCTGACGTCGAGGACGACGTGGCCGCGTCGCTCGAAGACGAGCTGGAGGTATCGCTGGTTCGGACGACCGTCGGCGGGTCGTCGACCGTCGGATCCCTCGTCGCCGGAAACAGCAACGGCCTCGTGGTGAGCGGCCGCGCCCGCGACCGGGAGCGCAAACGCTTGGAAGCAGAGACCGATCTCGCGGTCGGCGTGCTTCCGGGGCGCGTGAACGCCGCGGGAAACGTCGTGCTGGCGAACGACGACGGCGCGTACGTCCACCGCGACCTCTCCGACGAGGCCGTCGGTATCGTCGCAGACACCCTCGGCGTGTCGGTGGAACGCGGGACGCTCGGCGGCGTGGACACCGTCGGGACGGCGGGAGTCGCGAACGACCGCGGCGTGCTCTGCCACCCGAAATCCACGGACGAAGAACTGGACGCCGTGGAGGACGCGCTCGGCGTTCCCGCCGACATCGGCACGATCAACTACGGCGCGCCGCTCGTCGGCTCCGGATTGGTCGCGAACTCGAACGGCTACGTCGTCGGCGAGGACACGACGGGCCCCGAGCTCGGCCGTATCGAGGACGCGCTCGACTACATCGACTGACTTCTTCGCGGACGGTTTCTCGGACGGTAGATGCGGTACGCGCCCGCGATTCGGGCGCGACTACGTCTAACTGCTCAGAAGCAGTGCTGGTGACGGAAATCGTAGCGCTCCGTCACGGCGGACGCCTCCGGCTCGCGCGAGACCCTCTAGGCGGGGCACGTCGGAGGCGTGTGAGGGCTTGGAAAGATACTTCCCGCTCGCGGCCCGCTTTCTCCATATCATGAGTCTTGGAGGCGGCGGTGGCGGTCGACAGCAGCTTCAGGCGCTTTCACAGGAAATCGAAGCGATCGAGGAGGAGATCGAGGAGCTTCGCGCTGACGTGGAGTCTCTCGAAGCGGAGAAAACGGAGATAGACGAGGCCATCGAGGCGCTCGACCTCCTGGAGAGCGGGTCGATGGTGCAGGTACCGCTCGGCGGCGACGCGTACGTGCGTGCCGAAGTCGAGGACATCGACGAGGTCGTCGTCGGCCTCGGCGGCGGGTACGCCGCGGAGCAGGAGGAAGACGACGCCGTGGAGACGCTAGAGTCGAAGAAGGAGACGGTGGACGACCGCATCGACGACGTGCAGGAAGAAATCACCGAGCTGGAGTCGGAGAGCCAGCAGCTCGAACAGCAGGCCCAGCAGGCCCAGCAGCAGATGATGCAGCAGCAGATGCAGGGCATGCAGGAAGGCGAGGACGAATAGGGGATGTTCGACGGGCTGAAGGAGAAAATCGGGCGGTTCAAGTCGGACGCGGAGGAGTCCGTAGAGGAGGCCGCGGAAGAAGTCGACGAAGCGGACGCCGACGCTGAATCCGCGACCGAGACGGAATCCGAGGGCGCGGAGCCAGCGTCGGCGTCAGCGGAATCCGCCCACCCGGACGCTGAACCGGACGCGGTCGAGGAGGCAGACGCCGAGGCCGGGGAGTCGTCCGAGTCGGAGCCCGACGAGGAAGACGAGTCGTCGTCCGCGGGGTTGGCGTCGCGCGCGAAGTCGTTCGCGCGCGGCAGGGTCGTCATCGACGAGGAAGACCTCGAGGAGCCGCTTCGAGAGCTCGAACTCGCGCTGTTGTCGAGCGACGTGGAGATGAGCGTCGTGGACGAGATAGTGGAGACGATCCGCGACGACCTCGTGGGCGAGGAGCGGAAGTTCACCGAGTCCACGGGTTCCATCGTCGAGGACGCACTGGAGGACGCGCTGCTGTCCGTGATTTCGGTCGGGCAGTTCGACTTCCTCGAACGCATCGAGAGGGCGGAGAAGCCGGTCGTCATCATCTTCACGGGCGTGAACGGCGTGGGGAAGACGACGAGCATCGCGAAGCTCTCCGAGTACCTCGCCGACCACGGCCTCTCCTCGGTGCTGGCGAACGGCGACACCTATCGGGCGGGCGCGAACGAGCAGATTCGAGAGCACGCCCGGAATTTGAATCGGAAGCTCATCGCGCACGAGCAGGGCGGCGACCCCGCGGCGGTCATCTACGACGCCGTTGAGTACGCCGAGGCGAACGACGTGGACGTGGTGCTCGGGGACACGGCGGGCCGCCTGCACACGTCCGACGACCTGATGAGTCAGTTGGAGAAAATCGAGCGCGTCGTCGACCCGGACATGACGGTGTTCGTGGACGAGGCGGTGGCGGGACAGGACGCGGTGAACCGCGCGCGAGAGTTCGACAGGGCCGCCGAAATCGACGGAGCGATTCTGACGAAGGCCGACGCGGACAGCCAGGGCGGCGCGGCGATCTCGGTGTCGCACGTCACCGGGAAGCCCATTCTCTTCCTCGGAACCGGACAGGGGTACGACGACATCGAGCGCTTCGACCCAGAGGAACTGGTCGCGGACTTAGTCGAGGACTGATGCTTCTTCTTCCGTTTCGGCGGCGACGATAGTGAGCGACAGCCGTCTGCCGTTGCGGTCGTACGCGCGCACGTCGTCCGGGTTCCAGGGCGGAACGCCGACGAGAAGTCGGGCGTGGAGGTCGTCGGTGGTCGATATCGAGGGGTCGCCCGTCGGGTGGGAGAGGAAGCGCGCGTCCGTCTTCCCCGATGGCGTGGTGAGATCCATGCCGAACACGCGGTTGATTGAGTCGCCGGCGTCGGGGAAGTAGAAGTCGCTGAGGACGCGGGTGTCGTCGGGAATGCTAGTGAGTCCGACGCCCGCGTCGTGGTCGATCGGCCGGAGGTCGCGGGCGGGCGTGGCGGCGAGCGATACGTCGATGGGGCGCGGATCGGCGTCCGCGGCGAGGTCGCAGAGCACGGAGAGGAGCGCGCGAGTGGCGTGAAGCGTCTCGGTCACACGCCGTGTAGGCGGGCCGTCGGGGAAAGCGCATCGCACGCGCTCTCGGCAGAAAAAGCCTTTAACGGACGCGGCGACTACTCGTAGTCAAATGGTACTCGACGACCTGGGGAGTTCCCTGCGCGGGACTCTGGACAAACTGCGCGGGCAGTCCCGCATCTCGGAGGAGGACGTGGACGAGGTCGTCAAGGAGATTCAGCGCTCCTTGCTGCAGGCGGACGTGGACGTCAGCCTCGTGATGGATCTCTCCGACTCCATCAAGGAGCGGGCGCTGGAAGAGGAGCCGCCGGGCGGGACGACGGCGCGCGACCACGTGCTCCGCATCGTCTACGAGGAGCTCGTCGAACTCGTCGGAGACTCGACGACCCTCCCGCTGGAGGAACAGACCATCATGCTCGCGGGCCTCCAGGGGTCGGGGAAGACCACGTCGGCGGCGAAGATGGCGTGGTGGTTCTCGAAGAAGGGACTGCGTCCCGCCGTGATTCAGACGGACACGTTCCGGCCGGGCGCGTACGACCAGGCGAAGCAGATGACGGAGCGCGCCGAAGTGGATTTCTACGGCGACCCGGACGAGGACGACCCCGTCAAAATCGCCCGTGACGGCCTGGAAGCGACGAGCGACGCCGACGTGCAAATCGTTGACACAGCGGGCCGGCACGCGCTGGAGGACGACCTCATCGACGAAATCGAGGAGATCGAGGCCGAAGTCCAGCCCGATCGGTCGCTGCTCGTGCTCGACGCGGCCATCGGGCAGGGCGCGAAAGACCAGGCGCGGCAGTTCGAGGACTCCGTGGGCATCGACGGCGTCGTCATCTCCAAGCTGGACGGTACCGCGAAGGGTGGCGGCGCGCTCACCGCCGTGAACGAGACCGGGTCGACCATCGCGTTCCTCGGAACCGGGGAGACCGTGCAGGACATCGAGCGCTTCGAGCCCGACGGCTTCATCTCCCGCCTGCTGGGAATGGGCGACCTCAAGCAGCTCACCGAGCGCGTGGAGCGCGCGATGGAGGAGACCGGCGACGAGGAGGAGGACTGGGATCCCGAGGACATGCTGAAGGGCGAGTTCACGCTGAAGGACATGCGCCAGCAGATGAACGCCCTGAACAACATGGGGCCGCTGTCGCAGGTGATGGACATGATTCCCGGGATGGGCGGCGGGATGATGGATCAGCTGCCGGACGACGCGATGGACGTGACCCAGGATCGGATGCGGCAGTTCGAGGTCGTGATGGACTCCATGACCGAGGAGGAACTGGAGAACCCGCGCAGCATCGGCGCGAGCCAGATCCGCCGCATTTCGAAGGGGTCGGGTGCCTCGGAGGAGACCGTTCGCGAACTCCTCGAACAGCACAAGATGATGGCGCGCACGATGAAGCAGTTCCAGGGGATGGGGGACGGCGACATGCAGCGCATGATGAAGAAGATGGGCGGCGGTGGCGGCGGCGGTGGCATGGGCGGCATGGGGCCGTTCGGATAAGTGACGGTTCGGAAGACGCTCGCCGACCTCGACGCGCTCGTTCTCGCCGCGGGTATCTGGTTCCTCGCGAAGTTCCTCCGGTACGCGTTCCCGCCGCTGTTCCCGGCGTTCAGCGGCGAGTACGAGGTGAGCAACGCGGCGCTCGGGCTGGCGTTCACCGCGATGATGCTGGTGTACGCGCTCCTCCAGTTCCCGTCGGGCGCGCTCGCCGACCGCCTCGGACGCGTGCCGGTCATCGCCGCGGGTGCGGTCGTCGCGGCGGCGGGCGCGCTCGCGCTCTCCGTGGACGTGTCCTACCTCGTGCTCGTCGCGGCGATGGTGCTGGTGGGCGCGGGAACCGGCGTTCACAAGACCGTCGCCGTGGGGTTGCTCTCCGCGACGTACCCCTCGCGGACGGGCCGGTCGCTCGGCGTATTGGACACGTTCGGCGCGTTCGGCGGCGTCGTCGCGCCCGCAGCGGTGCTCGTGCTCGCGGACGCCGCTGGCTGGCACGCCGTCTTCCTCCCCGCGGGACTGCTCGGCCTCGCGCTCGCCGCCGTGTTCGCCGCGCGCGTCGACGACCCCGACCGGGACGAGACGAACAGCGCCGAAGGGACGCCGGTTCGCGCGTACCTCGGGCTGTTCCGGGACGCGCGGTTCAGCGCGTTCGTGCTCGTCACCGTCGGGTTCTCGTTCGCGTACAACGGCGTCGTCGCGTTCCTCCCGCTCTACCTCACGGACGCCGCGAACGTGAGCGGCGGTGTCGCCAGCCTGCTCTACTCGGGGTTGTTCCTCGTGAGCCTCGTCCAGCCGGTGACGGGCGAGCTCGCCGACCGGTTCAGTCGGATTCGCGTCGTCGCGGGCACGCTCGCGCTCGCGTCCGTCGGCCTCGCCGCTCTGCTCCTCGCGAGCGCGCCGCTCGTCGTCGTGGCCGCGGGCGTCGTCGCGTTCGGTCTGGGGAGCCACGGCTTCCGACCCGTCCGGGGCGCGTACCTCCTCGACATCGTCCCGGAGTCGATGGCGGGCGGCGGGCTCGGCGTCGTCCGCACCATCCTGATGGGAGCCGGCGCGCTCGCGCCCGCCGTCGTCGGGGTACTGTCCGAGGGCGTGTCGTACGTCGCCGCGTTCGCGCTCCTCCTCGGCTCGCTCGGGATCGCCGCGGCCGTCTCGTTCGCGCTCGCCGTCTCGGAGTGACCGGCCCGGTTTTTTAACCGTTCCCGCACACCTCACTGGTACATGAGCATCCGGGCCGTCGCGCGCGAGGCGTACGAGGAAGCCCTCGGAGTGCTCGCGCTCTCCGCGCTCGGCGGCTTGTTCTCCGGCGTCGTGCTCGGCGGGATGGAGCGCGAGCTCACCGTCGTCCCCGGCCTCCTCGTGCTCGTTCCCGCCCTGCTCGCCACCCGGGGGAACGTGTATGGGTCGCTCGGCGCGCGCCTCGCGACCGGCCTCCATCAGGGGCTCGTCGAGCCCGACCTCTCGCTCGCGGACGACCGCGTGCGCGCCGCAATCGCGGCCGCGATGGCGAACGGCGTCGCCGTCTCCGCGGTCGCCGCCGTCCTCGGCTATCTCGTTCTGCTCGGCCTCGGCCGCCCCGCCGCCCCGCTCTCCGCCCTGCTCGTCGTCGCGCTCGTCGCCGGCGTGCTGTCCGGAATCGGCCTCACCGTGGTCGTCGTCGCCGCGGTCTTCCTCGGGTACCGTCGCGGGATGAACCCGGACACGCTCGCCGGCCCCGTCGTCACGACCACGGGCGACGTCATCGGCATCGCCACCATGCTCGCCGGCGCGCGCCTCGCAATCGCGCTCGGGGTGACGTAGGTGCCCGAGGACTGGACGATCCGAGGGATTATTCGCGCGACCTTCCCCCTGCTCGTCGGCCTGACGCTCGTTGAACTCGCGAGCGGCCTCGTCCTCGACACCGGCCAGGCGGTGCTGACGACCTATCCGAGCCTCCTCACGCTGGTCCCCGTCACTATCGGGATGGCGGGAAACCTCGGGAGCGTGCTCGCCAGCCGGCTCTCCACCGCGCTCCACCTCGGCACGCTCTCCTTCGACTCCCGGGACGACGAACTCGCCGGGAACGCCGTCGCCACCGTCGCGCTCGCGCTCACGCTCTTCCCGCTCGTCGGCGCGGGCGCGTGGGCCGTCCAGTTCGCGCTCGGCGGCCTCGTCCTCCCGCTCGCGACCGTCCTGCTCGTCGCCACCGCGAGCGGCGTCGTGCTCGCCGTCGTCGCCGTCGGCGTCGCCGCCGCCGCGACCTACGCCGCCTACCGGTTCCGCCTCGACCCCGACGACGTGGTGATTCCCGTCGTCACGAACGTCTGCGACGTGCTCGGCGTCGTCGTCCTCCTGCTCGCCGTACGCGTGTTCGTCTGATAGAAACGGAGGGTCGCGGAACGCGGGGGTGCTACTCAGTCGTGGACGCCGTCGACGACCTAGAGCAGGGCCCCCAAAAGATACCGAGGCTTCCGTCGCGGCCGATGTCACAGACGAGTTCGACGCACGCTTCGTCGGTGACGAGGGACGGGAGTCGGGCGGGCCGCCATTCGCTCCCGTCCACACGCACATTCACCCGGTACGTTTTCCGCGTGGCCGCCAGACTCGTCCCGAACGTGTGCCACCCGGGGTCTCCGTCCTGCATCGCGGCGAGTTTCACCGACGACCGGAAGACCTCGTCGCCGCCCTGCGTCACCCGGACGGTCATCCGGTGAGGCTGCGTGTGTTTGTTGAGCGCGATTATCGAACCGAGCCCGTAGTTCGGCGACGAGTCACTCTCGAATCCGGCACAACCCGCGAGTGCTGTGAGGGCAACGGTAGAGAGGAGGCGTCGTCTATTCAGCATCTGCATAGGAATTAGTTAGTATTTTTGGATGCAGGATATACCTTTTTTTGTATATAACCCCGCTCGTTTGTGAACGCTCTCAGCGGGTCGCCTTTTGGGAAGTTCGATTTAGGAATCATGAAGGCTGGGTAACCATCATCAGTTCGTACAACTTTGACGTTTTCAGGAGCATGCCGTTTCATGTCCATAAGGAGGGACGTATCATTTGCTATGACGACCGCTCCCTGGTCTACAGTAATATCAAGCGAAGTACTAACGGACCCTGGGAAGGTGTCAAGTGATTCTGTTGCGGTGATTCCGCCCACCTCATCAGGATCTTCAACGTATATCTGGAGGTAATTAGAGGTATCTGAAACCCCCGTTCTATTTATACTCCCAGATACATGATCCCAGCCCATTGAGATACTACTTCCAGCGGGGCTGTCACCAGGATCTTGTAGAGAACTAACGAGATCCGCTGCCGTAACTAGATAACCGTAATAAGGGTTAAGTTCGGACAATATCGCATTTATAGCAATCTCGACAGTGTCTACGTAAGAGGCGGGCTCAGCATCTGAAGGCGCGGGTGAGACGCCTAACGAGGTTCCACCCCCATTCGGCAAAAACATCGAAGTGGATTCATGGTTCTCAATCAGGATGTCTTGTCCGGCAATATCGCCGTTCTTGATCCACTCTCCTTTATCGTTTTTTCTTGCCCCACCATATCCACTGATAGTGAATTCATGTAGATTGTTTGCATCACTTTTGTTAGGATTGGAAAAAGTCCCGTAGTAGGAAACGTCAATCCCGATGGACTGTTCCCACGTGATGGCGCTTTTCATCTGCGATTCCGAGTTCGAATTCTGAAGAGAGATCGGATAACTTCCTCCCCCAGGCAACTCGGCCGCTTCCGTAGTTCTTGAGGCCGTCGTGAGTGCTGTAGCACCAACGGTAACAACCCCAATTGATTTAATCAAATCCCTTTTAGTAGAGTTATTATCTACTATACATCAGACCCCATACCCCACATATATAAATAATTATCTTTTTCCGTATAGATGTTTCTCTGAAACACTCCTTCTTTCTCCCCCGCGCGACGTATCCGTGAATGTGCAACTCGCGGGCCTCCTCGCCGACGTCCTCCCCCGGGTCGCGTCCATCGCGGCCTTCATCGCGCTGGGGTTGTTCGCCGCGAACCTCCTCGTCGCGCTCGGCGCCGTCGAACGGGTCGCGGGTCTCGCGCGCCACCTCACCGATCCCGCGAACCTCCCGGACGAGGTGGGGACGGCCATCCTCGCCACGGCGGCGTCCCCGACGGCGGGCTACGGGATGCTCGCGGAGTTCCGCGAGGCGGGCCTGTCGGACCGAGCGACCCTGGTCGCGGTGACGATAAACACGTTCTTCGGGTTCGTCCAGCACATCTTCACGTTCTACCTCCCGGTGCTGATTCCGATTCTCGGCCTCGAAGTCGGCGTCATGTACGTCGGCGCGCGCGCCGCCATCAGCCTCGCAATCACGCTCACGGGGATTTTCGCGGGGATGGTCTTGCTCTCGTCGCCGCAGTCGCTGTCCGCGACGCCGAACAGCCCCGGCACCGACGACGGAACCCGCCGCGAGAAACTGGCGGAGGCGGGCGAGCGCACGGCGTCGAAACTGAAGACCATCGTTCCGCGTCTCGCCGTCGTCTACGTCGCGGTGGCGTGGTTGACGACGAACGACTTCGCGAACGCCCGCCTGCTCGCGGACGCCGTCACGGCCGCGACCGGGACGGCGCTCCCGGACGTGCCGGCGCGCTCCCTGCTCGACGCGGTGGGGTTGCCGGCGGCGGCCGTGCCCGTAGTGGCGGTGTTCGCGGTGGACACGACGAGCGGCGCGGCGACCATCGCACCCCTGCTCGACGGGACGTTCACGCCGCGGCAGGCGGTGGCGACGATGCTCGTCGGCGGCATCGTCTCCTTCGCGTTCTCCACGTTCAAGCGCTCCATCCCCTTCCAGTACGGCGTCTGGGGGCCGAGCTTCGGGTCGAAAGTCGTCGCGCTCAACACCACCCTCAAGGTCGTCTTCATCGGCGCGACGCTCGTCCTCCTGCTCGCCTAGTCCTCGATAGGCCGGCCGTCCCGGGTTTCGGGCGCGAGGTGCGCGACGAACGCGTCCACGCTCGGCTCCTCGACATCGACCGCGACGTGAATGTCGCCGAGTTCGGCCGGGCTTCCCACCGAGAAATTCACGACGCCCTGAACGGCCGCCTGCTTCTTCAGGTCGAACGAAAAACCCCCGTCGGTGCGGTTGCGCTCGAACTCGGCGCGCGCGGTGTCGAGGATTTCCTGCTCGTAGAGGCGCTCGCGGAACGCGTCGAAGTCGTGAGTCGTTCCCCGAACCTCGTCGTCGGTAACGGTGAGGTCGGCGTTCGGGAAGAGTTCGCGAACGGCGTCGGCGACGCGCTCCGGAACCTCCGTCGGCTGGACGGGCGCTGCGATGGTGGCAGTGACGGCGTACATCACGCGAGCAACTCCTCGATTTCCTCCTGGAACGACTCCAGACTCCCCGTGTTCTCGACGGTCACGTCCGCGCGCTCGATGGCGTCGTCCATCCCGAACCCGCGTTCGCGCTCGTCGCGCTCGCGCAGCGTCTCGGCCTCCGCGTTGTCGCGGCCGCGCGTCGTGATGCGTTCGTTCCGCAGTTCGAACGGCGCATACACGTTCACGAGCAGGAAGTCGTCGCCGAACGCGTCCTCGAACGCTTCGACTTCGGTGCCGGACCGGATGCCGTCCACGAGAACGGTGTCGTTCTCGTCGAGAGCGTCCCGAATCAGTGGGAGCGATCGGTCGGCGATGGCGGCGGGACCGCCCTCCTCGCGGAGGGCCTGTGCGACCTCGCCGTGGTGGGTGGCGGGGTCGAGGCCGCGGTCGCGGCACGCCTGCCGGATGACGTCCCCCATCGTCACCACGGGCACGCCGAGCGTCTTCGCGACGGCCGCGGCCTCGCTCTTCCCGCTCCCGGGGAGGCCGACGATACCGATGACAGTCATGAGAGGAGGTAGCCGCGTCCACCCTAAAAGCACACCCCTTCGGGGAGTACGGCTTAGTGGCCCGCGCAGAAAACCGAGCGTATGCGAACTGTGGTCGCGCTCGGCGGGAACGCTCTCGTGTCCGGCGGCGAAGGCGGCGTTGCGGAGATGCAAGAGCGCCTCGATCGGGTCGCCCCGGAGCTCGGGGCGCTCGCGGCGCGCGGCCACGACCTCCTCGTCACGCACGGGAACGGCCCGCAGGTCGGCGGCCTCCTGCGAGAGCAGGCGGCCGCGGAGACGCCGGAGCGCCCGCTGGACGTGCTGGTCGCGGAGACGCAGGCGCAGATCGGGACGCTCGTCGTGCGCGCGCTCGACGCCGAACTCGACGCGCGCGCCGTCTCGGTGGTGACGCACGCCGTCGTCGACCCCGACGACGACGCCTTCGACGACCCCGCGAAGCCCGTCGGCCCGTACCTCGACGCGGACGCCGCGGTGGCCGCGGACTACCCCACGCGGGAAGTGGAGACCGAGCGGGGAACCGTCCACCGGCGGGTCGTCCCGAGTCCGAAACCGCATGCGCTCCTCGAATCGGAACACGTCGCTCGGCTGACCGACGCCGGAACCCCCGTCGTCTGCGGGGGCGGCGGTGGCGTCCCCGTCACCCGCGACGACGGGCGCGTGAATGGCGTGGCGGCAGTGGTGGACAAGGACTACACCGCGGAACTACTCGCCCGCGAAACCGACGCCGACACCCTCCTGATGGTGACGGACGTGCCCTGCGCGTACCGGAACTACAACACGCCCGACCAGCAACCGATTCGGGACGCGAGTGTAGAGGGGATGCGCGACCTGCTCGACGCGGGCGAGTTCGAAGCCGGGAGCATGCGGCCGAAAGTGGACGCCTGCCTCGACTTCCTCGACGCCGGCGGCGAGCGCGCCATCATCACCACGATCGACGGCGCCGCGGCCGCCGTCGACGGGGACGCGGGCACCCGAATTTCGTAACCCAACGGCTTTTGTCCGCCAGCGCGTACGAAGCGCGAGGGCACGTAGCTCAGCCCGGATAGAGCGTTCGGCTTCTAACCGAACGGCCGGGGGTTCAAATCCCTCCGTGCCCGCTCTTCTGTTCGAGCGGGGCGACGAACTGCGGCACGCACGGAAGGCTGAACCAGGGAGGGCGCGAGCACGTCCGACCGAGGTTTAGATCCCAGTGTGCCCGTTGGTGTCGATTTTTCGAGAGTGCAAAACGGGCTAGCTCGTGTCGCCCTGGGGGAACCAAATTCAGGGGTTCGACCCGCAGCTGCCCGGTGGTGTGCGTTCCGCGTGGTGACGGGGCTACGCCATGAGCTCGGCGACTTCGTCGAAGTCGCTGCGGCAGAACGGGCAGCGATAGTTGGTCTCGAAGCCCGTGGTCTGTGCGACGGTTCGCGTTTCGAGTTCGTGCATGGCGATGTCGCGCTCGCACTCCGGGCAGTCGAGCTGAGGCATGTCATACCACACACCTGCCATACACTTAAAACGTGGTATGGAAGTCAGTGCCACGTTCGCGGCGTGTGGGGATTCGAGACCGAACAGCCAAAAGCGAGTTTCGACCGAATAGTGAGAGGGTTCAAGTAGGAAGCCGCGGCCAGCGGGCGGCGTGACGTAACCACGACCGGCCGGGGGACGAGGCGGGAGCGCGGCGCACCCCGGCCGAACCAGTCTGCCGCCTGTCAGCCCCTCAGAACCCGTCTTCGAAGCGGAAGGTGCCGTCGCGCTGGACGACCTCACCGTCCACTTCGATGACGGAGTCCTCGCTCATGTCCACAATCATGTCCACGTGCGTCGCCGACTCGTTGGGTTCGCGGTCGTCGGGAACGCATGCGTCGTAGGCCATGCCGACGGCGAGGTGGACGGTGTCACCCATCTTCTCGTCGAACAGCATGTTGTACGTGAACCGGTCGATGTCGCGGTTCATTCCGATCCCCAGTTCCCCGAGATAGCGTGCGCCCTCGTCCGTGTCGAGGACGCTCGTGAGCACGTCGCGGTTCTTCGCGGCATCGTGCTGGACGACGCGGCCGTCCTCGAATTCGAGGTAGGCGTCCTCTATCTCCTGACTCTGGTGGTAGAGCGGGAGGTCGAAGCGAACGGTTCCCTCGACGCTGTCGGGGACGGGCGCGGTGAACACCTCGCCGCCGGGGAGGTTGTGTTCTCCGTGGTCGTTCAGCGTCTTCATCCCGGCGACGCTCATCGTGAGGTCGGTCTCGTCGCCCGAGCGGATGCGAACCTCGTCGGCGGGGTCGAGGATTTCGACCAGCTGTTCCTGGTGGCGGCGCTGGGCGTCCCAGTCCTTGTTCACGGCGTTCCACACGAACTCCTCGTACTCCGCGGTGCTCATACCGGCGAGCTGTGCGTCCGCGGGCGTCGGATACTGCGTGAGACACCACTGCGTGGAGAGAAGTTCGGTGCGCGCGGGCTGAATGGCGCGCTGGTAGGCGGCGTTCTGTTCGTCCGGTACGTCGGCGCGTGCGGCGACGTTGTCGTGGCCGCGAATGCGGATGGTCGCATCCGTCTCCGCGAAGAGCGCCTGGAGGTGGTCGGGGTTCTCGAACTCCTCGGCCTCACGGAGGTAGGCGCGAGCGGCGCGGTCCGCGCCGAGGACGGTGTCGCCGCCGTACAGCATGACTGGCGTCGCGCCTTCCTCGGCGAGTCGTTCGTAGACGGCGACGGCGAGGTCTTCCGCCGTCGGCGGCGCGGTGACGGCGACTCGGTCGCCAGCTTCGATGTTCGTGGAGTGCGAAACGAGGACGTCAGCGTGGTCGCGGACGCGGGGATCCATACCGGAGACTGGTGGGGGACGCGAAAACCGCTTTCGGAGTGCCGGAACCGCGAGCGTTTTCGCCCTCGGCCGGCGAGTCGGAGTATGCTCGACTTCCGGAGCGACACCGTCACGCGTCCGACCGAGGAGATGCGGGAGGCCGCGCGAACGGCGGACGTTGGCGACGACGTCTACCGAGAGGATCCGACCGTGAACGAACTCGAAGCCGAAGCCGCAGCGCGCGTTGGGATGGAGGCCGCGATGTTCGTGCCGTCGGGAACGATGGGAAACCAGATCGCGGCGCGCGTCCATACGGAGCGCGGTCAGGAGGCGCTCGTGGAGGAGGCGAGTCACGTCTACAAGTACGAACTCGGCGGGTTCGCCCAGCACTCGGAACTCCAGGTGCGGACGTTCGACGGCGGCGAGAACGGCGCGCCCACGCCCGAACAGGTCGAATCCGGGTACGTCGAGGAGGAGCTCCACCGGCCGGGCACGGGCCTGCTCTGTCTCGAAAACACGCACAACGTGAAGGGCGGCGTCGCCGTCGCCCCGGACACCATCGGCGCGGCGGCGGACGCGGCGCGCGACCACGGCGTCCCCGTCCACCTCGACGGCGCACGGCTGTTCAACGCCGCCGTCTCCCTCGACGTGCCCGCGAGCGAGATCGCCGAGCACGTCGACTCAGTGATGGTCTGCCTCTCGAAGGGACTCGGCGCGCCCGTCGGGTCGATTCTCGCGGGCGACGCGGCGTTCATCGAGAGCGCGCGCCGCGTCCGCAAACTGTTCGGCGGCGGGATGCGGCAGGCCGGGATGGTCGCCGCTCCCGGACTGGTCGCGCTGGAGAACGTCTCACGGCTCTCGAGCGACCACCAGAACGCGGCGGCGCTCGCGGCCGGCCTCGACGACATCGACGGCCTCCGCGCGCCCGCGCCGGACACGAACATCGTCCTCGTCCACACCGAGGACGCCGACCTCACGGCGAGCGAACTCATCGGGCGCTGCGAGCGCGCGGACGTGCTGGCGTCCGAGTTCGGCGAGCACACCGTGCGGTTCTGCACGCATCAGGACGTGGGCTCGGCGGGCGTGGAGCGCGCTATCGACGTCGTCGCGGACGCCGTCTAGTCCTTTCCCTCGTGGAAGCCGTCCCGGAACCCGGAGACGGTTCGAGTGAGAAATCGGTAGACGTAGAGGACGAACGCGACGAAAATACCTGCAATCGCGTAGAAGACCGGGTCGTCGGGGAGCACACGTGAGAGGTGCCCGTAGTCGCGTATAGGGTTTTCGCCGGGTAACGCTAAAGCCGTCGGACGCGCAAGGGTGGGGTATGTCCCTTCTGCCCTCCCAGAAGCCGGACGCGCCGGACGGCGACCCGCGCGTCATCGGCGTTGACTCGGAGGACGCCGACCGCGTGCTGTCCGCGCTCTCCGCCGGCACCGCTCGCACGATGCTCACCACGCTCCACGAGGAGCCCGCGACCGCGTCCGAGCTCGCCGATGACGTGGAGACGAGCCTCCAGAACGCCCAGTATCACCTCGGGAAGCTCCGGGACGCCGACCTCGTGGAGGTCGCGGGAACCTCCTACTCGGAGAAGGGCCGCGAGATGGACGTGTACGCGCCGACGGACGCACCGCTCGTGCTGTTCGCGGGCGACGAGAACACGGGGAGGACGGTGCAGTCGATGCTCGGCTCGCTCCTCGGCGCGGTCGCCGTGCTCGGCGTCGCCTCGCTGCTCGTCCAGTACCTCACGGAACACGTGTTCGCGTCGAACGCGGGCAGCGCCGGCGGATTCTCCACCATGAACGTCGACACGGCGTCGAATGCGGCGGGCGGCGTGCCGCCGGGCGTCCTGTTCTTCCTCGGCGGCGTCCTCGCCCTCGTGCTCGCCGCCGGCTACCGATACTGGCGGTGACTCAAACGGCTGTTTGAGTCTTCACGAACTACTTGATGTACCCGGTGGTAGTAGCGGGTACGGGTCACCGTCCCCGTGGCCTGTCCGCGTCCGCGTGACGCACCCGCTACGTTCGGCCCTCCACCCCGAACGACTCGACGACCGTTCCGTCCTGCCGTCTGATTTCTCCGCTGAGTCCCGCCTCCGTCGGTTCGAGCTCCGCGTGCGTCACCGGATAGCCCCGGGGTTCGGCGTGGGTTCCGGGGTTCAATAGCACTACGCCGCCCGCGTTCGTGACCGTGGGGCGGTGGGTGTGTCCCGAAATCACGAGGGGCGCGCCGCGTTGTCGGCCGAACATCGCGAGACCGGTCTCGCCGCCGCGTTCGGTGTGCGTCATCGCGACCCGGACGCCGTCGAGTTCGACCGTGCGGGCGGCCGGGAGTCGGTCGCGAACCGCCCGTGTGTCCGCGTTCCCGTGGACGGCGTGCATTCGGTTCGCGGCGTCGTGGAACGCGTCGAGCGCCGCCTCGGTGGTGAAGTCGCCCGCGTGCAGGACGACCGAGGCGGCTTCGACGGCCTCCCGGGTGCGGCCGGCGAGTTCGTGGCCCGTCTCGCTGTGCGTGTCGGCGACGACGGCGATCATGATGCCACCGGAACCAGGAGCGCGAACAGGTAGAGCGCTGCGCCGGTGACGACCGCGCCGACGAGCGACTGGACGTGAATCCGAACGGCCGTCCGGCGGTCGGCGCGCCGCGCGGCGTCGTCACCCACCTCACGGCGGGCGTTCCCGCCGTCGCTCACGTCGTAGATTCCTTTTGCCGCGAACCCCGCGCAGAACCCTCGTACGCCCTGTAGTACGCCCTCAAATCCCGCAAAGAGCGGGACGATAGCGGTGAGCGTCCAGACAGCGGGAAGCGCGAGCACGTACACGGTACCGAAGGCCGCAGCGGCGAGCACGAACCCGGCAACGCCGAACGCGTACCGTTTCCGTCGCTCGCCCTGGCCGATGTTACACACCCCTGGCTGGTACTCGGTCATACAGCCGGGAACGAACGCGACCACCGAAACGGTTCCGGCGGGCGCTTTTTTCACGCCGCGGGGCGAACCCGCCGGTAATGGCGTCAAGCAAGTCTGTCGTTCTCGCGGCGTTGTTCGCGAACGCCGCCATCGCCGTCCTGAAGTTCGTCGGGTTCACGCTCACCGGGAGTCCGGCGATGCTCTCGGAGACGTACCACTCCATCTCCGACACGGGAAACCAGGTGTTCCTCCTCATCGGCCTGCGGTACGGCGGCCGCGAACGCACCCGTGCGCACCCGTTCGGGTACGGGAAGGCGCAGTTCTTCTACGCGTTTCTCGTGAGCGTCCTCCTGTTCGGCATCGCGGGCTGGGAGAGCTTCACCCACGGGTATCACGCGCTCACCAGCCACTCGTCCGCGGCGCTCTCCGGCACGGTCACCCTGTTCTCCCGGACGTTCCCCGCGGTCTGGGTGAACTACGGCGTCCTCCTCGGCGGCATCGCGTTCGAGTCGTACGCGCTCCGGCAGGCGGTTCTGGGGATGCGCGCGGACATCCGACGGCACGACTGGAGCGGGTTCCGGGAGGCGTTCCGGAAGACCTCGAACGTCACGACGCTCACCGCGTTCACCGAAGACCTCATCGCGGTCTCCGGACTGGCGCTCGCGCTCGTCGGCGTGTTCCTCAGTGACCTGACCGAGAACCCCGTCTACGACGCCGCCGCCGCGCTCCTCATCGGCGTGCTCCTGATGGTGTTCGCGGTCGCGCTCGCCTGGGAGAACAAGCGACTCCTGGTCGGCGAGAGCCTCCAGAAGGAAGCGGAGGACGAGCTCCGCGCCATCGTTTCTGACTGGGAGGGCGTCGAAGCCATCGAGGACTTCCGCACGGTGTTCTTCGGTCCGAACCGGGTTCTGGTGACCGCGGACGTGGCGTTCGATTCGTCGTGGGACACGGAACGCATCGACGACGCCATCACCGCCATCGAGGACGACCTGCAGGCCGCGAACAGCGACGTGCGGAAGGTCTACATCGAACCCGAGGTGTAGGCGAACCCCGAGTTTAAGCCGTTTGACGGCGAACACGTTCCCAACGTGGCTTCGAGCAACGCGGACTACCTCCGGTTCTTCCCGAAACCGTCGCCGTACGACAATCAGTCGGAGGCGATGGCGCGGATTCGGGAGTCGCTGGAGGACGGCCGGAACGTCCTCTTCGAGGGGGCGTGCGGGACGGGGAAGACGCTGGCGTCGCTCGCGCCGGCGCTGTCGTACGCGCGGGAGACGGACAAGACGGTGGTGATCACGACGAACGTCCACCAGCAGATGCGGCAGTTCGTCCGGGAGGCCCGGGAGATTCACGCGGAGGAGCCCATCCGCGGTATCGTGTTCAAGGGGAAGGGCGAGATGTGCCACATCGACGTGGGGTACGAGGAGTGTCAGGTGCTCCGGGACAACACCCACGAGGTCGTGGACGCAGAACGCGACCGGGAGCAGCTCGCGGAACGCCAGCAGGAGTTACTGGACGCGGCGAACGACGGCGAGTCGGGGGCGGCGGACGCCCGACAGGCCGTGATGGACGAACTCGAATCCGTCGAGGCGGAACTCGAAGACCTCCGGGAGAAGAACACCTGCGAGCACTACTACGAGAACCTCACCGCCGACACGGACGACTTCTACGCGTGGCTGTACGACGACGTGCGGACGCCCGAGGACATCTACGAGTACGCGGCGATGGAGGGGCTCTGTGGGTACGAGCTCCTCAAGGACGGCATCGAGGGCGTGGATCTCGCGGTGTGTAACTACCACCACCTGCTCGACCCCGGAATCCGCGCGCAGTTCTTCCGGTGGCTCGGCCGCGACCCCGAGGACGTGGTGGTGGTGTTCGACGAGGCGCACAACGTCGAGGGCGCGGCGCGCGACCACGCCTCCGAGACGCTCACGGAGAACACGCTCACCGAGGCCGTCTCCGAACTCGAGGAGTCCGACGACGCGCGGGCGGACGCGGCGCTGAACGTCGTGGAGGCGTTCCGGGACGCGCTCGTCGAGACGTACGAGGCCTCCTTCGGGTACGGGGACGCAGAGCGCGTCGGGGAGAACTGGGAGGACGTGCCGGTCGCGAACGAGGACAAGCGCGACGACCTCACGCTCGCGTTCCTCGACCACTACGAGGGCCGCGGCATCAGTCAGGACGTGGACGACGCGTTCGCGCTCGGCGAACACTTAGACGAGCAGTACGAGGACGCGTACCGGAACGGGGACGCGACGACGCGCGAGGACTGTCAGACCCTCCAGTGCGCGCGGTTCGTGGACGCCTACCTCACGAAGGGGACGGATCTCGGCCAGTACCCCACCGTGTCGGTGCGGCGGGACTCGGGGACGGAAACCGTCTACGGCCGCGCGGAGCTCTACACGTGCATTCCGCGGGACGTGACCACCGAACTGTTCGAGGACGTGCACGCGAGCGTGCTGATGAGCGCGACGCTCCGGCCGTTCGACGTGACCGCGGACGTGCTGGGACTCGACGACCCGGAGACGATGGCGTACGGCCTCCAGTTCCCCGAAGAGCGGAGACGGACGTTCGCCGTGGACACGGAGCCGCTGTTTTCGAGTAACCGCGAAGACCCCGCCGTCCAGCGGGAGTACGCGGACGCGCTCCGGGAGTTCGTGGAGTTCTCGGCGGGGAACACGCTCCTGTTCTTCCCGAGCTATTCGGAGGCGGAGCGCTACCACGACCTGCTCGCTGACGCGGACGCCGCGCGCTACCTGGACGAACCGGGCGTGAGCGCGGCGGCGTTGCGCGAGGAGTTCGTCGCTGACGACGGCGCGGTGCTGTTCACGAGCCTCTGGGGGACGCTCGCGGAGGGCGTGTCGTTCGACGGCGACGACGCGCGCTCCGTGGGCGTGGTCGGCGTGCCCTATCCCCACTTGGACGAGCGCGCGCAGGCGGTGCAGGACGCGTACGGCGAGGCGTTCAAGGACACGGGCCGAAAGCGCCGCGGCGAGGATCCCGGCTGGCGGTACGCCGTGGAGATCCCGACGGTGCGAAAGACCCGGCAGGCGCTCGGGCGCGTGATTCGGTCGCCCGACGACTTCGGGGTGCGCGCGCTCTTCGACCGCCGGTACACGAAGGAGTCCAGAACCGCGATGCGGAAGTACAGCGTGAACAACGCGTTCCCGCCGGAGGAACGCTCGGAACTCATCGACATCGCGCCCGAGAAGCTGAAGTTCGCGACCCTGAACTTCTTCGGCGACATGGACGCCTGGGACGGCAGTCCGCCGCGACCCTAGGCGGGGAGCGCGAGGGTGCTGATGCGTTCGTTGTGGGTGGCGTCCCGGAATTCGAGTTCTTCTACAGTCCACGTCACGGAGTCGAGGTCGACTCCGAGCACGTCGTCGAGCGCGGACTGCGCGCGGAAGCCGGAGAGGTCGCGGGCGAGCGTGACGTGCGGCGTGTAGTCGTCGCCCTCCATCCCCGGCACGGGGTCGAACGCGTCGCAGAGTGATCGGTGAACCTCGTGGAGGCCGGGGCTCTCGACCGCGAGGTAGACGACGGGGCTGGTGCCGCTCGGCGGATTCTCGAAGACGCCGACACCGCTGATTCGACACTCGAAGCTCGGCGCGCCGCGGAGGGCGTCGCGGGCGCGGCGCTCGTTCTCCCGGTACTCGCGGCGGTCGTCGGCGGGGAGGCGTTTCGCGACGAGCGAGCGCGTGCGGCGCTCGCGAACGCGGTCGAACGGCGTGAGGAGCGGCCGGAGGTCGTCCACGACGCCGTGAACCGCGTCGGGGACGGGGACGTTCACGCTGTACACGCGAGAGAGGAGGGACTGCGGGGGTTTGCGTTCGTCGGCTCAGATGCGGTCGAGCAGCCAGAGGACGATGAGGGCGGCGATGAGCAGGCCGACGAGCGGGCCGGCGATGGCCGCGAGCGTGCCGACGACTTCGCCGACGACTTCGAGGGCGAGCCAGACGACGACGAGTACGAGGACGAGTTTGAGGAGGTCTTCGACATCCAGTTCCGCGCGGTCGAGCATAGCCTGAGGTTCGCGGGCAGCCACCATAACGTATGCGGCGAGCCGGTCGATGGCGAAACCCATTAATACGAGGACGAGTGTAGAGTGGGATACGATGACGACGGCTCCCGCCGCTTCGCGTTCGCGTTCGGTGAGCGAGTCGTCCGCCGCTTTCCTCGCGCGACGACGACGACCGGGGTCTTCTGACCCCAACTAGTTACTTCCTCACGTCGGTCGGTCGTTCGCGCGCTCACTAACCACGGAATCAAACGAGAATGTCAGGAAAAGCGGCGCTCGCCTTCTCGGGCGGGCTCGATACGACGGTCTGTGTACCGCTGCTAGAAGAAGAGTACGGCTACGACGAGGTGATCGGCGTCACAGTTGACGTCGGGCAACCCGAATCGGAGTTCGACGAGGCCGAGGAGACGGCGGAGGCGCTCGGGCTGGAGCACTTCGTCGTGGACGCGAAGGACGAGTTCGCGTCGCTCTGCATGGACGCCGTGCAGGCGAACGCGGACTACCAGGGCTACCCGCTCGGCACGGCGCTGGCGCGTCCGGTCATCGCGAAAGCCATCCTCGAAGTCGCGGAAGAAGAGGGCTGTGCGGCGGTCGCGCACGGCTGCACCGGGAAGGGGAACGACCAGTTGCGCTTCGAGGCGGTGTGGCGGAGCTCCGACCTCGAAGTCGTCGCGCCGGTGCGCGAACTCGGACTCACTCGCGAGTGGGAGGTCGACTACGCGGCGGAGAAGAACCTGCCCGTCGAGGGCGGGAACGCGGGCGTGTGGAGTATCGACTCGAACCTCTGGAGCCGCAGCATCGAGGGCGGACAGCTCGAAGACCCCGGGTACGTTCCGCCGACGGACATCTACGAGTGGACGGACGACCCCGGCGAGGACACCGAGCTGGTCGAGATCGAGTTCGAGGCGGGCGTGCCGGTCGCGGTGAACGGCGAGGAACTCCCGCAGGTGCAACTCATCCAGTACCTGAACGACCTCGCGGGAAGCTACGGGGTCGGTCGCACGGACATGATGGAAGACCGCATGCTCGGGCTGAAGGTCAGGGAGAACTACGAGCATCCGGCGGCGACGACGCTCCTGAACGCGCACGAGGCGCTCGAAGGCCTGGTGTTGACGAAGGAGGAGCGCGACTTCAAGCAGGAAGTGGACGCGCAGTGGTCGCAGAAGGCCTACGAGGGCCTCGTTGACGCGCCGCTCGTTGACGCGCTCGACGGGTTCATCTCGACGACGCAGGAGCGCGTCACGGGAACGGTGACGGTCAAGTTCGAGGGCGGGCAGGCGCGGCCGGTCGCCCGCGACAGCGAGTACGCGGTGTACTCGGAGTCCGCGGCGTCGTTCAACACCGAGACGGTCGACGGGATCAAGCAGGAGGACGCGACGGGCGTGGCGAAGTACCACGGGTTCCAGTCGCGTCTCGCGAACAAGTCGAAGCCGACGCTCACGACGGACGGGGGCGACGACGAATGAACGGCGGAGAGGACTCGCCGGCGGTTCGCCGGGAGCGCTTCAGCGGCGGCCCCGCCCGCGAGTTCCTCTCCTCGATGGACGCCGACAGCAGGATTTTCGGGGCGGACCTCGCGGTCGACCGCGCGCACGTCGCGATGCTCGCCGAACAGGACGTTATCGAGGCGTCGGCGGCGGCGTCGATTCTGGACGCGCTCGACGACGTGGAGTCGGCGGGCTTCGACGCGCTCCCCGACGGCGAAGACGTGCACGAGGCCATCGAGACCGCCGTCATCGACCGCGTCGGCCCCGTCGGCGGGAAGATGCACACGGCGCGCTCGCGCAACGACGAGGTCGCGACCTGCATCCGGTATCGGTTCCGCGACGACCTGCTGGACGCCGCGGAGACGACTATCGCGTTCCGGGAGGCGCTCGTAGAGGCGGCCGCGGAGCACGCTGAGACGGTGATGCCGGGGTACACGCACCTCCAGCCGGCCCAGCCGGTGACGGTCGCGCACTTCCTGCTCTCCTACGAGTCCGCGGTCGCGCGGGACACCGAACGCCTCCTCGACGCCTACGCGCGGACGAACCGGAGTCCGCTGGGCGCGGCCGCGTTCGGCGGGACGCCGTTCGATATCGACCGAGAGCGCACCGCCGGCCTGCTCGGGTTCGACTCGGTCATCGAGAACAGTATGGACGCGTCCTCGACGCGGGACTTCCTCGTCGAGGGCGTGTCGGCGCTCGCGGCGCTCGCAACCACGGTCTCGGGGCTCGCGGAAGACCTGGTGGTGTTCTCGAACAAGGGCCTCGTCTCGCTCTCGGACGACTACTCCTCGACGTCCTCGATCATGCCGCAGAAGAAGAACCCGGACACGCTCGAGCTCGTCCGCGCGACCGCGGGCGACGCGGCGGGCGCGCTCCAGGGCCTCCTCACCACGTTGAAGGGGCTGCCGCGGGCGTACAACCGTGACCTGCAGTCCGCGACGGGGTACGGCTGGACGGCCGTGGACGAGGTGACGGAGGCCGTCGCGGTCGCGGCGGGCGCGGTCGCCACGGCGGAGTGGCCGGCGGACGCGCTCGCGGACGCCGCCGGTGAGGGGTTCTCGACGGCGACGGGCGTGGCGGACACGCTCGCGATGGCGGGGCTTCCGTTCCGCACCGCGCACGAGATCGTCGCGGAAGCGGGAACGGGCGACATCGCGGCGCTGGACGACGCGGCGCTCGACGTGACCGGGGAGTCGCTCGCGGATCTCGCGGACGTCGAGGCCGTGGAGGCGGCGCTCGATCCGGCGGCGAGCGTGGCGATGCGGGACTCATTCGGCGGCCCCGCCCCGGACGCGGTGGCGGGCGCGCTCGACCGCGCGGCCGACGGGGTCGACGCGGACGTGGACGCGGTGGATGAGCGCCGGGACGCGCTCGCGGACGCCGCGGACGACCTCGCGGCGGAGGTGGCGTCGTATGAGTAGCGCCGCGTTCGGCGGATCGCTGCGACGACCGCGACCCCCGTTCGGGGGACTTTATAACTACAGTACGGGTTTCGGCTCGCGGTTTCGTTCGCGTTCTTCGGGCGGTTCGTCCGGGTAGCGACGGCACTGCCGTTATTTAATTTTTCTGACAAGTTCGACGTGTTTAAGTGGGAGTGGTGGGTAGGCGTGAGTGTATGACAGACTGTGTCGAGTGCGGGGCGGAAGTCTCCCTGCACGAGGACCTCGAAGTCGGAGAGATCGTCGACTGTGCCACCTGCGGTCAGGAGCTCGAAGTCGTCGACACCGAACCTCCCGTCCTCGAGCGGGCGCCCGAGCTCGACGAGGACTGGGGGGAGTAACGTGCAAATCGGCATCCTCTACTCGCGGATACGGAAGGACGAGAAACTCCTCCTCTCCGAACTCCGCGAGCGCGGCCACGACGTCGAGAAGCTCGACGTGCGGAAACTCGAATTCGGGGTCGGCGACCCGCCGGAGGGCGTCGCCGACCTCGACATCGTGCTCGACCGGTGTCTCGCCACCAGCCGCAGCCGGTACGCCACCCAGTTCGTCGACAGCTACGGCGTCCCGGTCGTGAACGCGCCAGACACCGCCGACCTCTGCGCGGACAAGGCGAAGACGAGCGTCGCGCTCGACGCCGCGGGCGTCCCCACGCCCGAGACGACGGTGGCGTTCGACACGGACAGCGCGCTCTCCGCCATCGAATCCTACGGGTATCCCTGCGTCGTCAAGCCCGTTATCGGGTCGTGGGGCCGCCTGATGGCGAAACTCGAATCGCGGAGCGCCGCGGAGGCCGTGCTCGAACACAAGGCCACGCTCGGCCACTACGAGCACAAGGTGTTCTACGTCCAGGAGTTCGTGGAGAAACCCGGCCGCGACATCCGCGTCGTCGCGCTCGACGGCGAACCCGTCGCCGCGATGACGCGCTCCGCCGACCACTGGCTCACGAACGCCGCGAAGGGCGCGGAGACCGCGGAGTTCGAGATCACGCCCGAAATCGAGTCACTCGTCGAGAAAGCGAGCGACGCCGTCGGCGGCGGACTTCTGGGTGTCGACCTGATGGAGACCAACGCGGCGCGGAGCGCCGCGGAACAGGCGAGCGGCGAGGAGCCGCGAGACCCCTCGTACACGGTGCACGAAGTGAACCACACGGTCGAGTTCAAGGCGCTGAACGACTGCGTGGACGCGGACGTGCCCGCGGCCGTGGTGGACTGGCTCGAAGCGAAGGCCGAGACGGGGGTGTCGACATGAAGGTCGGCGTCGTCGGCGCGTCCGGGTTCACGGGCGGCGAGCTCTGCCGGCTCGTCAGCGGCCATCCCGAGTTCGACCTCGTGACGGCGACGAGCCGCGAGTACGCGAACAAGACGGTGGGGAGCGTCCACCCGAACCTGCGCGGGCTCGACCTGCGGTTCTCGCACCCGGACGACCTCGACGACCTCGACGTGCTGTTCGTCGCCGCGCCGCACGGCGTGACGATGGAGCACGTCGAGGAATACAGAGACATCGCCGACCTCGTGGTCGACCTCTCCGCGGACTTCCGGCTCGATTCGGAAGCACAGTACGACGAGTGGTACGACGGCCACAGCGCGCCCGACCACATCTCTGACGGCGTGTACGCGCTCCCGGAACTCCACCGCGAGGAGCTGGCGGGCGCGGACCTGATCGCGTCCGGCGGCTGTAACGCGACCGCGACGATTCTCGGACTGAAACCGCTCGCGGACGCCGGCATGCTCGACGACGCCGATATCACTGTGGACGTGAAGGTCGGGTCGTCGGAGGGCGGCGCGGGCGGCGGCGCGGCGTCCTCGCACCCCGAGCGCTCGGGCGTCGTCCGGCCGTACGCGCCGACCGGCCACCGCCACGAGGCCGAAATCGAACAGGAGCTCGGCGTCCAGGTCGGGTTCACCGCGCACGCGGTGGACATGACCCGCGGCGCGGCCGCGACCTGCCACGTCTATCCCGAGGCGGTTCCGGGAACGGGCGACCTCTGGCGGGCGTTCCGGGACGCGTACGAGGACGAGCCGTTCGTCCGGCTGGTCGCCGGGAGCGGCGGCGTCTACCGCTATCCAGAACCGAAGGCCGTGGCGGGAACGAACTACGCCGACGTCGGGTTCGAGCTCGACGAGCGCAACGGCCGCGTCGTGGTGTTCTCCGCCATCGACAACATGATGAAGGGATCCGCCGGCCAGGCCGTCCACGCGGCGAACGTCGCGCTCGGCATCGACGAGCAAGCCGGCCTGGCGTTCGACGGACTCCACCCGGTGGGTGCTCCATAGATGACTTGCGCGAGACGGTCGTTCGACGGGCGCTGCGACTCGCTAAGTCACACTCGCCACTGTCGGAGGTGGCTCGCGTGACGTTGGTCGTGAAAATCGGCGGCGCGCGCGCGGTGAACCCCGAGGGCGCGCTGACGGACATCGCGCACCTCGTGTTGAACGGCGAGGACGTGGTGGTCGTCCACGGCGGGTCGACCGCGGTGGACGACCTGCTCTCCCGCCTCGACATCGAACCCGACTACGTGGAGTCCCCGTCCGGGATGACCGGGCGGTTCACGGACGCGGAGACGATGGACGCGTTCACGATGGCGATGGCCGGCGTGAACACCGACCTCGTCGCCGCGCTCCAGGAGGCGGGCGTGCCCGCAGTCGGCCTCTCCGGCGTCGACGGCGGACTCCTCACCGGCCCGCGGAAGTCCGCCGTGAAGGTCGTGGAGGATGGAACGAAGAAGATTCGCCGCGGCGACCACTCCGGGAAGATCACGGACGTGAACACGGGCCTCCTCGAAACCGTGCTCGACGAGTACGTGCCCGTGGTGTCGCTCCCGATGCTCGCCGAAGACGGGGTCGCGGTGAACGCGGACGCCGACCGGGCGGCCGCGGCGGTCGCCGGCGCGCTCGACGCCGACCTCGTCGTGTTGACGGACGTGGCGGGCGTGTACGCCGATCCCGACGACCCGGACACGCTCGTCGAGAGTGTGGAGACGCCCGACGACCTCGACGCGGTCGAGGAGTACGCGGAGGGGTTCATGTCGAAGAAGGTGCTCGCCGCGACGGAAGCGCTCGACGGCGGCGCGGAGTCGGTGACTATCGCGGACGCGAACGCGAACGACCCAATCGTCTCCGCGCTCTCCGGCCACGGCACGCGCTTCACGCGGGGCGCGCTCGGAGGTGAGAGCGATGCCTGAGGCGTCGTTCGTCTTCGGCGAGAAACCCATCCGCATCGAGTCCGGCGACGGCGTCAAGCTCTACGACGACGACGGGAACGCGTACCTCGACTTCGGCGCGAGCTACGCGTGCACGCCGCTGGGGCACAGCCATCCCGCCGTCGTGGACGCCGTCCAGGAGCAGGTCGCGGAGTTGACGTTCGTCCAGGGGTCGTATCCCGTGGACGCCCGCGACGGCCTCTACGAGCGCCTCGGACGCCTCGGGCCGGGCGACTGCTCGAACGTCTGGCTCTGCAACTCCGGCACGGAGGCGAACGAGGCCGCGTTGAAGTTCGCGCGGCACGCCACCGGAAGATCGGAGGTCGTCGCGGCGACCCGGGCGTTCCACGGGCGGACGATGGGGTCGCTCGCGGCGACGTGGAAGGACGAGTACAAGGAGGGGTTCGGCCCGCTCCCCGAGGGGTTCACGCACGTCCCCTACGGCGACGCCGAGGCGCTCGCCGAAGCGGTCACGGAGGACACCGCGGCGGTCATCCTCGAACCGATACAGGGCGAGGGCGGCATCAACCCCGCGCCCGACGGCTACCTGCAGGCCGCGCGCGACGCGACCGACGCGGCGGGCGCGGCGCTCGTGTTCGACGAAATCCAGACCGGCCTCGGCCGGACGGGCACGCTGTGGGCGTGCGAGGACGCGGGCGTCAGCCCCGATATCCTCACCACCGCGAAAGGCCTGGGGAACGGCCTGCCCGTCGCCGCCACGCTCTGCGCTGACTGGATCGCGGAGGACGCCGGCTCGCACGGCTCGACGTTCTCCGGCGGCCCCGTCGTCTGCGCCGCCGCGAACGCCACCCTCGACGCGATTGTCGAGCAGGAGTTGCCCGCGCACGCCGCCAGCCTGGGCGAGACGTTCAAGCGCCGCCTGGGAGAAATCGACGACCTCCGGGACGTGCGGGGCGAGGGCCTGCTCGTCGGCGTCGAGGTGAAACGGGGGGCGAACCGCGCGCTCAAGCGCCTCGCGCTGAACCACGGCGTGCTCGCGCTCCCGACCGGCCGCACCGTCGTGCGGTTCCTCCCGCCGCTCGTCGCGACCGAGGAGGACTGCGTGGCGGTCGCGGACGCGCTCGAATCGGTGGTCGGATGACCCGGAGCCTGCTCCGCGACCTCGTGGCGACGCCGTCGGTCTCGGGCGACGAGGCCGCGGCGGCCGACGTGCTCGTCGAGTTCTTCGAGGAGCACGGCCGGGAGGCGTGGACGGACGCGGTCGGGAACGTCCGCGCGCCCGCCGACGACTCCGTGCTCCTCACGTCCCACGTGGACACCGTCCCGGGCGACATCGAGGTGCGCGTGGAGGACGACACGCTCTACGGCCGGGGGAGCGTGGACGCGAAGGGATCGCTCGCGGCGATGGCGACCGCCGCCGTCGAGACCGGCGCGTCGTTCGTCGGCGTCGTCGGCGAGGAACGGGACTCCCGGGGCGCGCGCCACCTCGTCGCGAACCGCGAGGAACCGGACGCCGTGGTGAACGGCGAACCCTCGGGCTGGGACGCGGTGACGCTCGGCTACCGGGGGCTCCTGCCGGCGCGCTACGAGGTGGAGACGCCGACCGCGCACGGGTCGCTCCCGGAGGCGAACGCCATCGACCACGCGACCGCGTGGTGGGAGTCGGTGCGGGCGGCGTTCGACGAGGCGTCGGAGACCGTGTTCGAGACCGTGACGCCGACGCCGCTCGACCTGAACGGCGGGACGAGCGGGGACGGCCTGAGCGTCGACGCGACCCTCACCGCCTCGTTCCGCCTGCCGCCCGAGACCGGCGCGGCGGACGTGAAGGAGACGCTCGCCGACCTCACCGAGCACGGGAGCGTCTCCTACGACCAGCACTACCAGCCGGTGATGGTGTCGCCGCGGACGCCGGTCGCGGGCGCGCTCCGCGCCGCCATCCGCGAGGAGGGCGGGAGTCCGGGGCACGTCCGCAAGACGGGAACGAGCGATATGAACGTGTACGCCGCGGCCTGGGACTGCCCGATGGCGACCTACGGCCCCGGCGACTCCGAGCTGGATCACACGCCGAACGAACACATCAGTCTCGCCGAGTACGACCGGAGCGTCCGGGTGCTCTCGGCGACCGCAGACCGCCTATGCACTTCCTGAACGTCGACGACCTCACGCCCACGGAGTTGGACAGCGTCCTCACCAGTGCCCGCGACCTGAAGGGCGACTACGCCGGAACGCCGCTCGCCGAGAAGAGCCTCGCGATGCTGTTCGAGAAGGCGAGCACGCGAACCCGCGTGAGCTTCGAGGTCGGGATGACGAAGCTCGGCGGGCACGCCGTCTTCCTCGGGAAGGACGACATCCAGCTCGGCCGCGGCGAACCCGTGCAGGACACCGCGCGCGCGCTCGCCTGCTACGCCGACGCCGTGATGGCGCGCGTGGACGACCACGAGACGCTCGAAACGCTCGCCGCGTACTCCTCAATCCCGGTCGTGAACGGGCTGTCGGACGAGGCGCATCCGGTGCAGACGCTCGCCGACCTCCTCACTATCGAGGAAGTCGTCGGCGGCGACGCCTCGGTCGCGTGGGTGGGGGACGGGAACAACGTCGCAGCGTCGTTCGTCGTCGGCGCGGCGATGCGCGGCCACGACGTGTCCGTCGCCACCCCGGACGCGTACGCGCTCGACGACGACGTGTTCGACCGCGCGAGCGACTACTCCGGCACCGTCACCGCGACCACCGACCCAGAAGAAGCGGTCGCGGGCGCTGACGTGGTGTACACGGACGTCTGGGTGAGCATGGGCGACGAGGACGAACGCGAACAGCGCCTCGACGCACTCCAGCCGTACCAGGTGAACGAAGACCTGCTCGCGGGGACGGACGCGAAAGTGATGCACTGCCTGCCCGCGCACCGCGGCGAGGAAATCACGGCGGACGTGCTCGAAAGCGAGCGCTCGCTGGTGTGGCGGCAGGCGGAGAACCGGATGCACGGCCAGAACGGCCTGCTGGTCGAACTCGTGTAGTTGCGCGAAGCGCCCCCTATTTGTGGCTCGGCCGCGCACGTCCGACAATGACAGACCTCAGTCTCGACGTGTCGACGCCGCCCGAGGCGGACGACGGCGTCTGGCTCGCGTGCATCGAGTGCGGGAACGCGGTCGCGCCGTTCGACGACGTGGTGTATCGGTGTCCCGACTGCGACGGCCTGCTGGAAGCCAGATACGACGAGTACCCGGACTGGAGCGAGTTCGAGGGACGCGGCGTCTGGCGGTACAGCGCGGCGCTCCCGTTCGAGGAGGGCGTGAGCATCGAGGAGGGCGACACGCCGCTCTACACGGCTCCCGGCATCGAGGACGACCTCGGCCTCGCCGACCTCCGCGTGAAACACGAGGGCATGAACCCGACGGGGTCGTTCAAGGACCGCGGGATGACGCTCGGCGTGAAGGTCGCGGACGAACTCGGCGTCGGCCGCCTCGCCTGCGCCTCCACCGGAAACACGTCCGCGGCGCTCGCGTGCTACGGCACCCGCGCCGGCAAGCAAGTGCTCGTCCTGCTACCGGCGGGGAAGGTCGCGGCCGGGAAGGTCGCGCAGGCGAGCCTGCACGGCGCGAAAATCTGCGAAGTCGACGGGAACTTCGACGACTGCCTCGACGTGGTCGCGGAGCTCGCGGACAGGGGTGAAGCGTACCTCCTGAACAGCCTGAATCCGTTCCGGCTGGAGGGCCAGAAGACCATCGGGCTCGAAATCCTCGAGCAGTCGAAGGCCGAAACGGGCGAGTACCCCGACCGCATCGCGCTCCCGGTGGGGAACGCGGGGAACACGGCGGCATTGTACAAGTGCTTCCGCGAGCTCGTCGCGGCGGGCGCGATGGACGAGTCGGAGATGCCGAAGCTCACGGGCGTGCAGGCCGCGGGCGCGGCCCCGATGGTCGAAGCCATAGAGAACGACTGGGACGAAGTCCAGCCGTGGGACGAGGTGGAGACGCGCGCGACCGCCATCCGCATCGGCAACCCCGTGAACGCGCCGAAGGCTCTGCCGGGGATTCGCGCGACCGACGGCACCGCCGTCGCCGTCGGGGACGACGAAATCACGGACGCCCAGCGGGCGCTCGCCCGAGAGGGCGTCGGCGTCGAGCCCGCGTCCGCCGCCTCGATTGCGGGCGTCCGGAAGCTCCGCGAGGCGGGCGAAATCGACGCGGACGAACAGGTGGTGTGTCTCACCACCGGCCACCTCCTCAAGGATCCGGACGCCGCGGCCGCCGCCGGGTCGGAGCCGGTTCCGGTGCCCGCGGACGCGGACGGCGTCCTCGACGCGCTCTAGCGGTATTCTTATTCGCGTGGGTTGGATGAGTCTCGACCAGAGAGGGGGATGCAGGTAACGCCCGAGGTCTGGGTGTCGTCGCTGTCCGGAGCAGCGGCGCTGCTCGTCGCCGGCTACTCGTGGCGGCTCCGGTCCGCGCCGGGCGCGCGAGCGCTCACCGCGTTCCTGCTTGCGGCCGCGCTGTGGGCGGCCGGGAACGCCGCGCAGGCCGCGGCGACGACGCTCCCCCAGAAGCTCGTGGCGGTGGACGTCCAGTACGTGGGTATCGCCGTCGCACCGGTCGCGTGGGTGGTGTTCGCCGCGCGGTACGCCGACCGTGATAGCTGGCTCACCCCGCGGACGCTCGGACTCCTCTGCGTCGTCCCGCTGGTGACGCTCACGGTCGCGTGGACGAACGACAGCCACGCTCTCCTGCGAACGGGCGCCGCGCTCGAACGCGCGGGTGGCGTCGTCACGCTCACCCGCGAGTTCGGACCGTGGTTCTGGGTGGCGTGGGCGTACTTCGGCGTGACGAACACCATCGGGACGGGACTCCTGCTCGCCGCGCTCGTTCGGTCGCCGCCCGCGTTCCGCGGGCAGGTCGTCGCCGTTCTCGCGGGCGTGAGCGTGCCCGCGGTCGCGCAGGTCGCGTACTTCGCGGGCGCGAGCGCGTTCGAACCGGAGGCGTTCGTCGGCGTCACGGCGCTCGCGTTCGGGTACGCCCTCTCCCAGCACTCGCTCCTCGACGTGGTGCCGGTCGCGCGGGACACGCTCGTGGAGGAACTCGACGACGGCGTGCTCGTCGTGGACGCGACCGGGCGCGTCGTGGACGCGAACCGCGCGGCGACCCGGCTGCTCGACACGACTGACGTGGTCGGCGAGCCCGTCGGGCGCGTGCTCTCCGACCGCCTCGACGGCGAGGCGCCGGTCTCGGTGACGGACGCTGAGGGGCGGGAGCGCTGGGTGGCCGTCACGGAGAGCGGGCTCGACAACGACGGCACGCTCGTCCGAGTGCGGGACGTGACCGACCTCGAACGCAAGCGCCGCGAGCTCGCGCGGGAGAACGACCGCCTGAACCGGGTCGCCGACACCATCAGTCACGACGTGCGGAGTCCGCTCACGGTCGCGTCGGGGTCGCTCGCGCTCGCCCGGGAGACCGGGGACGCGGAGGACTTCGAGCGGGCGGCGCGCGCGCTCGACCGCGTGGAGCGCGTGGTGGACAGCACCGTGCGGGCGGCGCGCACCGACCTCGGCGTCCCGGAGCGCGAACGCGTCGACCTCGGGTCGGTGGCGCGTGACGCGTGGGAGACGAGCGAGACCGGGGACGCCGCGCTCGAGGTCGAGTCCACGGGAACCGTGCTCGCGGATCGCGCGCAGGTTCGGAGTCTGCTGGAGAACCTCTTCCGGAACGCGGTCGCGCACGGCGACGCCACCACCGTCACGGTGCGCGCGACGGACGCGGGGTTCGTCGTCGCGGACGACGGCACGGGAATCGCGGCGGGCGAACGCGGGCGCGTGTTCGACACGGGGTACACGACGAGCGACGCCGGAACCGGGCTCGGGCTCTCCATCGTGCAGGCCATCGCTGACGCACACGGCTGGATCGTCTCGCTGGACGCTGCGGAGACGGGCGGCGCGCGCTTCGCGTTCGACACGGGTTCCGAGACGCGAGCCGCGCAGCAGCAAAAAGCCGAGCGTAGGGATTAGTCGCCGTTCAGGTCGATTTCCTGGACGGAGATGATGCGGTCGTCGGCGACGAGTTCGTCGCGCACGTCCTCGGGGACGGGGTTGTCGAGGTTGTAGACGGTGAGGGCTTCGCCGCCGATGGTTTCGCGGGCGTTGAACATGCCGGCGATGTTGATGTCGCTCTCGCCGAGCACGGTGCCGATGAGGCCGATGACGCCGGGTTCGTCGCGGTTGCGAGCGACGAGCATCGTGCCGTGCGGGATGGCGTCGACGCGGTAGCCGTCGATGGAGACGAGTCGGGGTTCGTCGCCCGTGAAGAGCGTGCCGGAGACGGAGAGTTCGCGGTCGTCGACGCCGACGGTGACGGTGAGGAGGCTCTGGAAGTCCTCGGTCGTGTGCGTCTTGGATTCGGTCACGTCGATGCCGCGTTCCTCGGCGACGCGGGGTGCGTTGACGGCGTTCACGTTCCACTCGAGGGGTTCGAAGACGCCCTTCTGCGCGCTCGCCGTCACGAGGTCGAGGTCTTCGTCGGCGATGTCGCCCGCGTACGTCACCTCGATGCGGTCGATGCGCTCGCCGAACAGCTGGGCGGCGACCTTTCCCGCCGTCTCGGCGAGTTCGATGTAGGGCTCGATGCGCTCGTACGCGGTCTCGTCGACGCTCGGCGCGTTCAGCGCGTTCAGCACGGGCTGGTCGGCGAGCGCTGCGACGACCTGGTCTGCGGTCGTGGTGGCGACGTGCTCCTGGGCGGCCTCCGTCGACGCGCCGAGGTGGGGCGTGGTGATGATGTCCTCGACGTCGAGCAGCGGCGAGTCGGCGGTGAGCGGTTCGTCCTCGAACACGTCGAGCGCCGCGCCCTTGAGCACGCCGTCCTCGACGGCGTCGGCGAGCGCGGTTTCGTCGACGACGCCGCCGCGCGCGACGTTGACGAGGTAGCCGCCCTCTATCTGCGCGAGTTCGTCCTCGCCGAGGAGGTGGTGGGTCTCGTCCGTGAGCGGGACGTGGACGGTAACGAAGTCAGCGGCGTCGAGGCAGGCGTCGAGGTCGACGAGTTCCGCGCCGAGCTGGTTCGCGCGGTCCTCGCCGATGTAGGGGTCGTAAGCGACGAGGTTCATGCCGACGCCGCTGAGTCGTTTCGCGACCTCCTGGCCGACGCGGCCCAATCCGACGATGCCGAGGGTCTTGCCGTTGAGTTCCGTGCCGAGGAAGTCGCCTTTCGCCCACTCGCCGTCAGTGAGACGGGTGTGGGCTTGCGGGATGGAGCGGGCGGTGGCGAACATCATCGCGACGGTGTGTTCGGCGGCGGCGCGGACGTTGCCTTCGGGTGCGTTGGCGACGATGACGCCGTGGTCGGTGGCGGCGTCGATGTCGATGTTGTCCACGCCGATGCCGGCGCGGCCGACGATTTGGAGGTCGGGCGCGTGTTCGAACACCTCGCGGGTGACTTCGGTGCCGGAGCGGACGATGAGTCCGTTCGCGTCGGCGACGGCGTCGAGGAGGGCGTCACCCTCGGCTTCGTACGCTTCGACGACGTCGTGGCCTGCGTCGTGTAGTCGCTCCAGACCGGCGTCCGCGATGGGATCGGTGACGAGTACCTTCATGTCGTGATGGAATCGGCCCATCCGCCTAAAGGTTTCTGCACGTGCATGAATTGTCGCGTCCGAATACCGCCAATAATATCCACAATCGTGTATTTTTCGTGCGTTCGGGGGGTGGGGATACCCACGCCCGCGCTACAGCCAGAGGTCGAGGTCAGTCACGTCGTCGTGCTCGCGTTCGAGCGGCGTCTCGAACTCGCGGAGGGAGACCTCGCCCGCGAACACCGTCGCGCGGTCGAGGTGGCCGGCGAGCGCCTGCCCGGACTTCCGGGACAGCACCGCGTGCGTGTGCGCGAACACGTCGCCGTCGAGCAGCGAGACGTTCCCGACGCACGCCGCGACCTCCATCGGCTCGTCGAACCGCGCGGGCTTGTACTCGAACTCGTCCTGGTCGTAGTACCAGAGTTCCGCGTCCTGGACGGCCCCCATCGCGACGAACCAGCCGGCTTCGACGCCCTCGTCGCGCGCGAGTCCCTCTATCTCCTCGCGCCAGTCCGCGCCGTGTTCCATGCGCGCGACGAACTCGCGGCTCGTGGTGACTTCGCGGTAGTCCATACCGAGGAGAGTCGGGGCGGCGGGAAAAAAGTGCGTTATCGCCACTCGGCGAGCGGCGCTGCGTCCCGTGCGCCGATGGTTACCCACGCGTCGTCGCGGGAGACGTCTGCGATGACGAGGCGCTCTTCCGTGCCCTCGTCGTCTATCGAGGCCATCACATCAGCGCCGGAAGCCGGGACGGCAGTGGCAGAGGTTGCCATGACATATGATACGAAGTGACAGCCCTATTTAACCCCGTCGTTCCGACAGGTACCACGGTAACGATTATCAACCGTCAGCAGCTGAACGGTCTTATCGACAGATCCTAACCATATCGGCCAGCAACCCTCAAATCAGCAAGTTTATCCCAGTAGGGCGGCAATACCTGCCCGGATGACAGACAATGACACCGTCAGCCGGCGTCGCTTCCTGCAGGCGACCGGCGGCGCGGCGACGGCAGCCGCGCTCGCGGGCTGTTCCGGCAGCTCGGACACGACGACGAAGGATACCACGGGTACGACCGACGGCGGCGACACCGGGAGTTCGGACAAGACGTACCGGAGGACGAACTCCACCATCACGACGCTCGACCCCGTCGCCTCGACGGACGAGGCGTCCGCGTATCTCATCCACCAGATGTACGATACGCTGACCGTCTACCCGAACGCGTACACGACAGCGGAGACCTTCCTCGCGACGGGCTACGAACTCAACGACGACAGCACCGTCATCACGTTCGACCTCAAGGAGGACGTCACGTTCCACGACGGCTCGTCGTTCACGGCGTCCGACATGGTGTACTCGTGGGAGCGCCTCGCGGCCTCCGACAGCAGCCGCCGCGCCTCGTTCCTGCTCGACGTGCTCGGCGTCACGCACGAGGAGAACGACGACGGCTCCTACGTCTCCGGTTCGCTCGGCGTCGAAGCCGTCGACCAGACCACGTTCAAGGTCGAGCTCACGCAGCCGTTCTACGCGGCGCTCGAAATGATGGCGTACGACCCCTTCGCGGCCCAGAAGGAGGGCTACGTCGGCGACATCGACGGCTACGACGGCGAGGTCAGCCAGTCCGAGTACGCGACCACGAGCCCGATGGGAACCGGTCCGTTCACGCTCGGGAAGTGGACGAAGGGAACCGAAGCGACCCTCGAACGCTACGACGACTTCCACGGCGAGACCGCGAAGATTGCGGGCGTTCACTTCCAGATCGTCGAGAAGACGAACGCGCTCTACACGTACGCGACGAAGAACGTCAACGCGGACCACCCGTCCGTGCCGTCCTCGAAGTACGACCCGGACAAGATTACCCTCGAGGGCACGGACGAGAACGGCCACCCCTACGGGACGTACGGTCCGCTCGTCAACGACCTGACCGCGGACTACTACCGCACGTCAGAGCTCGTCACGTACTACTACGCGTTCAACACGGACAAGGTCATCAAGCCGGCGCGGAAGGCGTTCGCGTACGCGTTCAGCGCGCGCCAGATGGTCAACACCGTGTTCGGCCGTCCGTACAAGCCCGCGTACTTCTTCCTGCCTCCGGGTCTCTACCCCGGCGGCGCGTCCGCCTACAACGAGGCGGCGAAGGACTACCCGTACGGGTACGGCGAGAGTCAGACGGCGGAGACGATGCTCCAGAAGGCCCGCGAGGTCATGGAGGAAGCCGGTTACAGCCAGGACAACAAGTACGAGTTCACCATGACCTCCTACCAGTCCCAGACGTGGTCTGAGGAGACGAAACTCATGCGTGATAAGCTCGCGTCCTGCCACATCAAGATGAACTACGAGCAGGTGCCGTTCGCGACGCTCACCGAGCGCGGCCGGAACGGCAACCTCGAAGGGTACACGCTCGGCTGGGGTGCGGACTACCCCGGCGGCGACAACTTCCTCCAGCTCATGGCCCCGCAGTTCTCGCAGGTCGACCAGGACGACGCGGTCTCCTACACGAACTGGGAGGGCACTGACGCCGCCCAGCAGGCCCGCGAAGCCTGGAACACGATCACGGAGAACTACGGCCTGACCGAGGAGGCGCAGCAGGCGCGCGCCGAGGCCTACGTGGACATGGAGAAGGCGAACTGGGAGGACGCGGTGTTCGTCAACTGCTTCCACCTCAACGCCGAGCACATGTCGTACCCCTGGGTCGACAAGCCGCGCGTCGGTCCGATGGGGACGGCGTCCACGAAGTTCAACCAGGTTTCCATCGGCGACCGCGGGCAGTACGAGTAACAAAAGAAACACGACCAGTTTATTTATTTTCTGCGGGTAGCTCCGCATTTATCCGTACGATTGGGAATCGAAAGCGACAGGCCTAATTACGGCTCACGGGCTACAATACCGCACGCAACATGGAAGTGGTTGGCACGGGGCGGTGGGTACAGTCATGAACAGGCTCGCCTACCTCCTCAAACGAATCCTCCTCTCGATCCCCGTCGTCATCTTCGGGACGTCCCTGACGTTCATCATCCTGTACGCAGGGCCGATCGACCCGGTATCGGCGATTCTCGGTCGCGGGAACGCGAACGGTCCCGCCGCCGCGGAGATCCGACGGAAACTGAACCTGAACGAACCGCTCTGGAGTCGCTACTTCGACTTCATGGCAGACCTCCTGACGTTCAACCTCGGGCAGTCCTACGTGTTCTCGCCCTCCACGCCCGCCTTCGAAATCGTCCTCCAGTTCCTCCCGCGGACGATGTGGATGGGCGCGTGGGCGGTCCTCATCCCGCTGTTCATCGGGATTCCGCTCGGGTTCTACGCGGGACTCAACCCGAACACGCTCGGCGACTACACCGCCTCGTTCAGCGGTATCGTCTGGCGCGCGATGCCGAACTTCTGGCTCGCGGTCATCTTCATGTCCGTCCTCTCCAGTTCGGAGAACGCCACCATCGGCATCGTGAACTTCCTCAACAGCCTCCCCGCCGTGAGCGGCGTTCAGCCGTTCAACTGGGAGGCCTGGATCGTCCAGACGAAAGTCATCGGCCCGCCCGAGCTCAGCCAGCTCCTCGGCCCGAACACGACGCTCGGTCTGCCGATGCCGAACTGGGAGAACCTGCTCGCCGCGACGAAGAAAATCCTCCCGGCGTCCATCGTGCTCGGGTCGGCGTCGATGGGGAACGAGATGCGTATCGGCCGCACCGCCATGCTCGAATCGAAGAACTCGAACTACGTCGAGATGGCGAAGGCGAAGGGCTTGCCGCCGCGCACCATCGTCTGGAAGCACATCTTCCGGAACGCCCTCATCCCCCTGGTGCCCGTCATCACGGCCGAGGCGTTCGTGCTCGTCGGCGGGAGCGTGCTCATCGAGTACGTGTTCGCCATCAACGGTATCGGCTACGTGTTCCTGCAAGCGATGATGAACGGCGACATCCCGCTTGCGGGCGCGCTCATGTACGTCTTCATCCTGCTGCTCGTCATCATGAACATCGTTCAAGACATCCTGTACACGGTAATCGACCCACGGGTCGGTTTCGAGGGACAATAGTATGGCTGCACCAGACTACTCGGATCAACCGCTGGCCGAGCGCATCAAGGCGAACCCGCGTCCCGCCGCCCTCTGGGTTGGCGTGTTCGTGGCGCTCCTCGCCGTCGAACTCGGCGCAATCGGTGGGTTCGTGATGGCGCTCCCGTACGACGTCGTCACGGAACCCCTGCTCGGGGCGCTCCCGAGCCTCATCGCCGGCCCGCTCGGCGGCGTTCTCGGGTTCGTCGCCGACATCGGCGCGGCCGTGAACGGCCTGCCGACGCTGCTCGACCGCGGCCTCGTCCCGAACCAGGGCTACCAGATGCCCGACGGCTCCTGGGAGAGCACGTTCCTCGGGCTGTCGCCGGCGTACGCGTGGGCGCTCCGCCTCGCCCTCGTGTACGCGTACGCTTTCGTCGTGCTCTACTGGGTGTGGCGCGGCTACCTCGTGTTCCGCGAGCACTACCGGTACGCGGGTTGGACGCCGACCGACGACATGATCGACCGCCTCCGCGGGCACTCGTGGGGGAAGTTCGGCCTGGCCGTCGTGTTCGTGTTCATCGTGATGGCGATCTTCGCGCCGACTATCAGTCCGACGACGGCGAACGCGAACATCGAGAACCCGTACAGCCACCAGATAGAGTACTACGACGAAGCCTCGGGAAGCGTGCAGACGGTCACCGCGGGCACCGCGAACCTCGCGTCGAAGTCCCAGGGCGACCGCCAGAACTTCGGCATCGGGTCGTACGACAAGTACGGCCGGTTCCATCCGTTCGGCACGCTGGTGTCCGGGAAAGACCTGTTCACGTTCATGGCGTACGGCGCCAGGGTGAGCCTGTTCATCGGCCTCGTCGCCATCGGTATCGCGGGCAGCATCGCGGTGTCGCTCGCGCTCATGTCCGCGTACTACAAGGGCGTGTTCGACCTCGCGACCGTGCTCGTGAGCGACTCGTTCCAGGCGATGCCGCAGCTCCTGGTGCTCATCATGCTCAGCGTCGCCCTCGGCGACACGTGGATAGCCAAAATCTACAGCGGCGCGTTCGTCCTCGCGCTCATCTTCGGCGCGTGGGGGTGGACGGGACTGTGGCGTGCGGTGCGCGGTCCCGCCTTCCAGACCGTGGAGAACGAGTGGGTCGACGCCGCCGAGTCCTTCGGCGAGCGCGCGGACGTGCTGATGCGCAAGCACGTCGCGCCCTACATCGTCGGCTACCTGCTCATCTACGCGTCGATGAGCATGGGCGGCTATATGATCGCGACCGCGGGCCTCTCCTACATCGGTATCGGCGTGCAACCGCCGACGCCCGAGTGGGGGCGCGCCGTCTCGGTCGGCCAGAACTACATCATCTCGGACTCCTGGCACATCTCGGTGCTGCCGGGACTCGCTATCACGACCGTCGTCGTCGGGTTCAACGCGCTCGGCGACGGCATCCGCGACGCCATCGATCCGCAGAGCGAAGGCGCGGGCGCCGACGAGGTCGGCGCGACCGGAGGTGGTGCGTGATGACGCGCGCACGCCCCGACACGGACGCGATCCTGTCCGTCGAAGACCTCCACACGGCGTTCTTCACCGACAAGGAGACGATTCGCGCCGCTGACGGCGTCTCCTTCGACATCGGGTACGGCGAAACGGTCGGGATCGTCGGCGAGTCCGGGAGCGGGAAGTCCGTCACCGCCCGCTCCATCATGGGCCTCGTCGAGAGCCCCGGGAAGATAACGGACGGCCACATCAAGTACCGCGGCGTCGACACCGTCCGCCAGTTCGCGAACCGCTACAGCCGCTCGACCGCAGACCTCACCGAGGGGGACACCGTCGACGACGGCGACTTCGTCGCCGTGGAAGAACGCGACGCGGACGGGGCGGTCACCGCCGGCTACGTGGACGTCGCGCGCATGCCGGAGAACGCGCGCCAGCGCCTCCGCGGGAGCGCCATCTCGATGGTGTTCCAGGATCCCCTCACGAGCCTCAACCCCGTCTACACGGTCGGAAACCAGATCAAGGAGGCGCTGCGCCTCCACCAGGACTTGCGCGGCCGAGAGGCGACCCGGGAGGCCATCGAACTCCTCGAAGCGGTCGGGATTCCGGACGCGCCCCGGCGCGTGGACGAGTACCCCCACGAGTTCTCGGGCGGGATGCGTCAGCGCGCGGTCATCGCGACGGCGCTCGCCTGCGACCCCGAACTCCTCATCTGCGACGAGCCGACGACGGCGCTCGACGTGACGATTCAGGCGCAGATTCTGGAGCTCCTGAAGGAGTTGCAGGAGGAACGCGACCTCTCCATCATGTTCATCACGCACGACATGGGCGTCGTCGCGGAGATCTGTGACCGCGTGAACGTCATGTACGCGGGCGAGCTCGTTGAGCGCGCGAGCGCCGTTGAGCTGTTCGGGAACCCCAAACACCCGTACACGCAGGGCCTGCTCGACAGCATTCCCTCGCGGAACACGGGCGGCGACCGCCTCAGCATCATCGAAGGCGACGTCGAGACGCCGAACGAGCCCGCGACGTACTGCCGGTTCGCACCGCGCTGTCCGAAGGCGTTCGACGAGTGCGACCACGTCCACCCCGTCCTCGTGGACGTCAACGAAGCGAACGAAGACCACGAGGCCGCCTGCCTGCTCTACCCCGAGGACGAGACGCGGGAGAGGGCGGTCGAGCGCCACCGGTCGCAGGCTACCGGCGCGGAGGTCGAACGATGAGCACGCCAGATTCGAACCCGACGACGGAATCGACCCCCGAAGAGGACGCGCTCGTGCGCGTCCGCGATCTGAAGACGTACTACGGCGGCGACGGCGTGTTCGACAACAAGCCCGTGAAGGCCGTGGACGGCGTGTCCTTCGACATCAAGCGCGGGGAGACGCTCGGCCTCGTCGGCGAGTCCGGGTGCGGGAAGACGACGCTCGGCCGCACGCTCATTCGCCTGGAGCAGGCGACCGCGGGCGAGGTGTCGTACGACGGAACCGACGCCACCGCGCTCTCCGGGAACGCCCTGAAGCAGTGGCGGCGGAACGTCCAGATGGTGTTCCAGGATCCGGACAGCAGCCTGAACGACCGGATGACCATCGGCGAAATCGTCCAGGAGCCCCTGGACGTGCACGACTGGCCGTACCTCTCCGTCGCGCTCACCGACGCTGACGGCCGCGAAGTCGCGGGCGAGAACGTGACGGCGTTCGACCGTGACGCCCACGACCACCCCGACATCACGATCGACGTGAACGGGGGCGGGGAGGCCGCGGTGGACATCCGTGAGGAGATCCCGCTCGACCCCGAGCGCGTCGACGTCGACGTCGAGAGCGACCGGGTGCGGGTTCGCGTGCACACGACGAAACGCCGCCTGCGGCGGGCGCGCGTCCGCGAACTCCTCGACACGGTGGGATTGCAGCCGGAGCACTACTACCGCTACCCCTACCAGTTCAGCGGCGGACAGAAACAGCGCATCGGCATCGCCCGCGCGCTCGCCCTCGAACCCGACTTCGTCATCCTCGACGAGCCGGTGTCGGCGCTCGACGCGTCCGTGCAGGCGAAGATCCTGAACCTCCTCGAAGACCTCCAGGACGAGTTCGACCTCACGTACCTGTTCATCGCGCACGACCTCGCGGTCGTCGAACACATCTGCGACCGCGTCGCCGTGATGTACCTCGGGAACGTGATGGAACTCGGGTCGTCCGAGGAGGTGTTCGACGACCCGGCGAACCCGTACACGCACTCGCTGCTGTCGGCGATTCCGGAACCGGATCCGACCGCGGACAAGCAGCGCATCACGCTCCGCGGAACGCCGCCGAGTCCACGCGACCCGCCGAGCGGCTGTCCGTTCAGCACGCGGTGTCCGATGAAGATTCGGCCCGAGAAGTACGACGACATCGACAACGCCGTGTGGGAGGCCGTTGAGGTGTTCCGGGACGTGCTCCGTCAGCGCGAGCGCCGGGAGAAGTCGGTGACTGAGCAGGCGTTCGAACTCGCGGGGCTCTCAGATCCCTACGAAGACCTCGACGAACTCGTCGACGAGGTGTTCGGCGATCTCGACCTCCCGAGCGAAGTCGAGACCCACGTCGCGGAGGCGGTCGACCAGATCCGGGCGGGCGAGAGCGAGGCGGCGCGCGCGGCGCTCCGCGAGGAGTTCGGGAGCGTCTGCGAGCGCGAACGGCCCGCCGACTACCAGGTGTCGTCGAGCGGCCGGCAGAGCCGGTGTCACCGCCACCAAAACGACTACGAGGAACCCGCGGAATACCTCGAAACGCACGTCCTCGATTAGCATGACCGGAACGCGCCGGCGCTGGCTCGGGAAGACGGCGTACGTGGTGACGTACGCAGCCGTCGGCGCGTTCTGCGTCTCGCTCGTTCTCGCGGTCGCGAGCGCGCTGTCCGGCGCGGGCGCGTCCGGCGTGAAGTTCGGACAGTTCGTCCTCGGCTGGTTCCTGTTCGTATACGCCGCGCTCAAACTCCGGCCGACCGCGGCGTGGAAGCGCGACCCGGAGAGCGAGCAGGCGACGAGCGCGCGCGTCGAGCAGGCGACCGAGCCGGTCGAGGAGGACGAGCGCAGCGACGAGGAGAAGGCGGCGGCCGCGGCGAGCGTCCTGAACCCGTTCACGAGCACTGACGGCCGCATCGGCGCGAACCGAAGTGGCCCGGACGACTTCGGCGAGGAGCGCGGCGGGGCGTTCGCGCGGTACGTCGCACGGATTCCCCCGGCCGCCCTCTTCTCGCTCCAGCCGGACGACCGGCCGGGAACCGGCGTGACGGTCGGGGCGACCGCGCTCTGCCTGCTCGCCGTCTCCTTCCTGCTCGAAGTCGCGTTCGGCGTCTAACGGCCAGCGGAACGTTCTTCCGTCCGAATCGCCCAGTTTCGTTCATATGGTCAAACAGGGACCGGACTCGCCGGAGAAGGACGAGCTCGCGGAGCGACGCGAGCAGATAACCGAGAACCCGGGTGCGAAGAAGGACGCGTGGGCGCAGACGCTCGCGGACATGGACGCGCTCGCGGAGGAACTCGAAGCCGACGGGTGGAGGACGGTGACGCTCCGCGCGGGCGACACCGCGACGAAGGGCCTCGACTCGAACGACGACCCCGAAGACGACGACGTGCGGTACGGCATCGTGCACGTCGTCCCGGACAACGACGCGGCGGCGTTCGCGGACGCGTTCCGCGACGACGGCTTCCCGGTCTACGACGTGTACCGCGCCGAGGTCGACGGCCGCGTGTTCTTCGTGACGGAGCTCCGCGACCCCGAGACGGAGACGGCTATCTTCATCGCGGGGAACTTCCTCCGGCACTACGCCCAGCCGCTCGTCGAGGCCGCGGTCGAACACGGGAGGCTGTACACGCACGTCCAGCGCCTCGACGGCACCCACCTCGGGTCGTTCGAGCACGACGGCTACGAGAAGTTCTTCCCGGAGGCGGACCGCGTCGTCGCCGAGAACTGAGGGCGTAGCCTACAAATGGGCGGGCATCGTAGACCGCCCACATGAACGTCGCCGACGCGATGACACCGCGCTCGGAGCTCGTGACGGTCGAGCTTCCGGGTACTCGCGAGGACGTGCTCACGTATCTACAGGAGCGCGAGTTCTCTTCTGTCCCCGTCGTCAAGGAATCCGACGCGGGCGAACGCTACCGCGGACTCGTTTCGCGCGAAGACCTCATCGAGCAGCCGGACGAGGATCAGCTCGCGCTGCTGATGCAGGACGTGCCGACGACGACCACGGACGCGTCGCTCGTAGAGGCGGCGCAGTTGATGGTCGCGGAGGGCGCGCGCCGCGTCCCCGTCGTCGTCGGCGACGACGAACTGGAGGGGATCGTCACCATCACCGACGTGGTGCGCGCCATCGCGGACGGCGACGTGGACGGCGACAGCGAGGTCGGCGGACTCGCCAAGCGCGACGTGAACACCGTCTACGAGGGGACGCCGCTCCCGGTTTCGGAGCGGGAAATCGCGTACGCGAACGTGCCGTACGCGGTCGTGCTCGACGACGACGCCGAGATGACCGGCATCCTCACGGAAGTCGACGTCATCGACGTGGCGCGCGTCGTCGAGGGCGAGGACGACATCGGGGACTCCATCGCGGGCGAGGACGACGACTGGATGTGGGAGGGAATCAAGGCGGTCGGGAACCGCTACTTCCCGACGCGGAACGTCGAGATTCCCGCTGAATCGGTCAGCGAGTTCATGACCGCTGACCCCGTGACGGTGTCGAGCACGAAGACGGCGCAGGAGGTCGCACAGTTGATGCTCACGCACGACGTCGAACAGCTTCCGCTCGTGAGCGGCGACGACCTCACCGGCATCGTCCGGGACATCGACCTGCTCTCCGCGCTATGAAGTTGGACGAACTCGCCCGCCGCCGCGGCTTCTTCTTCCAGGCGAACGAGGCGTACGGCGGCGTCGCCGGCTTCTACACGTACGGGCCGGAGGGCGCGAGCCTGAAGCGGAACGTCGAGGACGCGTGGCGCGACCGCTTCGTCACCCGCGAGGGCAACATGGAGATAGACGCGCCGACGGTCACGCCCGAACCCGTATTCGAGGCGTCCGGGCACATCGAGACGTTCGACGACATGCTCGTCGAGTGCCCGGAGTGCGGGGAGAGCCACCGCGCGGACCACCTCATCGAGGACAACACGGGCATCGAGGACGCCGAGAGCCTCCCGATTCCCGAGGTCGAGGGCCTCATCCGCGACCACGACCTCGTCTGTCCGAACTGCAGCACGCCGCTCGCGGGCGAGGACGTGGAGAACTTCAACCTCATGTTCAAGACCCAGATCGGGCCGGGCGACGGTCAGACGGGCTACCTGCGCCCGGAGACCGCGCAGGGGATGTTCGTGGAGTTCCCGCGGCTGAAGGAGTACGCGCGCGAGCAGCTGCCGTTCGGCGCGGCGCAGGTCGGGACGGGCTACCGGAACGAGATCAGCCCGCGGAACGCGCTTCTCCGGACGCGAGAGTTCACGATGGCGGAGCTTGAGTACTTCTTCGACCCCGAGTCGGACAGCCCCGACCTCGATTCGGTGAGCGACATCTCGCTCACTCTCTACCCGGTCTCGGAACAGCAGGCGGAGGACGGCGAGTACATCGATAGGACGCCGCGCGAGGCCGTCGAGGAGGGGATCGTCGGCGACGAGTGGACGGCGTACTGGCTCGGCGTGAGCCAGCGGTGGTTCGACCGCGTCGGCGTCGACATGGATCGGTTCCGATTCCGCCAGCACCTCCCCGGCGAGCTCTCGCACTACGCGAGCGACTGCTGGGACGCCGAGTCCGAGGTGGACGGCGACTGGATCGAAATCGAAGGCCTCGCATCGCGGACGGACTACGACCTCTCGAAGCACGCGAAGCACTCCGGGGAGAACTTCACGGTGTTCAAGCAGTTCGACGAGCCGAAGACCGTCGAGCGCGCGACCGTCGACCCCGACATGTCCTACCTCGGCCCGGAGTTCGGCGGCGCGGCGGGCGACGTGGCGGACGCGCTCGAAGCGAAAGCCGAGCGCGACCGCGCGGCGTTCGACGACGACGTCGTGTCGGTGGAGGTCGACGGCGAGACGTACGAGGTACCGGTCGAGAAGACCGGCTACGCGGTAGAGGAAGTGACGGAGGCCGGACGGCACATCACCCCGCACGTCGTCGAACCGGCGTTCGGCGTCGGACGCGTCGTCTACACCGTGCTCGCGCACGCGCTCGACACCGACGAGGTGGACGGCGAGGAGCGCGACGTCCTCCGCCTCGACCCCGAGGTCGCGCCGACGTTCGTCGGCGTCTTCCCGCTGATGGACAAGGACGGCCTCGGCGAGGAGGCGCGCGACCTCGCGCGCGACCTCCGCGAAGCCGGCTTCTCCGTGACGTACGACGACTCCGGGAACATCGGTCGCCGGTACCGCCGGCAGGACGAGGTCGGCACGCCGTTCTGCGTCACCGTCGACTACGAGAGCCTCGAGGACGGCGACGCGACGCTGCGCGACCGGGACTCGACCGACCAGACGCGCGTCGACATCGACGACCTCCCCGGCGTGCTCGCCGACCTCCGCGCCGGCCGCGTCGACTTCTCCGAGCTGTGAGCGAACTCCCGCGGCGCGCCGTCCACGCGAGCACCTCGGTCGTCCCCCTCGCCTGGCTGCTCGGCGCGCCGTGGGCCTATATTCGAGGATTCCTCGTTCTCGCGTGCGTGGTGGTCGCGGCGGCGGAGGCGCTCCGTCTCGCGGGCACAATCGACCACTGGCGGGTCTTCTCGAAGCTCACCCGGGAGTACGAGCAGGAGAACCCCGCGGGGTACGCGCTCGGCGCGGTGTCGATGGCGCTCGTCGCGCTCGCGTTCGACCCGTTCGTCGCGGTGCCCGCGATGTTCATGCTGACGCTCGGCGACCCGTTCTCCGGCCTCCTGTCGAGCGGCGACCTCGGCGTGAAGCGGTCGTGGGTGATGCTCGCGACGTTCGGGTTCTGCCTCGCCATCGCCAGCCTCCTCCGCGTCCCCCTGTACGCGGCCATCGCGGGGGCGGCGGCCGCCGCGGTCGCTGACGGCGTCAAGCCCGTGGTGTTCACGTACGTCGTGGACGACAACTTCTCCATCCCCGTCGCGTCCGCGAGTGCGATGTGGGCGATCATCCACCTCCTGTAGGCCACAAACGGTTTTTCGGGGGCGTCCGAACCCGCGAGTATGACACCAGTCGAGTGGGCAGTCATCGCGATAGTCGCGCTCGTAATCGTCGCGCTCGTCGTGGCGGTGCTCGACCTCGACACGCTTCTCGAACTCGCGGAACTCGTCGACTAACCACGTTCACTCCGTCACACGAACTCTTAAACGCGTGAACGGCCAACAGCGTGGTGAATGGCCGCCACCGACGCTGACTACGTGAGCCGCCCGTTGCTCTCTGCGGGCGTCATCGAGCGCCGCGACTACCAGGTTGACCTCGCAGAGCGAGCGCTCTCCGGGAACACCCTCGTCTGCCTCCCGACGGGACTGGGGAAGACGGCGGTGAGCCTGCTCGTAACGGCGGAGCGGCTGGCGGACGACGCCGGCGGGAAGTCGCTGTTGCTCGCGCCGACGAAGCCGCTGGTGGAGCAGCACGCGACGTTCTACCGGGACGCGCTCGACATTCCGGACGACGAGGTCGTGGTGTTCACGGGCGAAGTCCGGCCGGACGACCGCGCGGAACTCTGGGAGTCCGCGCGGGTCGTCATCGCGACGCCGCAGGTGGTGGAGAACGACCTCGTCGGCGGCCGCGTGAGCCTCCGAGACGTGGTGCACTGCACGTTCGACGAGTGCCACCGCGCGACGGGCGACTACGCGTACACGTACATCGCGGAGCGCTACCTCGCGGACGCCGCGAACCCGCTCGTGACGGGGATGAGCGCGAGCCCCGGCGGGAACGAGGAGGACATCCGACAGGTGTGTGAGAACCTCGGCATCACGTCGGTGGAGGTGAAGACCGAGGAAGACGACGACGTGGCGGCGTTCACGCACGACACGGACGTGGAGTGGGAGCGCATCGACCTCCCCGACGAGATCATCGAGATCCGGGACAAGCTGAACGAGGTCATTCGAGAGCGCCTGGAGGCCCTGAAGGAACTGGGCGTGACGAACACGACGCAGCCGGACGTCTCCCAGAAGGACTTGAATCGGATGCGCGCCCAACTCCGGAAGCTCATCGACAACGACCAGTCGGAGGGCTACGAGGGGATGAGCGCGCACGCGGAAGTGATGAAGCTCCGGCGCGCGGTCGAACTGGTGGAGACGCAGAGCGTCGAATCCGTTCGGAGGTACTTCGAGCGCCAGCGGAACGCGGCGCGGTCGTCGGGCGCGTCGAAGGCGAGCCAGCGGCTCGTGAGCGAGCCGCGTGTGAAGGAGGCGATGCGGCGCGTGGCGGAGTACGACGACCTCCACCCGAAGTTCCGGCGAGTCCGAATGTTGCTCGCGGAAACCCTCGGTATCGAGGGCGGCGATAGGGTGATTGTGTTCACCGAGTCCCGGGACACCGCGGAGGCGCTCACCGAGTTCCTCGGGAATCACTTCGAGACGGAGCGGTTCGTCGGGCAGGGCGACAAGGACGGCTCGGACGGGATGACGCAGACCGAGCAGAAAGACCGATTGGACGCGTTCAGCGCGGGCGAGTTCGAGGTTCTGGTGTCGACGAGCGTCGCCGAGGAAGGCCTAGACGTGCCGGAGGTCGATTTGGTGTTGTTCTTCGAGCCCGTGCCGACCGCGATCCGATCCGTTCAGCGAAAGGGCCGGACGGGCCGCCAGGACGAGGGGCGGGTCGTCGTGCTGATGGCCGAGGACACCCGCGACGAGGCGTACTTCTGGATTTCTCGACGCCGTGAGAAGGAAATGGAGCAGGAGCTCCGCGCCCTGAAGGGCGTCGCCGACGAGGTCGAGGACGAACTCGACGACAGTCAGCAGTCCCTCACGGACTTCGAGAACGAGAGCGACACCGGCGGCGCGGACGACGCGAGCGACGAGACGGCAGGCGAAGCCGATAGCGAGGGGCAGGCGGCGTTGGCGGGGTTCGAACCGCCGGATCCCGACGAGCAGGAAGTCGAGCGAAAGGAGACGCCGACCGACCCGCATCACGGCGACGCGGAGACGGTCGAAGTCGTGGTCGATCAGCGGGAGCTCGACTCGCACATCGCCCGCGACCTCTCGAAACGCGATCAGGTGGAGACGCGGTTGGAGACGCTCGCAGTCGGAGATTACGTGCTCTCGGACAGAGTCGCGGTCGAGCGCAAGAGCGTCGAGGACTTCCTCGACACCCTGCTCGGTGGTGACCGCTCCGTGTTCGAGCAGGCGACCGACCTCGTCCGGCACTACGACCGGCCGGTGTACGTCATCGAGGGCGACGACCTCTATGGCGCGCGGAACGTCCACCCGAACGCGATTCGGGGCGCGCTCGCCAGCCTCGCGGTCGATTACGGCGTCAGCGTTCTCCGAACCGAGGACGAGTCGGACACGGCGGACTTGCTCGAAACCATCGCGAGCAGAGAGCAGTTAGAGCGCGACCGAGCGGTGAGCGCGCACGGCGAGAAGTCCGCGAAGACGCTGGACGAACAGCAGGAGTACGTCGTCGAGTCCATCGCGGACATCGGGCCCGTGACGGCGCGCTCGCTCCTGGAGCACTTCGGGACGGTCGAAGAAGTGATGACCGCGCGCGAGGAGGACTTGCTCGAGGTGTCGGGCGTCGGAGAGGTGACCGCCGAGCGCGTCCGAGAGGTCGTCGGCTCTCGATACGAGCCCTAGGGGACGACCGTCACCGCGACCTTGTCGGACTTGATGACGGTCTCGGCGGCGCTCCCGAGGATGGCGCGCTCCACCGTTCCGGAGCCGTGGTGGCCCATCACGACGTGGTCGTAGCCGCGTTCGTCAACGAGCGTGAGAACGTCCTCGCCGACGCGCTTCGACGGCCGGAAGTCGAGGTCGAGGTCGAGGCTGACCTCGGGGTTGTCCTGAATACCTTCGGCGTCCAGAATGTCCTTGGCGCGCTCGACGATTTCGTCCGTCACGTCGTTGTGTCGATCCGTGATGTGGACGACGTGCACCGTACCCTCGTACCGCCGCGCCATCTCCGCACCGAAGGAGAGCGCTCGGAAACTGATGTCGCTACCGTCCACGGGGACGAGTATCTTCATAGCGGAACGTGAGCGGAGAAGGAGGTTAAGTGTTGGTGGCCCATTCCGACGGCTTCGCCGTCGGAGAGAATCGAGCGGCGATGCCGCGAGATACCCGCGTGGCTCTGCCACGCGGGAAACCACCTGAACGCCGTAGGCGTGAAGTGGGGTTCGGGGAGGTTAGCGGTCGAGGGTGTCGAGGGTGTCGGCGGCTTCGCGTGCGGCTTCGAGGAACTCCTTGGCGCGGCGGGGGTCGTCGGCGTCGCTGGCGCGCTGGGCGAGCGTTTCAATAGAGGTGGCGAGGGCGGCGCGGGCGTCCGCGGTGTCCGCAGACGACGGGGAGCCTGTGGGTTCGGTTGTCTCGTCTGCGGCGGGGGCGGGCGTGTCCGCTGTCGTAGCGGGGGCGGGCGTGTCCGCTGTCGTGGCGGGGGCGCGCGTGGGTTCCGGAGTGGTTTGCGCCTCACTGGTTCCGGCGTCGGCGGCCGCGGCGGATTCGGTCGGTTCCTCGGCGGTCTGACTGGATTGGCTGGCGGGTTCGTCGGTCTGAGGTTGGTTGCCTTCGGCGCGGCAGGTCGGGCAGAACTCCTCGCCGTTCTGTCGGAAGTAGGGGCTGCCGCAGCGGTCGCAGTGTTTGTTCGTCATCGTCGCGCCCTGCAGGAGGAGGTCGCTCATGCGGCCGGTGACCTCGCGGTCCTGCTGGTCCTTCGCGTACTTCTCGCGGAGCTTCTGTTTTTCCTCCTCGCGGTCGAACTCGTCGCTCATGAAAGAGTAGACGGGGTCTGGGGACTTCTTCGCTGTGGTTAGAAGAGTTTCTCCGCCCACTTCACGGCGTACTGGGGGCCGTGGTCGCGGTACGCGAGGGTGTCGAGCGCGCCGAAGGGCGTGGGGACGTCGATGTTGTGCTTGACGGCGCTGCACGCGAGTTCGGCCGCATCCCCGAAGTCGGTGGTGCCGCGCGCGACCTCGCTGGAGAGGTCGTCGAGGCGGGGGTGGAGGCGGTCGCCGGCGTCCCGCCACGCGTCGTGGAGGCGGGCCTGATCACCCTCCCAGGACGCGAACACGTCGCGGGTGTGGAGGCCGCGGTAGGCGTCGTAGGCGGCGAGCGCGACCTGATAGGTCGTGGTCGGGTCGGCGTCCACCGCGCTCGCGAACTCGGGGTAGGCGTCCGCGAAGAATCCGAGGAAGTGCTCGGGGAGGCCAAGACCGAGTTCGACGAGCGCCTCCGCGACGAGGAAGTCCACGAAGTCGTCGGGCGCGCCCTCGACCCGGGGTTTCACGAGGACGAACTCGGGGTCGGTCTGGCGGGTCCACGCGACGCTGCCGTCGCCGGGCATCCCGACGACGAGGTCGCCCGACGCGAGCCGTCGAAGCAGCTCGGGGCTGTCGTCCGGGAGCCAGTCGGGGTCGTACGCGGTCGGGGTGAGCGCGTCCGCGCGGGTGGCGATGTCGTCGAGCGCGTACCCGGGCAGGGTCTCGAAGTCACTGGACGTGTCGAGGACGACGGCGTCCGACGCGTGGTCGTCGCGGACTCGCTCGACGTCCGGGGGAAGGTCGCGCGCCTCGAACACGCTACGCGAGCGCGATCTGGGCGGCGATGACGAGTGAGAGCGCGGCCGACGCGCCGACGGTGCCGAGGACGAACTTCGTCGCTTTGCTCATACCCGTTCAGGGGGCCGCGTCCCACTTAAATCAGGTCGTTTGGTTCGTGGCTCGTGCGCCGATCTCGCGCCACTTCCCGGAGCGGAACCGGACGAAGTTCACGGCGGCGCGCGTGTACATGTCGGCGACGATGGCGGCGTAGATGGCGGGGAGCGCCCAGCCGAGCCCGGGTGTGAGCGTGACGCCGAACACGGGAACGGCGACGGCGAACGTCGCGGGGAGCGCGGCGAACGCGACGGGGAGACGGACGACGTACGTGCTGAGGAGGCCGCCGTAGAACGGCCACGAGGTGTCGCCCGCGCCGCGGAGGCCGCCGCGGAGCGTGCGGGAGACGCTGAACGCCGCGACGCCGACGCCGAACACGCGGATGAAGGTGACCGTGAGGTCGAGGTCGGCGGCGGCGAACGCGGCGGCGAGGGGGCGCGCGGCGGCGAAGATGGCGGCGGCGATGACGAGCTGGGTTGCGAGCGCGATGCGGAGGGTCTGCCAGCCGTACGCGGCGGCCTCGTCGCCATCGCCCGCGCCGATAGCCTGTCCGACGAGCGTGGAGGACGCGGTGGAGTACCCCCACGCGGGCATCAGCGCGAGGAGCATGACGCGACGGCCGATGGCGTAGGCGGCGACGACCTCGCTGCCGAGCACGGCGAGCACGAACAGGAACGGGAAGCGGCCGACGGTGCGGGAGAGCCGGGTGCCGGCGAGCGGGACGGCGACGCGGACGATTTCGGTCGCGATACCCCAGTCCCACTGCTTCCCGCCGAGGCGGAGCTGGACGCTGTACCGGCCGGAGACGAGGAGGGCGAAGAAGATGGCGGCGGCGAGCGCGTTCGCGACGGCGGTGCCGATGGCCGCGCCGGCGACGCCGAGCGCGGGGAACCCGAGCAACCCGAAGATGAGGACTGCGTTGACGACGACGTTCGTCGGGAGGGTGAGCAGGCGGACGTACATCGGGGTGTGGGTGTCGCCTGCGCCAGCGAGGGCCCGGGACGCTATCATCCCCCAGAATCGGAACGCGACGGAGAGCATCACGATCTGGAGGTACACCGCGCCCTCCTCGATGGCGACGGGGTCGTTCGTCAGGAGGTCTATCATCGGCTCCGCGTACACCCACGTCGCGAGTGTGATCGGGACGGAGAGGAGGAGGGAGAGCCAGAGCGACTGCTTGATGGCGAAGTCGGCCTCGCGGTGGCGGTCGGCGCCCTTCAACCGGGAGACGACGCTGATGGTGCCGGAGGTGAGCGCGAGCGCGAGCCCGAACGGGATGAAGTAGTACTGGAACCCGAATTCGAGCGCGGCGACGGCGCTCCCGCCGGCGGCGACGCTGACCATGAAGAAGTCAGCGGTTCGCAGGAGCGTGCGCAGGCCGCCGGTGACCATCGCGGGAACCGCGAGGTCGAACGCCTCCTCGCCCTTCTCGCGGTCGAGGAAGCCGATTCGCGCGAGAAGCGCGGGGAAGGCGTAGAGGGCGGCGGTGAGTCGGCGGAACGCGGCGCGTAACACGGCGGGAGTTCTCGGCGCGCACAAAAGGAGGTTCGGCAGCCGGCAAACGCGTTTAGTTCTCGAACTTCCGGACGGTGACGTCGAGCGTGTCGAGGTCGAGGATGGGCGCGGTCGCCACGTCCGGGTCGATGTTGACGGACTTCTGGAACGCGGTCTGCTCCTGCCAGCACCCCGAGTTCACGAGGCGGACGTTGTTGTACGTCCCGACGCCGAGCTTGTGGACGTGGCCGGTGTGGAACACGTCCGGCACGTCGTCGATGACGAGGTAGTCCTTCTCCTCGGGCGCGACCCGGAGCCGGTCGCCGTACTGGGGGGCGACGTGGCGCTTCTTCAGGAGTTGCGCCATCGCCCTGTGGGGGGCCTCGTAGGAGACGGACTCGCTCGGGTGTTCCGCGATGACTTCGTCGATACTGACGCCGTGGTACATCAGGACGTCCACGCCCTCGACGGTGACCACGCTCGGGTTCCCGGTGATGCGGGCGTCGTGCGCGCTCATGATGTCGCGGAGCTCCTCGTCGAACGCGGGCTGGGGTTCCGCGAGCCGAACCGCGTCGTGGTTCCCCGGAATCATCACGATCTCCATGTCGCCCGGGACTTGCTTGAGTTTCTCCGCGAACGCCTCGTACTGCTCGTAGATGTCCACGATGTCGAGTTCCTCGTCCTGGTCGGGGTAGACGCCGACGCCCTCCACCATGTCGCCCGCGAGGAGGAGGTACTCGACGTGCTCGGCCTCCTCGGTGTGGAGCCAGCGCGCGAACGACTCCCAAGCGTAGTCCGCGAACTCCTGGCTGCCGACGTGCACGTCGCTGATGAGCGCGGCCTGCACGTGCCGGTCGGCCGTGTTCGGCTCGTAGGTTCGGGGGATGTCCGGGAAGTGCATGGAGTCCACGAAGAGGATGCCGCCGTCCTGCGCGAGCGACCCCTCGACGGCGATGACCTCGTCCAGGAGGAGTTCGTCAACGTGCGCGGCGATGTCGCGGTCTTTCATCACGAGCGCGGGGAAGACGCCGTTCGTGTCCTCGAGTTCGATGAGCCAGTGGCCGCTCGCGGTCGACCGGATGTCGTTCACCATCCCGACGATAGCGGCGTCGCTCCCGCCGCCCATGGATTCGAGCGCGTTCGTCGGCCGGTGGTTCACGCGCCCGCGGAGTTTCGAGGAGAGGCGGTCGTAGCGGTCGCGGAACACGGAGACGAAGTCGTCGTAGTCTCCCGTTCCCGTGGACTGGCCCGTGATGTCGTTCGCGATGCTGACGTCGTGGAGCGTCTCGTCGACCGCGCGCTCGAACGCCTCGATGTCATCCGCGTTCAGCGCGTCCTCGACGCCGGACGCCCCCCCATCCCCAACCCCCTTTGTTTCAGGTGCAAAACCACTAGACTCAGAGGTTGAATCGTGATTTTCTCGTGCAGTCGAAGCAGAGGTGTGGGTTTTCTGTGAGACGGCCGTAGAGGCCCTGTCGCCGGCCGATGGACCCGCCGCCGTGGTATCCGTGGCCGCTGTGGCATCCGGTTCAGTGGCCTCGACCGCTCCCTCTGTCTGCTCTGTGGCGGCGTCCGCTGCGGGGCCAGGGCGGCCGTCGCGCTCCGCGTCGTCGCCGCGGGCGTCGAGTGCCTCGCGAACCTGCGCGGCGGAGATCGTGAGCACGTCCGCGGGGGCGTGCTCGACCACGTGCTCGACGGCGCGCTCGGGGTCGGGTTCGTCCGCGAGCAGGGTCACGGCGTCCCGATCCGCGTTGTAGCCGCGGCTCGTGAGTTCTCGCACGACCACGATCGGCGTCGAGTTCGGCACACTCACTCGGGAGGCGGGACGCGAGCAAAAGCCCTGCGGTCAACCGCCTCGGGGTCGAGCCCCGTGGCAGCCGCCCCGTACCGCCCGTGGAAGTAGACCGGCGGGGCTTTTGTCCCCCCAGCGCGTCCTCGGTTCTGTATGGCCGACGACGACGCGCCGGATCCGCGACGAAGCCCCACGGACGCTCTCCGGTGGGTGTTCCGGACAGACAACGAGTTCGTCGTGTTCGCCCGCGAGATGGTGTCGAGCGCGCTCGTCGTCCTCCTCGTCGGCATGCTGTTGTTCAGCGTGAGCGGGCTGTGGCCGCCGCTCGTCGCCGTCGAATCCGGAAGCATGGAGCCGCACATGGAGCGCGGTGACCTCGTGTTCGTCGTGGAGGAAGACCGGTTCACGGGCGATATGGGGTACGCCGACACCGGCGTCATCACCCACGAGATGGGCGAGGAGATCGACTACCAGCGGTTCGGCGGGTACGGCGACGTCGTCGTCTATCAACGCAACGGGAACGGCGGAACCACGCCCATCATTCACCGGGCGCGGTTCTGGGTCGCGGACGGCGAGAACTGGTATGACAGAGCGACCCCCGCGTACGTCGACGGCAGCAGTTGCGCGGCGATAGCGAACTGCCCCGCCCCCCACGCCGGGTTCGTCACGAAGGGCGACAACAACCAGTACTACGACCAGGTGAACGGCATCAGCAGCCCCGTCAAGCCCGAGTGGGTGAAGGGGCGCGCGGAGTTCCGAGTGCCGTGGCTCGGCTACGTTCGGCTCGTCTTCTCCGGGGAAGCCACAGTCGGTGAGGCCGTCACCGAACTCGTCTCGTAGAACTCACTCGTTGTCGAAGCGCGCCTGCACGAACGGCGTGACGTTCTCAACGTCCCCGAGCCGGGAGTCGGCTTCGAGGACTGCCTCGGTCTCCTCTACCGGAACCGAGAGGCTGATTTCCTTGGTGCGGCCGTAGCGGCCCTTCGAGACGACGACGGCGTTCACGATACCGAGCATGTCGAGTTCGCTGATGAGGTCGGTCACCCGGCGCTGGGTGAGCACGTCGGCGTCGATCTCGTCGCAGAGGCGCTTGTAGATGTTGTACACCTCGCCCGTGTTGATGTTGTGCACGCCGTGCTTTTCGAGGACGAGGATGGCGTACAGGACGAGTTTGCTCTGGGTGGGGAGGGTGCGGACGACTTCGACGACGCGGTCGAGTTCGATCTTGTCTTGCGCGCGCCGCACGTGCGCCTCGGTGACGATGTCGGCCTGATCGCGTTCGGCGAGTTCGCCCGCGGTGCGGAGGAGGTCGAGCGCGCGCCGCGCGTCCCCGTGTTCCTGCGCGGCGAACGCCGCGCACAGCGGGAGGACGTCCTCCGAGAGCGCGTCCGCCTTGAACGCGGTCTCCGAGCGGTGTTCGAGGATGTCGCGAAGTTGGTTCGCGTCGTAGGGCGGGAAGACGATTTCCTCCTCGCCCAGGCTGGACTTGACGCGGGGGTCGAGGAAGTCGGTGAACTTCAGGTCGTTGCTGATGCCGATGATGGAGACGCGGGAGTTGTCGAGTTCGGAGTTCATCCGGGAGAGGTTGTAGAGTGTGTCGTCCCCGGATTTCTCGACGAGCTTGTCGATTTCGTCGAGCATGATGACGGCGACGCGTTCGACGTAGTCGACGGCGTCGAAGAACTCGGTGTAGACGCGGTCGGTCGGCCAGCCCGTCATCGGGACGTCATCCATCTCCTCGCGATCGTCGAGCAGGGAGTCCACGCGTTCGACGACTTCTTCCACGGAGTCGAACTCCGTATCTGTGAGCGCGTGCGGGTCGTCGCGTGCGCGTTCCGCGAGGTCTTCGAGGGCGTTCACACGCTCGTCGACGAACTCGCGGTTCTGCTGGATGAACGTGTTCGCGAGCTGCGCGAGCACCCGGTACTGCGTGTCCGTGACCTCGCAGTTGATGTATTCGACCTCGCAGGGGACTTCGTACTTCCGTGAGGTCTTTTCGAGTTCCTGACTGACGAACTTCGCGGACGCGGTCTTTCCGGTGCCAGTCTTCCCGTAGATGAGGATGTTCGAGGGCGTCTCCCCGCGGAGCGCGGCGACGAGGATTGTCGCCATGTTGTTGATCTGTTCGTTCCGGTGCGGGAGTTCGTGGGGCGTGTAGGAGGGGCGGAGGACTTCCTTGTTCTCGAAGATAGGTTCGCCGCGGAGGAGGTCGTCGAAGAGGCCGTCCTCGTCGTCGCCGTCCTCGTCGAGGACGTCGTCTATCTCCACGTCGAAGTCACGTGCCGTGCGCCGGTCGTCCGCCGGTGTGTTGTCGTCCATATCTGAATCGTTCACCCCTCTATTTCAGGTGGAGATGCCCGCGAGGCAGCGAGAACCGGCGTGAGTGAGGTAGTATCGCCGGAATCACGGTGGCCGCCCGTGAGGCGTATGCAGTTGATGCAGATGAAACAATGGAAAGTACAGTAGTTAATAAGTTTCGGTCCGGCCTTCAGAACCGGTGGAGGCGGCAGAAAAGCGGGCGACTGCGTGCACGTGACCGGGAGACGAGGGGTTCGGATGGAACGGGCGGACTGCACCCGAGTGTGCCGTCGTGGGGTAGGGAGTGGACTGAACGAAGCTCGGGGACGGCGAGACCGGTGAGAGGACGGGACGAGAGAACCCGGATCGCTGCATCGTTCGGACACGGGAGCATAGTGGTTCCACCCGAAACGGGTGGGTCGAGTGCTGGGGCGTCCCGAACCCCCCCCACCCCTTCGTTTCGAGTGGAGAACGAGATCGAGGGGGAGGGGGGAGGGAGGAGACGGCCTAGGAATGGGAAAGAACTAAGTGATAGCCAGGACAACCAAACCCGTACTGCAATACTAACTTTAATTTAGGGTCGTGTAGTGTTCGTTCCTAGTGTAGTTCTTGGCGATCCTTCGGCCCCCCGCCCCCCGCTTCTCGACAGTTCCACTCGAAACGAAGGGGTGGGGGGCTCGAACCGTCGTTGTGTTGCGCCGACTCACGTCTCCGTCTCGGTCTGGCACATCCGCTCGGCATGAGACCGGTTCTCGAACCCCTTCGTTTCCTTTCCACGAACACCCGAATGCCGTCCGTCTGACGCGATATCGGCCGTCTCGGCGCGCATTCTGCGTTAGCCTTACACGTATGGGGGTGCGTAGGAGAGCCAAGGATGGGACTGTTCGCAGACCTCAAAGACAGCATCTCCGGTGTGACGGCGAAGCTCTTCGCCGGCGAGGGTGACGAACCCAAGCGCATCGGAATTTACGGACCGCCGAACGCGGGGAAGACGACGCTCGCGAACCGGATCGCGCGCGACTGGACCGGTGACGCCATCGGCCCCGAGAGTCACGTTCCACACGAAACGCGACGCGCACGCCGAAAGGAGAACGTCGAAATCGAGCGCGACGGCCGCACCGTCAGCATCGACATCGTCGACACGCCCGGTGTCGCGACGAAGGTCGACTACGAGGAGTTCGTCGAGCACGGCATGGAGAAGGACGAGGCCGTCCGGCGCTCCCGTGAGGCGACCGAGGGTGTCGCGGAGGCGATGCACTGGCTGCGCGAGGACGTTGACGGCGTCATCTACGTGCTTGACGCGACTACGGATCCGTTCACGCAGGTGAACACGATGCTCATCGGCATCATCGAGAGCCGCGACCTCCCCGTGCTCATCCTCGCGAACAAGACTGATCTGGAGGACGCGAACATCCAGCAGATCAAGAACGCGTTCCCCCAGCACGACACCATTCCCCTCTCCGCGCTAGAGGGCGAGAACATGGACGAAGTGTACGACGAGATTGCGACGAAATTCGGGTGACACAGGATGCCAGAAATAGAACACGAAGACGGCGTGCAGATCGACTTCATCAGCGGCGAGAAGATGGAGGGAAAGACCTCGATGGAGAAAATCCGGCTCATCCTCGACGGCGTTCACGACGGTAACATCGTGGTGCTCGAACGCGGCCTGAGCCCGGACGAGGAGTCGAAGCTCATCGAGGTGACGATGAGCGAGATCAACCCCGACGGCTTCTCGGGTATCGAAATCGAGTCGTTCCCGCGGTCGGAGGCGAACGACGGCGGATTCCTCAACCGCCTGATGGGGAAGAACGAGTCATCGAAGCTCACGGTCATCGGACCGGCGAACCAGATCAAGTCGCTGCACAAGGACGACACCCTCATCAGCGCACTCATCTCCCGCGACTAGGATGCCGCATCAGTGCACGAACTGCGGGCACACGTTCCCCGACGGGTCGAAGGAGATGCTGTCGGGGTGCCCGGAGTGCGGCGGGAACAAGTTCCAGTTCCATCCCGACGCCGCCCCCGACGACCCCGAGGACGCGGAACCGCCGGAACCACCCGAACCCGACAGCGGGTCAGTGACCTCGGCGGTCGGTCGCGCGGCCGCGAGCGTTCGCGACACACTCTCTTCGTCGTCCAGCGAGGAGTCCAGCGATTGGCCCGGCGACTCGCGGGACACGGAGGACGCGACTGACACCGCGTCCGCGGACGCGCCGAGCGCCGAGACTTTCCCGTCCGAGACACCGGACGCCGACACCGAGTCCACGAGCGGGACGGACGGCGCGGAGGTTCCGGACGAAATCGAGGCGGCGGACGCCGACCGGGAGGACACCGCGCAGGCGGACGCGCGCTCCGAGATGGTGACCTCGGACGACCTGCCGCCGAAACCCGACCGCGAGGGTCGCGTGGTGCAGGAACCCGAGTCTGACGACCGGCCGGATATGGACGAACTCCGCGAGGAGCTGAACAGCCAGTTCGAATCCATCAAGGTCGTCGCACCCGGCCAGTACGAACTCAACCTCATGGAGCTGTACGACCGCGAGGAGTACATCATCGCGCTGCAGGAGAACGGCCGATACGTCATCGAGGTTCCGGAGTCCTGGCGCGAGGAGGACTAACCGTACCGGTATCGGATCGTCTCCTCGCCCCCGAACCGCGGTCCCGCCCCCACGTTCTCGAACCCCTTCGTTTCCACTGCGAACGCGACGTCATCGTCCGATTCTTCGACGAGGAGTTCCACCGGAAGCCCCTCGTTCGCGGCGAACCGTATCGGTTCGTCGAGCAGGCGCTCCATGTCGTCCGAGTCGCCCGCGAGCCGCGTCACGTGCACCGCATCCTCGTCCACCTCGAACGCGACCACGCCGACCACGGTTTCGTCTCGAACCGCGACGGAGACAGTGCGTTCGCGGAGCAGTCGGCTCGCGACGCCCGCGGGCGCGTCGAGCAGGCTCGAAACTGCGTCAGTGTCCGCTTCGACCGCCTCTCTGACGTGCATACGTGACCGTTCGTGTACACGGGCAAAAGTTCCGTGCGACGAAGCCGTTATCTTCGTGCCCGCGCAATCACGGGCCATGAACGCTCAGAGTCACGTGGAGGCGTCGCGATGCGCGTCGTAGCGAAGTTCGGCGGGACGAGTCTCGGGAGCGGGGAGCGAATCGAGCGCGCGGCCGCGTCGGTCGCGTCCGCCGTCGACGCCGGCCACGAGGTCGCGGTCGTCGCGTCCGCGATGGGCGACACGACGGACGAACTCCTCGACGACATCACGTTCGAGGCGGACTCCGCCGACCGCGCGGAGATCGTCTCGATGGGCGAACGCACCTCCGTTCGAATGTTGAAGGCCGCGCTCGCCTCACGGGACGTGAACGCCGTGTTCCTCGAACCCGGCCACCCGGACTGGCCCGTCGTCACGAACAGCCGCGGCGAGGTGAACATCGAGGAGACGCAGAAGCGCGCGAAGGCGCTCGCTTCGGAACTCGACGACGCGGTTCCCGTCATCACGGGGTTCCTCGCGGAAGACCTGGAGGGGAACGTCACGACGCTCGGTCGCGGCGGCAGCGACACCACCGCCGTGATGCTCGGGCGCTACCTCGACGCGGACGAGGTCGTCATCGTCACCGACGTCGAGGGAATCATGACCGGCGATCCGCGGGTGGTCGAGGGCGCGCGGAACGTCGGCGAAATCACCGTGGACGAACTCCGTAACCTCTCCTTCCGGGGCGCGGAGGTCGTCGCGCCGAGCGCGCTCTCCTACAAGGACGAGGATCTCGAAGTCCGCGTCGTCCACTACCAGCACGGCGACCTCCTCTCCGGCGGCACCCGAATCGAGGGGCGCTTCGAGAACATCATCGACATGCGCGAACAGCCGCTCGCCTGCCTCACGGTCGCGGGGCGCGCGATGCGGAACAAACCCGGCATCATGTCCCGGCTGTCGACCGCGCTCGCGGACGCCGACATCAACGTCGACGCGGTCGCGTCCGGCATGGACTCGATGACGTTCTACGTGAACGCAGACCTCGCCGAGGAGGCCGAGAACGTCCTCCACCGCGAAGTCATCGAGGACGACACGCTCTCCAGCGTCACGGTCTCCGACGACGTGGCCGTCATCCGCGTGCTCGGCGGCGAACTCCCGAACCAGCCCGGCGTCATCCAGCGAATCGTCGACCCCATCGCCGACGCCCGCATCAACCTCCACGACGTCATCACGTCCGCAACCTCCGTCGCGCTCTTCGTCGACTGGGACGACCGCGACGACGTCCTCGACATTATCCAAGAGTTGTTCGCGGAGTAGGAGACGGCGAAGCCGTCTCCAACTGAGCGAGCGGGGAGGGACGACCCGCGAGTGTTTCTTGTGGAAACGCCTTTCCGTTCGTTCGTCGTCGTGCCGGTCATGGCCGAGACCGAGACCGGGGAGTGCGGCGTCGGGATTCGCGGCGTCGCGCTCGCGGTGGATTCCGCGGTGTGGTTCGCGCTGTTGTTCGCGGCGGTGTACGCGGTCGCGTTTGTGACTGGTGACGTGCGGGTGAGCGGGGCGTCCGCGGACGCCGACCTCTCCGGGTTGCCGGCGCAGGTGGCGTTCCTGCTGTGGCTGGCGCTCTCCGTCGAGTACCACGTCCTGATGGAGTACCGGTACGGGCAGACCGTCGGGAAGTACCTCGTGGCGATTCGGGTGGTCGCGGACGACGGAACGAACCCGTCGTTGCGGGCGGCGACGGTGCGGAACGTCCTGCGACTCGTGGACGTGCTGCCCGCGTTCTACCTCGTGGGAATCGCCTCCGTCCTGCTGTCAGACCGGAAGAAGCGGGTGGGTGACCGAGTCGCCGAGACGGTCGTCGTCCGCCCGTAACTCCCGCCTCGTAGCCTCTAGTTCTCGTTCCAGGGGGCGCCGTCGAAATCCACGATGCGGTGTTCGTCGTCGATGTCAGCGATGCGGTTCATCTCGCGGTCGGTAAGGGTGATGTCTCGACTCGCGAAGTTCTCCGTGATGTGGTCGAGCGAGGTTGCCTTCGGGACGGCGGCGACGTTCTCCAATCCATTCAGCCACGCCAGACTCACCTGCGCGGGCGTCGCGTCGTGGGCGTCCGCGATGTCCTGAATCACGTTCACGTCGGCGACCTTGTTGCGGGCGATGGGGCAGTACGCGACGACCCAGTGGTCGTGCTCGCGGGCGTACGCGCGTAACGCTTCTTGTTGGAGGAGCGGATGGCACTCGATCTGGTGCGCGAACGGGTCGGGGTCGAGGCGGTCGCGCGCTGCGTCGAGCTGGTCGACCCGGAAGTTCGAGAGGCCGACGCGGTCCACGACGCCCTCGGCGTGCAGGTCGTTCAGCGCGTCGATGGTCTCCTCCTTGCTGTAGGTGTCGAGCGGCCAGTGGACGTAGAGGAGGTCGATGCTGTCCACGCCGAGTCGGGCGGCGGACTCGTGCGCGCTGTCCACGGCGTCCTCGTACCCGAGGTTGTCGGTGGAGAGCTTCGTCGCGACGAACACGTCGCTCGCGTCCACGTCGCTGCGCTCGATGCCGCGCCGGACGAGCCCCTCGTTTCCGTATCCCTGCGCGGTGTCGACGTGCCGGTAGCCCGCGTCCAACGCGGTCGCGACGCTGTCCGCGCACTGACTGCCGGTGAGCTGGTAGGTGCCGAGGCCGAATGAGTCGAACTCGCTCATACCCAGTGGAGTCGCGCCCGCCGCCTGAGTGTGCCGATTCAGCGGCCGTCCCGCAGCCGACTCGCCGTCGACTTCGGGAGGCCCGCCTCCCGAACGGCGTCCGCGACCGCGTCGGTGTCGTACGCGACGCGGCGCTCCTCCACGGACACGCCCGAATCCGTCACCTCCACGAGTGCGTACGCGGCGCGCGGGTCGCGGTCGCGCGGCTGGCCGACGCTCCCCGGATTGAGGACGACGCCCTCCGAGAACGCCTCGTGGGCCTGCACGTGCGTGTGTCCGAGAACGAGCACGTCTTCGCCGCCGAGCAGGTCCGCCGAGAACTGCTCGGGATACGTGTAGTGGTCTCGTCTGGTCGGGTGGTCGTGCACGACCTTCAGCAGGCCGTCGAACAGCACGCGCTCGCGCGGCAACCCTCGAACCCACTCCGTCTGAGCGTCCGAGAGGTCGCGCTTTGCGTGCGTGATACCCGCGCTCGCCATGCCGTTCCCGCGGAAGTTCGAGTCCGTGGCGACCTTCCGGTCGTGGTTTCCCATCACCGTCGGCACGTCGCGCTCTCGGAGCGCCTCGACACACGCCGCCGGCCACGGGTTGTACCCGACGACGTCGCCCGCGCAGACGAGCGCGTCCACGTCCGGCATGTCATCGAACACCGCGTCGAGCGCCACCCTGTTCGCGTGAATGTCGGAAAGGACGCCGACTCGCATACTGCGGTCTTCGACCGCCAGCCCTTACTCGTTGTCGGCGAACGCGAACGACACCTCGTCGCCGACGGTGACGCCCGCCGCGCACACCGCGTGCTCGAACTCGGCGTCAAGCACCTCGCGCGCCGCACCTGCCGCGGTGTCCGCGTCGAACGCGTGCGCCTCCGGACTGTCCTTCTCGTAGGTGGCGACGAGCGTCGGCTCCGCGACCGCCCGCACGAGGAGCGCGTCCTTCCGAACGATACCGATGTAGGCGTCCTCTGTCCCGACGACGCCCGCGATTCGGGGCGTGTCGTAGTCGTCCTTCTCGTAGTCCATCGCGAACAACCCCGACACCAACGCGTCACGCGCCGGATACCCCAAGTCCAGTTTCTCCGTGATCGGGTCGACGTGCGACCCGTTCCCCACGACCGCACGCCCCCCCGACTCCCGCGCGCAGTTGTACGACACGTACGGATTATCCGTCTCCTCGGCGTCCGCGGTCGGAACGACTGTCAACCGGCCGTCGCGCTCCACTACAGTCCGATTCGGGAACGACCGCGAGGACACTCGATACGCACCCACACCCGGACCGACGACCACGAACCGCCCAACGTACATGCGAGAACGTGCGCACACCACGCAAAAATAGATGTCGGAGTATCCACGAACAAGCGTTCAACTGCTGGCGGCGAACCGTCTTCGCAAGGCTAATAAATTCGAGACTCCTTCGTTCACGTGCAGTCCATTGGGGTAGCTGGCCAATCCTGTTGCCTTCTGGGGGCAACGACTCTGGTTCGAATCCAGAATGGACTACTTCTCTCACCACTCCTCGTCAGACGCTCGTCCGCTCTCCGCGGGCGCCGTTTCAGGTGGAACTCACTTCTCCCCGTACTTCCCGGACTCCTGTTCTTCGAGCGCGTCGAGTTCGCGTTCGGAGTTGTACTCGTTGTCGTCGCCGTGTTCGCGGCCGGCGGCGCCGGTGAGTTCGCCGAGCACGGCCTCCCGGGCGTCCTCGTGAGTCTCGTACTCCGTGTCTTCGAGGCGGTCGAACACGTCCCCGAGGGACTCGGTCTCGTTCGGGAGTTCGCTGGGGGCTTCGGCGTAGGCGGCTTTCATCTCGCTCGGGTTCGTGGGGTAGCTCAGGCCGTCGAGCGTGGCGTCGACGGCTTCGAGGGTGTCTTCCACGCGCTCGGTTCGTTCGTGCTGGCGTTCGCGCGCGTTGTCCGTAACGTCGTCGCGGCTCATACGCGAGTGTACTGTGCGGCGCTGGAAAACGGTGATGGCTACTTGTCCACGTCGAGCAGGGCGACGCGCTCGCGGACGAGGTCGGTGAGCGTGGCGTCGGTCGCGGCGCGCTCCGCGTCCGAGATCTCGAAGAACTCCGTAAGCACGCGCTCGTCGAGCGCAGCGAGCGTTTCGCGTTCGTCCACGAGCGCGCGCAGTTCGTCGATAGCGGCGGGTTCGTCGCCGCCGTCGACGACGATGACGGCGTCCGTCTCTCCGCTCGAGACGCCCATTTCGAGCGCGCGGCGGATCTGGCGGCGGCCGGCGGCGTAGAGGAGGATTTCGACCGCGCGATCGCGGGCGACGTTCTCCCCGCGGTCGAACGCGCGGTTCGCGTGCCGGACGGCGGTTTCGAGGTGGACGCGGCCGGCGACGTACGCGGCGTCGAACGCCTGCACAGCGCTCCCGTGCTCCTCGCCGACCTCGCTCAGGGTTTCGACGAACGCGTCCACGTCTTCGACCGTGACGCGGCCCTCGAGCGTTCTCACTCGAAGTCACCCAGGCTCGACTGGCCGTCCTCGCCGTCCACGTCCGCGGATCGGGCGGCTGCTTCGGCGTCCGCGTCGGCTCGCACGTCCGCCATCGAGGGGTTCTCGTGACCGACGTTCTCCAGGACGGTCTCGGCGGTTCGACGGCGGCCGCGGAGCGCGCCCAACACCACTGGTTTCGCGGCGCTCCGCAACTCGGCGCGGGTTTCGATGCCGGCTTCGTACAGCCGACGGGCGCGCTTCCGGCCGACGTTCCGGACGCCCGCGAGGTCGAGGAGTTCCTCGCCGACGCCGTACTCGACGCGCTTCCGGGCGTCCCGGACGGCCTTCGTGTTCCCGTACCCGAGGTCGCCGGCGAGGCGTTCCGCGGCGTTCAACAGCCACTCCGCGGTCTCGACCTTCCCCCGGATGTCGCCGGGGCCGACGCCGTAGCGTTCGGCGATGGTGTCCTCGTCCAGTTCGTTCGCCCAGTCCTCCAGGAGTTTCGCCGTCTTCGTCGCGGCGAGCCAGTCCTCCCACTGGTTCTCCTCGAACTCGCTCGGCATCCGCCCGAGGAACTCCGTCTCCCGCTCGTACGCCAACTCGGTGTACTGCTCCCGGTCGCCGGAGCGGAGGTAGAGGCCGTAGAGGTCGGGGGTGCGGGCGACGAGGTGGTAGAGGCCGAACGGCGTCGGGTCCTCTGCGTCCTCTAGTCCGTAAAGGAGTTCCGCGGCGCTCATCGGGTCGACGTACAGCCGGCTCACGAGGTGGCCGCTCGACGTGGCCGTAAGGCCGTCCTCGCGTTCGACGAAGTCGTTCGCGACGAGGTAGTCGAGCACGTCGTCCGTCACGGATTCGAGGCGCTCCGGGTCGTCCGTCTGCGTCGCGTACAGCGTCCCTGAGAGGAATTCGAGGAGGCCGCCGCGGCTCTGCGCGACCCCCGTGGCGACGGCGGCGAGGACGTGCGTGCGGAGCGCGGGTTCGGCCGCGAGCTTCGACCGCACCGGCTCGGGGTCGGCGTAGATGTAGCGGTCGAACAGCTCCTCCAGCTCCTCGTGCGTGTTCGCGAGCAGGACGGCTTCGCCGTACGGGTCGAGACCGGGGCGGCCCGCCCGCCCGAACATCTGGTGGACTTCGAGCACGGAGAGCGGTTGCATGCCGCCGGCGTCGCCGTCGTAGCGCTGCCAGTCTCGGACGATGACGCGGCGGCTCGGCGTGTTCACGCCCGCGGCGAGCGTCGGCGTCGCGGACACGACCTTCACGAGCCTGTCGCGGAACGCCTCCTCCACGAGTTCGCGGTGTTGGCGCGCGAGGCCGGCGTGGTGGAACGCCGCCCCTCGTTCGACCGCGTCCGCGAGGTCGTCGCTCGTCTCCGTGTCGCTCACGCCCCGAATCTCCTCGGCAATCTCGCCTAGTCGTTCTTCCTCTTCCCCGTCGAGGAACTGCCGGCTCACGTCGCCGAGCCGTCCCGCCGCGGACTCCGCGTTCCGCCGCGAGTTCACGAACACCAGCGTAGAGCCGCCGTCGGCCAGCGTGTCCTCCACGAGCGCGCTCGTCTGGTTTCGGCGTCCGTCCACGTTCAGTTCGCGCTGGCTGCCGTCGTCGAGATGGAGGGACTGGCCGTAGTGGACGCCCGTCCGGAGGTCGATCGGTCGCCAGTCCGAGTCCACGAGTTCCGCGTCCAGCCACTCCGCGAGTTCGTCGGCGTTCCCTACAGTCGCGCTGAGCGCCACCACCTGGAGCGAGGGGACGCGCTGGCGGAGTTTCGCGAGCGTCACTTCGAGGGTCGGCCCCCGGTGGGCGTCGTCCACGAGGTGGACTTCGTCCGCGACGACGCAGGAGAGGTCGTCCACCCAGTCCGCGCCGTTCCGAATCAGCGAATCCACCTTCTCCGAGGTCGCGACGATGACGTCCTTGGAGCCGAGCCAGTCGCCGTCGCTCTGGTAGTTCCCGGTGGAGACGCCGACGGAGATGCCGTACTCCTCGAACGCCTCGAACTCCCGCGCCTTCTCGCCGGCGAGCGCGCGCAGCGGCACGATGTAGAGCGCTTTCCCGCCGCGCTCGACGGCCGAGAGCATCCCGAGTTGGGCGATGAGCGTCTTCCCGCTCGCCGTGGGGACGCTCGCGACGAGGCTCTCCCCCTCGGTGACGCCCGCCTCGACCGCGGCCTCCTGCGGGGGGTAAAACGCCTCGATTCCCTCCCCCTCCAGGTGGTCCGCGATCCCCGCGGGGAGGCCGTCGAGGTCCGATGGTCTCATTGGACGAGTTTAGGGGGGTCACGCGGTTTAAAGTATCGTCCTCCCCTCTTTCGGGTATGGCGCGTGCGGAACTCACGACGGTCGACACCGTTCACGACGAGCGCTCCTGGCTGTTCACGGTCGTGGACGACTACGGGAACGAAGAAGAAGTGATTCTGGTGCCCTGCGAGGACTCCGTGGCGGCCTGGGTGAACACGTGCCCCCACGAGTTCCAGCGGTTCGACCGCGGGATGGGCGCGGCCATGCGGGACGGGCAGGTCATCTGTCCGAAGCACGGGTCGATGTTCGACACGTGTTCGGGCGACTGCGACAACGGCGAGGCCGCCGGAACGACGCTCGTGGACGTATCTCTCACGGTCGAGGACGGCACGGTCTATCTCGACGACGAGGACTACGTCTTCCGGCACGAGGGCGGCATCGACGACACCGACGGGGAGCCGAGTTCGACGAGCCACCTCTCTTTTTAATCCTGACTGCTTTACCCGTCCCGCTCCAAGCCCGGGTATGCGAGTGGAGTTCGACCGGGACACCTGCATCGGGATGTACCAGTGCGTCGCGGAGTGGGACGGCTTCGAGAAGGACGCGGACGCGGGGAAGGCCGTGCTCGTCGACGGCGAAGAAACCGAGGACGGCGTGTTCAGCCGCGAAATCCCCGAGGACGCGGAGTTCGACGCGAAGTTCGCGGCGCGGTCGTGTCCCGTAGACGCGATCCGCGTCTACGACGACGACGGCGAACAGGTCGTCTAGGGTTTCACGAGGACTTTCACGGCGTCGCGTTCGTCCATCGCCTCGTAGCCCTCGGGGACGCCGTCGAGACCGACGGTTTTCGTGAAGATGGGCGACGGGTCGAGCGTGCCCTGAAGCACGTCCGCCATCAGGTCGTCCACGTAGGCGCGGACGGGCGCGACGCCGCCACGGAGCGTGACGTTCTTCGAGAACGCGGTTCCGAGGAACTCGGCCTCCTCGACACCGGCGGGGACGCCGACGTATCCGACGGTTCCGCCGGGGCGCGCCACGTCGAACGCGGTGCTCATCGAGGACTCAGCGCCCACGCATTCGAGCACGTGGTTCGCGCCGCCGTACGTGAGCTCCCGGACTTCCTCCACGGCGTCCTCGCCGCGACTCGCTACCGTTTCGGTCGCGCCGAACTCCTCCGCGATTTCCAGTCTGTCCTCGTGGTGGCCGACGGCGACGACGCGCTCCGCGCCGAGCCGCGAGGCGGCGAGCACGCCGCACAGTCCGACCGCGCCGTCACCGACGACGACGGCGGTGTCGCCCGCGTCGACGCCCGCGCTGACGGCGGCGTGGTGGCCCGTGCACATCACGTCCGTCAGCGGCAGGAGGGCTTCGAGGGTGTCCTCGTCGTCGGCGTACCGCTCGGGAACCCGAACGAGCGTGCCGTCCGCAGTGGGTGCGCGCACGCGCTCGCCCTGCGCGCCGCCGTTCGCGCCGCTCCAGCCGTCGCCGTTCACGCACGACGTGTGGAGTCCCTTCCGGCAGAACTCGCATTCCCCGCAGGAGATGGAGAACGGCGCGAGCACGCGGTCGCCGGGCCGGACGTGCCGCACGTCGTCGCCGACTTCTTCCACGATACCCATCGGTTCGTGGCCGATGCGGCTTCCCGCCTCGCGGTCGCTCTGCCCGCGGTACGGCCAGAGGTCGGAGCCGCAGATGGCGGTGTGGGTGATGCGGACGATGGCGTCCGTCGGTTCCTCTAGCTCGGGGTCGGGAACGCTCTCGATGCGCACGTCACCGGGGCCGTGGTAGACAGCGGCGTCCATGCCCATAGTCCCGTCCGCGATTCGCAAAAACCCACGCCCTCACCAGCCAACACTTTTATAGTTGCACGAAAAACACGTGGGTGTATACCATGTGTCACCCCTGGGAGGAGGTACCGGTCTGGATCGAGGAAACGGACGACGAGGACGCCGAGATGGCGGACGTCCAGCGGGAAGTCCCGCCTAGCTGATTTCCGCGTACTGCTCGGAGAGCTTCTCCGCGGCCTCGCCGAGCTGGTCGCGCTCGTACTCCGTCAAATCCCACTCCACGACTTCTTCGACGCCGTTCGCGCCGAGCCTCACCGGCACGCCGAACGCCGTGTCCTTGTGCCCGAATTCGCCCGCGAGGGGAATGCTCGCCGGGAGCACTTCGCCCGTGTCGCGGAGCACGGCCTCGACCATGTGCGCGACGCCTCTCGCGGGCCCCCACTGAGTCGCGCCCTTCCGCTCGATGACGTTCATCGCGGACTCCTGGAGGTCGCCGAGGATCTCCTCGCGCTCAGCCTCGTCGAACGACGGGTCGCGGCCGTCCACGCGAACCTTCGAGAACACCGGCACCTGCGCGTCCCCGTGCTCGCCGAGGATGGTCGCCTCGACGTTCCGGACGGGCACGTCGAAGCGCTGGGAGAGCACGTACCGGAACCGCGCGCTGTCCAGGCGGCCGCCGAACCCGATGACCTTCTCGCGCGCCCGCTCACCCGTCTCGTAGAGGTGGCGGTTCAGGAGGTCGACGGGGTTCGAGGTGGTGATGGAGACGAAGTCGTCGTTGTACTCCGCGAGGCTCGATCCGATGTCCTCCATGATGGGCGCGTTGTCGCCCGCGAGGTCGATGCGGGTCTGTCCGGGCTGGCGCGGAATCCCCGCGGTGATGACGACCACGTCCGAGCCCTCCGTGGCGGCGTAGTCGCCCTGCACGACTTCCGTGTTGGAGTCGTACGCGATGCCGTGATTCGCGTCCGCGGCCTGCCCGACGGCCTCGTCCTCCTTCTCCGGGATGTCCACGAACACGAGCTCGTCCACGACGTCGCGGAGCGCGAGACTGTAGCCTGCCGCAGCGCCGACTGTCCCTGCCGCGCCGACGATGCTAACTTTCGCCATATTTCAGAGTCCTCGCGGCGTTCTGTTAAGCGCTTCGACACCACTGACGTCCGCCGGGTTTAGGGGTCGGCGACCGTCACCGATCCGTCACCGTCGAGTTCGACGACCAGTCCGCAGCGCTCCCGAAACCGCCCGATAACTTCGGGGTCGTGGACTTCCGTAGAGACGTGGAACAGCCCGACGGCGTCGTGTTCCTCGAGAAGGTCAGCGAGTCGGTCGAGCGCGTCCAGCGCGCGCTCCTCGTCCGCGTAGTACGCGAGTTCAGTTATCGAGTCGAAACTCACGCGACGCTTCCCCGTCGTGTCGTCGAGGAAGTCCTCTGCTACGGAGACGATACCGTCAACGTCGTCCGGCGAGGACACGTACCGAATGTGCTCGGAGCCGCGCCGCGAGTACCCGCGGTCGACGCTCAGCGCGTCCAGAATGTCGGCTTGCGACGCCTCCACGTCGTAGTAGTCGAGTTTTTGCTCGACTTCCCGCGCCGTCGTTCGCGTGGAGATGACGAGGAAGCGATCCGTGTCCGTCTTCAGGAAGTCGGTGTCGATACGATCCGTCTCCGCCGTACTCGGATGCAAGAGGAGTACGGTAGTTCCCCCGGGAATCGACGCCGGCCCTCCCTCGATTGCGAGTTCGTAGTCCACACACTGGGACAGGGGCGCCCGGAACTTAACTTCCGCTGGCGTGCACGACGAACACTCCGCTCGCGTGGACGCCCGTTCGCCGGAGTTTCGCGTCGACGCCCACGACCTCGCTCAGGTCACGCCATCCGCTGGTCGCTCGATGGTACTTGAACGTTCGGCGGCGTCAAAACGAAACACGTGCGCGCTTAGAGGTCGCGGCCGTTGAATCGGAGGTAGCCGACGAGCGGGGTGAGGACGAGCCACGCGAGGAGGACGACTACCATGGTGGGGCCGTCCAAGAGGATACTGTCGGGGAGGCCGGAGAGACCGATTCCGAATCCGGCTTCGGGGACGAAGTTCGCGAGCGCGAACGTGTACGCGCTCGACGGCGCGACGATAGTGAACGCGAGCGGCCAGACGGCGTCGGGGGAGATCTGCATGTCGAGGAGAACGACGAGGCCGGTCGGGATGAGTGGGATGAGGAATTCGACGAGGAAGTAGAATCCGATGGCGCCGAGCGTGGCGCGCCCGCTGTCGTTCGTGAGGCTGGAGATGCCGACGCCGATGGCGGTGTAGACCGCGCCGAGGCCGAGCGAGAAGACGCCGAACACGGCGAATGACGCGAGACTGTACGTGTCGTAGAGCGCGAGCATGACGACGAGGCTGGCGACGAGTCCGACGAGGATGGAGACGGAGAGCACGACAGCGCGTCCGACGACCTTTCCGAGGACGGCGTCGCGTCGGCTGTGCGGGAGGGAGAGCAGGAGTTTCGCGCTCCCGGATTCGACTTCACCCACGATGGCCTTGTGGCCGACGAAGAGACCGATGATGGGGACGAGAATGGTGACGGGACTGGAGAGAAAGGCGATGAGGCCGAGCGTGTCCACGGTTGGGTCGCCGGTTCCGCCGCTCTCCGTGAACACCTGGTAGATGTAGGCGATACCGGCCATGAACAGGACGAACAGGACGGTGAGGCCCCAGAGCAGCCGTGAGCGCATGGCGTCCTGGAAGTCCTTTTTCGCGACGACGGTCCAGCTCATCGCGCGTCCTCCGTGTACGCCGCGAACACTTCGTCGAGGCTCGCTTCCTCGGTCGCGAAGTCACTGACGGTCACGCCCGCGCTCTCGACGGCGTCGAGCACTCGCGTTTTCGCATCGCTGCTGGCGCGCACGCGGATAGTGTCGCGGTCGGCGCTCACCTCCTGCACGCCGTCGACGGCGCGCGCGGCCTCCATGGCGTCAGGGGTGACTTCGTCGACGACGACGGTGAGGACGGTGCCGGTGCCGACGGCGTCCCGGAGGCCCCGGATGGTGTCCTCGGCGACCAGTTCGCCCTTCCGCAGGATGCCGACCCGGTCGCAGACGGCTTCGACCTGTTCGAGGATGTGGCTGGAGAAGAACACGGTCGCGCCGCGGTCGGCTTCTTCGAGGATGAGTTCGCGCATCTCGCGCGCGCCGTTCGGGTCGAGGCCCGTGCTGGGCTCGTCGAGGAGGAGGAGGTCGGGGCTGCCGACGAGCGCCATCGAGAGCGCGAGACGCTGCTGCATTCCCTTCGAGTACCCGCCGGCTTTCCGGTCGCGGTCTGCGGGGTCGATTCCGACGCGGTCGAGGAGGTCGTCCGGGTCGTCGGTCGTGTCTTTCGATTCGATGGCGAAGTCGACGTGCTGGCGGCCGGTGAGGCGGTCGTAGACCGAGAACCCTTCCGGGAGCACGCCGATGTCGTCGCGGATGGAGAGCGAGTCGTCGTGGGCGTCGCGGCCGAGGACGCGGGCTTCGCCCTCAGTTGGACGGACGAAGTCGAGGATGATGTCGATGGTGGTGGACTTCCCGGCTCCGTTCGGGCCGAGGAAGCCGAACACCTCGCCGTCCTCGACTTCGAGGTCGACGCCACGGAGGGCGGTGACGTCGCCGAAATCCTTTCGGACTCCGGATAGTTCTATCGCTGCCATGTCCGGCGAATGTCACTCTGATATGAAGAAGATACCGAAAAAACTGTCTAGAGGTCTCCTGCGTCGAACCGAGCGCTCCCGCGCGCGAGCGGAACGGCGGCCCAGGCGACGAGAACGGCGAACCCGAGCGCACCGTTTCCCGTGCCCTCGGCGGGGAATCCGACCGCGCGAAGCACGTCCATGTACGCCGTCGTCGGATTGAGCGTCGGGTACCACGACAGCCACTCTGGTCGGGGCGTCGCGGGCCACGAGAACCCGTTGAGCGCGTCCTGTCGCGCGACGACGAGCCAGCCGGGCGTGCTGGAGGGCATACGCGGCTGTCCCCCTCGCCCGCGTAAAAGCTACCTACACCACGTCCTCGGGGTCGTGTTGCTCCATCATCCGCTCCGCCTCCTTGCGGTACTGCTCGCGCCGCTCGTCGCCCTCGACGGGTTCGAGCGTGTCCTCGTCGATGGTCGTCGCGGCGGTCGGTTCCGCGGCGTGCAGCGACCGCTCCTTGTGCAGCACGCGCTCGCCGTCCGGCGTCGCGTACACCAGGCTCAGCAGTCCCTTGTCCGTGTACTCGCGGTAGACGAGCCACACTCGCGTTTCACTCATGCTCGACGGTTTCGCGCTCGACGACTTAACGCTGGTCTCCGCTCGGAGGCGGTCACGCTTATCAGCGCCGCCGGCGAACCCGGGAGTGATGCCGGCCGCGCTCTCCGAGGTGTTGTTCGACGGCGAGTCGGTCGTGGAGCGCGTCGACTGCGGCGCGAACGCGCTCGTCGTCACCACGCACCGCGTCGTCGCGCTCACTCCGACCGGCGAGGGCGAGCGCGTGCGGTACGCCGACCGGCCGAACGTCGAGACGGTGCGGGCGGAGACGGCGGGCACGACCCGCCACCTCCGGTTCGGCCTCCGGCAGACCGCGTTCGCCGTCTTCTTGTTCGCCGCCGGGACGCTGTTCTCCCTCGACCGCATCGCGGACTCCGTGACGGGTGCGACCGGAACCGCGAGCGAGCTCGGAATCGGGTCGCTCGTCCGGGTGCTGGCGGCGGTCGCGCTGTTCGCGCGGTACTTCGACGACGCGCTGGTCGGCCTCAGCGGCCTCACCGCTCTGCTCGCCGCACTCGGGTTCGCGCGCTACCTCCGGTCGCGCTCGCGGTCGCTCGTCGTGGAGACGTACGGCGGCGACGAACTGCGCGTCCCCGCGCCCGACGCCGACGAGAGCGACGTGGGGCGGATCCTGGAAGCGCTCGACTGAAACCCCGCGAGCGCCAACGTCGGGTGATGGACGCGAGTCAGGTGCGCGAGCGCGCCCGCGACCTCCCGACCGACCCCGGCGTCTACCAGTTCCTCACGGAGGACGGCGTCGTTCTCTACGTCGGGAAGGCCGTGGACGTCCGCTCGCGCGTGCGCTCCTACGCCGACCCGCGGAGCGACCGCATCGCCCGCATGGTCGAGCGCGCGAGCGAACTCGACTTCGCAGTGACGGACACGGAGACGCAGGCCCTCCTGCTCGAAGCGAACCTCATCAAGCGCCACCAGCCCCGGTACAACGTCCGCCTGAAGGACGACAAGTCCTACCCGCTGGTGCAGTTCACCGACCACGACTACCCCCGCATCGAACTCACGCGCGACCCCGACGAGGGCGCGACCGCCTACGGCCCGTACACGGACAAGTCTCGCGTGGAAACGGTGGTGAAGGCGGTTCGCGAGCAGTACGGCTTACGGGGCTGTTCGGATCACAAGTTCTCGAACCGCGACCGCCCCTGCCTCGACCACGACATCGGCCTGTGTACCGCGCCCTGCACGGGCGAAATCAGCCGCGAGGACTACGTTTCGGACGCGGACGCGGTGAAGCGCTTCTTCGAGGGCGAAACGGGCGTGCTCGCCGACCCGATCGAGCGCGCGATGACCGAGGCGGCGGAGCGCGAGGAGTTCGAGCGCGCGGCGAACCTCCGCGACCGACTGGACGCCGTGCGGGCGTTCCACGGCGGCGGCGGGGAGGCCGTCGCCGGCCACGGCCACGAGCGCCACGTCGACGTGCTCGGCGCCGCTATCGAGGGGGACAGCGCGACGGTCGCGCGGTTGCACGCGGAGGACGGCCAGCTCGTGGAGCGCGACCAGCACCGCGTGGACGCCCCCGAGGGCGAAGACCGCGTCGCGGCCGTGCTCGCCGCGTTCGTCCCGCAGTACTACGCCGAGCGCGACCTCCCGGACGCGCTCCTCCTCCCCGAGGATCCGGACGACCCGGATTTGGACGCGTGGCTGGACGCGGAGGGCGTGGACGTGCGCGTGCCCGGCGCGGGCCGCGAAGCGACCCTGGTCGACCTCGCGCTGAAGAACGCCCACCGGCGCTCCGGCGAGCGGGACGAACTCGGCGCGCTCGCGGACGCCCTCGGCATCCACCGCCCGACGCGCATCGAGGGGTTCGACGTGAGCCACGCGCAGGGCAAATCCGTCGTCGGGAGCGACGTGACGTTCGTCGACGGCCGCCCCGAGAAATCCGACTATCGGCGGAAGAAGCTCACCGAGGAGAACGACGACTACGCGAACATGCGGCGGCTCGTCCGCTGGCGCGCCGACCGCGCGCTCGCCGGCGAGGACGACCGCCCCGACCCCGACCTCCTCCTCATCGACGGCGGCCGCGGGCAACTCGACGCCGCGCTCGACGCGCTCGACGAGACCGGCTGGGAGGTCCCGGTAGTGTCGCTGGCGAAGCAGGAGGAGGTCGTGGTCGCGCCCGACCGCTCGTACGACTGGCCGGGCGACGCCCCCCAGTTGCACGTCCTGCAGCGCGTCCGGGACGAGGCCCACCGCTTCGCCGTCCAGTACCACCAGAGCCTCCGCGACGACGTTTCGACCGCGCTGGACGATGTCGAGGGCATCGGCCCGGAACTCCGCAAGCGCCTCCTCCGGCGGTTCGGGAGCGTCGAGGGCGTGCGCGGGGCGTCCGAGGAAGAACTCCGCGGCGTCGAGGGCGTCGGCGCAGAGACGGCGGAGACGCTCGCTCGCCGGCTCTGAGAAGGGGACGCGGCCGGGGTGCGGAGGAAGCAGTGGCCGCGTCGGTGGCGGCGAACGGAGAAGCGATCGCCGCCGGTGTTTGCTATGGTCTAATCAATAATAAAATCTATCTCCGACACTTCAAAAATGGCCGTCTTGCTGGGGGGTGATCCTCGAACGCGCATGACCTCGTTTCGCTCTCTGGTCTCTTCACCCGACGCAGCGGGAGCCTCCGCCGAACCTGGTGGTAGTGCACCGGCTAGCGTGCGTCCCGCCGGCGTGGCGTGCCTTTATGTCGCTCGTGGTGGACTCCTAGTGCATGAGTGGACGCGACGACGTGTTCTACCAGCTCGGTCGTCTCACCGCCGGCGGTGTCCCCCAGCGCCTCGTCGGTGTCCTCGGAGCCGTCGCCGTCCTCGTCGCCGCAGTCGTCCTCTTCTCCGTCCTCTCGCCGCTGTACGCCGCGGGCGCGCTCCTCCTCGTGCTCGCCGCCGCCACCGTCACCGCGTCCGTCCGGGTCGTACAGGCCTACGAGACGGCCGCGCTCACGGTGTTCGGCGAGTACCGGGGCCTGCTCGACCCCGGCATTCACGTCGTCCCGCCGTTCGTCTCCCACACGTACGCCTTCGACATGCGGACGCAGACGCTCGACGTCCCCAAGCAGGACGCCATCACGCGCGACAACTCGCCCGTCCACGCCGACGCCGTCGTCTACGTCCGCGTGATGGACGCGGAGCGCGCGTTCCTCCAAATCGAGGACTACCGGAACGCCACCGCGTCCCTCGCGCAGACGACGCTCCGCGCGGTCATCGGCGACATGGAGTTGGACGACACGCTGTCGCGGCGCGACACCATCAATCAGCGCATCGACGACCAACTCGCCGAACCGACCGACGCGTGGGGCGTCCGCATCGAGGGCGTCGAGGTGCAGACGGTGATGCCGAGCCAGGGCGTCGTGAGCGCGATGGAACAGCAGTCCTCCGCGGAGCGCAAACGTCGCGCGATGATTCTGGAGGCGCAGGGCGAACGCCAGTCCGCTATCGAGACCGCGCAGGGGGACAAGCAGGCGGCCATCATCCGCGCGCAGGGGAAAAAGCAGAGCCAGATCCTGGAAGCGCAGGGCGACGCCGTCGCCACCGTACTCCGCGCGAAGTCCGCCGAATCGATGGGCGAGCGCGCCATCGTCGAACGGGGTATGGACGCCCTGGAGGCGATCGGCCGCTCGCCGTCCACGACGTTCGTGCTGCCGCAGGAGCTCACGAGCCTCGTCGGACGGTACGGCAAACACCTCACCGGGAGCGACGTGGAGGCCGCGACCGAATCCCTCGACAGCCTCGACTTCGACGACGAAACCCGCGAACTGCTCGGGTTGGACGACTACGAAGCCGACTTCGTCGAGGGCGAACGCCAGTAAGCCGTTTCCTCCGCTGCGTCTTCGTTGCCCGCGTTCGCTGTCTGCCGCGGTTCACCGTCACCGAGAGCGACCGCACACCCGTCCACGACATTTATTGTCTATCATGAATAATGGGCTAGTGTGATGAGTTTCGACGACAGTTCCTCCGACCCCGTGGGCGCGGACATCCCGCGCCCACCGGATGTGACGGACGAAACGGACGACCGACCGACGCCGCTCGACGCGCTCTGGCGCGCGTACGAGCGCCTCCGCACGCACGTCCGCGAGTGGCCGGGTCAGTACGTCGAACAGCAGGCGAACGTCTACGAGGACTAGTCGTCGCTCGGGCGAACGCTCACGACAGGAACCGGGGCGCGCCGAACGACTTTCTCCGTGACGCTCCCGATGAGGTAGTGGTCGAGTCCCGTGCGACCGTGCGTCCCCATTACTATCATGTCCACGCCCGCCTCCTCGGCGTACTCCAGAATGACGGTGCGGGGAACGCCGCTCCGCACGACGCCCTCCGTCTCGACGCGCTCGGGGAGGTCGGCCGCCGTGTCGGCGACGGCGTCCTCGGCGCGTTCGCGTTCCGCGTCGTCCCAGGCGTCGGACGCGATGCCGCTGCTCGGACTCTCGAAGCGGTTCCGGGTGTCCATCACGGAGAGCACGTGCACGGTCGCGTCGTACGTCGATGCGAGTTCGCTCGCGTGCTCGACCGCGGCCGCCGTGCCCGCGCTGTTATCTGTCGGGAGGAGGATGTCGTCGTACATCAGAGAACACCCCCGGACGCCATCACGAAGAGCGCGGTGGCGATTATCGCGAACAGGCCGCCGACGCCCGACTTGATCGTGTCCGTGTCGAGCGCCGCGGAGACGTAGGGCGCGACTTGGCCGCCCGTCACCGTCGCCGGAACCGTGAACACGACCATGTTCCACGGCGTCGAGGCGAGACTGAGCGAGTGCCCGCCGACGAGACCGCCGCCGAACACGTGGACGAGGGACGCGATGATGGCGGTGGTCGCGACGACGATGTGGTTCGTGCCGATGGCGACTCGGACCGGGACTTTCGTGCGGAGCATCGAGATGATGCCGAGTTCGCCGATGCCGAACCCGGCGAGCCCCTGGAAGACGCCGCCGACGCTGTACGTGCCGAACCGCTCGAGATAGCCCGACCGCGAGTACCGGTAGTCCTCGCCCTCGCGGTCGACGCGCGTCACCCGCCCCTCGTCGTTCGTGTGGACGCCCGCGGGGCCGAGTTTGTCGCTGTCGTCGGGGAGGTTCTCGCTCGACGCTTCGCCGGGATGGCCGCCGTCGGTCGCCGCCTCGCCCTCCGCGGAGTCGCCGTGTTCGAGGTCGATGCGGAACAGGAGGTAGGCGGCGGTGATGAGCGCGAGCGCGAGCAGGCCGTGGAACACCCACTCCGGGATGACGAATGAGAGGAGCGCGCCACCGACGACGAACGGGACGCCGCCGAGCACGAGCGCGAGCGCGAGCCGGCGGTCCACGAGGCCGTACCGGATGAACGCGATGGACGAACTCGATAGGCCGAACGCCTCGCTGATGAGGCCGACCTTCACGAGCGTCTCCGGTTCCAGCGGGTGCGCGAGCAGGGGGAAGATGAAGATGAGGAACGGCACGAACAGCGCCGACCCGCTGATTCCGACGGTGTTGACGATTGTCGCGCCGAGCAGGAAGAACGGGAACAGCCACCAGTATTCGAGCCAGTAGCCCGCGCCGCCGGCGTCGCCCGTCGGCGCGAACCCCACGACGCCTGCGATGAAGAGGAGGGGCGCGGCGAACACGAACACGTGTTGGTACTTGAGGAACGCCTTGACCGCGCGGTCGTACGACGACATCTATGTGAACACCTCGCGGCGACTCGGAGATCGACGGCGGCCGCGCTCGATGTTCGCCCCCTTCACCTCTCGAAGGCCGGTTGCACTCGACATAGCCAGCGTATACACCCGTATCGGTGGAAAAGTCTTGATATACGCGCGAGCCCTGACGGGACTATCCGAGTTCGGAGCGCCGGAACGACGCGTACCCGGCGAGCAGGCCGAGCACGCCCCACGCGGCCATGACGAAGACGTTGAACCAGAGTTTGTCCTGGATCGCCGTCGACTCGCCGCCGAAGTTTCCCGCGATCCGCGGGTACTGGTCGACGACGCCGCTGTAGACCGGTTCGGTGGCGACGAGGTAGGCGGTGGCGGGGGAGAGCGCGTTGACGAACGACCGCGTGGAGTCCGTGATAGTCGTGCCGAGCGCGGTCGCGACGGCGTCGAGGACGGTGCCGAGGTTGACGATCGGGAGGAACCCGAACCAGAACGGGACGAGCAGGAAGTACGCGCCGAACACGCCGAGCATCGCGCGGGAGCGCCGACTCGTCGCCGCGGACACGCCCACGAACAGGCCGGTGAGCGAGACGCCGTAGAGCGCCGACACGCCCGCGAACGTCGCGAACCGCCCGAGGCTCGGCGCGCTCTTGAACGTCGCGAACGCGACGGCGAACCCGGCGAGGAGCGCGACGACGACCGCGCCGAGCGTGACGCTCACGCGGGACGCGAACTTCCCGAGGACGTACGAGAGCCGGGAGTTCGGGAGGCCGAGCGCGTACTTGATGACGCCGGACTCTCGGTCGCCCGCGACCGCGAGGTAGGAGAGCGGCGCGACGAACAGCGGGAACACGAGGAACGTCATGAACGACACGTCGAACAGCGTCCGATAGGGGTCGGGGTAGATGTTGCGCTCCGCGACGAACACGAGCGCGACGAGCGCGGCGAACACGCCGACGACACCGAGAACGACGTACGACCGCGCGGCGTTCTTCAGGTCGTCGCGCGCGACGGTGCGGAGGCTCACGCCGACTCACCTCCGACGTCCGCGGTCGCGCCCTCGCCTGTCGCGGCCGCCTCCTCGCTCCCCTCCGCGGGCGTCCCGTCGCCGTTCGTGTACCGCTCGAAGAGGGTTTCGAGGGAGGCGTCGTCGATGGTCACGTCGACGACGGACGCGGTGTCGTCGAGCGCGCGGAGCGCGGGCATCTTCGCGGGGGGCCGCGCGACCGTGAGCTCGACCGTGTCGTCGCGTTCACTCACCGTGGTCACGCCGTCGACGGCTTCGACGGCCGCGAGGTTCGGCGTCCCGTCTACGTCCGCCTCGATGACGGACTCGGCGCTGAGCTCGGCGCGGAGGTTCTCGATGGTGTCGACGGCGACGAGCTCGCCGTCGCTCATGATTCCGACGCGGTCGCAGACCTTCTCCACCTGTTCGAGGATGTGACTGGAGAAGAACACGGTCGCGCCGCGGTCGGCCTCCGCCTCGACGATTCGGCGGAGTCGCTTGATTCCCTCCGGGTCGAGGCCGGAGGACGGTTCGTCGAGCACGAGCAGGTCGGGGCTGCCGACGAGCGCGATGGCGAGGCCGAGGCGCTGTTTCATCCCCTTCGAGTACCCGCCGGTGCGGCGGCGCGCCGCCTCCGGCGCGAGACCGACGCGCTCGATGAGGTCGTCCGGGTCGTCGCTCGCGCCCTTCGTCTCGATGGCGGACGCGACGTGCTCGCGGCCGGTGAGGTTCTCGTAGAGTTCGAGGCCGTCCGGCAGGAGGCCGGTGCGCTGGCGGACCGCTCGGGACTCCCGGGTGGCGTCGTGACCGAGGACGGTCGCGCTCCCCTCGCTCGGGTCGAGGAACCCGAGGAGCATGTCGATCGTCGTGGACTTCCCGGCGCCGTTCGGCCCGAGGAAGCCGTACACTTCGCCCGACTCGACGTCGAGGTCGAGGTCGTCGACGGCGACGAACTCGCCGAATCGCTTCGTCAGTGACGTTGTCTGGAGGGCGGACACACCCGAGGATTGGCGAGTCGGCCCATCAATCCACCGGACTACCAGTCCGATTCGGGTTCGACGCCGGCGTCCTTCGCCTCGAAGTCCCACTCCTCGCGGAGGTCGCGCACGCGGTCGCGGATGTCCGCGGCGAGTTCGAATTCGAGGTTGTCCGCGGCCTCCCGCATCCGCTCCTCCAAGACCTCGATGCGTTCTCGGGCCGCCTCCTCGGTGCCGGGGCCGTCGCCGGTCACGTCGCTCGTGTCTGTCTTCGCGCCCGGGAGGTTCGTCTCCGATACGTCCTTTTCTATCGTCTTCGGCGTCGTGCCGTGTTCCTCGTTGAACTCCTCCTGGATGCGGCGGCGGCGCTGGGTCTCCTCGATGGCGTCCGCCATCGCGTCCGTCGTCTCGTCCGCGTACAGGACGACCTCGCCGTTCACGTTCCGCGCGGCGCGCCCCATCGTCTGAATCAGGCTGGTGCGAGACCGCAGGAACCCCTGCTGGTCGGCGTCCAGAATCCCCACCAGCGACACCTCCGGAATGTCGAGGCCTTCCCGGAGGAGGTTGATGCCGACGAGCACGTCGAACTCGCCGAGCCGGAGGCCGCGGACGAGCTCGTGGCGCTCCAGCGTGTCCGTCTCGTCGTGCATGTACTCGACCGCCACCCCGGCCTCTTCGAGGTACTCGGTGAGGTCTTCGGCCATGCGCTTCGTGAGCGTCGTGACGAGCACGCGTTCGTCTCGCTCCGTCCGGTGCTGGATGCGCTCCAGCAAGTCCTCTACCTGGCCGTCCGCGGGCGACACCTCCACCTGCGGGTCGACGAGGTACGTCGGGCGAACGATCTGTTCGACGACGTTCCCCGACACGTCGCGCTCGTAGTCGCTCGGCGTCGCGGAGACGTACAGCGTCTGGTCGGTCTTCTTCTCGAACTCCTCGAAACTCAGGGGGCGGTTCTCGTACGCGGTCGGCAGCCGGAAGCCGTTCTCGACCAAACTCTCCTTCCGGGATCTGTCGCCCGCGAGCTGGCCCTTGATCTGGGGGACGGTTCGGTGCGACTCGTCGATGACCGTGAGGAAGTCGTCCGGGAAGTAATCGAGGAGGGTGTAGGGCGCGTCGCCCCGCTCGCGGTCGGAGAAGTAGAGCGTGTAGTTCTCGATGCCCGAGCAGTAGCCGGCCTCCCGGAGCATCTCGAGGTCGAACGTCGTGCGCTCCTCGATGCGCTGGGCGGCCAGGAGGTCGCCCTGGCGCTCGAAGTACTCGACGCGGTCTTCCATGTCCGACTCGATGCGCTCGATGGCGTTCTCCAGCCGCGGCTCGGGAATCGAGTAGTGTTCCGCCGGATGCACGAGCACGGCCGGTTCCTCCGACTGCACCTCCCCCTCAAGCGGGTCGATTTTGCGGAGGGTGTCGATCTCGTCGCCCCAGAACTCCACGCGCACGGCGTACCGGCCGTACATCGGGAAGATCTCGACCGTGTCCCCGCGGACTCTGAAGGTGCCCTGCGTGAAGTCCACGTCGTTGCGCTCGTAGTTCAAATCCACGAGCCGACCCAGGAGGTCGTCGCGGTCGATTTCCTGCCCGCGGGAGAGTTCCAGGCTCATGTCGACGTAGTTCGACGGGTCGCCCAGCCCGTAGATGGCGGACACCGACGCCACCACGATGACGTCGTCCCGCGTCAACAGCGACCGGGTCGCGGAGTGCCGCAGCCGGTCGATTTCCTCGTTCACGGACGCGTCCTTGTCGATGTAGGTGTCTGTCTGCTCGACGTACGCCTCCGGCTGGTAGTAGTCGTAGTAGGAGACGAAGTATTCTACTGCATTATCCGGGAAGAGGTTCTTGAACTCCTCGTACAACTGCGCCGCGAGCGTCTTGTTGTGCGCGATCACCAGCGTCGGCTTCTGAATCTCCTCGATGGTCCAGGAGACGGTGTTCGTCTTTCCCGACCCAGTCACTCCGAGCAGCGTCTGCTTGTCCACGCCGCTCTCGAACCCCGCCGCCAACTGCTCGATGGCCTCGGGCTGGTCGCCCGCGGGATCGAACGGCGCGGCCACCCGAAACGGCTGTTCCGCGTCCGGCCGATCCGGCTGCAACGCACCCTCGGAATCACTCATTACCGATTCATGGGGGCGAAGAAACGTAAGGGCCGCGCCCATCACCGTCGCGTTCGCCGCGGTCACGGTGTCAGTCGCGCTCTGCGCGGCGATACCCGTCGACACGAGGGTACCGACGAGCACCGCGACCGCGACTGCCCGGTCTGCGTACCCCACCTGCTCCTAGACGCCGACAGACACGGAAAGCCCCCTCTCGACGACTCCACACTTCTGAAGGGTGTGGCAGCTGGTATCCGCCCGTACGCGCCCCCTAGATTCGTCGGCACTCCGGCGTGACCTCAGGCTGGGTCAGAAGACGGAGTCCGCGGTGGCCGCGCCGACGACGGCGAAAATCGCGCCCACGCACGTCGCCTTCAGCGTGAGCACCGCGAGCGGTACCGGTTCCGGGGGAACGCCCGCCGCGCTGGCGAACGTCGACGGCGCGCCGAACGCGAACGCGAGCACGAGCACCGACCCGAACGCGACGAGCAGGAGGCTCAGGAAGCGCACCGGCACCCCCGCGACCTCCGCCTCCCGGTCCGGGTCGCGGTCGTCGTCCGCCTTGTACAGCGCGCCGTACCCGATGCCGGACACGATGAGCACCGTCACGAGCACGTGCTGCCACCCCATGCCCGACGCGAGCACCCACACCTCCTCGGTCACCACGAACGGCCCCGCCAGCAGGAACCCCCCCACCACCTGCTGGGCGGTGTCCGCGAGCGCGTACCGCTTCCCTCGCCCGACCATACCGGCCACAGAACCACCACCCCAAAGGCACTTTCGACGACCGCTCTTCTGCTCGCGGGTCGTTTCTCCCCGTTCGCGTGTTCGGCGGACTCTCACGTCGTTCGAGTGTTCTGCTCGCGGGTCACTTCGTTCCCCGTTCGCGTGTTCGGCGGACTCTCACGTCGTTCGAGTGTTCTGCTCGCGGGTCACTTCGTTCCCCGTTCGCGTGTTCGGCGGACTCTCACGTCGTTCGAGTGTTCTGCTCGCGGGTCGTTTCTCCCCGCTCGCTTGTTCGGCGGACTCTCACGTCGTTCGAGTCCGCCGACACCACAACCGATACCTGCCCACTCCCCCTTCTCGTGGTATGAGCGTTCGCGCGGAGTTCGACGAGTGGGCGGCGTCTGGACGCGACAAGGGCATGGAGGATCGACACTGGCACACCGCGAAGCACGTGCTCGCGCGGATGCCGGTCGAGGCGGGCGACACGGTGCTCGACCTCGGGACGGGGAGCGGGTACGCGCTCCGCGCGCTCCGCCAGCGGGACATCGGACGAGCGTACGGTCTGGACGGCGCGCCGGAGATGGCGCGCAACGCTCGCGGCTACACGGACGACGACCGCGTCGAGTACGTGGTCGGGGACTTCGGGAGTCTGCCGTTCGAGACGGACAGCGTCGACCACGTGTTCTCGATGGAGGCGTTCTACTACTCGGCAGACCCGCTGGAGACGCTTTCGGAGGTGCGGCGGGTGCTGCGGCCGGGCGGGACGTTCTACTGCGCGGTGAACTACTACGAGGAAAACACGTACTCGCACGCGTGGCAGGACTCCATCAGCGTCGAGATGACGCGGTGGAGTCGCGAGGACTACCGGCAGGCGTTCCGCGAGGCGGGACTGTTCGTGGCGGAGCAGGACAACGTCGCCGACCGCGACATCGAGATTCCGGACGCCCCCGCGTTCCCGACGGAGGAGTTCGACACGCGCGAGGAGATGGTCGAACGCTACCGGAAACTCGGCACGCTCCTCACCGTCGGCGTCGCACCCTGACCGCGCCCGTTCCACTGGAAACGAAGGTCGGGTTTGGGCGTGTCTGGTGGGATGTGCCACACACTCCCGTCCCGCACCCCCTTCCGCGGCCCGCGACGCGCTCGCTCCTTCATCCGCGACCTCCCCGTTTCGCGTGGAGTTACGGCCGATAGCGCCCGCCGACGTAGTCGATGACGACGAAACTCAGGGCAGTCACGACGAGCAGGACGGTGCCCATCGCCGCCGCGGGGCCGATGCTCGGGCCGGCCGTCTTATCCACGAGGAATCGCTTGAGCGCGACGGGCATCGTGTACGCGTTCTCGCCCGCGAGAATGACGGTGGAGTCGAACTCGCCGATGCTGATGGCGAACGCGAACGCGGCGCCCGCGACGACGCCCGGCCAGACGAGGGGGAGTTCTATGTCCCAGAGCGCGCGGGCGCGGTTCGCGCCCAGACTGCGCGCGGCCTCCACGAGCCGGCTGTCGATGCGCTCGAGCATCGGCGCGACGTTCCGCACGACGAAGGGGTAGCCGGCGACGGCGTGCGCCATCACGACCACTGCGGGGCCGACGACGCTCACCCGGTACGGGCCGATCTCGACGCCGAACACGAGCCCCTGGAGCAGGCCGAACCCGACGACGACGCCGGACACGGCGATGGGAGCCATCAGGACGGTGTCACCGAGTTTGCGGAGGCGGCCGCCCCGGGTGCTGAACGCCGCGACGACCACGCCCATCGGCAGCGCGAGCGCGAGCGCGCCGAGGCCGAACAGGAGGGAGTTCCGCACCGCCACCGACGGCTGCGTTCGACTCCCCGCCTGTCGTTCGACGAGCATCCGCCACCACTCCAGCGTCGGATCCGAGAGCCCGCCGACGCTCGCCAGCACCATGCTCGCGAGCGGGAGGACGAACACCACGAGCACGACGACGCCGTACGCCCCGACGCCGCCCCGAGTGAGCCAGTCGCGGAGCGACCCGGCCGAGAGCAGCCGCTCGCGCGAGAGCGGTTTCCCGGTGCCGCTGCTCGCGCGCCGGCTCTCGTACCGGAGGTAGACGTACATGAAGAACAGCGAGAACGCGGTTTCGAGCGTGCCGAGCGCCGCCGCCGTCTCGTAGTCGAGCTGGTTCACGCTCGCGTACAGCCACACCTCCACGGTGGCGAGCCGCAGACCGCCCAGGCCGAGAACGATGGGGAACGTCATGAACGTGAAGACGAACGTGAGGAGAGCGCTCGCGGCGAGCGCGGGCACGAGCTGTGGAAGCACCACGTCCGTGAACGACCGGAGTCGGCCCGCGCCCAAACTGCGCGCGGTCTCGACGGCGTTCGCGTTCACGTTCTCCCAGGCCGTCCCGACCATCCGCGTCACCAGCGGCGCGTTGTAGAACGCGTGCGCGACGAGGACGATCTCGAGCGTGTACAGCATCTGCACGCGCCCGAGCCCGAGCCAGGCGAGCACGTTGTTCACGGTGCCGAACTGGCCGAAGGTCGCGACGAACCCCGCGACCACCATGATGGACGGCAGGACGAACGGGAGGATGGTGAGCGACTTCAGCGTGCGTCGGCCCGGGAACTCGAAGCGCGCGAGCACCCACGCGCCCGGCAGCCCGAGCAGGACGCTCAGAACGGTGGAGAGGACGGCCTGGTAGGCGGTGAAGCCGAACAGGCCGAAGTCGACGGTTCCCGCGTCGTGCACGAGGACGACGAACGGCGGACGGGCGGCGAGCGCGGGCCGCGCGGTCGCGAGAAACTCGACGGCCCAGGCGGCGGCGCCCCCGGGAACCCGGAGCGGCGCCTCGAACAGCGTGTGCGCCGCGCCGAGGAAGAACGGGTCGCTGAGAACGCCCAGCAACACGTCGGGCGTCACGGCCGCGAGCGGGTCGGTGAGCGCGCTGAACACGCCGTAGCCGTCGCGGAGGACGGCGTTCTCGAACACCGTCCAGACCGGGTAGTAGAAGACGACGAGCAGGACGAGGAGGGTCGCCAGGCCCGTCCCCAGCAGGAGCGCTCGCGCCGGCGCCGGCGCTAGCTGCTCGCTATCTGGCGCGCCCACTCGTTTATCCATCCGTCGAGGTTTCCTGCGAGTTCCTCGTACGTAAACGTCACCGGCTCCGGCGGCTCCTTCGCGTACTGGTCGTACTCGTCGGGGAGGTCGGCGGTCGTCGTCGCCGGGAACTGGACGTTGTTCACCGCGATGTTCGCCTGCGCCTCGTCGGTCAGCACGAAGTCCATGAACGCCGCCGCGGTCTCGGGCTGGTTCGTGTCCGCGAAGCGCGCCATCGCCTCGGGGTTCGCGTACCCCTGGTCGTTCAGGAACCCGATCTGGTGGTGGGGAAGCTGGCCCTCGTCGTGGTAGTACACCTGGTCCGTCGAGTACGAGACGACCATCGGGCGCTCGTTGTTCAGGTACGCGTTGTACGCGGGCTGCCAGTCGTCGAGGATGCGAACGTCGTTCGCCACGAGGTCTTGCCAGTAGTCGAGGTAGCCGTCCTCGCCCATCTCGTGAATCGTCCAGAGGAGGAACGCGCGGCCGGGATCGCTCGTCTGCGCGTTCTCCGCGAGCAGCGCGCCCTCGTAGGCGGGTTTGGTGAGGTCGTCGAACGTCTGTGGCTCCGCGATGTCGGTGCTGTCGTAGACGAGGCTGATGTAGCCCGTGTCGTAGGGGAGCGCGCGCCGCCGGGGGTCTATCTGGAGACTGTCCTTGATGCGGCTCGCGTGCGAAAGGTCGTCCGCGACCGTGTCGAACAACCGCGCGTCCGGGAGTTCCTCGTCGACGCGGACGAGTTCGCCCGTGTTCAGGCCGACGAAGAGGTCGGCGTCGATGCCCGCGTTCTGCTTCTTCCGGCTGATGAACTCGTTGATGCCGTTCGCGGGCGCGGTGAACTCGATGGTCGTGTCGTGTTCGGCCTCCCACGCCCGCTTCAGCCAGTGTCCGGCGGTGCCCTCGTCCCCGAAGAAGGAGTCGTAGGTCGCCACCGTGAGCGGCTCGTCCGGCTCGCGCGTCGTCCCGGTGGTCGTGTCCGCCGTGGTGTCGTCGGCGGTCGTGGCGTCGTTCGACTCGGTGACGTTCAGGCAGCCGGCGAGGCCCGCAATCGCCGCCGCGCCCCCGGACTTGAGGTACGTGCGCCGCTTCATTACTCAGTTGTTTCACTCGGTGGTACATAAATCGGCCGCTTCCTGACCGAAGCGTTAACTCGGGCGGCGCAGAACCTTCGCGCGTGCCGTCCCGACGCGTCGCCCTCACCGTCCTCGTCGCCGCGCTCGCCACCCTCGCCGCCACCGTCCTCTTCGACGTGCTCGGAACCGTCTTCTTCGCGCTCACCGTCACCTCCCTCCTCGCACCGCTCTACCGCCGGCTCAACGACCGCCTCCCGCCGTGGCCGGCCGCCGCCGCCACCACCGTCGTCGTCACTACCGTCCTCCTCGTCGCGCTCGCATCAATCACGTTCCTGCTCGCCCGCCGCGCCGACGACCTCATACGGCTCATCCGCGAGATACCCCCGACGTTCACGTTCGTCGTCCTCGACGCGCCCGTCGTCGTCGACGTCAGCACCCTTCTCGCCGCCGCGCGCGGAGTAGCCGGCGCTATCGCCGTCGACGCCGCCACCGCTCTCCCCGCGCTCGCCCTCAAACTCACCGTCTTCGCCTTCCTCGTCTTCGCCCTCCTCATCCATCACCACGACGTCGAACGCGCCGTCATCGCCGCCATCCCCGAACCCTACCACGACGTGACGAGCGCGCTCGCCGACCGCGCCCGCGCCACCCTCTACGCCATCTACGTCCTTCAGGCCGCCACCGGACTCGGAACGCTCCTCATCGCGCTCCCCGTCTTCTTCGCGCTCGACTACTCCGCGTACGCGACGCTCGCACTCGCCGCCGGCGTCCTCCAGTTCCTCCCCGTCGTCGGCCCCAGCGTCCTCGTGCTCGCGCTCGCCGCCTTCCACCTCACCACCGGCGACGTGACGAGCGCCGTCCTCGTCCTCGTCGTCGCCGGCACGCTCGTCGCGTGGCTCCCCGACGTGCTCATTCGCCCGCGCCTCGCCCGCGAGACCGCGAACCTCCCCGGCAGCCTCTACTTCGTCGGATTCACCGGCGGACTGCTCACGCTCGGTCCCGTCGGAATCATCGCCGGCCCGCTCGTCGCCGCGCTCCTCGCCGAGGGCGTCCGCCTCCTCGCCGCAGAACAGAACCGAGACCGCGTCAGCTGACGACCTCTCGACCGAGTTCGCGCCACTCCGTCAGGCTGCCCTCGTAGAACTGCACGCCCGCGAACCCGAGCCACCGCAGCACGACGAACGTGTGGCTGATACGGCGGGCGGTGTTGCAGTAGAGGACGACGCGCTCGCCCGGCACGATGCCCTTCTCGCCGAGCACGACCTCCAGCTCGTCCGGGTGCTTGACGCCCCGCGTGTCCTCGTCCACGAGGTCTTTCCAGTCCAGGTTCACGGCGCCCGGGATGTGGCCCTCCGCGTACTCCTCGGGCCGCCTGGTGTCGACGACCACCGCGTCGCTCTCGCTCGCCGCCGCCACCGCGTCCGCCCCGACGAACGGCGTCTCCCCGGGCGGCTCGGGGTCGTACTCCGCGCGCTCGACCGACACCGACGCCGAGGCGGTCTCGTGGTCGCGCGTCCACGAACTGAAGTCGCCGTCGAGCAGGTGGAGGCGCTCTATCGGATGGCCGTGGTAGAGCGCGGTGACGAGGAAGCGCGCCGCGAACACGCCGTGCGTGTCGTCGTACGCCACGAGATGCGTCTCCGGCGTGACGCCCGCCGCCGCGAGCAGGTCGATCCAGTTCTCGCGCGGCGGCATCATCCCCGACTCGCCGTCGGACGTGCGGAACGAATCGAAGGGGACGTTCACCGCGCCCGGGACGTGCCCGATGCCGTCGTACTCCCACGCGTCCCGCACGTCCACCACGCGAACGTCCGGGTCGTTCAGGCGCTCCGCGACCCACGACGCCGACACCACGAGGTCGTCCGTCTCGCTCATACCCGGCCTACGAACGGCCCGTCCTTAGCCTCGCGGGACGCGACACGCCACCGATATACAGGCAATAAATGCCGTCAACGGGCGCGCTCTCGTCGCACTTCGCGACTCAGGTCGAATGAGCCGGTAATACTCTCTTGTATCGCGGTCGAGCGGGGCTTCCTGCCGATGGCGAGTGAGGTTATGTGAGTGGCCGAACAACACATAGGTAGCATGGCAGACGACGATTACGCGAACGACGTACTCGTGAGCGCGGACTGGGTCGAAGACCACCTCGACGAGTTCGAGTCCGACGACCCCGACTACCGCCTCGTCGAGGTCGACGTGGACACCGAATCCTACGACGACTCCCACGCGCCCGGCGCGGTCGGGTTCAACTGGGAGACCCAACTCCAGGATCAGGTGCAGCGCGACATCCTCGAAAAGGACGACTTCGCCGACCTCCTCGGCTCCCACGGCATCACCGAGGACTCCACGGTCGTGCTGTACGGCGACAACTCGAACTGGTTCGCCGCCTACGCCTACTGGCAGTTCAAGTACTACGGCCACGAGGACGTGAAACTCCTCGACGGCGGCCGCGACTACTGGATCGAGAACGACTACCCGACCACCGACGACGTCCCCGACTTCCCCGAACAGGAGTACAACGCGCGCGGCCCCTTCGACGGCATCCGCGCGTACCGGGACGACGTGGAAACCGCGATCGACCGCGGCATCCCGCTCGTCGACGTCCGCTCGCCCGAGGAGTACCGTGGCGATATTCTCGCGCCCCCCGGACTCCAGGAGACCGCGCAGCGCGGCGGCCACATCCCCGGCGCGCAGAACGTCTCGTGGGCCGCGACCGTCAACGAGGACGGCACGTTCAAGACGAAGGACGAACTCGCCGACCTCTACGAGGACGCGGGCGTGACGAACGACCAGGAGGTCGTCGCGTACTGCCGCATCGGCGAACGCTCCAGCATCGCGTGGTTCGCGCTCAGCGAACTCCTCGGCTACGACGACGTCACCAACTACGACGGCTCGTGGACCGAGTGGGGCAACCTCGTCGACGCCCCCATCGAACAGGGCGAATAGAACTCCCTCCGTTCCGCGGACGATGCCTAGAAGGCCCCAGCGGTCTTACTCGCAGCTATGACTCCCGACGACGTGTTCGAGCGCGTTCGCGAGGAGAACGACACCGCGCTCTCCCGGCTCGGTTCATCGAAATCGCTGTACGCCGCGACCGGCGGCGAGATGGAGACCGAGAACGTGTTGCGCGCCGCCGCGGACGCGGAGTACGCCGCCTACGAGACCTTCCAGGAGTGGGCGGACACGAGCGAGGGCGTCGCCCAGGACTTCTATCGGGAGACCGCGGACGAGGAAGCCAGCCACTACGACCGCGTCGTCGCCGAACTCGACGACCACGTCCCGAGCGACGAGGTCTCCGCGATGCACGAACACCTCCGAACCATCGACGACCCAATCGAACGCGCCGGCGGCTACGTCGGCCGCCTCCTCGCCACCCGCGCCTCCAAGGAACAGTACGTCGGGTTCTTCGTCGGCCAAGCCGACCCCCAGACCGCACAGCTATTCCGCGACCTCAAGAGCGACCTCGACGACCAGGACGTCCGCGCCCGCGACCTCCTCGACGCTACCTGCGACACCGCCGAGGACTACCAGCGCGCCATCGACACCGCCACCGAAGTCGTTCAGGCCGCCTACGACGAATACACCGCCCAACTCGACTCCCTCGGCGTCAACCCCAAACCAGTCTGCTGAAGCACCTTTTCTACGCTCAGGTTCGCGCGTAGCGCGAACCACTCACGCAAAAAAACCTCCAGCAAAAAACCCGGTCGCCTCTGGCGCCCGGTCACTCCCGCTCACTTCCGGGCTCTCCGAACCGCTCGTTCGCGCGAACGCATCCCGCCAACCGCCTCCGCTTCCGCTAACCGCCACCGCTCCGCGTCCGCGCTATCGGCGTAGGTTGAAGTAGGATGGCGGAGCCAGCGGGTGGCGTGCTCTGAGAAGAGCGCGGGACGGGAGCGCGAAACCCCGGCGGCGCGCCCGCCCGCGAACGGAAACGCGTCGCCGTGAACGCCCCCCCGGTTCGGGAGTAGTTCTATACCATCCGGGTGTGGAGACAGGGGTATGCCCGCTCCCCTGTCGGACGACGCAGCGGATCGCTTCGTCACTGTCGCGCGCACCGCGCTCGGCGATAGCCTGCGCTCGCTGACGTTCTTCACGCGCACGGACTACGAGCAGCTCTACCTCCGGGACGACCTCGAACAGGACGCCGACCTCTCCTCCTTCATCGGCCACGAGTGGCAGGCGTTCCAGCTCACCCAGGACACGTACAAGGGCTCGGAACTCGGCGAGTACCAGTACACGGTTCGGTCGTTCGAGAACGGCTTCCTCCTCCGCGTCGCCACCGAACGCGACGGCGTCTTCGTCACCACGGACGGCCTCACCGTCACGCAGTTCGACGAGGCCGCGAACGCGCTTGAGTCCGTGCTCGAAGACCGCCGCGACTAGAGCGAGACCGACGCCACCGTCTCGTACTCCGCGCCCTCCTGCGTGAGCGCGCTCTTCGTCAGCCGCACTTCGGCGACGCGTGCCGTCCCGACCGTCGGCGACCACTCCCGTACGAGTTCCTGCACGAGGGCCTTCCCGCCCGCGTGCTGCAGCCGCGCGAGCGTGACGTGCGGCGTGAACTCGTGGTCTTCCGGGTCGAACCCGAACGCGACGAGTTCCTGCTCTATGGCCTCGTGCAGTCGCACGAACAGCTCCGTGCCGGATTCGACGCCGAGCCAGAGAACACTGATGTAGTCGAGGTTCGGGAACACGCCCAGCCCGCCGTACGTCGCGTCGAACGGCTCCACGCCGGCGTTCGCGACCGCGGTTTCCAGGGCGTCCGCGACCGCCTCGACCTCGCCGTCAGGCACGTCGCCCAGGAACTTCATCGTCACGTGGCTCTGCGTCGGGTCGGTGAAGGAGAGGCCGTCGGCGTCCGCGAACTCGTCTTGTACGTCCGCGACGGCGTCGTGCAGTGATCCGGGGAGGTCGACGGAGACGAACAGCCGCATGGCCGGGAGTCGGTCTGCGTAGCCCTTAACCCCGTCCCTCCCATTTCTATGGGTATGACTGACCGAGAGGACGAACGCCATCATTTCTCCGAGGGCCAGGGCTTCGACGACCCCTACGAGGGCTTTGACCTCGACCCGCCGGAACTCGAACCCGACCTGAACGAGGTCGACCCCGTGGACTCCCGTGTCGTGGCTGACAGCCTCGACGAGCGGAACCTCTCCACGCAGGACGTGGACGCTGACGACCTCATCGACGTGGGCCTGAACTACATGGGGATTAAGCGCCACGAGCAGGCGGCGGACGCGTTCGAACGCGCGGCGCGGTACGCGGACAACGACGAGACCGCGCAGGAGGCGTGGGTGAACAAGGGCGTCGCGCACGCCGAGATGGAAGAGTGGGACGACGCCGCCGGCGCCCACCGCGAGGCCGTGTTCGTGGACGAGGACGGCCCGTTCGCGGCGGAGGCCGAGACGAATCTCGCGTACGCGCTCTGGGAGTTCGGGGACGACGAGGACGCCATCTACCACGCCGAGCGCGCCGTTCGGAAGAACGACCGGCTCCCGCAGGCGTGGTACAACCTCGGGTTCATGGAGAACGAACGCGGCCGCCACGAGGAAGCGCTCGAGTGCCTGGACAACGCCATCCGCCTCGGGTTCAAGCAGGCGGACGTCTACCAGGAGAAGTCTCGGGCGCTCGACGAACTCGGCCGCGAGGAGGAGGCCGGCGAGGTCGAGGCGCAGGCCGACCGCATCCGGAAGGAGCAGGAGGAGCGCCTCGTCGACCAGGAATGATAGTCAGCGAGCGACAGACCGACCAGGGCCTCCTCGTCACCGTCTGCGACACCGGCCTCATCGGGGAGACGTTCGAGGACGGCGACGTGTCACTCACCGTCACTGAGGAGTTCTACGGCGGCGACGAGGTCGACGAGGCTGGCGTGCTCGACAGCCTCACCCGTGCGAGCGTCGCGAACCTCGTCGGCACCCGCACCGTCGAGTTCGCCATCGACGAGGGGTTCGTGGACGAAGCCGTCGTCCTCGACATCGCGGACACCCGGCACGCCCAAGTCCTGCGGCTCTGAGCGCCGCACGACGGTGGACGCGCCGGCGAAACCCCGTGCATCGAAGGAACCAAACGCCTCCAAACCCTGTTTTCGTACATGGCTACGGGTGAACAGAGCCCGCTCGACGTCGAGCGGGTTCGCGAGGACTTCCCAATCCTCGACCGAGAGGTCGGGGACGGGATCCCCCTCGTCTACTTCGACAACGCGGCGACCACGCAGACGCCGAACGAGGTCATCGACACGTTCGGTGAGTACTACCGCGGGTACAACGCGAACGTCCACCGCGGCATCCACCAGCTCAGTCAGGAGGCGTCCATCGCGTACGAGGAGGCCCACGACCGCCTCGCGGAGTTCGTCGGCGCGAGCGGCGAGCGCGAGGAGATGATCTTCACGAAGAACACGACGGAGGCCGCGAACCTCGTCGCGTACGCGTGGGGATTGAACGAGCTCGAGGAGGGTGACGAAATCGTCCTCACGGAGATGGAACACCACTCCAGCCTCGTTACCTGGCAGCAGATGGCCAAACGCACCGGCGCGGAGGTGAAGTACATCCGCGTCGACCCCGAGGACGGCAGCCTCGACATGGAGCACGCGAAGGAACTCATCGGCCCCGACACCGCGATGGTCTCGGTGGTGCACGTTTCGAACGTCCTCGGCACCGTGAACCCTCTCGGGAAACTCGCGGACATGGCGCACGAACACGACGCGCTCATCTTCGGCGACGGCGCGCAAGCAGTTCCGAACCGGCCCGTGGACGTCGAAGCCCTCGGCGTGGACTTCTACGCGTTCAGCGGCCACAAGATGGCGGGCCCCACCGGTGTCGGTGGGCTCTACGGGAAGAAGGCGATTCTGGAGGAGATGGAGCCGTTCATGTACGGCGGCGAGATGATTCGCCGCGTCACCTACGAGGACTCCTCGTGGGCCGACCTCCCCTGGAAGTACGAGGCCGGCACACCCCTCATCGCCGAGGGAATCGCGTTCGCCGTCGCCGCGGACTACCTCGACGACCTCGGCCTGGAGAACATCCGCGCGCACGAGGAACGCGTCACCGCCGAGGCCTACGACCGCCTCAGCCGAATCGACGGCCTCGAAATCTACGGGCCCCGCGAGGACGAGGAGCGCGCCGGCCTCGTCTCGTTCAACCTCGACGGCGTGCACGCCCACGACCTCTCCAGCATCCTCAACGACCACGGCGTCGCCATCCGCGCCGGCGACCACTGCACCCAGCCCCTCCACCAGAAAATGGACATCGCGGCGTCCGTCCGCGCCTCCTTCTACCTCTACAACACCGTCGACGAACTCGACGCGCTCGTCGACGGCATCCGCGCGGCGAAGGACATCTTCGCCTGACTACTGGAGGCGTTCTCCCAGTACTTCTTCGGCGACGAGCAGGACGCTGTAGCCGACAGTCGCCTGGAAGCCGACGACGCCGAACGCCGCGATCTCGGGTGTCGGCGTGTTCGCGAACAGGGTGACGAGCGCGATAGCGACGACGAGATTGCAGAACGTCGCCGCGAGGTGCACCATCTCCGCCGCGGTCTTCACGTCCCGCGCGCTCTCCTCTGCGGCCGTGAGCACGCCGCCGAACGCGTAGTACGTCACCGCCGCGAACCCGAGGAGCGACCCCGTGATGTACGCGAGCACCGCGGGCGAACTCGGAACGCCGTATTCGGCTATGAGCATCGCGCCCGCGCCCCAGATGACGAGCGTGTACCCGTACGCTCGGGATTCGTCGACGAGCGTCTGTGCGAGCCGCGCGCGAAACGACATACCGGAACGTTACCCTCGGGCCTGCTAAACCGTACGGCCGCACGGTAGGCTTTTACGCCGCACGACCCACGTATTTCGTATGAGCATGGGTTCGGACATGTACCGGCAGCAGATCCTCGACCACTACAAGAACCCCCGGAACTACGGGGAGCTGCCGGATCCGACGTTCACTCACGAGGGCTACAATCCGTCCTGTGGGGACGAAATCGAGTTCGACGTCGAACTCGCCGACGACGGCGAGACCATCGAACGCGTCGCGTGGGACGGCGACGGCTGCGCCATCAGCCAGGCGTCCGCGAGCATGCTCTCGGGCGAACTGCCCGGGATGACGCTCGACGAGGTCGACGACCTCGACCGCGACGACGTGCTCGACATGCTCGGCGTCGAGGTGACGCCGATGCGCATCAAGTGCGCGGTGCTCGCTGAGAAGGTCGTGCAGGACGGCGCGCGCGTCTACGAGGGCGAACTCGAAAAAGCCGCGACGAGTACGGAAGACGACGAGTAGTTATTCGGGTTTCAGGCCGCCGTCCTGGACGCGCATGACGGCTTCGCCGTCCGCGAGGTTGGGCGCGTCGACGAGGCGGACGATGCGCTTGTCGTTCTTGGATTTCCGGAGGTAGATGCGGAATGTGGACTTGTGGCCGAGGATGTTCCCGCCGACGGGCTTGGTGGGATCGCCGAAGAACGCGTCCGGGTTGGACTGCACCTGGTTCGTGACGACGACGGCGCTGTTGTAGAGGTTTCCGACCTTTTCGAGGTCGTGGAGGTGTTTGTTGAGTTTCTGCTGTCGGTTCGCGAGTTCGCCGCGGCCGACGTACTCCGCGCGGAAGTGCGCGGTGAGTGAGTCCACGCAGAGCAGGCGAACCGGGTAGTCGTCGTCCTCGTACTCGCTTCCGATCTCCTTCGCTTTCTCGGCGAGGAGCATCTGGTGGTTGGAGTTGAACGCCTTCGCGACGTGAATCTTGTCGAGAATGTCCTCCATGAGGGCGTCCATCGAGTCCTCGTCGTCGGGGCCGCCCTCGATTCCGCGGTCTTCCATCGTCGCTTCGAGCTGTTCGTCGGAGAGCCCGCGAACCATGTCGTCGATGCGTTCGGGGCGGAAGGTGTCCTCGCTGTCGAGGAAGATGACGCGGCCGTGCAGGCCGCCCTGGTCTTTCGGGAGCTGGGCGGTCACTGCGAGTTCGTGCGTCACCTGGGACTTCCCGGCTCCGAACTCGCCGTACACTTCCGTGATGGACTGGGTTTCGACGCCGCCGCCGAGGAGTTCGTCCACGTCGGGGACGTTCCACGTGAGCTTCCCGATGCGCTGGCGCTGTTCGAGGATGGCGCTCCCGGTCTCGAATCCGCCCACGTCGGCTTCTTCGCGCGCGCTCTGGATGATGTCGGCGGCGGTGGAGTCGCCGACGTCCGCGGTGTTCGAGAGTTCGCCGGGGCTGGCGACGGCGATGCTCTGGAAGGACTCGTAGCCCGCGTCGCGGAGTTTTTCAGCCGTGGCGGGCCCGACGCCGGAGAGGGTTTCGAGGTCTGCGTCTGCTGGCATGTATCCTCTCTTTTCGCCCATACGACCTTAAACCCTCGTAAACACCGGAGTGAAAGTGAAAATAGCGGGCGTGGCGGGGGTCGCGCCCGTCCGCGTGCGAAGGTTGAAACCGGGTGCGCGGGACTTAACCGCGTCAGTCGCGTTCGTCGAGCCATGAGTACCGAGTCCGCCACGTTCTGCCCGCGCTGTGGCGACCCCACGACGGAAGCGGAGACGGGGGCGACGCGACGCGAGCGGGCGCTCTGTAACGACTGCTACTTCGACGACTTCGACCTCGTGGACGTCCCGGACACCATCGAGGTTCGGGTGTGCGCGCGCTGCGGCGCCGTCCACCGCGGGAACTGCTGGGTGGACGTGGGCGCGCAGGACTACACCGACATCGCCATCGAGGAGACGACGGAGACGCTCGGCGTGCACGTCGGCGCGAGCGAGTTCGACTGGCAGGTCCGCCCCGAGCAGGTGGACGCGACCACCATCCGGATGCACTGCCGCTTTTCGGGCATCGTCCGCGGCGAACCGATGACCGAGGAGGTCACCGTTCCCGTCCGCATCTCGAAGGAGACCTGCCTGCGCTGCGGCCGCATCGCCGGCGACTACTACGCGAGCGTCGTGCAGGTGCGCGCGGTCGGCGACCGCACGCCCACCACCGAGGAGACGGAGCGCGCGAAGGAGATCGCGAACGACATCGTCGCGGACATGGAGGCGACCGGCGACCGGAACGCGTTCGTCACCGAGATCACGGAGAAACCGGAGGGCCTCGACATGAAGCTCTCCACGACGAAAATCGGGAAGAACGTCAGCCGCAAACTCACCGAGGAGTTCGGCGGCTCCTTCTCCGACTCGGAGACGCTCGTCACCGAGGACGAGGACGGCAACGAGGTGTACCGGGTGACGTTCGCGGTTCGCCTCCCCGAGTTCGTCGCCGGCGACGTCATCGACCTCGAAGACGACGACGCGGGGCCCGTTCTCGTTCGCTCCGTCCGCGGGAATCTCAAGGGCGTGCGCGTGACGACGGGCGAACCGTACGAGGCGAGTTACGAGGTCGGGGACGCGCCCGACGCCCGGAAGCTCGGCACCACCGAGGACGCCGTGGACACCACCGTCGTCACCGTGGAGGACGAGAACTCCGTCCAGCTCCTCGACCCGGAGACGTACGAGGCGAAGACCGTCGCGCGCCCGGACTACATGGACGAATCGAGCGACACCGTCCCCGTCCTCCGGAGCCGCGAGGGCATCCACGTCCTCCCCGATGCCTGACCTCGCCGTCCTCGTCGCGAAACCCGACGCGGAGGCGAGCATCGAGAGCCTGCGCGCCGAAGGCGTCTACGACGACGACCGGCGCGTCCGCGAGCGCGACGACGACCGCGTCGAACTCCCCGTGCTCGCCGTGCCCGCCGAGACGGACGTGCTCGCCACCGTCGAACAGACCGACCCGGACTACCGATCCCGGGGACTGGACGACCTGCTCCGCGAGCGCGGCTGGAGCGAGGCCGACCGCGAGCGCGCGCCGGCCTCGTGGGCGGTCGTCGGCGACGTGCTGCTCGCGGACTTCACCGACTGCCCGCGGCCGGGCGAGGTCGCGGACGCCCTCCTGACCCTCCACCGCGAGGCCGACACCGTCCTCGACCGCGGCCCCGTCAGCGGAGAGTTCCGGACGCCCACCGTCACGGTTCTCGCGGGGAGCGGCGACACCGAAACCGTCCACACCGAGCACGGTACGCGGTACGCGCTCGACCTCTCCCGGGTGATGTTCTCGCCCGGAAACCAGCACGAGCGCGCCCGGATGGGCGACCTCGTCACGGCGGGCGAGCGCGTGCTCGACATGTTCGCCGGCATCGGGTACTTCGCGCTCCCGATGGCGCGCGCCGGCGCCGACGTGACCGCCGTGGAGAAGAACCCCGACGCCTTCCGCTACCTCGCGGAGAACGCCCAACTCAACGAGGTATCGAGTTCGATGAACCTCGTGCTCGGGGACTGCCGGGACGTCGAGACGACCGCCGACCGCGTCGTCATGGGGTACTACGACGCCCTCGACGCCGACTACCTCGCCGCCGCGCTCGACGCCCTCGTTTCCGGTGGAACTCTCCACGCGCACGCCGCCGTCCACGAGACCGACCTCCCCGACGCGCCCCGCGAGCGCGTCGAGGCGGCCGCACGGAACGCCGACCGCGCCGTCGAATCCGTCGCGGTGCGGCGCGTGAAGTCCCACGCCGAGGGCGTCTGGCACGTCGTCGCCGACGCTCGCCTCGCGTAGGGGGAACACAGAAGTCCCAGCGTCCGATACAGCCAGTATGACTCGTCAGCAACTCATCGCGATATTCTTCGCCGTCGTCATGCTCACGTCGGCGGTGTTCTACGTCATCTCGTCGGTCTAGTCCACGTCCCACACGTCCGCCATCGGACTCCGACGCTCCCGTCCGCCGCTGGACGCGCTCTCCTCGCCCACATCGTCGCGCCCGGAGCGCCCGCGGTCGGTCTGCTGGGTCGTCTGGGTCGCGTGTTCGATGTCGTCCACGCCGGCGCGCGCGGCCGCCGCGTCCAGTTCGGGGAGCTCCGGCGTCGTCATCCGGTCGACCTGCTCGGCGAACCACTCGGGCATGTCAGTGCGGGCGCGCTCGAACACGTCGCGCACGGAGTCGTCCGCGATGTAGGTCGCGCCGTAGTCGTCCGGGGCTCTGACGACGCGGCCCGCGGCCTGAATGATGGTGCGCAGGGCGCTCCGGTAGTACCACGCCCACTGCCCGTCCTCCAACCGGCGCGCGACCCGGGAGTCGCCCGTGTTCAGGAACGGCGCCTTGCAGACGACCTGCCAGCGCGCGAGGTCGCCCTCCAGGTTCAGCGCTTCCTCCATCTTCACGGAGAGGAACACCTCCGGCTTCTCGCTCGCCTTCCACGCGTCCAGTTCGGCGTCCCGGTTCTCCGAGGTGTGCGTGCGCACTCGGCTCGCCACGCCCAATTCGTGGAGGTGGTCGCGGAGGCGCTCCTGAATGCCATAGGAATGACAGTGCACGATGCCCGTCTCGTCGTCGTGTTTCTGCATCACGCGCGCCACCACCCGCGCGACTTTCGGGAGCGTTTCGTCGCGCTCGTCGTACGTCATCTTCCCCCGGGTCACGTCGTACAGCGGCCGGTTCTCCACCGGGAACGTGTGCGGCACGTCCACCAGCGCGACGTTCGCCGGGTCGAGACCCACCCCGCGACAGAACGCCTCCTTGTTCAGGATGGTCGCGGAGAGCAACGCGAACCGTTCCGCGCGGTCCCAGACGGTGTGCTGGAGGTACCGCTCGGGGTTCATCGGCTTGATGGTGATGCCGCGCTCGGACTGGTCGACGACCCACGTCGTCGCGGACTCGTGGTCGCGTGAGTCCTCCGCGAACCACTCCAGTTCGCCGATGAGCTCCTGGAGCCGGTCGCGTTCTCTCGCTTCGTCGGCGGTGAGTTCGTCCACGCCGACGAGCTCGTCCTTTCGCGACTCGCAGACGCGGACGAGCGAGTCCGCGAACCGCGCCGCCGCCTCCACGTCCCCGTCCACGTCAGGTATCGAGACGTCGCCCCAGACGGGGACGCTCGCGGGCGAGAGGTCGATTGTCGCGTACATCTCCGCCCACTCCGCGAGGCCGTGCGCCTCGTCGATGACGCAGACGTCCCTGGTTCGGAACACCTCGCTGCCGGCGGTGCGCATGAAGTACGCGAGCGTCATCGCCGCGAACTCCCGGGAGGACGCGATGGCGCGGTCGGAGAAGTACGGACAGCGGTGTTTGACCGCGCAGTCGTAGCCGCGTTCGCGGGCGCAGGGCGCGCGGTCGACCGGCGTGTCCCGTTCGTCCGGGAGGATGCACGTGTAGTTCGACTTCCCGCGGATGAGTTTGAAGTCCGAGAGTAAGTCGTCGCCGGCCACGTCGTCCAGCTGGCTGACTTGCGGCGTCGTGTAGTACGCGCCCACGGGTTCGGCTGGCTCGGCCTCGCCCGCCTGCCGCGCGCACCCCATGATGGCGCGGGCGAGCAGCGATTTCCCGCTCCCGGTCGGCGCGCGCACCAGCACCACGTCGTTCCCGTCCGCGAACGCGTCCCGCACGTCCGAGAGCGCCTGCTCCTGCGCGCCGCGATAGCTCGGCGCGGGGAACTCCTCGTGGATGCGGGCGGGGTTCACGTCAGGTGTGGAGCGCGGGGAGCGCCTTAGGTCGTGCGGCTCTCCCGAACCGCCGCCACGTCCTCGGCGGTGGGGTTCTCGGGGAGCGCCTCGATGCAGTCGAAACACAGGAAGAACTCCGTGCCGTCCCGGAGTTCCAGCGTCAGGCCGCCCGAGGACGCCTTCTCCAGGTCGCCGAAGTCCCAGAAGTCGCCCGCGCCCCCGGAGATGGCCACGGGGTCGCCGCAGCAGTCGCACGTCGATTTCGCCATACTCGGTGGAGGGGCGAGCGCCGTATAGGCCTCCCGCTCCCCCCACGACTCCGCGCCGCCGCGCCCCCACACCTATGGCGTCTCCCGCCCATCCTCGGGTATGCGCGTGCTCGTCACCGGTGCGACCGGATTCGTCGGCGGCCGCCTCGTCCCCGCGCTCGCGGACGCCGGGCACGAGGTCGTCGCGCTGACCCGTGACCCCGACAGCTACACTCCGCCCGACGGCGTCGAGGTGGTCGCGGGCGACCTGCTCGACGACGACCTCTCGCTCCCGAGCGCGGACGCCGCCTACTACCTCGTGCACTCGATGGAGTCCGGCGGCGACTTCGAGGAGCGCGACCGCCGCTGCGCCCGGAACTTCGCGAGCGCGGCGAGCGACGCGGGCGTCGAGCGCGTCGTCTACCTCGGCGGCCTCGGCGCCGACCGCGACGACCTCTCCGACCACCTCCGCTCCCGGCGCGAGGTCGAACACCTGCTCGCGGACGGCGACTACGACCTCACCGTCCTCCGCGCCGCCGTCATCGTCGGCGCGGGGAGCGCGAGCTTCTCCGTGGTGCGCCAGCTCGTCGAACACCTCCCCGTGATGGTGACGCCGAACTGGGTGCACACGCCCTGCCAGCCGATCGCCATCTCGGACGTGGTCGCGTACCTCGCGTGCGTCCTCGCCCACCCGGAGACCGCGGGCGAGACGTACGAAATCGGGGGGCCGGACGTGCTCACGTACGAGGAGATGCTGCGTACGACCGCGCGCGTCACCGACAACACCCTCCACCTCCTCCCCGTGCCCGTGCTCTCCCCGCGGCTGTCGTCGTACTGGCTCGCGCTCGTCACCGACGTTCCCACGTCCGTCGCGCGCCCGCTCGTCGAGGGACTGAAGAACCCCGTCGTCTGCGAGGACGACCGCCTCCGCGACCTGTGTGACGTGACGCCGACCGCGTTCGAGGACGCCGTGCGAGCCGCGCTCGCGGAGGGCGCGTGAGCGACCGGTACGGCCGCACGTGGGTGTACGAGAGCATCGTCGGCGCGGTTCCCGGCCTCTCGCTCCCCGACCGAATCGCGGTCGCCGTCCAGTTCGTCCTGTTCGAAACGCTCGTGATCGCCGCCGCCGCGGCGTACGGCTACTGGAACGCCGTCATCCCCGGCACGGTCGCCGTCGCCGTCGCGGCCGCCGGGAGCGCGTTCATGCTCGACATGGGGCGGCGCGTCCGCACGCTCTCGCTCCCGAGCGCCTACATGCGCCTCCTGTTCGGGTCGAGCGTCGAGGTCGTGCTCGGGGTGCTCGCGTACGTCGCGCTCGTCACCTACCTGTTCGTCGTCGACCCTCGGGACGGCGTGACGCTCCTCTCCCGGCTGTTCGGCCCGACGCCGGCCGCGCCCGCCGTCGCGCTCGCGTTGCTCGTCCTCTGGGACGTCTGCTATCGGATCGGAACCGGGTGGTGGGCCGCAGTCCTCGCCGCCTACCGCGAACTCCGGTACTCGTTCGACGGCGAGACCGCGGACGCGCTGCGCGCGCTCGACTCACGGAACGTCGGGTTCGCGCTCCTCCAGCTCGCGCTCGTCCCCCTGCTCGGCGACCAGCCGTTGCTGGCGCTCGCCGTCGCGGGACACGTACTCGCGGTAGGAAGTGTGGTGGCGGTCGCTCGGCTCAGTTCTTCTTGATCCGCTGGAACGTTTCGAGCAGGTCGTCCGTGGACTCGCCCGAGTCGTACTCGACGGTTCCCTCGTACTGCGTGCGGGTGTCGTCGGTCGTCGTGTCGACGGACGCGTTCTTGCGTTCGCGGCGCTCGTGTTCGGCTTCGTCGTAAGAACCGATTGACATGGTAAGACAAACCAAGGTTAACGTCTTTGCCATATCAATGTATCGCCGAATAGCGCGACGACTGACACGATATTCCGCTCGAACCGACCGTTTGGCCACCACAGAATCAGATCGGTGTGGGTTCGGTCGCGGAACGCGCTGCTCGTGAGGGATTCGTCAGCGGAGTGCGGCCGGGGTCGTGGCCGCGACCGTGAACCTACGGGGCGGGGGATTAAAACGAAACCTGGGTGGGGCCGTCGACGCCCATGGGGGTGGGGTCGCGGTCGGAGTAGTTCCGGCGACCGATAGCTTCGCCGCCGACTGCGCCCATGAGGGCGTGCTGGGCGGCGGTGGCGTCGTCGAAGGTGTCGTCGCCGGCGCGGTCGATGACCTCGCCGAGGGTCTCGGTGCCGTTGGGGAGGTCGAGTTCGAAGTCCCCGTGGGTGGTCTTGATGTCGTCGGCGGTGGCCGGGTACTCCTGGGTCTCGAGCAGTTCCGCGGCGTCTTTGAGCGTCATACACGCTTCTGGATGATAGACCATTAAGAACGTTCCCCATGAACGATGGTGTAGAATAATAGTTTCCTTAAACACAAGCCCCCGGCGGCCGTTCCCCCTGCATGGTGTACGCGGACCTCCACGTCCACACGACCCGCTCCGACGGCACGTTCGAACCCGACGAGGTCGCGCCCGCCGCCGCGGGCGCCGGCCTCGACGCCGTCGCTATCACCGACCACGACCGCGTCCAGCCCGACCTCCCGCCCGTCACCACCCGCGCGGGCGTCGAACTCGTCCACGGCATCGAACTCCGCGTCGAAACCCCCGACGAACAGATCGACCTCCTCGGGTACGGCGTCACTCCCACCGACGCCCTCACCGACGAACTCGACCGCCTCCAGCGCGACCGCGAGACCCGCGGCCGCCGCATCATCGAGAACGTCGAAGACCACCTCGGCATCGACCTCGGCGTCGAGGCCCGCGAGGGAATCGGCCGCCCCCACATCGCGCGCGCCGTCGTCGACCACCCCGACACCGACTACGACGACGTGTCGGGCGTGTTCGACGCCCTCATCGGTGACGACGGCCCGTGCTACGTCGCGCGCGACGTGACCGGCTTCGACGAGGGCGTCCGCCTCCTCCACGAGTCCTGCGGCGTCGTCGGCCTCGCCCACCCGCTCCGGTACGACGACCCCGACGCCGCGCTCGCCCGCGCCCGCGACCTCGACGCCGTCGAACTCCACTACCCCTACGACCGGCCCGTCGGCCAAGACCCGACCGACGCCGGCTTCGACCGCGTGCGCGAAACAATCGACGAACACGACCTCCTCGCCACCGGCGGCACCGACGCCCACGACACCGAACTCGCCAAAGCGGGCGTGAACGAAGCCGAGTACGACCGGCTCCGAGACCGCCTATAACGCCGGAGGCACCAAGTTAAGGTAGCTGCGGGCCCGAGTTTCGGGTATGCGTTGTCACTACTGCGACCGGAGCGCCGACGTGTCCGTCGAGAAGGACGGCCTCCAGGTCGGCCTCTGTGAGGATCACTTCCAGGACCGCCTGGAGGAACTCGCGGACTCGGACGCCCTCCACGACCTCCGGGAGCAGCTCGACATCGACCGCGCCTAGCGGCTCGAGTCCACGTCGATCGCGTCCACCGGACACACGTCGACGCAGAGCATGCAGTCGATGCACTGAATCTCGTTCGCCGGGTCGGCCTTCCGCTCCGACTCCGGATGCCCGGGCGTGTCCACCCACTCGAAGACGTCCACGGGACAGTCCTCCACGCACGCGCCGTCCGCGATGCAGACGTCGAAGTCGACCGCGACGTGCGTTCCGTGAATCCCCTGCGTCTCGGGTTCGTCCACCGGTCCCCAGACGTCGTGGCCCTCGTGGGAGTCGACGACCTCGCGGTTCTCGTCGAAGTTCGGGTCTATCGCCATGGAGGAGTCTGTGTGTTCTGATTACTTAACTGGCGTGCAGGCGCTCTGAGATTGGTCCGTTTGAGTTGGGTGTGGTGTCCGGGTTCGTGATGGGTACCAAAGCCCTCGCGCTCTCGCGGCCTGCGACTCGCTTCGCTCCTCGGCCTTCGGCCTGCGGTGCTTGCTTCGTCTCGGCTCGCGAGAGCGCTCGCCCTTTGGAAGTCCGCCAGGGCGATGGTCTGTCCAGTCGGCTTCCGCTCGTGGTCTGTCCGGCCGGCTACTGCCCGCCGTCGGTCGTCCGGTAGCAGTCCGTGGTGTTTCCGAGTACGAGGTCGCCCGCGGGAGTGATGCGGACGATGACGCGCGTGCAGTCGACTGACGTGACGGCCGCGCTGATGGTCTCCTGCTGGTCTCCCATCGAAACAATGACCCGCCAGTCCGTCGATGTGTGAGGAAACGAGTGTGCGTCGACGGACGGCACGAACCCGTCAGCGGGCGCGTGGACGGTCTCGGTGACGATGGTGTCTCCGCCGCTCACGACCTCGATAGTGGCGGTGTGGGCGGTGTCGTCGCGGTTCTCGACTTCGACGCCGGAGAGCGTCACCGGTTCTTTTTGATTCGGTGTGGAGAGACAACCCGAGAAAACAAGTGTAATCGCACCTATGCACATATTTCTGCGTGAAACCGGGATTGCCATACCATCATTAGATAGTCCTGATATAAAAATTCCTGGGGATAGCTATTTATATTATTAGATATATTGATTATATAGTCATGGTCGATGAAACTAAACGGTCGATGTTAAAACTCGCTGGGTTGTCAATTGGTAGTGCTGTTTCCGGAATCAGACTTCTCGGAGGCGTTCCTGAGATAGCCGCCGCTGCTAGCCCGAACAAACTCTGGAAGAAACGAGACCAAAGTACTTACACTCAGAACGGGTGGGATTACGGCTTGTATCATTCTTCTGTAGTCGGTTGGTACGGTGGATGGTATCGTCGAGATGGCCAATGGGGGCATGACTTTCGAGTGGAGTCGACAATTTCCACCCGGACTACAGAAGAAGGCGGGGTTGTTGATTTGATAGATGGGCACTCGATTGGCATCGCAAAAGGCAATTTAGAAACACTCGCTCTTTATACAGCGTCGAAATATCATGGTGTATATCCCTCGGTAAAGGATGATTCCTATACTCATCCCTCGTTTTTAGAACAACTTTCGCAAGCCGCAATTGGTTATATGTTTCCTGGGGTTGGTTACGCGCTTACAGCAGCTGAACTAGTTGGTGCTTTAACACCAGACGATGATCGAGATTCGTCTACATTGTATGACTTTTATCAAAGCTGGCCATATTCTCCAGCGAACTCTGACGCAAGTCACTTCCGATGGTTTGAGACGGTATCGACCACTGGTACTGAAGTGGTATTCGATGTTGTGCCGGAGGCTTGGAACGATGCTTGGGGTCTCAGCACCCGAAATTCATTTACTTTCCAGTTTACGAATGATTACGAACCTACCGAAGGGAAACCATGGGAACAAACGCTTTCGAGCCAGTCAATTTCTACTACTTCTACAGGTACGATCGTCGCTCGACCGAAACCCGGGTGGCTTGTGGAGCGAATCCCTTATCGAAAGGTGCAAACTCGCATGGGGACTTTGGGATGGCCTAAAGAGCGGATTAATCGGGTTTTAGGGCATCTTAGTGAACGGGATTATTTATACTACGCTCATCAAGCCCCAATCAAATCTGTGTAGGAAAACCAATAAAATTACATTTACTTATTTCTGGCCACCACCATTGAAGCGTCGCGCGCTCGTTTCACTGAGTATGAGGAAAGTGCGACTCGCGGACCTGTCGTCGCGGATGAGTCCTGCGGACGTGAGTTATCCGCTCGCGGACGCGCTCGGGACCACGGACATGTCCCTGAACTACTACGAACTCGCGGAGGGCGACAGCACGTCCTTCGGCTTTCACGCCCACGAGGACCAGGAGGAGGTGTTCTACGTGGAAGCGGGGACGCTCACGTTCCGGACGGCTGACGGCCCCGTGCACGCGAAGTCGGGGGAACTCGTGCGGTTCGGGCCGGGCGAGTACCAGCGCGCGGTGAACGAACACACGGAGCGCGCCATCGTGCTCGCGATGGGCGCGCCCCGGGAGGCCGGGGAGACCGACGTCCGCCGGTACTGCGAGGAGTGCGAGGCGGAGACCACTCAGACCATCGAACTCGCGGACGACCGCGACTCCATCCTCGCGCGCTGCGAGAACTGCGGGAGCGAGACGGGGCGATTCACCGATGAGTGACTACCCGCCCCGGCTCGTCTACGACGACGAGTGCGGGTTCTGCACGTGGTGTGCGCGCGTCGCGGACGACCTCGGGGAGTTCGAACTCGTGGGCTTTCACGAGCTCACGCCCGACCAGCGCGCGCGCCTCCCCGACGACTACGAGACCTGCGCGCACCTCCTCACGGACGACGCCGTCTACGACTGCGGCGAGGCGATGGAGCAGGCGATCGCGCGCATCCATCCCGCCTTCGACGCCGCCGTCGAGGTGTTGCGCGAGGTTCCCGGCTACCCGTCGCTCCGCGAGAAACTCTACCGGTGGGGCGCCGACCGCCGCGACTGGTGGGGGAAAATCGTACGCTGCGACCCGCCTGCGACGGATTAGTCGGACGCGCTCGCCGACCGCGCGTGCTCGGTGAAGTTCTCGAACAACCGTTTCGCCTCGCAGGCCTGCTCGAAGTTCTCGGGCGTGATGCCGTCGGTGACGGCCTGCTTTCGCTCCTCCGAGAGGTCGTCCTTTCGTCGGGTGACGCTCTCGGCCGTCTCCATGTCGTACTCGGGGTGGAACTGGACGCCGACCGCGTCGCCCTTCCGGAACCCGTGGATGCCGTAGTCGTTCTCCGCCAACAGTTCCGCGTCCGGCGGGAGTTCCGTCACGGAATCCGAGTGCGTGGTGAACACGAGGAACTCCTCGCCCAGTCCGTCCAGGAGCGGATCGTCGCGGGTCTTCGAGACGGTTCGGTAGCCGATCTCGTACTCGTCCATTCCCTCCACGGTGCCGCCGAGCGCGTCCGCGAGGAGCTGGTGGCCGAAACAGACGCCGAGAACGGGCATGCGCTCCGCGGCCGAACCCACCCACTCCCGCGTGGGCTGAATCCAGTCCTCGTCCCAGTAGACCGAGGCGCGGCTGCCGGAGATGACCGCGGCGTCGAACTCGAAGTCCTTCGGGATGGTTCCCTCCGTGACGTGGAACTCCACCAGGTCGGCGTCCAGCTCTCGCCGGAAGTTCTTCAGGGTGTCAGCGCCGTCGTGGGCGGCGTTGACGAACGCGATGCGGGGACTGCTCATACCCCGCGTACTGGGTCCGCGTGAAAATGCATTTCGGCGGTGTCACTCTGCGTCGGTATCGAAGCGGGGATGGAAGTGGCTGTGGTGAACTATCACACCACACGCTACCGATAGGCGCGCCGGCATAAAGCGCGTGCGGTCGCGGAAAGAACTGAACCGGGAGAGATAACGGGCTTCCCGCCGCGCTCTGCACCATGCGCGCGATCAAGGACAGCGTCCACGACTACATCGAGGTCGAGGGCGTCGCGTCCGCTCTCCTCGACACGCCGCCGGTGCAGCGACTCCGCCACATCAAGCAGCTCTCCACCGTCCGCCTCGTCTATCCCTCCGCGAACCACACGCGCTTCGAGCACAGCCTCGGCGTCTACCACCTCGCCGACCGCGCGCTCGACCACCTCGACGTGTCCGGCGCGCGCGCGGACAAAGCCCGCGCCGCCGCCCTCCTCCACGACGTGGGCCACGGTCCCTACGGCCACCAGACCGAGGGCATCATCGAGCGCCGCCTCGGCCGCCACCACGACGACGTGACCGACCTCCTCGCGGACGGCCCCGTCGCCGACGTGCTCGGGGACTACGGCCTCGACCCCGACGGTGTCGCCGACCTCATCGCGGGCGACGGCACGCTCGGCCAGCTCGTCGCCGGCGAACTCGACGTCGACCGGATGGACTACCTCGTCCGCGACGCCCACCACACGGGCGTCCCCTACGGCACCGTCGACCACGGCCGGCTCGTGCGCGCGCTCACCTTCCGCGACGACGACCTCGTGCTCGCGGCGGGGAACGTCGCCACCGCAGAATCCCTCCTCGTCGCCCGCGCGCTGATGAACGCGACCGTCTACCGCCACCACGTCTCCCGCATCGCCGGCGGGATGCTCGAACGCGCGAGCGAACGCCTCCTCGACACCAGCGACCTCGCCGTCTCGGAGTTCGCGCGCATGACCGACGACGAACTCCTCGCCGCCCTCCGCGACCACGACGAAACCGAGGAGTTCGTCCGCCGCCTCGCCGAACGCGACCTCTACAAGCGCGCCGCCTGGTGCGAACGCCCCGCCGTCCCCGAGGACGTGGTCGTCGCCGACCACGACCGGGTTCGGTCGTTCGAGCGCGACATCGCGGACGCGGCGGACGTCCCCGAGAAGCACGTCGTCGTGGACACCCCCGGCCGGCCGTCGATGCCCGAATCCAGCGCGCGCGTCGTCGTCAACGGCGACACGAAACGCCTCGCCGACCACAGCCCGCTCGTCGAAGGCATGCAGCACTCCCAGGAAGTCCAGTGGCGCTTCGGCGTGTACGCACCCGAAGAACACGCGGAATCGGTGGGTGCGGCCGCCGAACGCGAACTCGGCCTCTCCGGCGTCGGGGACGCCGTCGATTACTAACCGCCGCAATATTTTTCACGCCAGTTTGTATCGGTTTGTCTATGAAATCGCCCTCCAGACGGACGTTCCTCGCGGGACTCGGTGGCGTCGGCCTCGCCGGACTCGGCTATACCGTGGGGCGTTCACAGACGAACGGCGTGGCGGAACCGGACGCGTCCGCGGAGTTCTGGATAGACAAACTCCTCCTCTGGAACCTCTCTACTGAGGCGATTGACCTCGACCTCGCGGTCTTCCGTGACGGCGAACGCGTCGTCTGGAAGACGTACGCGCTCGCGGCGAACGACGGATCCTCCGCGCGCGACGAAGCCCTCGTGTCTATTCCCGAGGCGGATAGGCGGGCGGGCGACTGGGTACTCGCCGCGCGTCTCGTCGAGACTGATGCGTCCGTCTACTACGACCTCAAGAAACCGAAAGCCGCGCCGCGTGACGTATCCTTCCGCTTCGAACTCACGCCGGATCGGGACTTCCACCTCCTGTACGACGTGAACGACGACTGATTACTGAGCGACTGATTCGAGGATTTCGGGCGCGTTCTCTAGGGCGTCGTCCAGTTTCTCCGCGTCGGGACCGCCGCCCTGCGCGAAGTCCGGCGGGCCGCCGCCGCCGCCGCCAACCATGCTCGCGAGTTCGCTGACGACCGCGCCGGCGTTCACGGGCACGCCGTCGGGGACGCCGACGACGAACTGCGCGCCGTCGGCCCCGGAGCCGACGACCGCGATGTTGCCGTCCTCGACGAGCGCGTTCGCGGTCGCGCGGAGTTCGTCCATGTCGCTGTCCACGCGCTGAATCACCGCGGTCGTGCCCGCGACCTCGACCTCTTCGGCTTCCGCACCGCCGCCGGCGCGCGCCTCCGCGAGTTGTTCTTTCAGGTCTTCTATCTGCTTCCCGCGCTCCTTCCACTCCGTGAAGAACCGCTCCGCGGTCTCGGGGAGTTCGTCCGGCGTCACGTCGAGCGTGTCCGCGGCGTCCAGCAGGTAGTCCTCCTGCTCCTGCGCGTGCTCGATGGCGGCGCGACCGGCGGCGAACGTGAACCGCTCCACGCCGTCCTGCACGCGCTCCGTGTTCAGGATTTTGATGGTGCCGATGTCGCCCGTCCGGGAGACGTGCGTCCCGCCGCAGGCCTGCACGTCCTCTCCGACGTGGATGAGGCGGATGTTCTCCCCCGCGGGGATGCCGCCCTGGTAGAGGTCGAAGCCGTGCTGGGCCTCCGCCTCGTTCCGGTCGGGCCACTCCTGGTGGACGGTCGTGTTCTCCCGCACGACCTCGTTCGCGCGGTGCTCTATCTCCTTCACTGTCTCCCGGTCGAGTCGCTCGTAGTGCCGGATGTCGATGCGCGAGGAGTCCACGCCCTTCTGCGCGCCGGCCTGCCGGACGTGCTCGCCCAGCACCTGGCGGGCGGCGTGCACGACGATGTGCGTGGCGGTGTGGTGCGCCATCAGGCGCTCGCGGCGCTCCCAGTCCACCTGCCCGCGCACGAACTCGCCCTTCCCCGGGTTCTCGTTCGTCCGGTGGAGGACGACGCCGTCGCGCTGCTGCACGTCCCGCACCTGAATGGTCGCGTCGTCCGTCGAGAGCGTCCCGCGGTCGGCGGGCTGCCCGCCGCCCTCCGGGTAGAACCGCGTCTGGTCGAGCACCACGTCGTACACCGTCTCGTCGTCCGTCTCGCGCTCGAACACGTCCAGCACGACCGCCTCGAACTCCGTGCGCTCCTGGTCTTCGTAGTAGAGCGCCTCCGTCTCCGGGAGGTCGCCCAGGCGTTCGTCCCGGGACTCCTCCTCCTCGAACGCCTCCGCGGAGTCGTGGCGCTCCGCGACGAGCGAGTAGAAGTCGTCCGGCGCGTCCACCTCCGCGCCCTCCTCGGCCGCGATTTCCTCCACCATGTCCGGCTGGAGGCCGTGGCTGTCGTAGAGATCCACGAGCGTCGAGGCGGGAATCGGCTCGCCGCGCTCGGCGTGGTCGCGCGCCAGCTGCTCGACCTTCCGGCTGCCGCGTTCGAGCGTCTCCTCGTACTTCCCGACCTCCTTACGTACGATGTCCCGAATCGTCGAGCGGTTCTCGTACCCGAGCCGTTCCGCCTGTACGTCCACGAGGTCGGCGAGGTCGTCCTCCACGCCGACGGTGTCCATCAATCGAACCGTCCGCCGGAGCACCATTCGCGCGAGGTAGCCCGTGCCGACGTTCGACGGCACGATACCGTCACCGAACATATAAGCGAGGGTGCGGCAGTGGTCGGCGATGGCGTAGAGGTCTTCGAGCGGCCGCATCAGGTCGTGTAGTCGCTCGGTGGACACGTCGAGTTTGTCCGCGAGGTTGTCGCGCGCCGCGTCCATGTCCTCCACCTCGTCGATGTCGAGGTGGCCCGCGAGCTTCGACGCGCGGTGAACGAGCTCCTCTTCCTCGTCGCTGAGCTCGATGCCCGCGCTCTCCTTCAGCGTCGCGATCATCTCCGGATAGATCGCCTCGTAGACGGTGGGCGTGCCCTGGCTCATCCACGTCCACCGTTCGAGCCCGTAGCCGGTGTCCACGACGCGGCGGTCCATCCGCGCGTACGTGTTCCCGTCCTTCATCTCGTACTCGCCGTCCGGATCCTGCTCCATCGACATGAAGACCAGCGTCGCGAGTTCGAGCCCCCTGTAGATGACTTCGAACGCGGGGCCGGCGTTCCCGCCGCCCACCCAGGGGTCCTCGATGAACGTCACGTCCTCCTTGGGGACGCCGAACGACTCGAAGAACTCCACGCAGTACTCGACGCACTGGTCTTTCCAGTACACCTCGCCCTCGTACGCGTAGTCCGTGCCCTCGTCCGCGTTGAAGGCGTGGTGGCCCATCATCTCGAACGCCATCGTGTGGCGTCCGGTCTTCCCGACGTTGTCGATGTCCTGCATGCGGATGCAGGGCTGACTCACCGCGAGCGGGTTCGCGGGCGGCGGCGACTGACCGCTCGTGACGTGCGGCTGGAAGTCGTAGATGGACGCCTGCGTCAACAGCACGTCGTCCCGCCAGCGGTTCGCCGCGACCGGATAGGGGTCGATGCGTTCGTGGTCGTGATCCTCGAAGAAGGAGAGGAACGCCTCCCGCATCTCCTCCAGCGTGTACTCGTCGTCGAACCCGGGATCGTCGATGAACCCGTAGTCCTCACAGGGGGGTTCGCCGCACGTCTCCCGCTCGTCGTCCCGCGTCCAGAAGTTCGCCCCACACTCCGTGCACTGCTTTCGCGTGAAGCCCTCTTCTTCGAAGTAATCGAGACGGTACTCCTCGGTGAGGTCGCTCATTGCGCACAGGTAGGCCGTCCTGCCGCTAAAACCCTTGTACTTCCGCACGACACCCGAAGCGGTCGCCGTTGCCCGCGGGTTTTTGCGGCGTCCGCCCCAGGCATCGCGTATGGGACGAATGGTCGACGGCGAGTGGCACACCGAGGCGGAGATGATCGAACACGACGAGTCCGGCGAGTTCGAGCGCGCCGAGACCTCCTTCCGAGACTGGATTCGCGGCTCCCGGAAGAGCCCGGACGAGGTCGTCACCGACGGCCCGGAACCCGCGTCGGGGCGCTACCACCTCTACGTCTCCTACGCGTGCCCGTGGGCGCACCGCGCGCTCACCGTCCGCGCCCTCCTCGGCCTCGACGACGACGTCTCGGTGAGCGTCGTCGACCCCGTCCGATACGACCAGGGCTGGGAGTTCGACGCCTCGAAACCCGGCAGCACGGAAGACCACCTGTTCGGCGCGGACTACCTCCGCGAGGTCTACCGGGAGGCCGATCCGGACTACACCGGCCGCGTCACCGTCCCCGTTCTCTGGGACAAAGAAGAAGACACCATCGTGAACAACGAGTCCGAGGAGATAATTCGGATGTTCGCCACCGCCTTTTCGGAGTACGATAACGGCGTCGACCTCTACCCGGAGGGCGACCGCGCCGAAATCGACGACGTCATCGACGACATCTATCCCCGCATCAACAACGGCGTCTACCGCGCCGGGTTCGCCGACAGCCAGGACGCGTACGACGACGCCGTCCGCGACCTCTTCGACGCCCTCTCCGAGTACGACGCCCGCCTCGCAGACCAGCGCTTCCTCGTCGGGGACTCGCTCACGCTCGCGGACGTCTGCATGTTCACCACACTCTACCGGTTCGACGAGGTCTACCACACCCACTTCAAGTGCAACTACCGCCAAATCACCGACTACGACGCGCTCTGGAGCTACCTCCGCGAACTCTGCCAGCTCCCCGGCGTCCAGGAGACCTGCGACATGTGGCACGTGAAACAGCACTACTACCGGAGCCACGGCGACATCAACCCGAAGCGCCGCGTCCCCGTCGGCCCCGACCCGGACTTCTTCGCGCCGCACGCCCGCGACGACCTCCCCGGCGACCTGCCGGACGTACTCGCCGCGTAACTTAGGGGGATGCGCGCCAACGGGGACGTATGTTCTCCCGTGACGACATCCCCGGACTCGCGCTCGCCATCCTGGTCTGCGAAGCCGTCGGGGCCGCGCCAGCGCTCGTCACCGCGACCGGCAGCGGGTCGTGGTACGCGACGCTCGTCAGGCCCGCGTTCGCGCCGCCGAACTGGGTGTTCGGCCCCGTCTGGACGACGCTCTTCTTCCTGCTCGGCGTCGGCGTCTACCTCGTCCTCCGCGACGGCCGCGGCCGGGAGCGAACCGTCGCGTTCGGCCTGTTCGTCGCGCAGTACGTCCTCAACGTCGCGTGGACGCTCGTCTTCTTCGGCGGTGAAAACATCGCGGGCGGCCTCGCCGTCATCGCCGCCCTCTGGACGCTCATCGTCGCCACCATCGCCGCGTTCTCCCGGGTGAACCGGACCGCCGCGCTCCTCCTCGTCCCCTACCTCGCCTGGGTGTCCTTCGCCGCCTTCCTCAACTACGAGTTCTACCGACTGAACTGACCCGCAGCCCTCGCCGCCTCGTCTCCGCGTAGGGCGGGGCGGTGTCGTTCTCTTACCGCGACGCCCTTCCGCGAGCCCTCGTCCGCGAACGCCTCCTCTTCGATATCCGCCGCAGTCTCACCTCCGCGACGCCGACGATACTGTGGGCGGCGTCACCGTTACCGTCGACTACGAGACCGGTTCCCGGCCCGTCGGCTTCGTCGCCGACTGCTCGAAGCCCTCTCCGGTGACGTCCCTCCGCCCCCGAAGACCCGCTCAGCGACCGTCGTGACTACCCGCTAAAAACGTCAGTTTTCGAGCGCGACGGACGCCAGCAAGGCTTCGAGCTGGACTTGTTCGTTAGCGCCTTCGGCGATTCGGTAGTCGGCTTCGCCCACGCGATCCATGAGGCGGACGGCGGCCTCCTCTTCGAGGTCGAACTCCCAGACGGAGCGGTGGAGCTGGTCGATGATGTCGCCGCCGGCGAGGCCGCGCTCGGTGAGCATCTCGTCGAGGACGCTGCGAGCGGCGACGAAGTCGCCGGTGATTGCCGAGGTGACCATCTCCTCGATCTCCTCGGGGCGCGCGGTCGCGGTGATGCCGTAGACGACGTCCTCCTCGACGCGTTCGCCGGTCGCGGCGGCGGCCTGCAGGCTGTTGATCGCGCGGCGCATGTCGCCGTCCGCGGCGTACACGAGCGCGTCCACGCCGGCGTCGGTGTACTCGATCCCCTCCCGTTCGGCGATGTTCCGTATCTGCGCGGCGACGGCGTCGTCGCTGAGCTGGCTGAACCGGAACACCGCACACCGCGACTGAATCGGGTCGATAATCTGCGAACTGTAGTTACAGGAGAGGATGAAGCGAGTGTTGTTCGAGAACTGCTCCATCGTCCGGCGGAGCGCGGACTGCGCGTCGTCGGTATTGTGGGTCAACACCCCGTTTCCGAGCATGAAGTTCGGCGTCCCCTCCATACTGATGTTGTACGCCTTCCCGCGATGGCTGTACTCGATACTGCGTATCCGAGCAGTCGAGACAGGCTCTCTCCCTCCATCTGAGACGGCTTGTGGCTCGAACTCGTCTTTTTCGAAGTGCTTATCGTTCGGGAGGTCACCGTCACCCACGACGACGAACTCGTACTCGTCACCGTATCGCTCCATGAACTCCTCGACCTTCCCGACTCGACCCCAGAGTTCCGCGACGCCTTTCACTTCGATGACGGTGTCGTCGACGAGGAAGTCGGGGTAATACACGGACTCAGAGAGTTCGAACGCCGGCTCGTACTCGTACTCGACGCCAGCATCGTCCAGGGCCGTTGCGACCTCGTACTCCCACTGCGACCGAACGTAGTGGCCGAGTTCGTCGACGTACTCGACTTTCGGCCCCGTCGGTTCGTGTCCTATGAGGGATTCGGAGACTTTCTCGGCGACCTCCGGGTCGCGCATCGGATTGTCGTCGCCCGTGATGTCACAGACCGGATACTCGGTATTCTCGACACGCTTCTCGTTAATTTTCGCTCTCTTTTCCTCGTCTAGTTCGCTCCACCACTGGGACGACGCCTGCCCTATCTGCTCTTTCACCGCCTCCGCGTCGGCTTCGACGACCCACTCTTCCCAGGAGGTTCCCGAGCGCTGTTGGCTTATCGCTTCGACGAACTCCTGTACGCTCTCCTCGTCCATGCTCCAGATGGAGACGCCGTGGAACTCCCCCCCGTAGTTTGGGTTGTTCTCGCCGGCGAAACGGCCATCGGAGAGCTTCTCAACTATTTTCTCACGGCGCTCTTCCGACCATTCGGTCCCGTACATCGGGTTCCCGTCACCCGCCATCTCGCGACTGTGTCCCTCGTTCTTGCACTCGATGGAGCAGAACCTGCCAGCGGTCCAGTCGTCACAGACCTCACAGCGGGACACCCCGATGTCGTCTCTGAAGTCGGCAATCTGGTCACCCGCCTGTAATTCGCGGAGTTCGCGCTCGACGAGTTCGTCGTCCTCCCCGACCACGAAGAACGGGTGCGTCGCACTGGCGAGTATCTCCCTCCCGTCGTCGAGTTCCACCTCGAAGAAGTCCGCGACCCCCGAATCGACGAGCTGCCCCTCGTCGGACTGTATCTCGTTCGTCTCGAAATCCACCGAGGGCATCGGCTCGCCTTCCTCTGCCACTTCCTCGATTGGTTTCACTTCAGGAGACGAGGGATACCCGGTGACTACCTCGGTTCCAGGTGGAACACACAGCGCGTCCGCCTCGTCGAGGAAGATGATGCGGTAGTCGTGGCCGCCGAAGCTCGTGCGCGCGAAGTTCTTGATGCGGTCGCGCACCACGTCGATGCCTCGCTCGTCGCTGGCGTTGAGTTCGAGGAAGTTCTCCCGCCAATCCTCACCGTAGACTTCTTTCGCAATACTGACACTTGTTGCCGTCTTCCCGACGCCCGCCGGCCCGGCGAACAGAAGGTGGGGGAGGTCGTTCTGTTTGACGTAGCTCTCGATGCGGGAGATGATGTTCTCGTGGCCGACGACGTCCTCCAGGCGCTCGGGTCGGTACTTCTCGACCCAGATCTCCTGGCGGCCCGCGCTCTCACTCATGTCGCAACCGAGGCGCGGGCGCGCCTTAAGTTCCGCGAGACCCCCGTGGGGCGCGTGCGAACACCCGGCAGTCCTGTCGCGCGACGAACGCTTATGCCGTCGCGCGACGTCTCTCCGGTATGGTACGCACACAGCGCCTGCTGGCCCTCCTCGTGGTGGTCGCGCTCGCCCTCGCGGTCGTTCCCGGGAGCGCCGCCGCGGACACCCGCGCGGGTGACTCGGTCGTCGTCGGCGAGAACGAGACGGTCGACGGCCTCACCGCGTTCGGCGGGTCGGTCGTCGTCCACGGCACGGTCGACGGCGACGTGACGGCGCTCGGCGGTACTGTGGTCGTCTACGGCACCGTCACGGGCGACGTCACCGCGCTTGGCGGGACGGTCGAAATCGACGACGGCGGCGTCGTCCGGGGCGACCTCACCGCCGCCGGCGGCGCGGTCACCATCGCCGGACGGGTCGGCGGCGACGTGAACGCCGCCGCGGACACCGTCACGCTCACCGACACCGCCGTCGTCGCGGGCACGCTCTCCTACGACGGCGACCTCGTCCGCGCGCCCGGTGCGACTGTCGCGGGCGGCGTCGTTCAGGACTCGTTCGGGGTCGGGCCGTTCCCCTCGATTCCCGATTGGGTCGGCGCGCTCTCCGGTGTCGTCTCCACGCTCGTCGTCGGCGCGCTCCTCGTCGCCGTCCTCCCCGGCTTCACCGACCGGGTCGCGGACGCCGCCGTCGACGCGCCCGGCCGCTCCGCGCTCTCCGGCCTCGGCTTCCTCGTCTTCGCCCCCATCACGCTCGTCCTCATCGCGTTCACGCTCATCGGAATCCCCGTTACGATTCTCGGGTTCGTCGCGTACGCCGTCCTCCTCACCGTCGGGTTCGTCGCCGGGAACTACACGCTCGGCCGGTACGTCCTCTCCATCCGCGAGATGGAGAACCGCTGGATCGCCCTCCTCGTCGGCGTCCTCCTCGTCGCGGCGCTCGACCTCGCGCCGCTTGTCGGCGGTCTCGTCCAGCTCGCCGTTCTCCTCGTCGGTGTCGGCGCGCTCGTCCGCGCGCTCGTCGGGGCGTACCGTAACCGCCGCGACCGCCGCAACGGTGACGCGGACGCGACACCCTCAAACGAGCCCACGGCCTAATCCGGGTATGCACGTGACGGTCGAGGTCGTGGGCGACGCCACCCACGAGGTCGACGTTTCGGACGCGACGTACGCCGACCTCCTCGACCGCGTCGACCTCAGCCCGCACGAGGTGTCGGTGATGGTGGACGGCCGGCCCGTCCCGGAAGACCAGCCCGTCGAAACGGACTACGTGAAGGTTCTCCGGCTCATCCGTGGCGGTCGACGGTAGACCCGCGTCCGCCCGCGACCACCTCGGCGTGATGCGGGTGCTGGACGGCGCGATGCTCGACGTGGAGAGCGAAACCGTCCAGCGGCGCATCGCGGCGGGCGGCGTGCTCGTCGCGGACGACGACCGGCGCATCGTCGGCGCGCTCCTCACCACTCCCCGGGAGACGGGCGCGCACATCGAGGCTGTCGCGGTCCGCCGGGCGCGCCGGGACAGCGGCATCGGCTCTCGCCTCGTCGAACTCGCTGCCGACCGCTGGCGGCCGCTCACCGCCGACTTCCGCCCCGGCGTGCGACCGTTCTACGCGTCGCTCGGGTTCGACATCGAGGAACGGGGAGAACGCTGTCGAGGCGTGCTCAAATGAGCGGTTCGACGAGGTCGCGGCCCGCGACGAGCAGCTCCTCGACGCGCTTCTGACTCCCCGCCTCCGCGTACACGCGCATCTTCGGCTCGGTTCCCGACGGCCGAACGAGCAACCACGAGCCGTCTTCGAGCAGGATTTTGAAGCCGTCCGCGTCGCTCACGCGCTCCACGCGCTCGCCCGCCACCGTCTCGGGGAGGCGGTCGGCGAGCTCGCGGAGCACGGGCTGTTTGCGCTCCTCGAGGCAGTCGACGCTCGTCTTCTCCTGATGGATGTCGCCGTACCGCTCGCTGATGCGGTCGAGGCGCGCCTCGATACCGCCCTCCGTTGCGGCGGCCGCAGCGGCGTACAGCGCCATCAGCACGCCGTCCTTCTCCCGGACGTGCCCGCGGACGGAGTACCCGCCGGACTCCTCGCCGCCGACCAGCGCGTCGTGCTCGCCCATCGCCTCGGCGACCCACTTGAACCCGACCGGCGTCTCCACGACTTCGGCGTCGTGCGCCTCCGCGATGCGATCCACGAGGAACGTCGTGGACACCGTGCGCACCGCCGGCCCCGAGCGGGTTTCGAGGAGGTAGTCGTAGAGCAGGGCGAAGAACTGGTTCCCGTCGAGGTAGCCGCGGTCGGGCGCCACGGCGGCGACGCGGTCGGCGTCCCCGTCGTTCGCGACGCCGAGATCCGCGTCGTACTCGTCCACGGCGATCTCGAGGCCTTCGAGGTTCGCGGAGTCGGGTTCCGGCGGCGTTCCGCCGAACTCGGGGTCGCGCTCGTCACGGAGCGACACGACGTCCGCGCCCGCCGCGCGCAGCAGTTCGTCGGTGACGCCGCGCCCGCTCCCGTGCATCGCGTCGTACACCACGGTCAGCCCCGAGAGGTCGGCGTCCACGAGTCCGAGCGCGTGTTCGCGATGCCGGCTCACGAAGTCCGCTTCCTCGATGTCCCCCCAGTCGGCCTCGGGCGTCACCGTCGGCTCGTCCAGGTGTGACTCGATAGCCTCCGTGACCTCGGGGAGGGCGGGCGCGCCGTCCGCCGGGATGAACTTCACGCCGTTGTACTCGGGCGGATTGTGAGAGGCCGTGATGACCACCGCGCCCGCGAGGTCGCGCTCCACGATGGCGTGCGCCACCAGTGGCGTCGGGCAGTCCCGCTCCGGCAGCAACACGTCGAAGCCGTTCGCCGCCAACACCCGCGCCACCTCGTCCGCGAACCCCCCGGACGTCTCCCGCGCGTCGTACCCCACCGCGACCGTCTCTCCGCTCCGCCCCGCCTCGTCGAGGTAGGTGGCGACGCCCTGCGCGACCATCCGCACTCGGTCGTCCGTGAACACGTCCAGCGTATCCCGCCAGCCGTCGGTTCCGAACGCGATCTCGTCCATACTCGGAGTGTCGCCGCCACCCCCGTAAAACGCCTCGCTTCCTGCACCCCCACCGCCGTCACTCCACCAGTCGCTCTTTCTGCCGCCGCGAGAGCTGTTTTATCTCGTACTCGCGGCTCATCGCGCCGGATCTCGTGTCGTACTCCTCGACGTGCCGGAGGGTGACGGGGGTGCGGCCGCGGGTGTACTTCGCGCCGTCGCCGGCGTCGTGTTCGGCGACGCGGCGCTCCACGTCGGTCGTGTAGCCCGTGTAGTACGTGCCGTCGGCGCATTCGAGCACGTAGACGTAGTGGGACACGGCCGAGTCGCCGCGTGCCGCGGGCTTGAGGGTTTCCGTTTTCGGCGTCCGGACGACAGAGGTATATCCGGTGGGGTCAATGGGGTCAAATCGGGCGTAAATCGCCCCAGTGAGGCCGGTGTGGCCGTATCCTTATGGGAAGCCTTATTAATCGGGGCGGGGAAAAACGGCGTGTATGGCAGACCTCATCGTCAAAGCCGCAGTGAAGGAAGCGCTGGACGACAAGAACGTTGCTTCGGACTTCTACGACGCCCTCGACGAGGAAGTCGAGGAGATCCTCGCCGACGCGGCCCGCCGCGCCGAGGAGAACGGTCGCAAGACCGTTCAGCCGCGAGACCTCTAAACAGGCTTCGTTCTTTCCGTATTTTTCGCGCCGCGTAGCCCGGGCTACGGGTACTCGACCGTCACGCCGTCGTCGGTTCCCAGGTGCACTTCGTCCGCCATCGACGGGAACACGCCGTGTTCGACGATTCCCGGAACCGCGTCGAGGTCGAGCGCGGTCGCACCGGGGTTCGAGAGTTCGCCGAAGTCGCAGTCCAACACGAGGTTGCCGTTGTCGGTGACGACCGGGCCGTCCTTCCGCTCGGCCTCCCTGAGAGCCGGTTCCGCGCCGAGGTTGCGGACGGTGTCGGCGACGACGGGTTTCGCGTCCGGCAGCACCTCCACGGGCACGGGGTGGTCGAGGACGGATGCCGTCTTCGAGGGGTCGGCGACGACGACGAAGCGCTCCGCGGCGGCGTCCACGTACTTCTCGCGGGCGTGCGCCGCGCCGCCGCCCTTCACGAGGTCGGACCCCGAAATCTGGTCTGCGCCGTCGATGGCGATGTCCAGTGTCTCCACGTCGGCGAGCGTCGTGAGGGGGACGCCGGCCTCCCGCGCGAGTTCGCGGGACTGATACGAGGTCGGGACGCCCGCGACGTCCAGTCCGGAATCGACGCGGTCGCCGAGCGCGCGAATCGCCGCCGCGGCCGTGCTTCCCGTGCCGAGACCGACGACCATTCCGTCCTCCACGAGGTCGGCCGCGGACTCGCCGGCGCGCCGCTTCATCTCCTGGGTATCGCTCATACCTGTGTGGTCGGCCGCCGACCGGAAAACACTCACTACAACCGTTCGCGAACCGCGTCCGGGTCGTGTTCGAGGCTCAGCACCCGCGACCGGCCGCGTCCCTCCAGGCTCTCGTACTCCGCGCGGATGAGGTCGAGCTGGTCGAGCTTGTTCACGATTTCAGTGTACCGCGTGTACCCGAGTCCCGTGCGTTCCGAGAAGGCCTCGTACACGTCGCCCGCCCGCTCGCCGTCGTGGTCGGCGACGACCTCTATCAGCGCGCGCTCGTTCTCCGTGAGGCCGTCGAGCCGGCGCGCGAGGTGGAGGTGTTTCGCCTCCTCCGAGACCGCCTCTACGTCCTCCTCCTCGACGACGGGGCTCGCGCGCATCTCCGCGTGCAGGCCGGCGCGCCGGAGGAGGTCGATGCCGACGCGGAGGTCGCCCGCGTCCGCCGTGAACTCGGACACGCGGTCGAGGAGTTCGGTGGAGACCGCACCGTCGCGGAACCCGGCTTTCACGCGGTCGCCGAGGATGCTCGCGATCTCGGTGCGGTCGTAGACGGGGAAGTAGGCTTCCTCGGGACGGAAGACGGACTGCACGCGGCCGTCGAGTTCCTCGATGACGTTCAGGTCGAGGTCGGAGGAGACGAGGATGACGCCGACTTTCGCGCCGGCGTGCGTCTCGTGCGCCCGCAGCAGCGAGTAGAGCGTGTCCGACGCCTCGTTCTCGTAGAACAGGTAGTTCACGTCGTCAAGCGCCACCACGAGAACCTCCTCGCGCTCCACGAGCTTGTCCGTCACCTGATTGAACAGCTTCTTGAACGAGATACCGGAGGAGGGCGGTTCGTAGTCGAAAATCGCCTCGAAGATACGGCTGAACACCGCGTACCGCGTCGAGTCGTGCTGGCAGTTCACTCGCACCGTTCGGACGCCGGTCTGCGCGCCGAGCTCGCCGAACAGCTTCTGCACCGCCGTCGTCTTCCCCGTGCCGGGCGGCCCCCGCACCATCGCGTTCAGCGGGCGATTCCCGCGAACCGCCGGCCGGAGCGCGTACTGGAGGGTCTGAAGCTGGGATTCGCGGTGCCGGAACACCTCGGGGACGTAGTCGATCTCGAAGACGTGTTCGTCGCGGAACACCGTCTCGTCCCACGACAGCATCCCCTCCTCGGGGTCCTCGGCCATCACGCGAGAGATTCGCCGCAGTCCACTTAACAGTACTGCAGGTCGAGAAAAACGGCCCGTTGCGTCACTCCCGTTCTCTATTGAGCGCTCCCTTCTCTGCACGCTGTAAAAGATTTATGAAATATGGGTTTGTTGGGTGTGGTATGTCTGGCACTTCAGGTTCCCGTGTGTATCTGTTGGTGCAGAACGGATGCGGTGATTCTCACTAATGACCCTCCTCCCGTCTCGATCCACGCTCAGGGCTGCGGCGTTCGTCGTCCTCGGGACTGCCGGGTTCGCGGTTTCCTTCACGATGACCGGTCAGTGGATTCGATGGCACATGATGGGTAGTCGCCACTCGTTCAGTTTGCAGAACGGCGTACTGGCGGCGCTCTTCACGGGGTTGTTCGCACTCCTCGCGCTCGTCGGCGGTATCGCTATCGCGCGACGGCGATAGGCGGGCGTCCCCGTCGCCGTTCAGAACTTCTCCAGTAAGCGCCGGTAGAACGCGCGTTCGCGGTCGCTTCCCTCGTCGCCGTCCGCGAGTTTCTCCACGATGAGTTCGGGGGTCGAGCGCGCGAGGTGGTCTTTCACGGGCGAGCGGTCCACGACGAGTTCGCCGTCCTCCAGCCCGACGGCCTGAATGCCGTCCACGGTCACGTCGAACCCGCAGGCGTCCCGTATCTCGCCCGCGAGGTGGCTGACGAACACGCCGCTCGCGCCCGCGTCGTCCAGGGCTTCGAGGATGCCCGCGATGATTTTCGCGGACGCCCCGGGTTCCGTGATGGACTCCAGTTCGTCCACCAGCACCAGCGTCGTCGCGTCGGACGCCCCGGTTGCGAGCCGGCCGAAATCGCGGAGCGTCGCCTCGAACGCGCCCGCGTCGAGCGTCCCCTGGGACTTCGCGTAGTAGTGCAGTTCCTCGACCTCGGGCACGCGCGCGGACTCCGCGGGGACGGGGAGGCCCATGTGCGCGAGCACGACGACCGTGGCGACGAGGTCGAGCGTGCTCGTCTTCCCGCCGGAGTTCACGCCGGAGAGGAGCGCGACGCCGTCCGCGCCGTAATCCACTGGCTCCACGTCCTCGAAGGGCACGTCGAGCAGGGGGGAGCGCCCGCCCTCGATGTCGAACCCGTCGCCCGCGCGCTCCGGCGTCGTGCAGTCGAAGTCGTCGCAGAACCGCGCGACGGCGAGTTCCACGTCGAGTTCGAGCGCCGCCCGCACGAGCGCCGTCGCGTCCCCGCGGGCGTCCGCGAGGTCCGCGGCGAGTTCGCGCTTGCGCCGCGCCGCCCGCCGGTCGCGCGCGGCCGCGAGTTCCTCTCGAAGCCGCGCGACGGCGTCCTCCTCGCGCTCCACGGGAAACGTCGGGTCGTCCGCGAAGGCCTGGCGGGCGATGCTCGCCTCGCCCTCCGTCAGATCGAGCGCGTCCACGAGGTGGTCGCGCGCCGCCCCGACCGCCGCGTCGAACTCGTCGGCGAGTTCGCGCGAGAGCAGGGAGTCCACGCCCGCGCCGCGCTCCACGAGCGACAGCAAATCCGCGCCCTCGATGGTCACGTCCCGCTCCTGAATCGCCCCCCGGAGCCGGTCGTTCGCCACCGATTCGGCGGTCGAGACGGCCGCATCCAAATCGTTCACGGCGTCCGTGAGCCGGTCGAGTTCGCCGTCGCCCGCGACGCTCCCGTCCGCTTCGAGGCGGGCGAGCGCGCCCTCCAGCGTGTCGAGGTCGAGCGGCGGACTGAGACTGCTCCGTCGATGCACCGCCACCGCGGCTTCCAGGCGGTCGCGGTTCTCCGCGAAGAACGCGAGCGCGCGCTCCGGCACCACCTCCGCGGGATCCTCCAGCGCGTCCGGTTCGACGCGCACGTCGCCCTCCACGTCCACGCCCGCGAACGCCTCGTCCAGCGCGACCACGGTCGAGTAGCCGCGCGCGAGTTCCGCGAGCCCCCGGGCGTCCTCGACGATCTCCACGCTCACCTCAGGAACCCGCTCCTGCGCCTCGCTGTACGTCTCCGCGTCCGTCGTCGCCAGACACCTGTCGCGCACCCGCACGCCCTCCGGCTCACTGAGCGGTTCGACGCCCGCGAGCGCGTCCAGCACGCCATCCTCGACCTCCCGCGACCGCGCCCTCTCCACGAACTCTCGGACTTCCGCGATACGGTCGGGACTCCGCGAGGGGTACAGCGTCCGCAGGCGCTTCTCGCCGTACGTCGTCACCGCGCGCTCCGTCAGGAGCGCGAGCGCGTCCTCGTAGAGTTCGCGGGCGCGGTCGGTCGCGAGGAAGCCGCCCGGGTCGTCGTGGCGCGCGCGAATCGCCCCCCGAACGACGCGCGCCGCCCGCCCCTCGCTGATGCCGGGCGCGCCCGCGACGGCGGCCACGTCTCCGCGTTCGAGCGCGCCCTCCGGGTCGTCCAGCTCGCGGAGCGCCTCCGCCGTCTTCGCGCCGACGCCCGGCACGTCCTCCAGTTCCATTCGACAACTCTCTACTCGCCCCACCGGAAAAACCTTGCCTCAGTTCCCGGTCCAGCGGAGCACGCCCAGCGTTCCCTCGAACAGGACGACCATGGTGACGGCGACGAGGATGGGGGCGACGCCGGTCGGGTCGGGCGTGAAGAGGAAGGAGACGCCGAGGAAGCCGCCCCAGAAGAGGAGGCGGCGGTTTTCGAGCCACCTGCGGGTCGTGATGCCCATCATGATGGCGAGCATGATGAAGAGGGGGATCTGGAAGACGACGGCGAGGTAGCCCATGAGGATGAGGATGAGGTTGAAGGTGTCGGAGAGCGCGAACGCGATGTCGGCGACGGGCTGGCTGTAGTTGTAGAAGTAGCCGAAGACGGCGGGGAGGACGACGAAGTACGCGAACGTGAGGCCGAGCACGGCGAGCACGAGGCTCATCGGGACGGCGGCGAGGTAGTACCGGCGTTCGTTCGGGTAGAGGCCGGGGCGCATGAACGCGTACGTCTGGTAGACGAACACGGGGAGGGCGGCGATCAAGCCGGCGAGGCTCGCGACCTTGAACTGGGTGATGAGGAGTTCGAGCGGCTGGTACAGGTGGGGCGCGCCGCGGCCCGCGCTTCCGGTGGGCGCGGGCGGCGTCGCCGGAATGACGGCGTACCAGAGGTGGTTGATGATCTCCTCGCCGAGCGGCCAGACGGCGATGCTGACGAGGCCCGCGATGGAGACCACGATTGCGAGGCGCTTCACCATCTCCTCCACGTGGTCGGCGAGCGGCAACTCCTCGTCCGTCGCCGGGCCCTGCACGCCGCCCACGCTCTCCGTCGCCCCGTCGACCGGCGCTACGCCGTCCGCCTCCCCCGCGGGCATCGGGGGGAACGCCTCGTCGCTCGCCACTGTCTCGTCGTCTCCGAGCGACCGCTCGGTGTCAGCGAGCGTCGGCCCCGCGTCGGTCGCGTCTGCCTCGTGGTCGCCGCCCGAGACGCGTTCGACCGCCGGCGTCGGCGCGACCCGCCTGACCGCGGGCGTCACGTCCGTCGCGTCGCCGTCCGTTTCGTCGGCAGCGTCGCTGGACGGCGCGGTGTCGTCTCCGGGTTTCGGGAGCTGCGGCTCGGCGTCCGAGTCGTGGTCTCCGACCGGAACATCTGCGCCGGGACGCCGCCCCGTGTCCTCGTCGCCGGCGTTCGAGCCCTCGCCGTCACCCATTCGTTGGCGGAGATACGCGCGTCCCGCGTTATAGGCTTTTTACTTCGTAGCCCAGACGAGAAGATTGATAACTCGCAGTCGGCTACCCGCAAGGGAATGAGTAGTTCGGGCGGCGTACGTGAGGACGCAGCGCGCGCTGTCGGCGTCGGCCGCGAGACCATCGGCGTCACGCTCCGCACGCTCCAGAAGAAACTCCAGGTCGCGTTCGTCTTCTTCGTCGTCGGCCTGCTCGGCGGCGTGCTCGCGATGCGGCTGGTCATCTGGCCGCAACTCCGCGCCGACCTCCTCGCGACCGAGGCCCGCATCATCACGCAGACGCCGTTCGACGTCATCCTGATGCAGGTGAAAATCGGGCTGGTGGCCGGCGTGCTCGCCACCGTCCCGCCCCTCCTCTACCACGCCCGCGAACCCCTGAAGGAGCGCGGTATCGTCCCGGACTTGGAGGTGAAACTCTGGCACCTCGCCGTGCTCGGCGTGGCCGCCGTCCTCCTGTTCGCGCTCGGCGTGGCGTACGCCTACGGCCTCTTCTTCCCCATCGTCTTCTACTTCCTCGCCGACTACGCCGTGAAGGCCGGCCTCGCGCCGATGTACTCCATCGTGATGTGGACGGAGTTCATCCTGATGCTCGCGGTGTCCTTCGGGCTCGCGGCCCAGCTCCCGCTCGTGATGTCCGCGCTCGCGTACGCCGAAATCGTCCCCTACGAGACGTTCCGCGACAAGTGGAAGTACGCCGTCGTCGGCATCTTCACGTTCGGCGCGGTGTTCTCGCCGCCCGACCCCTTCACGCAGATCCTGTGGGCGCTCCCGCTCTGCTTTCTGTACGGCGTTAGCCTCTACGTCACGAAGATAGTCGTCACCGCGAAGCGCGGGAGCGAACGCATCGACGTGCTCGGCGTCCTCCGCGCGCGCTGGAACGTCCCGCTCGCCGTCGCCGTCGTCGGGTTCGCGCTCGGGTACGGCGCGTACCGCTACGGCGTCGTCGAGCGCGTGAACGAGACGCTCGTCGGGACGGCCTACCCGCAAGCCTACCTCCTGCCGCAGTACGACCCGCTCCCCGTCGGACTCGCGGTCGGCGCGCTCGCGCTGGTCGGCGCGCTCGCGTACGTCGCGTTCGTCGCCATCGAGCGGGCGGCGTCCGCCGAGGCAGCGGTGTACGGCGGGCGGGCGCGGGAACCGGAGAACCTGAACCTCGACGTGCTGGACGCAGCGGGCGTTCGCGCCGCCCCCGAGGAGCGGTTCGTCGCGATGGACGAGGAGGACGCGCTCGCCGCCGCCCGCACCGCCATCGACGACGGCGACGACGAGAAGGCGCAGGCCATCCTCGACCGCTTCGACGACGCCGCGGACGAGCGCGAGGAACAGGCCGCGGAGGCTGACGCCGCGGAGGAGGAAGCCGGCACCGTCACGAAGCGCACGGCGGGGATGCTGGACGCGTTCACCGAGGACGAGACGACGGAGGACGACGTGGGCGGGTACTACGAGGACATCCTCGCCGTGCTCGGCGCGCTCCGCGGGCGCGCGTTCCGCATCGCCGCGGTGTTCATGAGCGTGCTCGTCGCGGCGTTCGGCTTCCTCTACTACGGCGGTCTCGCGACGCTCCGCGACGACTTCATCGGCCGACTGCCCGCTGATCTTCGAACCGCGAGCAACGCCAGCGCCGGCCCCGCCGCCGACCCAGGATCCGCCGCCGCGGGAATGCAGTGGCCCATCACCCTCCATCCGGTCGAGGCCCTCGTCTTCGAGGCGAAGGTGAGCGCTGTCGCCGCCGCTATCGCTACTCTCCCGCTCGTCGTCTACTACGCGTGGCCGGTGCTCGCGGAGCGCGGCATCCTCACCGGCGACCGCCGCACCATCACCGTCTGGGCGGGCGGCGTCTTCGGCGGTCTCGCCGTCGGGAGCGTCCTCGGCTACCTGTTCGTCGCCCCGAACGTGATCACGTACCTCGTCGCGGACGCGCTCCGCGCCGACATGGTCATCAGTTACCGGATCAGTAACTTCCTCTGGATGGTGTTCCTCACCACCGCCGGTATCGGCCTCCTGATGGACGTCCCCATTTCGATGGCGCTGTTTCACGCCGGCGGCCTCGTCTCCTACCACACGATGCGCGAGCGCTGGCGGGTCGCCGTGCTCGTGAGTTTCGCGCTCGGCGCGCTCCTCACGCCCGACACCGTGTACACGATGCTCATCGTCGGCGTCCCGCTCTCCGCCGCGTACTTCCTCGGCCTCGGCGTGCTCTGGGTGGGCACGCTCGGCGGCCGCCGCGGCGGCGGGCGCGCGTTGCCGGAACGCACGGCCTAAGTAATACCTCTCGAATACTCGGGTATGCCCAAGATAAGCGTGGACGTGCCCGAGGAGCTCCTCGACGACCTCGACGCGCACGTCGGCGAGAACGGAAAGTTCGTCAACCGCAGCGAGGCGCTTCGCGCCTGCGTCCGGAAGACGCTCGACCAGCTCGACGAAATCGACGCCCGCCACGGGAGACTCGACGATGAGTAGAACCGAGTCTCCGCTCGCGACGGGCCGCGTCGTCCTCATTGGCGTCTTCATGACCGCGCTCGTGACGAGCCAGCTCACCGCGTCGAAACTCCTCATGTTCCAGTTGCCGTTCAGCATTCCCGTCACGGGGAGTTCGCTCGTGATGCCGGGCGCGGCGCTCGCGTACGCGCTCACGTTCTTCGCCTCCGACTGCTACTCGGAACTCTACGGCCGGAACGCCGCGCAGACGATGGTGAACGTCGGGTTCGGGATGACGCTGCTGATGCTCGCGCTCGTCTGGACGACGATCAAAGCGCCCATCGCGCCGTTCTCCGGCGTCGGCCAGGCCGAGTTCAGCCGCGTCCTCTGGTCGAGCGCGAACATCGTCGCCGGCAGCCTGCTCGCGTACATCGTGAGCCAGAACTGGGACGTGTACGTCTTCCACGCGATCCGCCGCCGAACGGATAGCAAGTACCTCTGGCTGCGCAACATCGCCTCCACGGCGACGAGTCAGGCCATCGACACCGTCATCTTCGTTTCGGTGGCGTTCTACGTCGCGCCGACCTACCTCGGCGTCGGGAGCGCGTACGAACTCTCGATGGTCGCGTCGCTCATCGTCGGTCAGTACGTCCTGAAACTCGCCATCGCGTTCGCCGACACGCCGTTCGTGTACGGGACGGTCGCGTACTTCCGGCGCTAGGTCTCGGAAGCGAACGCGTAGTTCGGCTTCACGTCCTCGATTTCTACGTCGACCTCGTCCCCCTCGCTCGCGCCGGAGACGAACACCGTGAACCCCTCGACTTTCGCGATGCCGTCGCCCTCCTCGCCCTCGTCCTCGATGGTGACGGTGAGGGTGTCGCCGGCGGCGACGGGCGCGTTCACGTAGTTCTTCCCGACGACGTACAGCTCCGAGGAGGACTCCCGGGAGGCGTCGGGGCTGGTGACGCGAACGAAACTGAAGGACTCCCGCACGTCGTCCACGAACTCGTCGAAGTCCTGGCCCTCGAACACCTTCACCGCGAAGTGGCCGCCCGGCGTGAGGAGGTCGCGCGCCGTCGCGAGCGCCTGCTGGGCGAGGTAGACCGAGCGCGCCTGATCGAGGTTGTACTCGCCGGTCATGTTCGGCGCCATGTCTGAGAGCACCACGTCCACGTCGCCGCCCGCGACCTCCCTGACGTCGGCTTTCGTGTCGTCTTCTGTCATGTCGCCCCGCACCGTCTCCACGGTCGCGGACGCGTCCTCGATGTCGTCGATTCGCTGGAAGTCCACGCCGACGATTCGGCCGTCGGCTCCGACCTCCTCCGCGGCGACCTGCATCCACCCCCCGGGGGCGGCCCCCAGATCGACCACGGTCGCGCCGTACGGCAGGAGCTCGAGCTCCCGGTCGAGTTGCTTGAGCTTGTACGCCGACCGGGCGCGATACCCCTGCTGCTTCGCGCGGTTGTAGTACTCGTCCTTCCCGCTCATACCCGAGAATGAGTCCGCGAGCGGTTACGTGCTTCGTTCGCCCGCGAGATATCGGCGCACGCTCTCCGACTCGACCTCGACTGCGACCTCGTTCGTCCGGCGGAACGGCGGCGTGAACGGCGCGTCGTACCGCCGCAACGCCGGCGCTCCCACGGTCTCGATGTCGGTCGCTTCGAGCGCGTCCAGCAGTTCGGATTCCTTCTTGCGCACCCGGACTCCGGGCGTCCACCACGAGAACGACAGCACCGCGAGCGTTTTCGGGGGTTCGACGACGAGCGAGACGGCGTCGCTTGACGGCTCCGGCGCCGTCTCCGGCGTGTACGACGCGGGGAGGAAGAACGACATCGTCACGTCGCCGTCGGACGCCTCGGTCTCGACGGGCGCGGTCATCGCCACCGACTCGCCGGTCTCGACCGGAGTGGTCATCGCCACCGACTCGCCGCCGTCGTTCGCGCCGTCGATGTACCGATAGAGCCGGCGGAACGCCGTGCGCTCCGAGGGCGCGGTGGTCTCCACTCGAACGGTCTCCGGGTACCGCCGGAGTTCCACGCCGTCCACGTCGGTGACGTGCGTGTAGTCGACGCGCTCGACCCGCGCCTTCGCCAGCGCGTCCGCGAGCGTCCACGCGCCCAGCGCGCCGGCCGCCGCGCCGACAGCGCCACCGACTAGTTTCAGTTTCGTTCGCGTGTCCATATCGGACTGTTCGCGTGCCAGCCTCAAAGCCGGTTCGCCCGTCGCCGCCCCACGACGCGCTTCACGCACGCGCGCGTACCGTGTGCCTTTTTATGCCGCCTCGCCCTACCCGTTGATAAGATGTTCAAGGCGATTATTAGCGCCGACACGCTCCGCACTACACTCGACGCCGTGAGCGTGCTGGTGGACGAATGCAAAATCCACCTCAACGAGGACGGACTCGCGATTCGCGCCGTCGACCCCGCCAACGTCGGCATGGTCGACCTCGACCTCTCCAGCGACGCCTTCGAGTCCTACGACGCCGACGGCGGTCTCATCGGCGTCAACCTCTCCCGACTGGAGGACATCGCCGGGATGGCGGACGCCGGCCAGCTCATCCACCTCGAACTCGACGAGGAAACCCGCAAACTCCACATCCAGATCGAGGGCCTCGAGTACACGCTCGCGCTCATCGACCCCGACAGCATCCGCCAGGAGCCCGACCTCCCCGACCTCGACCTCCCCGCCACCGTCGTCATCGAGGGCCGCGACCTCGACCGCGCCGTCCGCGCCGCCGACATGGTCTCCGACCACATCGCGCTCGGCGTCGACGAGACCACTGGACTGTTCTACGTGAACGCGGAGGGCGACACGGACGACGTCCACCTCGAACTCGACGAGGACGACCTCATCGACCTCGAAGTCGGCCCCGCGCACAGCCTGTTCAGCCTCGACTACCTCAAGGACATGAACAAGGCAATCCCGAAGGACGCGGAAATCACGGCCGAACTCGGCGAGGAGTTCCCGGTCAAACTCCACTTCGACCTCGCCGAAGGGAAAGGTAACGTAACCTACATGCTTGCGCCCAGAATTCAGAGCGACTAACCACCCGGCCGCTCCAGGCGTCTCCTACTGTTCTTCTACCAGCACCGTCTCGCCCGCACGGACGGTGTCGCCTTCTTCGACGAGCAACTCGGATTCCTCGTACGTCGGCGGGAGTTTCACGTCCGCGCGACTGCCGAAGCTGATGTGGCCGATGCGGTCGCCGCGCTCCACGACTTGTCCGGGTTCCCGACTGGGGTGGATGCGGCGGGCGAACGCGCCCGCGATGAGCACGACCTCGTGGTCGCCGAACTGGAAGGTGACGCGCTCGTTCTTCTCGGAGTCCTTCGAGAACGCGGGCTTGTGCGCGCCGGGCGTGTGCGTGACGTGTTCGAGAAAACCGCCTTTGGGCGCGCGGTTGACGTGCACGTCGGCGGCGCTCATGTACACGCCGACGCGGAGCCAGTCGTCGTCCGCCCGAATCACGGAGACGGTGCCGTCCGCGGGCGCGACGACGCCGGATTCCGGCGTGTCGCGGTCGGGGTCGCGGTGGAACCAGAGAACGAACGCGGGCGCCAGCAGGACGACTGCGGGGCCGAACGGAACGAAGACGAACGGGAGCGCGGCGACCAGCGCGTACGCCGCGAGCCGTCGCGCACCGGGAGCGAATTGCACACCTCGCGTTCGTGCGCCGGGTGTTTGGATGGTTCGGTCGCCATCCGCGGCGTTTATTCGGGTTCGGCACGAGAACGCGAACAGATGGACGCGCGCCACGCCCGCTATCCGTTCCTCGCGAGCGCCCGCACGGCGGTTCAGGAGGCCGGCGTGAACCTCGCGGACGTGGTGCAGAACGACGACGCGGTCGTGGAGCGCGCGCTGGAGCGCGTCACCACGGCGGTCACCGACCGCGAGATAGGGGAGTCCGCGCACAGCACGCGCGTCGAACTCCTCTCGTATCCGGTGGCGCGCGTCATCGTCTCGCTCGTGGACGAGAACATCCTCGTCCGGCGGTACGCGCAGGGCGAGGCGAACGCCGCGTACGAGCGCTTCCGAGCGGATTTCGCGAGCGACGACGACCTCGCGAGCGTCCGCACTGACGCCCGCGTCTCACGCGACGACCTGCTCGCCGAGTTCGACCTCCGCGAACACGTCACCTCCACCGAGGAGGGGTTCGACGTGGGCGTCGCCACCTACCTCCTGCTCTCCTCCAGCATCCGCGGCGAGGACTGGCGGCTCGTGAATCGCCGCCTCGACGACGGCCTCGTCCCCGTGAGCGGCCTCGAACTCGACGAACTGCTCCGGCAGGCCGTCGAAGACCGGGTCGCCGACGGCCTCCCGCTCTCCGTGCCGGACGCCATCGGGAGCGAACTCGGCGAAGCCGTCTCCGAGGTGAAGACCGTGCTCTCCGAACTCGACCTCACCCGAGATATCGACACCGTCGTCCCCGAACTGTTCCCGCCGTGCATGACGAACCTCCTCGAACGCGTGCAGCGCGGCGACCACCTCCCCCACCACAGCCGCTTCGCCATCACGGCGTTTCTCGCGAACATCGGCCTCAGCACGGACGAAATCGTCCAGATATACGAAGTGAACCCCGGGTTCGGCGAGGAGATGACGCGCTACCAGACCGATCACATTCAGGGCGAGAGCAGTCCCACCGAGTACACCGCGCCCGCCTGCGCGACGATGAAGTCGTACGGCGACTGCGTGAACCCGGACGCGCTCTGCGATCACATCAGCCACCCGCTCTCCTACTACGAGGCGAAACTCGACGACGCCGACGAGGACGAACTTGACGACTGGCGCGAGCAGAACGAGCAGTCCGAGACTTAGTCGCGCGTCGAGAGGTAGACTCCGATCCCTCCCATCAACACGAGGAAGAGGACGAGACTTCCGATGACCGCGAACGTTCCCTGACGGCCAAGCGACGCCCCGCTCATCGACGCGGTTCCGACCAGCGCCGCGATGAACACGACCACGCCGAGCGACGCCCAGGCGGCCTCCACCAGTTTCTCCCGCTCGAATGCCATACCCAACGCTTCCGGAGAACGCATGAAAAGGGCTTCGAACGCGGCTTTTCACGATTCTCGCGACTCGGCAACCTTCAAATAGGATAGGGCGACCACCCGCGGGTGTGACGTGACACGTGCCGTCGAGCGCACGCGGTTGCGCGGCCACCGCTCGACGCCCGATACCGGCCGCCTGTCCGCCCCGGACGCCCCAACGAGCGCGTAAACGTCCGTCGGAACTGAGCGGTTTAGGGCCGCTGAGCCCCTCGTCTCTCGTATGGTGCCTTCGAAACCCACCAGCACCACGACCAGCGAACCGACCGCGCTCTCGCCCGGCGGCTCCACGCGGACGCGGGCCGACCGCGCCCGAACCGAACGCATGGCCGTCACCGCCATCGGCGGCGGCTGCTACGACGTCGTCACCGAGTACGACACCGTCTACACCGTCGACCTCCCCGAGGGCCGGTGTACGTGCCCGGACCACCAGCACCGTCGCGCGCGCTGCAAACACCTCCGCCGGGTCGCCATCGGCGTGACCGACGGTCGCGTCCCCGCGCCCGGCCAGCGCGAGGACGCCTGCGCGGACTGCGAGCGCCCGGTGTACGTCGACGAGGACGAACCCACGCCCGTCTACTGCGAGCCGTGCACGCTCGACACCGGTCGGTTCGTCCGCGACCGCGAACGCGGCGACCTCCTCGTCGTCGCCCGAACCACCCGCGACCGCGCGAACGCAGTCGCGGTTCCCGGCTGGGACACCACCGTCGCCGACTACCCGACCAACCGCACGTACCCCGAGACGGACGTGGTCGTCGAAGTCCTCTACCCAATCAGTCGCGCCCTCGCGCCCGACGACCTCACGCCGAGCGACCTCACCCGGTACGCGTTCCCGCGGAGCCGCCTCGAACCCCTAGTCGAGTAGTTCCACGGCGTCCTCGATGGAGATAGCGCCTTGCTCGAACGCGTTCAGAACCTCGCGGACGGTTCGCGCGCCGTCCCCTTCGTCGCTCGCGGCTTTCAGGTCGGCGATGGTTTCGCCCGAGTCGAGCGCCGTCTCCTTCTTCACGCGGTAGTTCCCGCCGTCCGTTCGGTGGAGGTCGTGCGGGTGGAAGAAGTACCAGTCCTCGCGGTCGAAGCGCGCGCCGACCTTCGGGCGCGCGCCGAAGCTCCGCGAGAAGTACACGAGCGCCTCGATTTCCTCGCCCGTGAGATAGATCGGGTCGCCCGACGACGATTTCGCCTCCACGGCGTAGAAACTCTCGCCGTCGCCCGCGAGCACGTCGGGGAGTTCGCGCTGGGTGGCGCTCCCGGACGCCGGCGCGCGCATCACCGCGAACCCGGCCTCGTCGAGGCGGTTCACGAGCTCGCGCTCCCGCCGGTCGCCCTTCCGGTTCTTCACCATACCCTCCGTTGGGTGCCCGGTGTAAAGAGCGACACGTGTCGCCGTGGCCACGCGGTTTTTCTTCCGTCCGTCCGAACGACGGGACAGTGAGCGAGAGCGACGCGCCGCTGGACAAGAAGTCGAAGACGGACATCCTCGCGGCACAGATAGAGGAAGGGTTGGACGAGCTGGAACGACCCGCGGGAGCCCTCTTCCTGTCCGCGATCTCAGCGGGCCTCGACATCGGGTTCGGGCCGTTCTTCATGGCGGTCGTGCTCACGCTCGTGGGTGGTGCGCTCTCCGAACCCGTGACGCGGTTGCTCGTGGCGAACGCGTACACGTTCGGGTTCGTGTTCGTTATCCTCGGCCGGGCCGAACTGTTCACCGAACACACGACGCTCGCCGTTCTTCCGGTTCTCGACGGCCGCGCGTCCGTCCGAAAACTCGCTCGCCTCTGGGGATTGGTCTACATCGGGAACGTCCTCGCTGGCGCGGTGTTCGCGGCGGCGATGGTCGTGCTTGCCCCCACATACGGCATCATCGACCCCACGGCGTTCGAACAGCTGGCGCGACCGCTCGTCGCGCATCCGCCGCTCGTCCTCCTCATGGGCGGCGTGCTTGCCGGCTGGCTGATGGGGTTGCTCTCCTGGCTCATCACCGCCGCGGACTCCACGATAGCGCGCATCGCCCTCGTCTGGCTCGTCACAATGGGAATCGGCATCGCACACCTCCCGCACTCCATCGCGGGGAATGTCGAGGTTCTCGCCGCCGTCCTGTCGTCGTCCGCGTTTGGCGTTTCCACCTACGCTGACTTCCTGTTGCTCGCGACCGCTGGCAACGTCGTCGGCGGGACGCTGTTCGTCGCGCTCCTCAAGTACGGGTACGTCGTGCGCGGCGAGGAGTAGCGCCGCTTACGTCCCGTGCTGCCAGGAGTCCATGTACTCGCGCTGGACGTCCGTTAGCTCGTCGAGTTCGATGCCTTCTGCGTCGAGTTTGAGTTCCGCGACCTCGCGGTCGAGCGCGTCCGGCACGTCGTGCAGCCCGTCCTCGTAGCTGTCGCCGTGCGTGGCGAGTTCGCGGACGCAGACGGCCTGCACGCCGAACGACTGGTCCATCACTTCGACCGGGTGCCCGAGGCTGACTGGGCTGGCGAGGTTGACGAGACGGCCCTCGGCGAGCACGTTCACGCGCGAGCCGTCTGTGAGCTCGTACTCCTGCACGCCCTCTCGGACCTCGCGTTCGTTCACGGAGAGGTCTCGGAGGTCTTCGAGGTTGATTTCCACGTCGAAGTGCCCGGCGTTCGCGAGCACGACGCCGTCCTGCATGTCCTCGAAGTGGTCGGCGGTGACGACGTCGCGGTTTCCGGTGGTGGTGACGAACACGTCGCCGCGTCCGGCGGCGTCGTCCATGCTCGTAACCTCGTAGCCCTCCATGTGGGCTTCGAGCGCGCGCCGCGGGTCGATTTCGGTGACGATGACGTGCGCGTTCTGTCCGCTGGCCTTCTTCGCGACGCCGCGCCCGCAGTACCCGAACCCGGCGACGACGACCGTCTTCCCCGCCCAGGAGAGGTTCGTGGTCATGGCGATGTTCGCGAGCGCGGACTCCCCGGTGCCGTGCACGTTGTCGAAGAGGTGCTTCATCGGGGTGTCGTTCACGTTGAACATCGGGTAGTCGAGCGCGCCGTCCGCGTCCATCGCGCGGAGGCGGTGAACGCCGGTTGTCGTCTCCTCCGTGCCGCCGATGATTGACTCCACGAGCTCGGGATACTCCTCGTGGATGCGGAAGACGAGGTCGCCGCCGTCGTCCACCGTGATGGTGGGTTCGTGGTCGATGACGGCGTCGATGGCCTCGTAGTACTCGGTGTCGTCGATGCCGTGCTCGGCGTACGACGTGATGTTCTCGTGGGCGTCGAGCGCGACGCTCACGTCGTCGTGCGTCGAGAGCGGATTGCAGCCGGTGATGGCGACGTCCGCGCCGCCCTCCGCGAGCAGTTCGACGAGCGCCGCCGTCTTCGCCTCGACGTGCAGCGCCATTCCCACGACCTCTCCAGAGAGCGGACGCTCCGCCGTGAACTCGTCTTCGAGCGCGGAGAGAATCGGCATGTGTTCGCGGGCCCAGTCGATCTTCTGTCGGCCCGACTCGTGTTTCGCGTCCACGTCCGGGACGCGTTCGCTGATAGGTGCGGCCGTTTCCATACCTATGCGTCACGCACGCGACCCAAAACCCTACCGAAGCAGGAAGCCGCGCGAGGGTGGAAGACGGCGGACTGCGGCGGTGGTTCCGATACGGCCAGCCGTCGCTTCCGCACCGCGGCGACACCCCTACTTCGACCGCCGTCAGAAAAAGACCGATGGCCGCCTGCTCACTCGCGCGCTACGAAGGCCGCGTTAGTTCCGGCCGGGCGCTCCCTCACGGCCGTTGCCGTTGCCGTTCGAGTCGTCTTCGCCGCCCTCGCTGTCTTCGTCCTCGTCGCCGTCCTCGTCCTCGTCGCCGTCGTCGCTCGCGGACGCTTCGCGGTCGGGGCCGCGGTCTTCAGGTGGGCCCTGCGCGTCGTGTTCGGCGTCCTCGCTCGCGTCGTCACGATCGGGGCCGCGGTCTTCGGGCGGGCCCTGCGTGGTGTTCTCGGCCGTCTCGTTCACGTCGTCGGTTTCGTCACGGTCGTCGTGACCGGGCCGATCCTCGGGCGGGCCGGCGTGGTCGGGGCGGTCGTCAGCGCCCGGGTTGTTCGCCGTGACGAAGTCCGCCAGGATGCGGCCGTCGACGGCGTCTTCACCGAACATCGCGGCGATGAACTGTTCGACCTGCTGGCCGAACGGACTCTCCTCGGTGACCGTCTCGTTCTCCCCGCTCTCGCTCGCGGTCGTCTCCGCGAGGAGGGTCACGGTCGCGGACGCGGTGGTGTTGTTGTGCGTCGCCGTCACCGCCACGGTGACGTTCGTGTCGGGCGCGGGGAGGACGACGGTGCCGTTCGCGTCCGTCTCGTACGTCCCCGTGCCGTTGTACGTGGTGTTCGTCGTCTCCGTGACGTTCACGGTCGCGTTCGCGACCGCGGTGTCGTTCGCCGTCACGGTGACGGTCGCGTCGCTCCCGGCGTCGGGCTGGTCGACGCCGACGCTCAGGTCGCCGGTCGCCGCTGCACCGGCGACTGCGGGTACCGATACCGCGAGTACTGTCATGGCCGCGACGAGCGCGGCGGTGAATTTCATCGAGCGCATCGCATCCCACCGTACCGGCGGCACGGAGAAAAGGGGGGATGAGCGTTCGACCCGTTCAGTCCGTTCGAACGCGGTGGAAAACCCGTTCACGAACGTTTACTGCGGGCGAAAACGCCGGATTCGGGGTTAGTCGGCGCGTTCCGCGAGTGCGGCGGCGCGGTCGGCGGCGCGCGCCCGAACGTCGGCCTCGTCGAGCGTGCGGATGTCGCGGTCTTCCATGAGCACGCGGCCGTCGCAGACGGTGTGACGCACGTCGCTCCCGCGGACGGCGTACGCGAGGTGGCTGACGTGGTCGTGGACGGGCGTCAGGTGCGGGGCGTCGAAGTCCACGACGGCGAGGTCGGCGTTCGCGCCCGCCGCGACGCGGCCCGAGTCGAATCCGAGCGCGTCCGCGCCGCCCGCGGTCGCCATCTCAACGGCGGCTTCCGCGGGCACGGCGGCCGCGTCCTCGGCGGCGAGCTTCCCGAGCATCGCGGCGTCCCGGAGTTCGTCGAACACGTCGAGGTCGTTGTTCGACGCCGCGCCGTCCGTGCCGAGCGCGACCGTCACGCCGGCCTCCCGCATCCGCTGGACGGGCGCCATTCCGGACGCGAGTTTCATGTTCGACGCCGGACAGTGCACGACCGCGGTGTCGCGCGCCGCGAGCAGGTCGATTTCCTCGGCGTCCACGTGCACGCCGTGCGCGAGGAAGTCGTCGCCCGTGAGCATCCCGAGCCCGTCCGCGTGCGCGAGCGGGCGTTCGCCCTCGGACTCGACGATGGGGGCGACCTCGCCTTCGGTCTCGTTCGCGTGGAAGTGCAGCGGAACCCCCGCCTCGCGGGCCGCCGCCGTGAACTCCGCGAGGAGGTCGTCGTCCACGGTGGTGAGGCTGTGCGGCGCGTACATCGTGCGGACGCGACCGTCGGCGTACCCGTCGTACTCGCGGGCGAACGAGAGGCTCTCCTCGTTGTCCGCACGCGCCGCCTCGTCGTCCTTCCCGACGGTGACGACGCCGTGGCCGAGTCGGGCCCGAACGCCCGCGTCCGCGACGGTCTCCGCGACCGTGGGTTCCTCGAAGTACATGTCCGCGAACGCCGTCACGCCGCCCCGAATCATCTCCACGAGCGCGAGTTCCGTGCCGGTACGCACGTCCTCGGTCGTGAGTTCGGCCTCCGCCGGCCAGATGTCTTCCTGCAGCCACGCGTCGAGGGGCTTGTCGTCCGCGTACCCCCGCAGGAGCGTCATCGCGGCGTGCGTGTGCGCGTTCACCAACCCTGGCATCACCAGACAGCCCTCGGCGTCCAAGGTCTCGTCGCCGTCCGATACGTCGCCCACGTCGAGAATCTCGCCGGCGTCCTGGTCGACGAGCACGTCCGCGCGTTCGACCGAGAAGTCGGGGCGGAGCACCCGTCCGTCAGCGACTCGTAGCGTACTCATGGCGGAAAAATCGTGGATAGCGGCCGTTAATCTGTTGGAAGCTCGGCGGAAGACTTACGCGTCGCCTGACGTATCGTCGGCTATGGGTATCTTCAGCCGCCTGAAAACCGGGTTCTCGTTCGCTCGCCGGAGTGCGCGAGCGCTCCGCGACCATCCCCGCCTCGCCGCCCTCCCCGCGGTCGCCGGCGTCGCCGGCCTCCTGTACCTCGCCGCGCTCTGGGGAGTCGTGCTCGCCGTCGAACCGTCCCCGTCCCAGCCCCTCCTGGTCGCCGCGCTCCTCGCGCT